>NZ_BSSY01000016.1:0-201899 GCF_030269225.1 Actinoplanes sp. NBRC 101535 | reverse complement strand
GCGTGTGAGCTGTTGAGCAGCTCGACGGTGTTACCGCCCTTGGCCACCAGGCCCGAGATGGCCTGACCCATGTTGCCGGTGCCGATGATGCTGATGTGCGCCATGATGCCCTCCGCAATTGGTTGTAGTGACAACTATGGACCATGCAGAAGCTTGTAGCAACAACAATTGTAGAAGCAACCCTGTGGTGAGGGTCTCACTCAGGCTCCGCGCAGGATTGCCCAGAAGTCGCAGTTGTGCTGCTGGCTCGCTGAGGTGGAAACCCCAGGGCCGTCAGGCTGCAGGACCAGAGTCCCGTGCGTGGCGGTGCGGTATGCCGGCCAGGACGGCAGACCGCGGCCGTTCGGATCGCCGGTCTCGGCGGACGTGCCCCAGTGTCGTTTGATTTGCCAGGCGAGCAGGCGAGCAGGCGAGCAGGCGCGAGGTGCGCGGCACCGATGTGGTGCCGAGGCTGAAGTCGAACAGGTGAGCCAGTTCGGCGTAGGGGATGCCGAGGAAGGTATCTGCCGTTCCTCGCCGTGTGCCTTGCAGTCAGCCGGTTGTGGTCCTGGCCGCCGGGGCGTGCCGAGCATGGTCGGCGTTTGCGGGCCGGGCGGCGGAGGCGGGCGCGGTCAATGACGCGGCGAGCGTGAGCGCGAGACTAAGGAGTGTGAGGGGTCGAGGCATCGGCCTTTCCTTCCTGGTGAATTCCATGAAGGAGCAGGACGTGTGGCGGCGGCATGCCGAAGGCCGCCGGCGGCCTTCGGCATGCGGCGTGGTGTTCCTCGGTGCGGGTTGGAGCGGAGTGACGCGTTACGCCGCCGGATCGGTTGGTGAGGCGATGAGCTCGTCGACGTAGGCGTCCGCGGCGGTACGCAGCAGGCCGTGGGCCTCGAGGAAGATCTCGTGGGCGAGACGGCCGTGCCAGCCGTCGGGCAGCAGATCAGACGGCAGATCGGGATCGCGGAACGGGAACAGCCGGTAGTCGTGGATCAATTGGGTTCGCTCGACCAGCGCGGCACGGCCGGTCAGCCGGCCGGCGCGGTAGTCGGCGAGCCGGGGTTGGTAGACCTCGAGCAGGTCGACGTAGTCGCTGTCGAGCTCCTTGAGATCCCAGGCGCGCGAGGCGATGTCGCGATCGGACTCCAGGCCCGCCGAGCGTGACCGGAAAACGTCCAGTTGTACGGCGGGTTCCTTGATGAACTCGTTCTTCACCTGCTCGAGGCGGTCATGTGGGCTCAGCCAGACGGCGGGCGAGAGCGGGCCGAAGCCCCACCAGGACAGTTTCTTGCGTAACTGGCCGCGAAGGGTCCGCTCGGTCTCCGGCACGGTGTAGATGACCATGTGCCACTGGCCGTCCCACGGGCTGCGAACCCGGTCGAAGATGCGCGAACGGCCTTCGTCGAACAGTTCCCAGGCCGCGCCGGTGAGTGCATAGATCGTCTCGCGGCCGTCGCGGCGGCTTTCCAGCCAGCCTTCGTTGCGCAACCGGTTGACGACCACGCGGGTGGTGGCGGAGGGAACGTCGAAGCATTCCATCAGGGAGACGAGCCCGCGCAGGCGCGTCTCGCCGCCCCGGTAGCGCAGGTAGTCCCCGAAGAGGTCGAACACCAGTGAGCGCGGCTTGAGCAAAACGCCTCCTGACAACTCTTGCCGTCACTGTGCCACAGGGCGGCGCCGGTACTTCCCGGCAGCTTACGTGACTCATTGAAAAAACGGCCGACACGCAATTGACACAAGTTACTTGGGTCACGATGCTAGAGCCCAGATCCGCCGTCGCGCTCTCCCACGGCGGTCGACACCTCGACATCCATTCCGGTCAGTCCAGCCCGCCCGGCGTCACGACCTGCTCCCGCTCAGCCGACGCGGACGCGGCCGTCTCCGAAAGGATTCCGTCATGACCAGCATCGACATCCCGCAGATCGGTCATCTGATCGGCGGGGAGACCGTCCTCGGCGACCTGCGCGAGATCCGTGACCCCGGCCATCTCGACGACACCGTGGCGCAGGTCGCCGTCGGCAGCGCCTCCGATGTCGACCGGGCGGTCCGTGCGGCCCACGCCGCCTTCGACGGCTGGCGCCGCACCTCGCCTGCCGAGCGCGCCAAGCTGATCCTCGCGGCTGCCGACGTCGTCGCCGGGGCGGGCGCCGACCTGGCTCCGCTGCTCGTGCGCGAGCACGGCGGCGTGCTGTGGGAGGCCCAGACCGACTTCGGGCTGGGCACCGGCGTGTTGCAGCACACCGCGAGCCTCGTCGAGGACTTCAGCCGTCCGGTGCAGTACGACGACGAGCAGAGCTTCATCAGCGTGGAGCGCGTCCCTCGCGGCGTCGTGGCGGCGATTGTGCCGTGGAACATGCCGGTGGTCCTGACCATGATGAAGCTGGCCCCGGCGCTGGCGACCGGCAATACCCTCGTGCTCAAGCCGTCGCCGTTCGCTCCGGCGGCGCTGACGATCCTTCTCACCCGGATGGCCGACCTGCTGCCGCCCGGCGTGCTCAACGTCGTCCACGGCGAGGGCGACGTCGGCGCGGCGCTCACCAGTCACCCGCTGGTCCGCAAGGTCGGATTCACCGGCGGCATCGCGACCGCCCGCAAGGTGATCGAGTCCACCGCCGGCACGATCAAGAACGTGACCCTCGAGCTGGGCGGCAACGACCCGGCGATCGTCCTCGACGACGTCGACATCGACGCAGCCCTGGACCGGATGCTCAAGGGCGTCTACACCCGAACCGGGCAGATCTGTTTCGCCGTCAAGCGCATCTACGTGCCGCGTGGGCTGTACCAGCGCTTCGCCGACGCCTTCTGCGACCGGGTGAACCAGTACGTGGTCGGCCATGGTCTCGACCCCGAGGTCAGCTTCGGGCCGCTCAACAACGAGGCCCAGTACAAGAAGGTCACCGACCTGATCGACCGGACCCGTAACTCCGCCGCGACCCTGCTCACGCTGGGCAGCAAGCGTGACGCGGACACCTGGGACAACGGCTACTACGTGCTGCCTCACGTCGTGCGCGACGTCGCCCACGAGGCGCCGATCTCCTGTGAGGAGCAGTTCGGGCCGATCGTGCCGCTGATCGCGTACGACAACGAGCAGCAGGCGCTCGACTGGGCCAACGACGGCGAGTACGGCCTCGGCGCGTCGGTGTGGACCACCGACCCGCAGCGCGGGCTCGCGCTGGCCCGGCAGATCGAGGCCGGCAGCACGTTCATCAACACCCACTCCTTCGAATCGCTGGACTTGCGGATGCCGTTCGGCGGCGTCAAGCAGAGCGGCATCGGGCGCGAGTTCGGCACTGCCGGGCTGTCCGAATACGTCGAGGAACACGCCATCCGGCACCTGAAGTAACAGCGGGCAATCCACACGCCCCGGCCACCGTCCGGCCGGGGCGTCACCCCTGCACGCCTGAAGGCCTTCTCTTACCTCCCTTTTATGACTGATTGTTGCGATGAGAGGACCGACCATGACCACAGTGACCGCGGCGGTGGCCCGCGAACTCGGCGCCCCGCTCTCCGTACAGCAACTCGAACTCGACGACCTCCGCGCCAACGAGGCCCGCGTACGCATGGTCGCCGGCGGCATCTGCCACACCGACGCGATCGTCCGCGACGGCATCTATCCGACCCCGCTGCCGGCCGTACTCGGCCACGAAGGCGCCGGCCTGGTCGAAACCGTCGGCGAGTCGGTCACCAGCGTGCGGCCCGGCGACCACGTCGTGCTCTCCGCCGCTTACTGTGCCGCCTGCAACGAGTGCCAGGCCGGGCGGATGGCGTACTGCGAGAACCTGTTCGCTCAGGACTTCGGCGGCAGCCGCACCGACGGCACCACCGCGTTCACCACCGCCGACGGGACCCGGATCTCGTCGCACTTCTTCGGGCAGTCCTCGTTCTCGACGTACTCCAACGTCGTGGAGAGCAGCCTCGTCCGCATCGACCCGTCGGTGCCGCTGGAGGTCATGGCGCCGCTCGGCTGCGGCATGCAGACCGGCGCCGGTTCGGTCCTCAACGAACTGCGCCCACCGGCCGGATCCTCGATCGCCGTCTCGGGTGTCGGCGCCGTGGGCATGGCCGCGGTCATGGCTGCGAGAGTGGCCGGCTGCACCACCATCGTCGCCATCGACCTGCACGACTCGCGCCTCGAACTCGCGAAGGAACTCGGCGCCACCCATGTCGTCAACGCCGCCGCCGGCACCGTCGTCGACGAGCTGATGAGCATCACCGGCGGACAGGGCGTCAACTACGCGCTGGACACCACCGCCATCCCGGGCGTGCTCGCCGGACTCATCGGCGCGCTGTCCATCCGCGGCACCCTGGCGCTGGTCGGCGCCGCGGCCCCGGGCACCACCGCCGAATTCGAGATCGGCGCCTCCCTGGTCAAGGGGTGGACCTTCAAAACCATCATCCAGGGCAGCTCGGTTCCCCAGCAGTTCATCCCGCGCCTGGTCGAGCTCTGGAAACAGGGCCGATTCCCGTTCGACAAGCTCGTGCGCACCTACAAGCTCGACGACATCAACGCCGGCTTCGCCGACTCCGCATCCGGCGCCGTGATCAAGCCGGTCGTCGTCTTTTGAAGTCCCTCATGAGAAAGGAAACCGCAACGATGACGTTGCGTCACATACGTCGCAAGTCACTGGCCGCCGGGGCAGTTCTGTCACTCGCTCTGCTGGCCGCCTGCAGTGGCGGGGGCTCGGACGACACCACCACCAGCGCCGGAGGCGACTGTTCGGCAGCCGCGGAGGGGGAGAAGGTGACCCTGACCTTCTCCTCCTGGGTGCCCGGCATGCAGAAGACCGTGGACCTGTGGAACAAGCAGAACCCGAACATCCAGGTCCAGTACAAGGAGGTCGCCGCCGGAGCACGCGGCACCTACCAGACATACGCCAATCAGATCAAGGCCGGTAACACCGACGACCTCGGCATGGTCGAGTTCGATTCGCTGCCCAGCTTCCGCATGCAGGACGGCCTGGCGAACATCGGCGCCTGCCCCGGTGTGGCGCAAACCGCCGCCCAGTACGTGCCGTGGACGATGAAGCAGGTCGCGTTCGGTGAGCCCGGCGCCGTCTACGGTGTCCCGCAGGACGTTGGACCGCTCGCTCTCTACTACCGCAAGGATTTGTTCGAGAAGAGCGGCATCGCGGTACCCGCCACCTGGGACGAGTTCTACGACGCGGCCAAGCAGGTCAAGGCCAATGGCGGTCTGATCACCAACTTCCCGCCGGACGCCGCCAACTACTTCGCGGCGCTCGCCTGGCAGAACGGCGCCAACTGGTTCAGCAACTCCGGTAGCGCCTGGACGGTCTCGATGACCGACGACAAGACCAAGCAGGTCGCCGACTACTGGCAGCGCATGATCACCGAGAAGCTCGTCGACAGCACCCCGGCGCTGACCGACACCCAGTTCAAGGCGCTCGAGACCGACCGGCAGTGGTCGGTGATCGGCGCTGCCTGGACCGCCAAACTGATCGAGAACGGATCACCGGGCACCGCGGGCAAGTGGGGTGTGGTGCCGTTGCCGCAGTGGCAAGCCGGCCAGCAGGTCTCCGGTAACTGGGGCGGCTCGACCACCGTCGTGTTCAAGAACTCCAAGCACCCGGCCGAGGCGGCCAAGTTCGCCTTCTGGGCCTTCGGCAATCTCGAGGCGCTGGCGCTCAACAACGCCAACGGCGGCCAGTTCCCGGCGACCACCGCGGGCGAGACCGACCTGCCCGCGCTGACGCAGCCGTATCCGTACTTCGGCGACCAGGTGATCTGGAAGACGTTCCAGGAAGCCGCGGCGCAGGTGGACGAGGCGTGGCAATGGGGTCCGACGATGACCCAGACCTTCACCGACCTCGCGGACGGACTCAGCGACGCCATCAACGGCCAGGGCACCGTGCTCGACGCGGTCACCGAGGCACAGCAGAAGACCATCACCACAATGAAATCCCAGGCCATCCAAGTCACCGAGTAGGTGAGTCAGGGCGCAGCAGCCGTCCCGCTCCGCCCTGACTCTTTCTCTTCAGGAGCATCCGTCCGATGGCGAACATGCAGACAATCTCCGCGGCTGTACCGCCGGCCCACCGAACACCACCGCGGCCTCGGCGCGGCAACCAGCACCGAGGCGCTATCGCCATCCTGCTCGGCCCCTTCCTCGTGCTGTTCGCGCTCTTCTATCTCATCCCGATCGGCTACTCGGTCTACCAGTCGCTGTTCACCATCGAACGGGTGGGAACCTTCGGCGCGCCACAGCAGGTGTTCGGCGGGCTCACCCAGTACCAGCAGGTTCTGGCGAACAGCGACTTCTGGGCCAGCATCGGGCGGGTACTGATGTTCT
This sequence comes from Actinoplanes sp. NBRC 101535, assembly GCF_030269225.1. Taxonomy (NCBI): domain Bacteria; kingdom Bacillati; phylum Actinomycetota; class Actinomycetes; order Micromonosporales; family Micromonosporaceae; genus Actinoplanes; species Actinoplanes sp. NBRC 101535. The sequence goes on along the minus strand of NZ_BSSY01000016.1, from coordinate 195,613 downwards.
TCTGCGTCTCCGTACCCGTGCAGTTGGGCCTGGCTCTTGTCTTTGCCCTTCTGCTGGATTCGGCGGTCCCGAAGGGACGCCGCTTCTTCCGGCTGGTCTTCTTCGCGCCCTACGCGGTGCCCGGAGCGATCGCCGCCCTGATGTGGGCGTTCCTGTACGTGCCCAGCCTCTCGCCGTTCCCCGCCATCGCCGAGAACGTCAACCTGCTCGGCTCCGGGCTGCTGATGTTCGCCCTCGCCAACATCGTCAACTGGGTCTACACCGGCTACAACATGCTGATCATCTATTCCGCGCTGCAGGCCATCCCGGGCGAGCTCACCGAGGCGGCCCGGATGGACGGCGCCGGTCAGTTCCGCATCGCCTGGTCCATCAAGATCCCCATCGTGGCGCCGGCGCTGATCCTGACCGGGGTGTTCGCCATCATCGGCACCCTGCAGCTGTTCAACGAACCCACCGTTTTCCGGCTCTTCTCCAACGCGGTCAGCAGCGACTACACGCCCAACATGATGGTCTACGCCACCTCCAACGTGCCGAACTACCACCTCGCGGCCGCCTACTCGGTCGTGCTTGCGCTGGCGACCTGCGTGTTGTCCTTCGCTTTCCTCAAGATCACGCAGAAGCGGGCGATGGCATGAGCACGCAGGCTCCGCACCGCACGTCCACCATCGGCGCCACCCTGTTCCTGGCGATCTTCGCTGCCTATTTCCTGGTCCCGATCTGGTGGCTGTTGATGGCCGCCACCAAGACGCGCAGCGACCTGATCAACAGCCCGGGACTGTGGGTGGCCGATTCCGTCCGGCTGTTCGGCAACATCAGCGACCTGCTGGAGCGCGACGGTGGCGTCTACGCCCGATGGATGTTCAACAGCCTTCTGTACGCGGGCGCCGGCGCCGCGTTCGGCACCCTGTTCGCCACGATGGCCGGCTATGCCCTCGCGAAATACGCGTTCACCGGCCGGGACATCACGTTCAACACCGTGCTGGCCGGCGTTCTCGTGCCCGCCACCGCCCTGGCGCTGCCGCTGTTCCTGATGTTCAGCCGGGTCGGTGCGGTCGACACCTACTGGTCGGTGCTGCTGCCGAGCATGGTCAGCCCGTTCGGTGTCTATCTGGCGCGGATCTACGCCGCCGCGTCGGTGCCGGAGGAGATCCTCGAAGCCGCGCGCCTCGACGGGTCCTCCGAGGTGCGCACCTTCTTCACTGTGTCGACACGGTTGATGGCGCCGGCGCTGGTGACGATCTTCCTGTTCCAGTTCGTGGCGGTCTGGAACAACTTCTTCCTGCCGCTGGTGATGTTGCAGGACCAGGACCTGTACCCGGTCACGTTGGGCCTGTACATCTGGAACTCGCAGATCACCCAGGACCCGACCCTGCAGATGCTGGTCATCACCGGCGCCCTGCTGTCGATCCTGCCGCTGATCCTGGCCTTCATCGGTCTGCAGCGGTACTGGCGCAGCGGCCTCGCGGCCGGCGCTGTCAAGTAACGCTCTGGAAACCCGACGGAACATGTGTCACTATCGTGTTGGCCGTCGCCAGAATGAAATACGTGATGTGAGAGGCGTGGTGGAGGGTTGATGCGGATCGCGGTGCTCGGCGGAGGACCAGGTGGCCTGTTCGCGGCCACCCTGGCCAAGGCCTCGGACCCCACCCGGGAGGTGACCGTGTTCGAGCGCAACCGGGCCGACGACACGTTCGGCTTCGGCGTCGTCTTCTCGGACGCGACCCTGGCGGGCATCCATGCCGCCGACCCGGTGCTCCGGGACGCGCTCGGCGACCACGGGGTGCACTGGGACCCGATCGAGGTGCGTCTGTACGGCGAACGATTCCGCTGCGCCGGCAACGGCATGGCGGCTGTCGAACGCCGTACGCTGCTCAAACTGATGCGGCAGCGCGCCGCAGCCGCCGGTGTGACCCTGCGATTCGCCACCGCGATGGCACCGGATGATCTGCTCGCCGCCGGGTGCGACCTCGTGGTCGCCGCCGATGGAGCCAACTCCCAGCTGCGCGATCGGTTTGCTGAGACGTTCGAGCCGTCGGCCGAGACCGCGACGGCCAAGTTCATCTGGCTCGGCACCACCTACCCGTTCGAACAGCTGACATTCGTGCACGAACGAGGTCCGCACGGCGTGTTCGCCGTGCACGGCTATCCCATCGGTGGCGGGGTCTCGACGTTCATCGTGGAGACCGATGAGGAGACCTGGCGGCGCGCCGGTCTCGACGAGTTCGACGTCACCCAGCCTCCTGGTCCCAGCGACGAACGCAGCCGCCGATACCTGGAAGACCTCTTCGCCGGACAGCTCGACGGGCACCGGTTGCTGGTGAACAACTCACGGTGGGGCAACTTCCGCACCCGCAGCGCCGCCCGCTGGCACCACCGGGTCGGGCCAACCGCGATAGCGCTGCTCGGCGACAGCGCCCACACCGCTCACTTCTCCGTCGGATCCGGCACGAAGATGGCGATGGAGGACGCGATCGCCCTGGTCGCAGCGCTCGACACGGTAGGCGATGTGGACGCCGCGCTGGGCGCCTACGAGAGCGTCCGCCAGCCGCAGGTTGCCAAGATCCAAGGCTCGGCGCGGCCGAGTCTCTCCTGGTGGGAGCACTTTGGGCGGACACATGACGCGCTGCCGCCGTGGCAGTTCGCCTACCACTTCTTCACCCGTTTCCTCACCGACGCCAAACTGCGCCGCCGCGACGCCGGCTTCGTCGCCGCCGCACACGACGCCTGGCAGGCGGCACACGGCGCCGAACCGCTGGACAGCCCGATCGAGATCGCCGGCCGTCATCTGCCCACCCGGCTCGTCACGGTCGACGACCAGGCGATCCGGCTACCGGGCGGCGCGCTGCCGCTGAGCGCCGCTCCGGCCACCGATGGTGCATGGGTGCTGGACGTGCCGGCGCCAGCATCCGAGGGTGATCTCACTGCGGTGCTGGAGTCGCTTGCCAAGGGCGTCACGGCTGGCGCCGCGCTGATCTCGGTCCGCGGCGGCACGGCACTGACCCGCCGGTTGATCTGCGAGGAGGCCCGGATGACGCACCACACTCCGGTGCTGACCCTGGGGATCACCGACCGCGACGCGGCCCTCACCGAACTGCTCTCCGGTCGTACCGACCTGATCGGCGTGCGGTCAGGGGAGTCGCTGTGACCGCCGGCGCCGAGGTGATAGCGCCATCAGACTCCCGCCGGTTGGAACCGCTCTTCGCACCCCGCGGTGTCGTGGTGATCGGTGCCTCCCGCGACCGGTCCAAACTCGGCGCCGTGATGAGCCGGTCGCTGTCCCGGTTTCCCGGGCCGGTCGCCGGGGTCAACCCCCGCGACGCCGATCCCGGCCAGGGCCGGTTTGCGAGCGTGGCCGACGCGGCCACTGCGCTGGGTGCGCCGCTCGACCTCGCGGTGCTGTGCGTACCCGCCCCGGCCAGCGCCGGTGCGCTCACTGAGGCAGCGGCCGGCGGAGTGCGGGCCGCGCTGGTCTGCTCCGGCGGATACGCCGAGGCCGGCGGTCCCGGCATCGGATACCAGGCAGACCTGATCGAGGCCGCCCGCAATGCCGGCGTGGTTCTGCTCGGGCCCAACACCTCGGGGTTTCTCGCACCGGCGCTCGGCCTGACCGCGACCTTCGTCCCCGGCGCGGCCTCGGTCCCCGCCGGAACGGTCGCAGTGGTCGCCGCCAGCGGCGGCGTCAACCATGCCCTCGCGTTCCTGCTCGCCGAAGCCGGCCTCGGCGTCTCCCTGGCCGTAGGGCTCGGCAACGCCGTCGACGTCACTGCAGCCGACGTGCTGACCCATCTGGCCGGCGACGACACCACCCGCGCCGTGGCCCTGCACATCGAATCGGTCACCGACGGGCCTGCCCTGACCGCCGCCGTACGAGCCCTGACCGCCCGGGTCCCGGTGGCGGCGCTTGTGTTAGGCCGCAACGACGTCGCCGACTTCGCCCGCTCCCACACGGGAGCACTTTCCACGTCATGGCGAGTCACTCGCGCCGCGCTGCGCCAGGCGGGCGCGGTCCTGGTCGACGACGAACGGCAACTGGTCGACGCGGTCACCGCGTTGTCCCTGGTTCGGCTCCCGGCACGGCGGCACCCTGGCGTCGGCGTCGTCACCGCGCAGGCCGGGCCGGGCCTGCTGCACGTGGACGGGCTACGCGGACACGGTGTGACCGTCCCGCCGCTCGGCGAGGCGACGACCGCCCGGCTCGCGGGGCTGCTGCCACCACTGACCTATCAGGCGAACCCGGTCGACACCGGCCGACCAGGGGAGACGTTTCCTCAGGTCATCGCCGCTGTCACCGCCGACCCGGCGATCGACCTGGTCAGCGTGTACGCACTGGCCGAACCCGACTCGCTGGACCTGCCCGCTGCTCTCGCCGCCTCCGGCTGTACCCGGGTGGTGGTGGCCACCGGTGGCCCGGCGTCGGAGACCGCGGGTCTGCGCGAGGCTCTGCGCCCGCGGGGTGTCGCAGTTCTGGGCAGCCCGGCGGCGCTCACCACCGCGGTTACGGCGCTGGTGCACGACGCCCAGTCCCAGTCCCGGGCACGCGCCACCTCCTCGGGAACTGCCGGCGCCGGCCGGGTGGACGGCGCAGTCTTCGACGAGGATCAGGCCAAGACGCTGCTGACGTCGCTGGGCATCACCACCCCGCAGCGGCGGGTCTACGAGACACGCGCTGAGGCCGAACAGGCGCTCGCCGACCTAGGCGGCCCCCTCGCGATGAAGCTGCTCGACGCCTCAGTCACCCACAAGACCGACATCGACGGCGTGCACCTGGGCATCACCGAGCAGGCCGGGCTGCACCAGGCCCTGGACATCCTGCAGACGGCAGGGGCACGCCGTTTCCTCGCCGAACGGATGGCGTCACCCGGCGTGGACCTGATAGTTGGGGCGGTCCGCGACCCGGTGTTCGGCCCGATGGTCCTGGTCGGGTTCGGCGGCGTCATGGCCGAGGCCTTCGCCGACGTGGCGACCACCCCGGCGCCGACCACCGGCGCCGAGGTCGCCGACCTGCTCGGCGAGCTGTCCGGCCAGCCGCTGCTGAACGGATTCCGTGGTGCACCAGCCGTCGACAGGCAGGCGGTCGGCCGGGTCGCGGCTGTGCTCGGCGACCTGCTCATCGCGAATGACCAGATGGAGTCCATCGAGATCAACCCGTTGCGGTTCACCGCAGAAGGGGTCATTGCCCTCGACGCGGTGGTGACGGCCGGCCACCCGGACACACAGGAAGGCGCACGCAGATGAACGATGGCGTAGTTCCCTGGCCCGACGGTGCGGTGCGGGAGTACGTCGCCCGAGGCTGGTGGCGCGGCGACTCACTCGGCAGCCTGCTCTGGGCGAGCGCGGACGAGCGAGCAGGGCACGTCGCACTGGTCGACGGCGAGACCCGTCTGACGTACGCGCAACTCATCGCCCGCAGCGACGCCCTGGCCACCGCTCTGCGCGACCAGCTCGACCTGCAGCGAGGTGACCGGATCGTCGTGCAGTTACCGAACTGCTGGCAGTTCGTCGTGCTCACCCTCGCCTGCCTGCGCGCCGGGGTGGCGCCGGTGATGGCGCTGCCCGCGCACCGCCGGCACGAACTGCGTTACCTGGCCGGGCACAGCGATGCCCAGGCCATCGCCGTGCCCGGCGTGCTGCGCGGCTTCGACCACCAGACCATGGGCCACGAACTCGCCGCCGAACTGCCGGCGTTGCGGCACGTCCTGGTCACCGGGGACGACATCCAGCCCGGATCCGCCGACCTGACCGCCCTCGCCACAGCGCCCGGGGACGCCTCGGCGCACCGGCGACGATGGGACGCCGACCTGCCGGGTGCGCGGGACGTGGCGGTGTTCCTGCTGTCCGGCGGCACCACCGGCCTGCCCAAACTGATCGCCCGCACCCACGATGACTACGCCTACAACGCCCGCGAGAGCGCCGCCGTCTGCGAACTCGGCGAGGACACCGTCTACCTGGTGACCCTGCCCGCCGGCCACAACTTTCCGCTGGCCTGCCCCGGCATCCTCGGCACCCTGCTGGCCGGCGGCACCGTGGTGATGCTGGGCTCGCCCAGCCCGGAGAAGGCGTTCGCGACCATCGCGGCCGAAGGCGTCACCGCCACCGCGGCGGTGCCGGCGGTCGCCCAGCGCTGGCTGCAGCACGCCGTCGACGTCGGCGCCGTCCAGCTGCGCACCCTCACGCTGCTGCAGGTCGGCGGCGCCCGCCTCGCCGACGAGGTCGCCCGGCAGGTCCGGCCGGTGCTCGGCACCCGCCTGCAACAGGTGTTCGGGATGGCCGAAGGGCTGCTCAACTACACCCGGCTCGACGACCCCGACGACGTCGTCTGCCACACCCAGGGGCGGCCGCTCAGCCCGGGTGACGAGATCCGGCTGGTCGACGAGTACGACAAGGATGTGCCCGACGGGGAGCCCGGATCCCTGCTGACCCGTGGCCCGTACACACCGCGCGGCTACTACCGGGCCGCCGAGCAGAACGCGCGGGCGTTCACCGCCGACGGCTGGTACCGCAGCGGCGACATCGTGCGCCGCCGGCCCGACGGCAACCTGGTCGTCGAAGGCCGGGACAAAGACATGATCAACCGTGGTGGCGAGAAGATCAGCGCCGAGGAGGTGGAGAACCTCGTGTACCGGCTGCCACAGGTACTCCAGGTCGCCGCGGTCGCGATGCCCGACCCTGAACTGGGCGAGCGGATCTGCCTGTTCGCGGTGCTGCACGCCGGCACCGCACTCACCCTGCCCCAACTGCAGTCAGCGATGGCGGCCGAAGGTGTTGCCGCCTACAAGCTGCCCGAGCGTCTCGAAATCGTCGATGAGATCCCCACGACCAAAGTCGGAAAGATCGACAAAGAGGCGTTGCGGGCCGACATCAGCAACCGCCTCGTCCTGAAGGAGGGCACGCCATGACCACCCTGGACACCGGCTTCGACAGCCCACAGCATCAGGCCGCGCTCACCGAGCTGTACGACGACTTCGCCGCGGTGGGCATGACCCCGCTGTGGCGTACCCGGGAAGGTTTGATGCCCTTCTCTCCCGAGCCACGCGCGGTGCCGCACCTGTGGCGCTGGGCCGAGTTGCACCCGCTCGCCGCACGTAGCGCGGACCTGGTGCCGGTCGGCCGCGGCGGTGAACGACGCGCGATCGGCCTCGGCAACCCCGGCCTGCCCGGCGACCCGTACGCGACACCCACCCTGTGGGCGGCCATCCAGTACCTCGCCCCGCGCGAGAACGCACCCGAGCACCGGCACACCCAGTCGGCCTTCCGATTCGTGCTCGAAGGCGACGGTGTCTGGACAGTCGTCGACGGCGACCCGGTGGCGATGCGGCGCGGTGATCTGCTGCTCACCCCCGGCTGGCGATTCCACGGGCACCAGAACGTCTCCGACACGCCGATGGCCTGGCTTGACGGACTCGACATCCCCTTCGTCGCTACCACCGACCAGGGCTTCTTCGAATTCGGTCCGGAGGTGGTGCGGGACAGCAGCACCCCGGAGCGCAGCCGCAACGAACGGCTGTGGGGAAGCGCCGGCGTCACCCCCGAGTCGGCGGCCGCGGCACAGCCGGCGTCGCCGTTGATGGCGTACCGATGGGCGAACACCGACGCCGCGCTGACCGCGCAGCTCGAACTGGAACAGGAGGGCCACCCCGGAGTGCTCGGCCCGGGTCATGCGGCCGTGCGCTTCTCGAATCCGACGACCGGCGGGGACGCGCTGACCACCATGCGGATGGGCATGCACCGGCTTCGGGCCGGCGCGAGGACCCGGCCGGTGCGAACCACCGCGTCCTCGGTGTGGCAGGTCTTCGACGGGACCGGGACCGTCACGCTGAGCGGCACCGACTTCACCCTGGCACACGGCGACGTCTTCGTCGTGCCCTCCTGGACGGAGACCACCCTGCACACCGACACCGGACTGGACCTCTTCACCTTCTCCGACGCACCGATCATCGAGCGGCTGTCGCTGCTGCGTACCGAGACTGGAGCCGCTCGATGAGACTCGCGACGATCCGCACACCGCAAGGCACCCGTGCGGTCCGGGTGGACGCCGGCCGCGCCGTCGAGACCGGCCACCCTGACGTCGGCTCATTGCTCGCCACCACCGGCTGGCGGGAGGTCGCGGCGGCCGCCGACGGCCCGGACCACGATCCGGCCGCGCTCGACCACGCGCCGGTCGTACCTGTCCCCGGAAAGGTCTTCTGCATCGGCCTGAACTACCGCAACCACATCCTGGAGATGGGCCGGGAGCTACCGCAGTACCCGACGGTGTTCACCAAGTTCGCCGACGCGCTGATCGGGGCCAGCGACGACATCGTCGCGCCACCCGAGTCGGCGGCGGTGGACTGGGAGGCGGAGTTGGCCGTCGTGATCGGCGGCATGGTCCGTCGGGCCTCGGAGGCTTCGGCAGCCGCAGCGATCGCCGGATTCGCGGTCCTCAACGACGTGACCATGCGCGACTGGCAGTACCGGACCACGGAATGGACGCAGGGCAAGACGTTCGAGGCGACCACGCCGCTGGGCCCGATGCTCGTGACCCCCGACGAACTGCCCGGCGGGGTTCGACCCGCTCTGCCGCTGTCCTGTTCGGTCGACGGCGAGATCATGCAGAAAGCCGACACCTCGGACCTGGTCTTCGACCCGGTGGCACTGGTCCGGTACCTGTCGACCATCGTGACCCTGCGACCCGGCGACGTGATCGCCACCGGCACTCCGGGCGGAGTCGGGCATGCGCGAAAACCACCGCGGTACCTGGCCGGCGGCTCGACGCTGGTGACCGAGATCGGCGGGATCGGACGGCTGACGAATCAGGTCCGGGGCGAATGAGCGCCCGGACTTGGGCGCAGGCCGGGACGACGCTGTTCCTGGAGCGCCTCGACGTCCTGTCGGACGTGGATCTGAACGGGCCGTCGGGGCTGCCGGGCTGGAGCCGGCGACATCTCGTCGCGCACGTGCACTTCAACGCGCAAGCGCTGCTGCGGCTGGTGTCCTGGGCGGCGGCCGGCACCGAGAAGCGGATGTACGCCTCGCCGCAGCAGCGCGCCGCCGAGATCGACGAGGGAGCCACCTGGGAGCCGGGCCGGCTCAGGGAAGCGGTACGTGACTCCGCCGGACGGCTGGAGAAGGCGCTCGGCGACCTGACCCCCGGGCAACGGCAGGCGCAGGTGGTCACCGCGCAGGGCCGCACGGTGCCGGCCACCGAGATCCCGTGGATGCGTGCCCGCGAAGTGATGATTCACGCGGTCGACCTTGACACCGGGCTGACGTTCGATGATCTACCCGGCGACTTCATCGCGGCTTTGCTGGCCGACGTCGTCTTACGACGAACCGCCACGGGCGAGGGCGCCGGGCTGGCGTCCTGGCTCACCGGCAGGGCGCCGCACCCGCCCGGGCTCGGACCGTGGCTCTGAGCGTTTCAGGTCACCGCGCGTCGCCACCGCGCAGACCGTGTGAGGTTTCGGGCAGCCGCCACAGCACGGGCAGGGTGGCGAGGGCGACCGCGGCGACCATGACGCCGGGCACGAGACGCCAGCCGCTGGTGTCGACCAGCAGCTGCGCGAGGTAGGGCGTCAGCCCGCCGAAAACGGTGGTGGCGACGGTGGCCACCGCCAGTCCGCTGAGCCGGCCGGCGACCGGGAACTGTTCCGGGGATGCGGACGCGCCCACTGCGCTCACCCCACCGGCCAGCAGGGCAAGAACGACAGCTCCTGCCAGCGCCGGGGTGTGGCCGCCACCGTTCATGATCGCGAACATCGCGACCGGCAGGGTCACCGACAGAAAGGCGAACACCAGGATGGTGGGCCGGCGTCCGAACCGGTCGGCGAGCCAACCGGCCAGGGGTGTGACGGCGATGACGGCGGCGGAGGCGACGGTGGCGAGCCAGAGGGCGTCATCCTCGGCGAAGCCGCCCACAGCGACAAGGTAGGTAGGCACATAGGTGATGCCGACGTAATAGGTGATCGAACCCAGCGCCGAGATCGCAAACGTGCGATACAAGGCTGCCCGCTGGAAACGCAGGACCTGGCGCAGTGGCCGCGACGTCGTGGCGGACGCCTGCTGCACCCCGGCGAAGGCCGGCGACTCCCGCATCACGGTGCGCGCGATCAGGGTTCCAGCGGCGAGAACGGCACCGACCAGGAACGGTATGCGCCAGCCCCAGGATTCCAGCGCCGGACCGCGGACCAGCGCGGTGGTCACCGCCGTCACGGCCACCGCGAGCAGCGCCCCGATCTCACTGGCTGCCGCGGCCAGCGACGCCACCAGGCCGCGGCGGCGCGGCACAGCGCCCTCGACCAGGTAAGTCATCACGCCGGTGTACTCACCGCCGACCGAGAAACCCATGACGCAGCGCAGCAGCAACAGGAGCAGGCCCGCGGCAGGGCCGATCTGCTCTCGGATCGGCAGCAGCGCCGTGGCCAGCATGGCGATGCTCATCATCGTCATCGAGGCGAGCAGGACCTGACGCCGCCCATACCGGTCGCCGAGGTGGCCGAAGACCAGCGCGCCGAGAGGACGCATGACGTAGGCGATGGCGAAGACCGCCAGGGTGGTCAGCAGGGAGCCGGCACCGCTGCCGAAGAACACCCGCGACAGCACGGTGGTCATGAACAGGTAGAGCGTGAAGTCGTACCACTCGACCACCGTAGAGAACGCCGCCACAGCCAGCGAAGATCGCGGCAGGATGTGCAGGGTGGTACCGGAGGTTGTCAGAGTCATCGCTTGCTCGCAGAGGTGAGGGGAGGCCGCCACAAGAGGGCTCGTGCAGGACGCTAACATCGAATCGATGTGAACATCGAAACGATGTCACTGTGAGGATGAAGACATGCTCGAATTAGCGATCCTCGGCTTCCTGGCCGAGAGCCCCCTGCCCGGCCACGAACTACGCCGCCGGGTCTCCCGGCTGACCGGCTTCACCCGGCCGGTCAGTGATGGCACCCTCTACCCGGCCCTCAATCGCCTCGCCAAAGCCGGCCTGCTGCAACGGCGCCCCGACCCCGGGGCGGGCGGCGGGCGCTATCTGCTCAGCCTCACCGATGCCGGACGCGCCGACATGCTCGACCGGCTGCGCCGGCCCGCCGATCACGAGATCACCGACATGTCGCGGTTCCTGGTCGTCCTCGCCTTCCTCTCCGAGCTGCCCGACGTGGCCGAACAGCACGCGGTGCTGCGGCGGCGCCTGGCGTTCCTGGACCAGCCGGCGAGCTTCTTCTTCGACGGCGACCGCCCGGTGCGCGCCGCCGACATCACCGACCCGTACCGGCGGGGCATGCTGCTCACCGCCGGCGCCACCAGCCGAGCCGAACGCGCCTGGCTGCGCGAGGTCCTCGGCGACACCGACTGAGAAGAATCTGGAGCACTCATGCTTGCTGCCTGGTACGACCAGCAGGGACCGGCCACCGTGATGAACGTCGGCGACCTTCCTGATCCGCATCCCGGTCCCGGCGAGGTCCGGGTCCGGTTGACCCTCTCCGGCGTCAACCCCGGCGACACCAAGAAGCGACGAGGCTGGCTCGGCTCGACCATGCCGTTCCCGCGAGTCATCCCGCACAGCGACGGCGCCGGCGTCATCGACGCCGTCGGCGACGGTGCCGACACCGGCCGGATCGGCCGGAGGGTGTGGGTGTACAACGCCCAGTCCTACCGGCCGTTCGGCACCGCCGCCCAGTACACCGTCGTGGCCGAACAGTGTGCCGTCGACCTGCCTGACCACGTCAGCGACGAGTTCGGCGCCAGTCTCGGCATCCCCGGCATCACCGCGCACCGGGCCGTATTCGGTGATGGACCCGTCATCGGGCAGACCGTCCTGGTGCACGGCGTGCTCGGCGGTGTCGGGGCAATGGCAGCCCAGCTGGCGCGCTGGGGCGGCGCGACCGTGATCGGCACTGTCCGCGGCAGCGCCGACCTGGCGCAGGTGTCCATCCCGGCCGTCGCGCTGGACCGGCCCGACGCGGCGGCTGCGATCCGTGACCACGCGCCCGATGGCGTCGATCGCATCATCGAAGTGGCATTCTCCGAGAACGTGGACCTCGACGCCGCCGTCGCCAAGAGCCAGGCTGTCATCGCCGCCTACGCCACCGGCCGGGACCGCCCGGATTTTCCGTTCTGGCCGATGCTGTTCGACAACATCACCATCCGGCTGCTCGGCAGCGACGACTTCCCCGCCGAGGCGAAACAGCAGGCCGCGGCCGATCTGACCGCGGCCGCCGCAGCCGGGGCTCTGTCCATCGCCATCGGTACGCCCATACCCCTCGACCGCATCGCCGAGGCCCACGACCGCGTCGACGCCGGGACCCGTGATCGGGTTCTGCTGTCGTTACCGCAGTAACTGGGGGCGGTTGTAGGCCCGGCGATGCAATACGACCGGCTCCACGTCCGCCGTCTCGGCGGCGGCGTGCACCCGTAACAGCACGATCTCGTGGTCGCCGGCATCGTGTGAGGCGGCGATCTCACACTCCAGCCACAACGCCGCACCGGCCAGCAGAACCGCGCCCTCCTCGGTGACGTGCCGCTCGACGTGGCGGAACCGATCGGTGCTGTCGCGCGACGCGAGAGCATCGATGACTGCCGCCTGACTGGTACCGAGTACCGAGACGCCGATGCGGGACGCCGCGCGCAACCCCGGCCAGGTGCGGGAGGTGGCCTGCACCGCGACCGCGCACATCGGGGGGTCGAAGCTCACCCCGACGCTGAACGACGAGGCCACCAGCAGCGCCGGTCCGGAGGCTGTCTCGGCGGCCAGCGCCACCACGCCGGTCGGCACCGATGCGAAGATGTCGCGCACCGCCGTGCCCCGCAGGGGCATCATCACGCGGCTCCGCCTGTGTTGCGGCGGGCGCCGCCGGTATGGGTGGCGGGCAGCCGGTCCCCGTGCTCCGGGAACAGCCGGGCCCGTAGCGTGCCCGGGGTGGGGGACTCCTGCTCCAGCAGGCCGCGCCGGGTGAGTTCCGGAACCAGCAGATCGATCAGGTCGTCGTAGGTGCCCGGTGTCAGGTGCGGCTGCACCAGGAAACCGTCGGCGCCGGTCTGCTCCAGGAACTGCTCGACCTGGTCGGCGATGGTGATGGGATCGCCGACGAAGACCGTGCCGTTGATACCGTTGTCGCGGTACTCGACCAGGATCTCGCGGACCGTGTTGCGGATGCCGGTCTCCGGGTCGGTGAATCGGTCCACGCTGGTCTGGCCCTGTTCGGTGTGCAGCCGCGGCATGGGCGCGTCCAGCGCAAGCCGGGTCAGGTCGATGCCGGTCACCCAGGCGTAGGTGGTCGCCGCATGCTCCAGGGTGGCCATCTCCAGCATCCGGGCTCGCTTCTGCTGGGCCTGCTCGGCCGTGGTCCCCACCACGAAATGAGCGCCGACCACGAACTTGACGCTGTCACGGGGCCGGCCGGCCTGGTCGACCCGGTTGCGGATGTCAGCGATCTGTGCCGCGATCACCGGCGTGTCACCGCCGCCGAGGAACACCAGCTCGGCATAGCCGGCGGCGAACGATCGGCCGGCCTTGGAGGTGCCGGCCTGAACGAGCAGCGGACTGCGCTGCGGCGACGGAGGCAGGGCGAAGATTCCCCGGCTGCTCAGGAACTTGCCGGAGTGCTCGACGAGGTGGACCTTCTCCGGGTCGGCGAAGACCCCGGTCTCCCGGTCCAGCCGCAGCGCGTCGTCGTCCCACGAACGTTCCCACAGGTTCAGGCAGATCTCGACGTGGTCCGCGGCCTGGGCGTACCGGTCGTCGTGAGGGATCAGCGCTTCACCGAAGAGTTCCGCGGACGACGCCTGGGCGGCGCCGGTGACGATGTTCCAGCCGATCCGCCCGCCGGACAGGTGATCGAGCGTGGCGTAGCGCCGGGCGACAGCGGCGGGCCGTTCGACGGTCGTCGACGAGGTCACGACGACACCGAGGCGTGTGGTGGCCGCGGCGACGCACGAGGCAAGCACGATGGGATCACCCATCGGGACGTACATGCCCGCGCTCAGGGCGTGCGGCAGGACCTCGCCGTCGATCAGGGGATATCCGTACGAGTCGGCGAAGAACAGGAAGTCGAAGCCGCCCTCCTCCAGCCGGCGGGCCAGCCGCGTCCAGTAGTCGACGCCCAGGTATCCCAGCGAGGTGTTGCCAGGTTCCGCCCAGCTCGACCCGATGGTGCCGTTCGGGTTCATGGTCTGGAAGGCGCCCAGGATCATGCGGGTCACAGTTTCACTCCTCGGTCAGGACAGCGGGGGTTGTCGAGTAGGGCGCGGGTTTCGGTACGCCAGGCCGCCAGCAGTGCCGGGCGCAGACTGGGTTCGATCCAGGCCGCCTCCAGTGACGCCGTCGTGATATCGGCGAGCGTGGCGGGGTCCCAGTCGTAGGTGGTGGCGGCCAGCAGATGTTCCTGGGCCGAGTCGGTGAAGAACATCGCGGCGTCGTCGGTGTTGAGCGTGACGCGCACGCCGGCCCTGCGGACTTCGTCGAGCGGGTAGGCGGCCGCGGCGGGGAATCGGCCGGGCAGCATCATCAGACAGCTGGTCATCGCCATGGTCACCGGTGTGCCGGCTTCGGCGAACCGGCGCTGCAGCTCGGGCCGGCCCTGCAACTCCCAGGCGTGGTCGACGCGGTCGAGACCGAGGTCCAGCGCCTCCGGGACGTCGCGTGGCTTGTTCGCGTGTCCGGTGGTCCGGAACCCGTGGTGGCGCGCCTCGTCGTAGACACCCGCGAACGCCGCCAGCCGGTGTGCGGGGAAGCCGTCGTTGCCGATACCGAGGACCGGGGCGCCGTGCTCGCGAGCGATGGCCGCAGTGTGGACGGTGTCCAGACCGGCGGAGGGATCGTGGGCGCGGTCGGCGGCCACGATGATCCCTCCGGAGAGTCCGAGCCTGCGGCGCACGGACTCGAACGCCGCACCGATGGCGGCGAGCGCCGCGGTGAGACCGTTCGGGAAGGACCCGAACTCGGAGGCGTTCACCGACAGCTCGACGTGTCGGCATCCGGTGTCGGCCGCGCCGTCCAGCACGTGCTCGACGACCTCGCGCAGGACGCCGGCGTCGCGCAGATGCGCCGCCACGTCGCGGTGTGCGGCGAAGAACGACTCGACACCGCCGTAGTCCAGGTGGCGCCGGTCGACCGGGTAGCCGAGCCGGGCCAGGACACTGGGGCGCAGCGCCCCGGTCAGGTGCAGGTGCAGTTCGGCTCGGGGCAGCCGGCGACACAGCAGGATCCGGTGCAGCGCGGCGTCGACCGGCCCGCTCTCCTCGGTACGCCAGTCGTCAGCGGTGCTGATCGTGCTCATGCTGCCAGTCCTTCCCGGGTGCTCGCGGTCAGCTCGTCGAGCAGCAGCCGCTCGTTGTGCCGGAATTCCGCCGTCTCCAGGAACGACAGGTCCCGTGGCCGTGGCGCCTGCTGTTCGAGGACGTGCCGCACGGTGGCCGGCCGGTTCGACAGCACGTAGACCCGGTCGGAGAGCAGCAGCGCCTCCGGCACGTCGTGGGTGATCAGCACGACCGAGAGCCCGTCGCGGGCGCACAACTGTGACAACCACAGCTGCAATTCGGTACGGGTCAGGTAGTCCAGTGCGCCGAACGGCTCGTCGAGCAGCAGTACCGGCCGGTTCTGTACCACCGTGCGCAGCAGGGCGACCCGCTGGCGCATGCCGCCGGAGAGTTCGAACGGCAGGGCCGTGGCTCGTCCCTCGAGCCGGAACGTCGGCAGCAGTTCGGCGATGCGGCGCCGGGCGTCGCGGCGGCGCATCCCGCTGAGCTCGAGTCCGATCCCGGCGTTGTCCTGCACGCTCAGCCACGGCAGCAGCAGGTCCTTCTGCGGCATGTACGCCGAGAACGGCTGGCCGGCGCGTCGCTCGCCGTGGAAGGTGACCGCGCCGGCGGTGGGGCTGGTCTGTTCGGCGAGCAGGTGGAACAGCGTCGATTTGCCGGCGCCGCTGGGGCCCACCACGGAGATGAACTCGCCGGCGGCCAGTTCGAGGCTGATGTCGGCGATGACCGGGGTGATCCGGCCGTCCGGTGCGGTGAACGACTTCGCGACGTGATCGACGGTGAGCAGGGGTTTCATCGGCGGGCCGCCTTCCGGCGTCGTTCCCAGGGCATGGTGAGGGCTTCCAGCAGGTATGTCGTGGCGAACAGTGCGAGGCCGATCACGATGGTGACGAGGACCGCGGCGAAGACCAGGTCGGTGCGGAACAGGTTCTTCTGTAGTTGCATGTAGATGCCCAGGCCGGTCTTGGCGCCGACGTACTCGGAGAAGATGGCCGAGACCACGACGAAACTCGCGACGATCCGCAGCCCGGTGAAGAAGAAGGGCAGGGCGGAGAAGACTCGCAGCCGGAGGAAGACCTGCCAGCCGGAGGCGCCCATCGAACGCAGCAGGGTCGCCGCCTCGTCATCGGCGGACAGCAGCCCCTGCAGCGTCGCCAGGGTCAGCGGCAGCATGCTGACCACCGCGACCAACAGGATCTTCGGTTCCGGGCCGAACCCGAACCAGATGATGAACAGCGGGGCGAGCACGATCACCGGCACCGACTGGGCACCGATGAGCAGCGGTAGCATGGTCTGACGCAGTGGGCGCAGGAAGCTGAGCGCCCCGGCCAGCACCACGGCGAGTCCGACCGAGAGCAGCAGGCCGAGCAGGGTGATCTGCAGCGTGGCGCCGGTCGCTTCGGCGATTGCGGTGCGGTCGGCCCAGCCCGCGGAGATCACCTGGCTCGGCGGCGGCAGGACGGTGACGTCGAGGCCGGTCCATGCCGGGACGCTCTGCCAGACAGCGGTCAGGGCGGCGAGTGCAGCCAGTGGCGCGAGGTGCGCCCATTGTGGCCGGCGCCACGACGGAGGGGAGTCGCCGCTCATGAGGCCGGCTCTCGCAGCCAGGCTTCGATGCCGTCCACGGCTCGCCGGTGAAGAGTCTGCGGGAGCGCGGAGAAGGTGATGGAGGTCCGGGCGCAGGCGGCGAGCTGCTCGTCGGACAGCCCGATCCGTTCGCGTGACAGCTGGTACTCGCCGAGAATCGAGGAGGAGAACAGGCTGGGGTCGTCCGCGTTGATCGAGCACGGGACACCCGCGTCGAGCAGGGCGAGCAGCGGATGCGGCCGGTCACCGGGGACGACACCGAGCAGCTCGTTGGAGGTGGGACAGACGTCGAGGCAGACCTGTTCCCGGGCGAGGCGGCCGACGACGCCGGCATCCTCGGCGGCGCGGATCCCGTGCTGGATGCGGTCCGGGCGCAGCTCGTCCAGGGCTTCGGTGACGGCCTCGGCGCCGACCAGTTCGCCGGCGTGCGGTGTGACGCGCAGGCCGGCGTCCCGGGCGATCGCGAACGCGCGGGACAGTGGAGCGGCCGGGTTTCCGCGTTCCTCGTTGGCCAGGCCGAGTGAGACCACGCGCCTGCCGGACCATCGGGCGGCGAGCCGGGCGGTCTGTTCGGCGTGCTCGGCGCCGAGGGTTCGGTCGACGGTCACCATGAGGCCGACTTCGACGCCGGTCCGTCCGGTGGCCTCCTCGGCTGCGCCGGCCATGGCGGCGAGCGCGTTCGCCGCGGATCCGTAGGCATCGGCGTAGAAGTGCGGGCTGACGCCTAGTTCCAGGTATACGACACCCTCGGCCGCGGCGTCGGTGGCCGCCTCGTCGATGACCTGGGCGAGCATCCGTGGTGCCGCCAGCAGATCCACCAAGCCGAGGAACGCGCCGGCGAAGCCGCTGAAGTCACCGGTGTACCGCACCGGAGGGATCGGCACACCGTGGCGCTGCGCCAGGCGTTGCGCCGTCTGCGGGGGCAGAGCTGCTTCGAGGTGGATGTGCAGGTGCGCCTTCGGTAGCCGGGCGAGGTCGCGACCGGCGCTCACTTCTGAGCCAGGAACTCGTTGGTGAACAGGCCGGTCGTGTCGAAGTTGTCCAGTTTGGTGCCGCCCGGTCCGCTGAGGATGCCGTTCGTGGCGAGCCAGTCGGCGTTGGCCTGCCAGACGGCGGGGTCCTGGGTGCCGAACGTGCCGTCCGGGCTGGGGAACAGCCGCTCGGTCTGGATCTTGCTGACGTATTCGACCTGGGCGGGGTCTAGCTTGTCCGGGAAGAAGTCCAGGACGGACTTGTTCGCGGCGGCGGGGTCAGCGATCGCGGCGTCGTACCCGTCGCGTAGCGCTCCCATGAATCGCTGCACGGTGTCGCGGTGCTCGCTGAGGTACGTCTTGCTGGTGATGACGTTGCTGGCGTAGCCGTCGGGCACACCGAACTTCGTGGAGTCGAAGGTGTCCACCGGCGTGCCCTTCTTCTCCAGGTCGAACAGGTTTCCGGGGAAGGAGAGCACGGTGTCGACGCGTTCGGAGGCGAGCGCCTCGAAGGCCGCCACACTCAGTGTCACGTTTTGGGCGTCGCCCTTGCCGCCGGCCGCGGCGATCATGTCGTTGACGACGGCTATCTCCATGGGGGAGCCGAAGCCGCCGTAGGTCTTGCCGGCGAGCTGGGCCGGTGAGGTGTAGCCGTCCGACTTGCGGGTGGTCAGGACGTAGGGCGTGTGCTGGAAGATGGCGGCCGTCGACACCAGCGGCATCCCGGCGGCCTGGGCCAGCAGGGTGGTGCGCAGGTCGGTGGCGATGCCGATATCGGCCTGTCCCGTCGCCACCAGTGACTCCGAGGGGGTGCTGCCCCACGGGACCACCTCGACCTCGAGGCCGGCCTTCTCGAAGAGGCCGTTCTGCTGGGCGTAGGTGAATCCACTGAGCGAGGGATCGGGAAGGTAACTGAGTGCGAAGGTGACTTGCTCGAGCCCGGGCTTTTCGGCGGTGGTTCCGGACCCGCACGCGGCGGTGAGGGCGGTGAGGAGTGTCAGGGCGCCGGCGGCCCACCCGCGACGCTTTGCTGAATTGTGCTTTTGATCGGCCACCAATACAGAAAACGCAGGATCAGTGGCGTACGGAAGCCCGGCGCGTTTCCGGCCGGTTAAAAGATCTCCGCGGTCAGGGTCGGTGCTCCTGTGCTGCCCAGCTGAGGTCGTCGCGCAGGATCTGTACCGTTTCGGCATTACCGTCGGTGATGCGAGGGTCGTCGAGAAGCGCCTGTGCGACCCGGTCCAGCTCCGATCGGGATGCCGTGATCAAGTACGCCGCGACGTTGTGCGGACCGGTCTGCTCCACGACGAAGCGGATGGCGGGGTGTTCCCCGAGATCGGCGAGCAGGCTCGGCACGTCGCCGGCCCTCACGGACATGCTGAGATTCGCCTCTGCCGTCTCCTGCGATGCGCGTACCCGCACGGTCGCCCGGATCGCTCCCGTTTCCAGCAGCCGCAGGGCGCGACGGCGGGTGGCGGCCACGGTCAGCCCGGACACCTCGGCCAGGGCTGTGTAGCTCGCCCGGCCGTTACGCCGGAGTTCCTCGATGAGCCGGCGATCCACGTCGTCGGCGTCCACTGCCTCGTCGGCCCAGGCCGTTGCACCGCCGCGCCAGGCCGCGCCGACCCGCACACTGACGATGACCGAGACCTCGGCGCGGCGGACACCGGGCAGCGAACGCAAGGCCACGCTTCCGGCGACGAACTCGGGGTGATCGGCCGCGGCCATCTGGATGAGCAGATCGCCGCTGTCCGCCATCAAACCGATCCACGGCGACGCCGCGACCGCTTCACTGGTGAGTACCTGCTCCCGATCGGCGCCGCCCACACGGACCATGTACAGGAATCGAGGTTGCTCGAGCGCCGGATGAACCATGACAGTCGGTGTGAGGTCGCCGTTGCACAACAGCGCGCTCACCCGGGAACGCACCGTGGACTCCGGCTCGCCGAGCCGTCGAGCCAGATCCCGATAGGTTGCGCGCCCATCCCGCACCAGCAACTCGGTCAGCCGGCTGTCCAGCGCGTCCTGCACGGATCCATCCCATCCACCGGCTCACTGGCCCGCGTCTCTCCGGTACGGCATTGCCGGCGCCCGAAGGACGCGTGGATGACCATACCGAGCGCGCGTCAGCGTGAGAGCGCGGCGAGTTCCGCCCGAGACCGGGCGCCGAACTTCCGCAGAAGATTCGCGACGTGGTACTTCGCGGTGTTGATGCTGATGTTGAGGGTATGCGCGATCTCCTGGTTGGCGGCGCCGGTGACAACCAGGCGGAGAACGTCGCGCTCGCGTTCAGTGAGGTCTTGCTGATCGTCGATCGTGCCGCTGAAAGCCGGAGCGTCGAGCGGGATCGTGATGTCGATCTGTGAACCCCATGTCGGTGTCGAGCTGACGCGCAGATGGCCGTCAAGGGCGGCGACACGTTCGGCGATGGGACGGATAGCGTCATCGTGCGCGTCGAGCATGCCGTCACCGTCATCGCGGACCTCAACGAGCAGGTTCCGCCCGTCGCAGTCCCATTGGATCCTGACCCGGCGGGCGGTGCCCGCGTCGATCAGGGCGAGCACCGCGGTGCGCACGATGGTGCGGGCTGCCCGGGCGACGTCGCCGGGCAGCGCCCGGCCGCTCGCCGGCGGCTCGATGAACTGGACATCGAGTTCGCCGAAGCGCACCAGTGGCCGCAGGTCGTCACGGAGCCGGGTGAACGCGTGGGTCACCGGCTCGAGCAAGGAGCTGCGTTGCTGGTCGGTGGCGGTGCGCAGACCGATGAGCGCGGCGGAGGCGACCTCGATCGCCTCGGTCCGCGCCGCGGTGGCGTCCAGTCGTGAGGATCGCAGCACAGCAAGGATGGACTCGAGCGTCAGGGCATGACGAGTGGCCTGCTCGGCGACGGTCTGGGCGTGTTCGCCGAGCAGGTCGCGTGCCGCTGTCGACGCGGTGGTGGGCTCAGCCGGCATGCCCCGAACCTACCTGGAGGGTCGGGTCCCACCCGATCGAACGGGATTGCCGCCCAGAGGAGTAGCGGCCGGCCCGCCGAGACCTGGCGATCATCAATGACATGTTCACGGAAACAACCGCCACCAGCGCGTTTCTACTGGTGGCCGACGAGGTGGAGGACCTGGCATCGCGTGTCTCCGCCGGTGACGGCGCCGCGCTCGCCACGGTCGCCGACCTGATTGCCGGCGCCGGTCGGATGTTCACTCACGGCGCCGGCCGCTCCGGCCTGGCCTTACGGATGACCGCGATGCGCCTGATGCACCTCGGCATCGAGACGCACGTCGTGGGCGAGACCACCACGCCCGCGATCCGCTCCGGTGACGTGCTGCTCCTCGCGAGCGGTTCGGGCACGACGCCGAGCGTGGTACGCGCCGCGGAGACCGCAGGGCGTGCCGGCGCTACCGTCATCGCGGTCACCGCTGCAGCCGGCTCACCCCTGGCCCGTCTCGCCGCCGCGACGGTGCTGCTGCCCGCCGCCACCAAGACGGACCGGAGCGCCATCGCGTCGGCCCAGTACGCCGGGAGTCTTTTCGAACAGGGCCTCGTCCTTCTCGGGGACGCACTGTTCCACACCCTCTGGCAGCACAGCGGCCGCTCGGCGGACGACCTGTGGCCCACTCACGCCAACCTCGAATAGTTCAGCGAAAGACAGGAAAAGGACCATGCAACTCCAGTTCGCCATGGACACGCTCAGCACCGACGCCGCCCTCGCGCTCGCCGCGGCGGCCGCCCCGCACGTCGACATCCTCGAGCTCGGCACCCCACTGATCAAGAGTGAGGGCCTCGCCGCCATCACCGCGATCAAGAAGGCGCACCCGGACAAGATTGTTTTCGCCGACCTCAAGACCATGGACGCTGGTGAGCTGGAGGCCGAGATCGCCTTCACGGCCGGCGCCGACCTGGTGACTGTGCTCGGGTCTGCTGGCGACAGCACCATCGCCGGTGCCGTGAAGGCTGCCAACAAGCACGGCAAGGGGATCGTCGTCGACCTGATCGGTGTTGCCGACAAGCCGGCCCGAGCCCGGGAGGTCGTGGCCCTCGGCGCCCAGTTCGTCGAGATGCACGCCGGACTCGACGAGCAGGCGGAGGAGGGCTTCACCTTCGAGACGCTTCTCGCCGCCGGCAAGGCCGCCGGCGTCCCGTTCTCCGTCGCCGGGGGAGTGAGCGCCGCATCGGTGGCCTCGGTGCAGGCCGCCGGGGCCAGGGTGGCGGTCGCGGGTAGCGCGATCTACAGCGCCGAGGACGTCGGCGCTGCCGCCGCTCAGATCCGCGCAGCGATCAACTGACGATTTCACCATCCGTGTTCCCGGTGGCGCCGGCGTACGCTCGCGTGGCGGCACCCCCGGGCCGGGCAATCTTGAACAGTGTCAGTCGGGGTCGGCGGTGGAGGCGGCGGGGGATCGAGGAGACCGAAGCGTCCCGGGACGGCGAGCAGTTCGGGGCGGCGCAGGGGCGACTGCGCTCTGCACCGCGGCGAAGATTCCCAGCCGGGCGGCGATGATCGACTGGGATCCGCACCGGTCGCCGCAGCCGAGCCAACCCAGGGTGGTCTCGGGCAGCCGGCGCGATGATGCCGGCGTGGCTGTTGAACAGCATGGCGATCGGGAGGAGTGGCCGGATGTGCCGAGTCCGGTGGTCAGGTCTGGAGGTGCGGTAAGGCCGACGTGACCTCGAACAGGGCACGGTCGAAGACGCAGGATGATCAGAGCACGAGGATTCCGATGCTGCCGAGGGGCACTGAAGCCGGAAACGCCTCCGGGCGGGGAGTCGTTTTGTCGGACTCTGGAGCCACTGTCATGGTCTCCGCCGATGGGTGTCAGTGGAGACCATGACCCGTCAAAGGCTTCTGGTGATGTGTCAGACGGTCAGTCGGTCGCGGTGTTCACCTGCTGGATGCTGTCGTCTGTGGACATTGAGCTGGCGGCGCAGCTTCTCGCCCTCGACGTCGACGTCTGGCAGGACGCGATCGAGCCATCGTGGTAGGTACCACGCTGTCCGGCCGAGCAGGGTCATGACAGCGGGCACGATGGTCATCCGGACCACGATGGCATCGAACAGGACCGCGCAGGCCAGCGCGAAGCCGATGGATTTGATGATGGCGTCCGGGGCGAGGATGAAGCCGGCGAAGACGCTGATCATGATGATCGCGGCGGCGGTGACGACGCGGGCGCCATGACTGAAGCCGGAGACGACGGCCGCGCGTGCTTCGGCGCCGTGGACGTAGTCCTCGCGCATGCGTGTGACGAGGAAGACCTGGTAGTCCATGGCGAGGCCGAAGACGATGCCGATCAGGATGATGGGCAGGAAGCTGATGATCGGTCCGGGCTGGTCGACGCCGAGCAGATCGGCGGCCCAGCCCCATTGGAAGACCGCGACGACCGCGCCGAAGGTGGCGGCGATACTGAGCAGGAACCCGAGCGTTGCTTTCAGCGGTACCAACAACGAGCGGAAGACCAGCATCAGCAGCAGGAAGGCGAGGCTGACCACCACCAGCAGGTAGGGCAGGAGTGCGTCGCCGAGTTGCTGCGAGATGTCGATGTTGACGGCGGTCTGGCCGGTGACCCCGATCCGGGCGCCGGGCACCGTGCCGTCGATCTGGCGGATGGTGTGCACGAGGTCTTGGGTGGCGGTGTCGCTGGGTCCACTGGCCGGGATGACGGTCAGGACGGCGGTGTCACCGGCCTGGTTGAGGACGGCAGGGGTGACGGTCGTGACGCCGTCGAGTTGTCCGATGCGGTCTGCCGCCGTCTGAGCGGAGGCTTTCACCGATCCGGCGGCGCCGTCGACGACGACGGTCAGGGGCCCGTTGAGGCCAGGCCCGAAGCCCGCGGAGATCAGGTCATAGGCCTGGCGAGGGCTGCTGGTGGGTGCCGCGGTGCTGTCGTCGGGGAGGCCGAGCTGCAGATCGAGGGTGGGCAGGGCTACGACGCCGAGGCCGATGATCCCGGCGACGAGCGCGATGACCGGCCGACGGGCGATGGCGCGGGCCCAGCGCAGGCCGAAGGCTTCCTTGCTGGGCACGCGGCGGGCGGGTTTCCCGGAGACCTTGTGACCGGCGAATCCGAGGACTGCGGGTAGCAGGGTCAGTGCGATGAGGACGGCAATGGCGACGGTCAACGCGGCGCCGATGCCCATCTGGGCGAGGAACGGGATGCCGACCACGGAGAGAGCCACCAAGGCGATGATCACGGTGAGTCCGGCGAACACCACGGCTGATCCTGCGGTGCCGGTCGCGCGTCCTGCGGCGTCTTCGGGTTCGTAGCCGTCGTCGAGTTCGGAGCGGTAGCGCGACACGATGAACAAGGCGTAGTCGATGGCTACCGCGAGTCCGAGCATCAGGGCGAGGATCGTGGTCGTCGACGACAGTTCGATGAACCCGGTTGCAGCGGTGATCGTACCGACGCCCACGCCGATACCGAGCAGTGCTGTCAGCAGCGGCAGGCCGGCGGCCACCAGGGATCCGAAGGTGACGAACAGGACCACGGCTGCTACGGCGACACCGATGACTTCGGTGAAACCGGGCTCGCTGCCGCCGTCCATCGCGTCGCCGCCGGCTACCACGCTCAGTCCGGAGGTGTCGGTTCGTTCCACGATGCCGGCGAGGGCGGTCTTCGCTTCCGCTGTCAGGTCCCGGGCGGACATCTCGTAGGATACCTGTGCGAAACCGACCGTCGCGGCCTCGTTGATCGTGTGCGCCTCGTACGGGTCATCGACGGAGGCGACGCCGGGTGCCTGCTGCAATTGCGTGACGATGTCTTCGACTGCGGCTCTGATGGTTTTGTCGGTGAGTTTGCCGTCGGTGGTGGCGAAGACCACGCGGGCGGTGGCGCCGTCGGCCGAGGCTTGCGGAAAACGTTGCTGGAGCAGGTCGATCGCCTGCTGTGACGGGGTGCCGGGGATGCGCAGGCCGTCGCTGGTTGGGCCGGACAATGTCGCGGCGCCGATCAGGGCAGAGGCGAGAACGGCCAGCCAGAGCCCGAGAACCAGCCATCGTCGGCGGAAGGCGGACCGGCCGAGCCGGTACAGAAACCAAGCCATGGGTGAGTCCTCGTATCGGTCGAGTCGGAAAGGGGGGTGTCCTGCAGAAGCTAGCCACCGAGCCCATAAAAAACTGCACGATCGTGAAGTTCATTACTTCACGATCGTGCAGTTTTTACTGTGCAGTTACCAATTCCGACGCAGCGCAATGCCACCGTGGCCCAGTGCTGCTACCCCCGCGTGGCCTGCGGTTCCTGTGGCAGGTCGAGACTGGTGCGCAGACTCACCGGCCGTAGCGACACGGCAGCCACGATGCCCAGCACCGCCACGGCTGCGGAGATCAGGAAAACGGTGCCGGTGGCATTGCCGTACGCGACGTTGTCGGTGGTGGTTGTGTCGAGGCCGCGGGCGTAGATCGCGCCGAGTACGGACACGCCGACGGTGCCGCCGAGCGAGCGGAAGAACGCGATCGTGGAGCTGGCCGTGCCGATGTCGCGCAGTGGAACGGTGTTCTGGACGACGAGGACGAAGTTCTGCATCGTCAGTCCGATCCCGGCGCCGACGGCAAGCATGCCCACGCCCATCAGCACCAAGGGTGTCCGCGCCTCGGTCAGACCTAGTAAACCGAGCCCCGCGGCGAGCAGAACCGCGCCGGTGACCAGGAACGGCTTGACCTGCCCGGTACGTGAGACCAACCGGCCGCCCACTAGCGACGTTACCAGGATGCCCGCCATCATCGGGATGGTCAGCAGGCCCGCTGAGGTCGGCGAGAACCCTCGGGCGAGCTGGAAGTACTGGGTGAGGAACACGGCCGCGCCGTACATCGCGGTCCCGGCGGCCAGGCTGCCGAGAATGGCCAGAGCGGTCGTGCGTTGCCGCAGGATCCGCAGCGGCAGGATCGGCTCCGCCGCTCGCGCCTCCACCCAACCGGCGAAAGCCAGCAGGCCGAGCGCCCCCATGATGAACAAGACGCTCGGCCGCGACCACCATGCGAAGGCGTCGCCGGCGAACGACACCCACACCAGCAGCAGCCCGACGCCTGCCGTCATCGTCATCGCACCCAGATAGTCGATCCGCACTCGTTCCCGGGGCACCACCGGGATTCGTAACGTCGCCTGGAGCACGATCAGGGCGGCGACGGCGACCGGGATCCCGATGAAGAAGCACCAGCGCCAACCCAGCCAGGACGTGTCGACGATCAGCCCGCCGAGCAACGGGCCCCCGATCGTGGACAGCGCCGTGGTGCTGCTGAGGTAGCCGCTGTAGCGACCGCGTTCTCGTGGGGGGATCATCGCGGCGATCGCGATCTGGGCCAGAGCTTGCAGACCGCCGACTCCTGCTCCTTGCACTGCTCGAGCGGCGATCAGGGACCCGACGTTCTGGCTCAGTCCCGCCGCCAGCGACCCGGCCACGAACACCACGATGGCAGCGTGGATGAGCGTCTTCTTGCTGTAAAGGTCGGCGAGTTTGCCCCAGATCGGGGTGGACGCCGTCGCGGTGAGCAGGGCTACGGTGACGACCCAGGTGAGCTGGGCCGGCGATCCGTTCAGTCGGTCCAGCATCTGAGGCAGCGCAGTC
This sequence comes from Actinoplanes sp. NBRC 101535, assembly GCF_030269225.1. Taxonomy (NCBI): domain Bacteria; kingdom Bacillati; phylum Actinomycetota; class Actinomycetes; order Micromonosporales; family Micromonosporaceae; genus Actinoplanes; species Actinoplanes sp. NBRC 101535. The sequence goes on along the minus strand of NZ_BSSY01000016.1, from coordinate 169,280 downwards.
GAGATGACCGTGCTGCTCAACGTGGCAACGAAAAGTACCAGCAGCAAGCCGCTGAGTGGCGCGAGCAGACGTCTGTCGGCGCTCATCGCCTGCGCCGCCGGTACATCACGAACACGGCAATGGCAGCGGCGAGGAGCACGGCTATGACGATGCCGGCGCCGGCACCTTTGGCTCCTTGAGCGATCGCCACCGCGAACAGGATGGGCAGCGCTGTGGCGATCGCGGCTCCGGCGGTGACGGCGGGCAGGAACATGCGGTAGGAGAGGCCGCCGGCGCCGGCTACCGGTGGCACGACGTTACGCACGAACGGGATCACTCGGCCGGTGAATACCGCCCAGGCCCCGTGTTTCTGCAGCATGAGTGTTGCTTTATCCCAGGACTCGGCGCCACGTTTACGGACGAGCCGGGTGTCGCGCAACGGTGGACCGACCCGGCGGCCGAGCTCGAACCCGACCACGTTGCCCGCCACCGAGCAGGCGACCGTGGTGCTCCAGAGCAGGAAGAAGTCTGCGATCGATCCGACGGCGGCCGCCGCGAGCAGCAACGCTGCCTCGCCCGGCAGGAAGAAGCCGACGCCGATGATGCCCTCACCCAGGACCAGCAGGCCCGTGGCGGCGACGATCGCGTATTCCGGCAGTTCTTGCAACCATGTGAGTACGTCCATGGGGCGTGCTCCCTTCAGATGCTGGCTGTCGGTGTCCCGTCAAGTGGTGCTGATGGCCTTCAGCAATTGGGCGATCTCGGCGCCGGGATCAGCGGGGACGGTGTAGCCGGTCTCGTCGCGGATCTCGTCGAGGTGGTCCCGCACGTCCTCCACGGACAAGGCGGGATGGTGGTAGCCACGAGTTCGGCCGGTGAAGAAGCGAGCTACCTGCCCCGCGCCCGCGGTGTAGATCTCGCCGGTCACCGGGCAGCCCTGGTGCGCGAGGAACGCCACCACGGGTGATACGAGCGCCGGATCGAGCCGGGCCGTGACCGCGTCCATCATCGACTGCGCCCGCGGATCGAGCCCGCCAGCGGGCATCGAGTGGGTGAGCATGCGGGTGGCGGCGATCGGGGCGACGGCGTTGACCCGGATGTCGTACCCGGCGCCTTCGAGGGCCAGAACACGGGTCAGACCGGCGATGCCGGCCTTGGCGGCCCCGTAGTTGCTCTTGCCGGCGGTGCCGAGCAGCCCGGCGGCCGAGGTGGTGTTCACGATCCGGCCATAGCCCCGCCCGGCCATGACCCGCCAGGCCGGGCGGATGAGATGGAAGGCGCCCTTGAGGTGCACGTCGAGGACCGCGTCGAGTTGCTCGTCGGTCAGGTCCCCGATCGGGCTGTCGCGCAGGATACCGGCGTTGTTGATGAGGATGTCGACATGCCCGTACGCGGCGACTGCCGTACCGATGACGGCTTCTCCCCCTTCGGAGGTTTCGACGCTGTGGGTGTCGGCGACGGCTTCCCCGCCGAGCTCACGGATCTGCGCAGCGACCTCCTCGGCCGGACCTGCACCGGCACCCTCGCCGGTGACCGAGCCACCGAAGTCGTTGACCACGACCCGGGCGCCGCGCTCGGCCAGCAGCAGCGCGTGGTGGCGGCCGAGCCCGCCCCCCGCTCCGGTGACGACGGCGACCCGGCCGTCGAAACGCAGGGCGCTCACCAAGCGACCGGGAGATCGTGGACGCCGTAGATGCTCATGTCGTTGCGGAACCGGATCTCCTCCAGCGGCACCGTCAGCCGCAACCCCGGCAGTCGGCGCAGCAACGTGGGAAGAGCGATCTGCAACTCGGCACGGGCCAGAACCTGACCCAGACACTGGTGCACGCCGTGACCGAAGGCCAGGTGACCGCGCACGGCGCGGTCGAAGTCGAGTTCACCGGCGTCGATGGCGAAGGCGGGATCCCAGTTGCCGGCGGGCAGATTCATGACCAGGCCCTCACCCGCCTTGACCTGCTGCCCGCCGATCTCCAGGTCCTCGTGCGCCACCCGGGCGACGAGGCTGTGCACGATGGTGAGATAGCGCAGCAGCTCCTCGACGGCGTTCGCGATGAGGGCGTCGTCGTCTGTTTCGCGTAGCACCGTTGCCTTCGCGGGGTTGTCGAGCAGCGCCGCCGTCCCCAGGGCGATCATGTTCGCGGTGGTCTCGTGGCCTGCGTTGAGCAGAATGACGCCGTTCATCGCCGCGGTCTCGCGGCGCAGCTCACCGGTGAGGACGTGCTCGTGGACGAGGCGGCTCATCAGGTCGTCGCCGGGCTCGCATTCCTTGCGAGCCACCAACTGCATCATGTAGCCGAAGAACTCCCGCGAGGCAGCCGCCTTCTGCTCCCGCGACGCGCCCATCGTCATCATCGTCGCGGTGATCTTCTGGAAGAAGTCATGATCGCTGTACGGGACACCCAGCAACAGAGAGATGACCAGCGATGGCAGCGGCAGCGCGTAGTCGGTGACCAGGTTCGCGGGCTGCCCGCCGGCGATCATGGCATCGATGAGGTCGTCGGCCATCTGCTGAATGCCGGGGCGCATGGCGTTGACGCGCTTGACGGTGAAGTCCTTGGTGAGCATGCGACGCAGACGGGCATGCTCCGGGTCGTCCATCCGCGGGAAGATGTCGGGGGCGTTTGTCCCGTCGTGGGCGCCGTTGCTCTGTAAGGCGAGAGCCTGTGCGCTGACCCGGGGATCGGTCATCGCAGCCTTGATGTCCTCGAATCGGCTGACCACCCAGACGGTATGGCCGTTCCAGATCGCCTGGTGCAGGCCCGGCCGCTCGCGCCACTGCGTGTACTCGGCGGGCGGGTCGAACGGGTGACGGGCGGAACGCGTACCGGGGAATGTTGCATTTGTCATGTGAACCTCTTCCGTTGTCAGACCGGTGTCATGTCGGTGAGAGCGGCCGCCCAGGGTGTGCGGGCGGCGATGAGCGCACGCCATGCACGCAAAGTTCGAGGGGATACGCCGACGGCCAGGACACCGGTCAGCGTCTGGCCCCGGCGGTAAGCCACGAGCATCCGGCGGGTGTCCACGTTGTTCTCCATTACGAGGGCTTCGTCGTGGCCACGCAGGACGCCGTACGCCTGGATCTTGACGTCGTACTGGTCGGACCAGAAGTACGGCACCGGCGCGAACGGGCGCGCCGCCTGGCCGGACAGGGCACGAGCTACGGCCAGGCCCTGCTCGGCTGCGTTGGTGCGATGCTCGACCCGCATCACCTCGCCGAACAGCGGGTTGTACCAGCGGGCCACGTCACCCACGGCATAGACGCCGGGGGCTGCGGCACAGTACCCATCGCAGACGACACCGTCGTCGAGGGTGAGCCCACTGCCGGCCAGCCACTCGGTGTTCGGGATGGTGCCGATCGCCATCAGGACCACATCGGCGGCGATCCTGGTGCCGTCGGCCAGCATCACTGCGGAGGCCTCGATGTGAGCCACGACAGCCCCGGTACGGACGGTGACGCCATGTGCGGCGTGCACTGCGGCCAGGAACCGGCCCACCTCCGTCCCGGCCACCGCCGCCAGCGGAACCGGTCCCGACTCCAGCAGTGTCACTCGTACGCCCAGGGCGACCGCGGTCGCCGCCACCTCAGCACCGACGAACCCGGCGCCGACGATCACCAGATGTCGGCCGGGCCGCAACTGCTCCCGGAACGCCAGAGCATCCGACAACGACCGCAACGTGTACACGCCGGCGAGACCCTCGGTCCCGGGTAGCCGACGTGCCCGGACCCCGGTCGCCAACACGACGGTGTCGTAGTCCAGGGCGACTCCGTCGGACACTGTCACGGTGCGGCGATCCGGATCCAGGCCGATCGCCGTACACCCGAGCCGCAGATCAAGATCAAGGGCGTCGAGCGCATCCACCGTACGCAGGGCCAGATCGCCTGACGTCCATCTGCCGAGCATGAATTGCTTGGACAACGGTGGCCGGTCATAGGGTGCCTCCACCTCATCCCCGACCAGAGTGAGCCCGCCGTCATATCCCGATCGCCGCAGCGCCTCAGCCGTGGCGATCCCGCCGGCCGAGGCGCCGACAATCACGACCCGCGTCACGACCCGGCCAGGTGGATCGCCGCCGCGGGACACATCATGGCCGACTCCCGCACCGCGTCGTGCAAGGACTGATCCGGAGCCGTTTCCAACAGCACCACGACACCGTCCTCGTCCCGCTGATCGAACACCTCAGGCGCGAGCAGCACACAGTGACCGGCGGCGACGCACTTCTCGGTCTCGACGTCGACGTGCAACACCATCACCCCTTCCGCCCCAAAATGGCAGTCGGCTGTCATTTAGTCCCGACAAGCTAGCACAGAACCGACAGTCGGCTGTCAATTGTTAGGCTGGGAAGGTGGCCACCGAGACCGAACGGCACCCGCGAGCCGACGCCGCCCGCAACGCGCAACGCATCGTGCAAGCAGCGCGAACAGCCTTCGCCGACGACGGACCCGACGTGCATCTCGAGGAGATCGCCCGCCGGGCGAAAGTCGGCATCCGCACCCTCTATCGACACTTCCCCACCAAGAGCGACCTCGTCCGGGCGGCCATCGACCAGAGTTTCGCCGAACGCCTGACTCCCGCCATTGAGCAGGCCGTCGCTGACGACGACGCGCTACGTGGCTTCACCACACTCATCGAAGCCGGAGTTTTCACCGTGGCGCGGGAGCGCAACACCCTCGCGGCGGCACGGACCACCGGATCCCCGACTGCTGACCTGTCCACCGCCTTCTTCACCGCACTCGCCACGCTCGCCGGGCGGGCTCAGCAGACCGGGGCACTACGGCCCGACATCACCACGGCTGACCTCCCGCGAATCATGGCGATGCTGGTCAGTGTGCTATGGAGTACCGATCCCGCTACCGAGGACTGGCGCCGTTATCTCGCTTTGCTGCTCGACGGACTCTGTCCCACCACGACTCGCAACCTGCCCGGGGCCGGCCGTTAGGCTACGAACAGGCGGCCACAGCAAGGAGCCCGAACGAAATGCCACGCACCACGGCGAAAGCACTGGAGAGTCGGCAGCGCTTCATCGACGTTGCTCTCGGCCTGTTCATCCGCCACAGCTTCGCCGGAACGTCACTACAAATGATTGCGGATGAACTGGGTGTCACCAAGTCGGCGGTTCACCACCACTTCCGCACCCGCGACGACCTGCTCCAAGCCGTAATCGATCCACTGATCGGACAACTGCGCAACGCCGTCGAAGCAGCCGAGGCGTTACGCGGACGCCATGCCCGCGCCGAGCGCCTGCTCATCGGCTTCGTCGATATCGTCGTAAACCACAAAGCCCTGATGAGCCTGCTCTCGGGCGACCCCGGAGTCATCGAGATGCTGCGTGCCCACCCCGAACTCAGCGCCCTGAGTCGACGGCAGATGACCCTTTTCGCAGCGGTCGAAGCCGGGCCGGCCGGCGAAGTCAAAGCCAGTGTCGTCACCCGCGGACTCGCTGGTGCGGCAGCCAACCCTTTGTTCGGACTCGACGACCAAGCGCTGCACACCCACCTCTGTACGGTTGGTCGGCTCACCCTCGGCCTGCCCCGATTGCGCCCTTCATAGCTGTCCAAGGGCAGGGCGATGCTCCCTCAAGTCGAGGGACGGTGCTATGTATTTCTCGCGATCGGCGCGAGTGCCGATTCGCTGCATCTGCGAGCCGCTTAAAGCTCCTAACACGATCTCTGGTCAGTCCAGTTGATCAATCGTCGCCAGCAGATCAGGACGCAGGCGAGGCTGACGAAGCCGTCGTGGATGTCGAGTCGGCGTTCCCGACGCACGGCGAGGTGGCGGAACTGATGTAGCAGAGCGAAGGTCTGCTCGACGACGTAGCGCAGTTTGCCGAGGCCCTTGATTCCCGTGGTTTGATGTCAGGAACGTTCGCTCCGCTGGTCGGCACGTAGATCGGGGTACCGTTGCCGTCGCAGATCAGGTGTTGCTTGGAGCCGGGTTTGCCGCGGTTGACCGGCGACGGACCTGTTCCGGCACCCCCTTTTTTTTCGCGTCGATGTGACTGCCGTCCATCGCCGCTCTCGACCAGTCGATCCGGTTCGCCGCGTTCAACCTGGCGAGCAGTATCTGGTGGACCCGGTCGAACACGCCCGCCTCGGTCCACCGCTGCAACCTGCGCCAACACGTCATACCGGACCCGAAGCCGAGTTCCTGCGGCAGATCTTCCCAGCCGATCCCGGTATGCAGCACGAACAGGACGCCTTGCAGGCACAACCGGTCCGGGACCGGCCGCGGCCCCGGCGCCTTCGCCGGCCACGGAGGCAACACCGGCTCGATCAACTTTTACAACTCGTCATCAACGACCCATACCTTGCTCACAACGCCCGAACGAGACTGATCTTCACCTCGCAACGCTGATCAGCATCGATTCAGCAGATCGTGTTGGGAGCTTTTAGGCCCAATACGCCTGTCCGAGAAATTCGGGGCAGCTCAGATCCTCAGTCGGGTCGTTGAGCAGGGCACGGAGCACCTTTCCCGGTGTCCGCCGTGACCCGTGACGCAGGCGCCATGTACTGATCGCACGTTGGTCTGCCCGATGATGCCGTTCGTGAATACCAGGGGCGTAAGCGCCGTCAATGAGGTGACCCGAGTAGCAGTCCGGCGGTGACGTAGCGTCACAGCGCTTGGCGGTGAGAGGGTGGGAACCCGCAGGGCGGGTCGGTCCTCTCACAGATCGACTTCTTCCTCCGGAGTCCCGCCGTGCTCGATGCCGCGACCCTGCCCACCCCGCTCACGGAGGGGACGACCGAGGAGCGAGGGCAGGCAGTGGGGGATGGGTCGACAGCTTGCTTGCGCCGGGTCGCTACGCGCATTTCGGTCGGGTCGTTCGGGATGCCGCGCTTCCGCATGCGGATCTTCGTTAAGTCGCCCTGTTCAGTGCCGCCCTGACCCGAGTAGTGGACGCGCTAGACACCTAATCGCAGTCATGGTCTGCCTGCGTGGTGACTTGGGGCGTCCAGCGCGCCCGTATTCACCACACCCCCACGGGTGTGGTGACTTCGGGTGTCCAGCGCGCCCGAAATCACCACGCGGACGGGCTTCGCACCCTGACCACGAAACGTGTCTAGCCCCGCGCCGCACACTCGCTGGATATTTTCTGATCGGTTGAACGTGCGTCAGGGGGCGAGTCACTGCTGAGCTGTGCGCTCTGCACCGATGGAGACGGCGACGAGCGTGCAGGGTTCGGAGCCGTGGTTCCGCCACGCATGACGCGTGCCGTTTTGAACGATGACGTCTCCCTCGCGGAGTACGGTCGCCGAACCGTCGCCGAGCTCGAGCGTCGCCTCGCCGCGAACGACCATCAGGTAGTCGATGGTGTCGCTGGTGTGCATGCCGTCGGGTTCCGACGCCGCCATCACGCCGGGCATCTCCCACTCGAACTTCTCCGCTGCCGCAGCGAGGTCCACGTCCGGTGCTGGCGTTGCGCCCTCCGGGGGATGAGTGATGACCACGAAACGTGACCCACCCACGGGTGGGAAGTACGTCGCGGTGGGACTGGGCGATCCGTCGTCGGGGAACGTGGGGACGTCGTCGCGGCTCCAAAGCCGGTGCGCTGCGAAGCCGGGCATCAGATCCGACGTGACGGGATCCACGGTGCGGTCGTCGACGATGCGTGACGTGCCCTCGGCGTCGTGCCCGGTGACAACTCGTCTGGTCAAGGGGATTCCTTCGGTTCTCGGACGCGACTCGTGATGAGTCTTGGTCTCATCAGCGTACATCTTCATGAGACTTGGTCTCATCGGGTCGTGCGGCTACGATGCGACTGTGTCTCGCTGGCTGCCCGACTCGCATGCGCGTCTCGAAGATGCAGCCCTCGAGCTGTTCGCCGAGCGCGGCTTTGACGCGGTCTCGACCACCGAAATCGCGCAGCGCGCAGGGCTGTCCAAAGCGACCTTCTTCCGCTACTTCCACGACAAGCCGGAGGTGCTGTTCTGGGGCCAGGACCTCCTCGCCGATACGTTCCGGCAGGCGATCGCAGGGGCACCCTCGGATGCCTCGCCTCTCCAGCTGGTGGGTGCTGCGGTCCTCGCCGCGGACGGCATCTTCGACGCTGACCGGCATCGTCATGCCGCGCTCCGGGCGCGGTTGATCGCGTCCTCGGCGTCCTTGGGGGAGCGTGCGGGGCGGAAGCGTGCCGTGCTTGCTGCGGCGATGACCGATGCGCTCCGGGCGCGCAACGTCGCCGACGGCACGGCAGACCTCACAGGCATGGTGGGCGCAGCCATCTACGGTGCGGCGTACGAGCGTTGGGCCGCGAGCCCCGTCTACCGATCTTTCGCCGATCTCGCACAGCACGAGTTCGACCTGACGGTCCTCGCCGCTGCTGATATGTCTGCGCGGCCGAGGGCATCGAGGTGATCCGCGTAGCCGTCTGATGTTGACGGTGGGTCACGTGTGATCAGCAGGTCCGGGTCGGCGCGGGCCGCGGTGACGGTCGTGCTCTCGGCCGGGACGAACGTCGGAGGTCCGCAGGGGCCGGCCGTCGGGGGCGGTGATCACCTGGATGTCGCCGCCGTGGGCCGTCCTGTGGGGTCCCACCCTCTCGCCGCCAACGTGCTGTGACGCTGCGTCACCGCCGAGCCGCTACTCGGATCACCTCAGGGTGCTCGACGGGTCACCTCCACCGCAGGCAGGCTCAGCAGTCGCAAGACAGCGTGGGCGAGCACGTCGGAGGCTTCGGCGGTCTCTGCGGGCGAGAGCGAGATCGTTCGCCGGAGAACGGCCGTGATCGCACCGAGGGTGGCGGTGACGAGGATGTCGAACTCGAGCGTTTCCGGCACTGCGCCGCCCGCGGTCATCGCGGCGCGTACGTCCGCCCGGATTCTCTGGCCGCGCGGATCGTTGCCGTCGTCGAGCAGTGCGAGGCGGCGGGTGAGGATCGCGGCGATCCGCGGTTGCTCGAGAGCCAGCCGCCCGGTGTGGCGCACGCTCTCGATCAGACGATCAACAGGATCGGCGTCATCGGGCAGGCGTTCGGTGAGCCAGCGCAGGTAGTCGTCGACGGCCGTGGTCGCCGCCGCTTCGAAGAGTTCCTCTTTGGAGGAGAAGTAGTTGTAGAACGAGCCGAATCCGACATCAGCGAGCTCGGTGATCGCCTGGATGCTGGCGTGCGCATCCTCACCCTCGGAGAGGAGGTGCTGGGCCGCTTCGATGAGGGCCGCACGCGTGCGTTCCTTGCGGCGGTTCTGCCGGGCGGGGGGTGGTGCGTCGGGGGCTGGCATGCCTCAACTCTACAGCCATCATCAAAGTTGATAGAGCTATCAATAATGATGATACGATCAACTCCGCTACTGAAGGAGTGAAGTTTGATGCCTGAGGATATGGACGATTCGGGCGCCGAACAGGCGGAACGTGGTCCCTCGGAGGTGAAGCCGGCGCGGCGCAGCACGCGGCGGACCTTTCTGAAACGAGTGGGATCGGGTGCCGCTCTTGTGGGACTCGGGGTGGTCGCCGACGAGACGATCAGGAGCGCGACAGCGCCGGTGGTGCCGCCACGAACCACCGTCACCGCTGCGGACGGCGTGCGGATCGACGACGTGACCGTCATCGACCCGATCGACGGTAGCCGCCGTGCCGGTCGGTCGATCGTCGTGCGCAACGGGCGCATCGCCGACGTCATGCCGACCGCGTCGGCGCCGGTCGAGTCGTCCCTGCGTGTCATCGACGGCGCGGGGCGCTTCGCCGTCCCGGGCTACAACGACATGCACACCCACGTGCTCCAGTCGCCCAGCACGGAGCTCGGCTTCGCGCTGATGCTGTCCCAGGGCATCACTGGGATTCGCCAGATGGAGGGTTCCGAGGAGCTCTTGACCAGACGCGCCGAGAACCGGCTCGGGCTGAACGAGACAGCCCCGCGCCTCCTGCAGCTGCCGGGCGCACTGCTCCTGCCGTTCAACGCGAACAGCGTCGACGACGCCCGGACCGAGATCGCCCGCCAGTGGGATCAGGGTGCCGACTTCATCAAGATGGTCCTGACCGACCGAGAAGTCTTTTTCGCCGCCATCGACGCGGCGCACGAGAAAGGCCTGCGCATCGCGGGTCACCTGCCTCCGCCGGTACGCATCGACGCTGCGGCCGAGAGCGGCTTCGACTCCATCGAGCATCTCGGGACCGGTTCGAGCGTCTTCCTCACACTCTCCACCAAGGCCGACGAACTCTGGGCACAGACCCCGTCCACGCTGCCCTTCCCCACCTGGGCTGCCGGCATCCCCTTCGCCGGCTGGGCCTTCGACACCTTCCTGAAGAAGAACTTCCTCGGCCCGGCCACCAACACCACGGATGCCGACCAGCTCGCTCTGCTGAAGCAGGCCTTCGACACCTACTCCGAAGACCGCGCGACCGAGCTCGCCGGATCCTTCGTCGCGAAGCGGACCTGGAACATCCCGACCATGGCCAACATCAGGAGCAAGTACGCCCTCGACGATGCGGAGTTCCGTGACGACCCCTGGCTCAAGCAGCTCCCCGCCAAGGAACAGGAGGAACACCTCGCCGCCGTCGCGACGTTCCGCTCCACCCCATCCGCCGACCTCGACATCCTCCACGAGTACTACGAACGCACCCTCCAGACCGTGGGCATCTGGGCGAAGGAAGGGGCGCCGATCATGACGGGAACCGACGGCAACGGTCGCGGGGTCGGCAACAGCTTCGCGATCGAGTTCCGCGAACTGGGACGCGCAGGTCTCACTCCGCTCCAGGTTCTGCAGGCCACGACCAGCCAGCCGGCGAGCTACCTCGGGCGCACCGACCGGATGGGCCGAATCGCCGCGGGGATGGACGCCGACCTGCTCCTTCTCGACGCCGACCCGTTGGCCTCGATCGAGGGGCTGAGTTCCATCTCCCTCGTCATGCGCGACGGACACGACTACACGTCCGCCGATCTCGAAGCACGCATCGGGCGGCTCATGACGGCACAGGACTGATCTTCGGCATGCGGCTACGCCGCCCCGGCGGCCCGCCGTCGTCCGGCCACGACCGCGGTTCGTGATGTGCCGGCATTCCGAGGGTTCTGACATCTGACGTTGCCGGCAGTGTGGCGTCGAGAAGTGCTCGACCGCGTGGAGCACCTGCCTCATGGCCTCGCCCGCGGCGGTCCAGCCGAGCACCTGTTCGCGTAGGCGGAAGGCATGCGCCATGGCCTGCCGGGTACGGGGCAGCGTGTAGCGGATTGTCTGGTTAGGATCACCGCCTGTGCGAAACCGATTGATTCTCGCGTCCTTTTCCGGAGCGGCGGCCGTGGTGCTGACCGGTGCCGCGGCGTTCGCGGTGGCCGGGGGAACCTCCGCCGCGGTGCCCGGGTACGCCGCCCGGGTCGTCGTCTCCGACGCCACGGGACTTCCCGCGCAGGGCTGCTCCGGTGCTCTCGTCGACAAGCAGTGGGTGCTGACCTCGGCGCTCTGCTTCACCGGGCAGGCCACCCCGGCCGCCACCGTCTCGGTGGCAGGTGTCACCCGTACGGTGACCGAGGTGCTCAAGCACCCGGACCGGGCGGTCGTCCTCGCGCGTCTGTCCGCCGATGTCACCACTGTCGAACCCGCGAAGCTGGCGGGCACCCCGTCCTCGGGGGAGACGCTGACGTTCGCGGGCTGGGGCCGTACCGCGACCACCTGGGTGCCGGACCAGCCGCACCGGGCGGATTTCCAGGTCACGCAGGTTTCCGGTGTCACCGCCGAGCTGACCGCGGCTGCCGCTGACGCCGCCCTGTGCAAGGGGGACGCCGGAGCGCCGCTGGTGCGCGGCTCGGACGTGCTGGCCCTCGCTGCGTCAGCCGGCCAGCGCGGCTGCCTGGACGCGCCGGCGGGCGGTACCGGCGCCGCGCAGGCGGTCCTGGTCGGGGATCTGTCCGGTTGGCTGGCCGCCGCGACTTCGGTCCCGGCGGACTTCAGCGGATTCGCCAAGGTCCAGGCTGGTCGTTTCGACGGTGACGCTCACCCGGACGTCACGGCCATCGAGCCGGCGACCGGCAAGTTGTGGCTGTTCCCGGGTACTTCCACCGGTCATGTGGTGGCCCCGAGGGTGGAGATCGGCCGGGCCGGCTGGAACGCGTTCAGTCAGATCGCGGCCGGTGACGTCACCGGTGACGGTCTCGCCGACCTGGTCACTCTGGAGTCCGCGACCGGCAAGCTGTTCCTCTATCCGAACACCGGCCAGAGTGGTCTGTCGCTGCCCGGCGCGCGGGTGGAGATCGGCCGTAGTGGCTGGAACGCTCTCACCGATCTGATCACCGGTGACTTCACCGGGGACCGTCTCGCCGACGTCGTCGCGGTGGAGTCCGCGACCGGCAAGTTGTTCCTCTATCCGAACACCGGCCTGACCGGGCTGTCGCAGCTCGGCGCGCGGGTGGAGATCGGCCGGGCCGGCTGGGGCGCGTTCGGCAAGCTCGTCGCGGGGGACTTCACCGGTGACGGCCTGGCGGACATCCTGGCGGTGGAGTCCGCGACCGGCAAGCTTTTCCACTACCCGAACACCGGCCAGAGTGGCCTGTCGCTGCCGGGTGGCCGGGTCGAGGTCGCCTCCGGCTGGCAGGGCCACACCGAGGTGGCGGCCGCCGATTTCACCGGTGACGGCCGGCAGGATCTGTTCGCGCTGGTCTCCGGCGCCGGATGGCTCTATCCGCTGAACGGTGACGGGTCGGCGCCGATCAGTACCCGGACTCAGGTGCGTACCCTCTCCTGATGTGCTGCTCCGGGACGGCGGGCCGGCCGTCCCGGGTTGACCGTGATTGATCGTCGCCGTGGCGGGTACGGGCGGCGGCGCGCCGGGATCGTCGGGTGAGATCCCAGCGCGCCGCCGCCCGCCGGATGCCGCGGGTGGTGCCTACTTGCAGGACTTGACTCCCGTCGCGTACGCCAGGCCGAAGCCCGCCGCCGACGAGTCCATGAAGATCACCTCGCGTCCGGTCGCGGCTGTCGCGAACATCTGCGCGCCCGGGCTGCACGATGCCGGGCCGAGGTACCTGCCCTGGAACGTGTACTGCTTGAGTTTCGGATTGAGTGAGTTGTCGGGGTAGCCGCCGGTCTCGATCCAGGCCTGCACCGGCGCCTCCTCGGTGACGGTGAGGGTGGTGTCGGACAACGCGACGGTGTCGGCGCGGATCGCCTGCGGGGAGTTCTCCTCGAACAGCAGGTGACTGGTGCCGGTGGCGAAGTCGAAGAGCCGCACGGAGTCGTGGTAGGCGCCCTGGCTCCACTCGCCGTCGATGATCGTGCCGTAGTCGCGGTCGGTCATCCAGGCGACCGCGGTGTCGGACACGTCGGGGTAGCTCATCCTCTCGGCGCCGACGTCGCCGCCGGCGTAGGCCGTCTGCCCGGTCGTGACGTCATGGACCTCGACGCCCAGCGACCAGTAGTAGCCGTCGGCGTCGGGCTGGTTGAAGATCTCGTAGCGGACGTAGGAGATCTTCCCGCCCTTGACGTCCGGTGCCGTCGCGCTGCCGAACCAGCCGGGATGGGTGAGGGTGTGCACGGTCGGCGAACCGCCGCGCAGGTAGCGCACCACGTCGAGATATCCCTGCGCCGGGTCGTACTGGCTCCACGCGACGACGCCGCCGTCGAAGCCGAGGCCGCTGATGCGTTCCGGGGAGCTGTAGAGCTCCGTGACGGGGCCGCCGCCGATGGGCGCCGACAGGATGCGGTTGGTCTCGTACGTCGGTGATGCGGGGTTCAGTGCGATCGACAGCCACACGACGCGTCTGCCGTCGGTGTGCGGGAAGCTGTTGACGCTGCCGTCGTCGGGGGAGATCCGGTACGGGGTGCCCTTGCCGTTGGTGCGGCCGGCCCAGATCGAGGTCGGTTCGGTGCGGTTCGCGTCGGACCGGGGCACGGCGAACCAGCCGCCGGCCACGCTCGCCTTCATGTCGGCGTACATGCCGGTGTTGAGCCGGTCGATCAGGACCTCGGTGCCCTTGCCGTACAGGTTCGCCTTCCACTTCGCGGTGATCCCGCGGGAGTCGAACGCGGTGCGTACCACCTTGAGGTCGGTGTTGTTCAGGCGGAACGACCTGGCGGAGGCGATGATCGCTTCGCGGGCGTCGACGAAGTCGGACATGGGCGTCAGGTAGTCGGTGAGGGCGCGGTAGACGATCTTGTCGGCGGTCGTCCTGCCGAGTTTCTGGCGCAGGTCCCAGAGGGCGCCGGACACGATCGTCGAGTTGAGGTGCACGCCGCCGTCGTCCATCGAGGGCGTGTCGATGAGGTGCTGGAAGTCCGCGGTGGTGGCGCCGTCGTCGAGGTCGCGCAGGGCGCACTGGGCGGGGGCCAGGGTGCGGCAGAGGTCACCGCCGAGCAGGCTCGCCTGCGGGTCGGACATCGGGGTGCCCGACGTGTCGACGTCGATGGCGTTGCCGAAGTAGTCGGCGACAGCCTCGTTGAGGGCCCCCGACTGTCCGGCGTAGACGAGGTTCGCGGTGTTCTCGACCACGCCGTGGGTCATCTCGTGGCCCACCACGTCCGGGTCGGCGGACAGCGGCAGGTACTCGGCGTCGCCGCTGCCGTACACCATGCGGGTGCCGTCCCAGTACGCGTTCACCCACGGGTAGCCGCCGTAGGTGATGCCCACGATCGAGTCGATCGGCATGCCGGCGTCGTCCAGGCTGTCGCGCCCGAGTTTCGCCTGGTACCACTCGAACACCTGCGCGGCGTCCCAGGCGGCGTCGACGGCGCCGGCGTCGGTCAGGTCGGCGCCGAGCGTGGTCGACGCGGAGACGAACGGTGCCAGGCCCTCCGGCCACTGGCCGCTCATCAGGTTGTAGTAGTCCCAGCCCCGGCCGTCCCAGGTGGTGACCGGCACCGTCCGGCCGCTCGGCAGTTTGTGGGTCAGGTCCTGCATGAGGTACGCGCCGGTGCCGGACTGGACCAGCGGCAGCGACACGGCCGTGCCGTGCAGGGTCGTGCCCTGGCCGACGACCGGGGCCGTCCCGTCACCGGCCGTGCCCGGCGCGGTGCCGGTCTGCGGTGCGGTGGTGGCACCGGCGGCCAGGGCGGCGGCCTGCGCTGCGGAGACGAAGGACTTGATCCGGCTGACGCTGAGCAGCGGCACCCCGTTGGTCGCGCCCACGTAGACGTCGCGGAGCACGGGCTGACCCGTGACGGCGTCCTTGCCCTTGACCAGGATGCGCCGCGCGAGCACACCGGTGCCGGTCGGCATGACCAGGAGTCCCTGGTCGGTGCCGGTGAGGTCGGTGGGGGTCCGGCCGGGCGCCTGCCCGGGGCGGGAGTCGGGGGCGACGACCGCGGTGCCGGGGTGCAGGCTCCTGCGGACCTCCTCGACCGCCCGGGAGACGGCGACGGCCGCGGGGATCGCGGTGGCGTTCGTGTCGACGTCCAGGTTGGTGAAGTAGGTTCCCGAGGTTCCGGTCACCGTGCGCCTGTCGGCGGTCTTCTCGGTACGGACCACGTACTGGGCGCCGAACACGGGCAGGCCCTTGTACTTCTGGTCCAGGCGGACCGTCTCCCGCTCGTCCTGTGTCTCGACGCTCGCGGTGGTGAGGGTGCCTGCCGGATCGTCGATCCGGTAGCGGTCCTGGTGGCCGGCGAGGTGGGCCTTGGCGGCCTGGTCCGCTGCGATCGTGGCGTTGACCGGGTCGGCGACGTCCTCCACGAGTGCGGGGGTGTCCGTGGGAGGCGCCGCGGTGACCGGGACGGGCACCTCCGGCGCCGTCGTGCCGGCCGGCGACGGGTCCGCCGCGTTCGCGGGCTGGGCGGTGGTTCCCAGGATGGCAGCCGTCGCCAGGACGGCGATCGCGGGTAGTGCCTTGGGTCTACGCACGTGTTGCTCCTGCAAGGTCGTGGACGGCGTCCATCCGCCGGCCGGTTCGTCTCCGCACCGGTACGCCCACCTCACCCCGGTGCCGGAGGGCGCCACAAGGACGATGTTGTGCACCTGCGCAAGTGCGCAGCGGCGCCTAGCCGTCCACACCGGACGATCGGGGGACCGGTGCCCGGCGGCTTCTTACAGATCCGTAATCACCGATTCATCGCAGCGAGAGGCGCCGCGGGCATCCTCATGGCGGAGGATGACGAGAACGTATGGACGACACGGATATACCCTGGTCGGCGACGGGTCTTGATCCACTGGCCGGCCGTGTGCTGGAGCACCTGGTGGCCGTGCGATCGGCGGACCGCGACGAGGTGGCGTCGGCGGCCGGTGTGTCACCGTCGGAGGCGGAGCGGGCGCTGCGGCACCTCACCGACGCGGCCCTGGCGTCGCGGATCGGCGGTGCGGTGCCGCGCTGGGCGGCCGCACCGCCGCGGCCGTCGCTCGGCGCCCTGCTGGCCCGCCGGCGGGCCGAGCTCGCCCGCGTCGAGAATCTCGTGGAGCGGCTCTCCGAAGCGCACGAGGCGGTGTCCTCCGCGCGTGCCACGGACATGGTCGAGGTGCTCCTGAGCCGGGACGAGGTTCCGGCGCGCTACCGCCAGCTGCTGAGGGGAAGCTCGTCGGAGGTGCTGCATCTGGCGAAGCCGCCCTATGTGACGGGTGCGGCGGCCTCCGCCGAGACGGCCGCCGTGACGCCCGGCGTCCGGATGCGTTCGGTGTACGAGCTGGACGGCTTCACCGACGCGGTGTCGCTGCGCACGGCCCTGCGCGGGACGGGCCAGGGCGGGAAACTGCGGCTCACGTCGCAGATCCCGGTGAAACTGGCGATCTTCGATCGGGGTGCCGCGCTGATGCCGATCTGGGGTGACCGCCCGTCGTCGGGTTCCGTGGTGGTGCACTCGCCCGCCCTGGTGACGGCGCTCGTCGCGTTGTTCGAGAGCGTGTGGGAGCGGGCCGAACCGGTGTCGCTGACGAAACGGCACGACCTGCCGGAGCCGGAGCCGGAGCCGGAGCGTGGACTGCCGGCCTCGGGACGGGACCTGCGGACCCGGGAGATCCTGCGCATGATGGCCGCCGGGATGAAGGACGAGACGATCGCCCGGATCCTCGCCGTCAGCCGTCGTACCGTCCAGCAGCACATCAGCGATGCGGGTTCGCTGCTCGGCGCCCGGACCCGTTTCCAGCTCGCCGTGCTGGCGGGCAAGCGGGGGTGGCTGAGCGAGCAGGGCGACAGCATGCCGCAGCCGCTGCCGGCGCGATGAGACGGCGGCCCCGGGCGGGGGAGCCGCTCAGGGCGCCCTGGTGTGGTCCGCGACGTAGCCGGTGGGCGTGGTGCCGTACCGCCGTTTGAAGGCCCGGCTGAAGTGGCCGCCGTCGGCGAACCGCCACCGGGCGGCGATCTCGGCGACGCTCAGGCGCCCGGCCGCGTCGACGAGGTCTTGGCGGGCCCGGCCGAGACGGTGGTCGCGGATGCAGGCGGCCACCGACTCGCCGCCGGCGGCGAACGCGCGCTGCAGGGTCCGGGTGGAGACGTGCAGTTCCCGTGCCAGCGTGGCCGGTCCGAGGTCGCGGTCGGCGAGCCGTGCGGCCATCAGCTCCTTCGCGGCCTGGACGAGGGCCGGCGCCGTGCGCGGGTCCGCGGGGCCGACGGCGCCGCGGACCACCGCCGCGGCCAGTTCGACCAGCGCGTCGCGGGCCGCCCGGGCCCCGGGCGGGCTCAGGTCCGGCGCCGTCCGGCGCAGCAGGTTCGCGTACGCCGTCAGCAGCCGCATCTCGGCGGTGTCCGCCGGTCCGCGGGCGACCCGGTCGCCGAGCACGGGGACGAGCCCGGCGCCGGGCAGGGTGATGGACAGCCCCGCGGTGTGCGGTCCGTTGGTGAAACTCGCCGGCCGGTCGAGCCGCCGGATCGCGAAGCTCCCGGCGGGCACGGCGTGCGTGTCGCGGCCGACCTGCAGCTCGGCCGAGCCCCGGCGGACCAGGATCAGCGTCACGCCGCCCTCCCCGCCGGTCGGTTTGCCGGCGCGTACGGCGGAGAAGCCCTCGTGGTGGTGCAGCAGCGCGTCGTGGACCCGTGTCTGGTGGAAGCGGATGCGCAGGTCGGCGAGCGTCGCGGGATCGTAGGCGGGGGTGGCCGCCGGGGCGCCGAGCCAGGCCCGCCAGCGCCGGAGGGACACCGACAGCCCGGTGGCGCCGAGCGGCCGGGTGTCCAATGCGAACGTCGTCGTTGCGGGGTCGCCCATCGCACCATTCAAACGCGCCGGCGCCGAGTCCGCTGGGTTCGGGCGGCCCGGCCGCTGACGCCGGTGTCCGCACCGGATGTCGCGGATGTCCAAGCCGGATGATCTTCAACCCTTTTAGCGTGGAGGCGGATCAGACGCTGGACGGAGGCAGTGATGCACGACGCGGACACCGAGGCGATGACCCGTCTCCAGCAGGCGTTCACCGCACGGGACACGGTGCAGGGCTGGGCGGCCGCGGCCAAGGCGCTCGCCCTGCTCGGCGCCGTACGCGATGCCGGGCTGATGACCGTCCTGGACGGCGGTGACCTCCCCGACCTCGCCGCCCGCACCGGTATCGGCGAGGCGCAGGCACGCGACGTCGTCACCGTCCTGGCCGCCATGGGTGTCGTGACGCACGACGACGGAAGACTCGGGCTGACGCCGGCGTTCGGGGTCCTGGCCCGTGGCCGGTCCGCCGTCAGCCTGGACAGCCTGCTGGATCAGGCGTCGGCGGAGATCGAGGAGACACGCCGGGCGCTGACCGTCCCGCCGGGGCACCCGCCGGACGGTGCCGCGGCGCTGGCTCTGGCCGCGACCACCGGCGTCCGGGTCGACCGGGCGGCCATCGCGCTCTACCGGTCGGTCCATGACGCGGTGCCCGAGTTCAGTGGGCCGCTCGCCGCGGGCGGCACGCTGCTCGACGTCGGCTCGGGAGTGGGCGGAGCGCTGCTCACCACCGCCGTCCTGTTCCCCGCCGCCCGCGCCACCGGCGTCGAGGTGATCGCCGCGGTCGCGGAGGAGACCCGGCGGCGCGCGGCCGAACTGGGAGTGGCGGACCGGGTCGAGGTACGCACGGGCGACGCGGCCGAGCTGACCGACGAGGCGGTCTACGACGTGGCGTTCTGGGCACACCCCTTCTTCGCCGACACGCTGCGCGCCCGCACGCTCGGTGCCGTCCGGCGGGCACTGCGACCCGGAGGAGTGCTCCTCATGCAGGAGCTGCACCCGCCGGCCGGCGACGCGGCACCCGACCTGGCCACCGCCCAGGAGGTGCTTCTGCACCGGCGGCGCGGGATCACCTACGCGCGCTCGGCCGAGGACCTGATCCGGGAGGCCGCCGCGAACGGCTTCGACCCGGTCCGCATCGCGCGGACACCGCTCGGCCGCGTCGTGCTGGCGGCCCGGCCCACCACCGCAGGAGAGGAAGACCCTGATGACTGACGCAGGTGTACGGATGGCGGACAGCCGCGACATGGTCGGCGCCCACGACATGTTCCGGGCCCAGTTCGGTGCCCTGCCGGCCCTCCTCGCCGGGGTCGCCCCCGGCGACACGGCCCGGGCCGCCGTCGTCGAGGAGCACGTGGTCCTGCTGGCCACGCTGCTGCACGGGCATCACGGCGCGGAGGACGAGCACGTCTGGCCGAAACTGCACGAGCGATGCCCGCGGGAGTCGCAGGACCTGGTCGCCACGATGGAGGCCCAGCACGCCGGGATCGACACCGCGCTGCAGGACCTGGTCACCGGTGCCCGGCTCTGGGCGCCGGCCGCGGACGCCGCCGGCCGCGACGCGCTGGCGGGTGTGGCCGCACGGCTGGGACCGGCGCTGGCCGAGCACCTCGCCCTCGAGGAGGCCGAGACGCTGCGGCTGATCGACGGCTACCTGACCGAGCAGGAGTGGAAGGCCACCGTGGCGGCGGCCGCCGGGAAACTGACGCCCGATCAGGGGCCGCTCGCGATCGGCATGATGCTGCACGAGGCGGACGAACACATGGAGGAACTCATTCGTGGCGGCGCGCCCGAGGAGTTCTGGACCGAGGTCCGCCCGGTCGCCGTCGGCGCCTATGCGGCGTACGCCACCCGCGTCTACGGTGACGCCGGGCGTCCCTGACGGGTCCGGCGGGTCTGCCGTCCTCACCTCATCCGGCGAGTGCCGCCTTCACCTGGCGGGTCGCCTGGTCGCCGAGGACCTCGGCGTCGCCGCGGGCGACCGCGTCGAGGGCGAGTCGCGCGACCCCGGCCGGGTCGACCTTGTGTCCGGCCGGGACGGCTGCGGCCATGTCGGTGTCCATGTAGCCGACGTGCAGCCCGGTGACGGTGATGCCGTGCGGGGTGAGCAGCTCGCGGGTGGCGCCGGTGAGTGCCCAGGCGGCGGCTTTGGCCGCAGAGTACGAGCCCGCGGCGCCCGGGTGCAGCCAGGACAGGACGGAGAGCACGTTGAGTACGGCGCCGCCGCCGTTGGCCGTGATGACCGGTGCGAATGCCCGGGTGAGCAGCAGTGGCCCGAAGTAGTTGGTCTCCATGTCCCGCCGGATCCCGGTGAGGTCGCCGTCGAGCAGTGGTGTGCCGGTGGCGATGCCGGCGTTGTTGATCAGCAGGGTGACGTCGGTGGCCGCTGCGGCGGCCTCGGCGATCGAGGTGGGGTCGGTGACGTCGAGTCGCAGGGGGAGGGCCCCGGGGAGGTCCACGGATTTCGGGTCGCGGGCCGCGGCGTAGACGGTGGCGCCGCGTTCGAGCAGCTGGGCGGCGAGGTGGCGGCCGAATCCGCGGTTGGCTCCGGTGACCAGGGCGACGGCGGTGGTGAGTTCCATGCGACTTAGATTACGACCGACATCTAAAATGCGCGACGTAATAGATGACACATGCCATCTATAGTTGACGGCATGGGACGGGTGTCGCAGGCGCAGGCCGCGCAGAACAGGGAACGCATCGTCGCCGTCGCGGCACGGCTCTTCCGGGAGAAGGGCATCGGCGGCGTCAGCGTCGCCGACGTGATGGCGGAGGCGGGACTCACCCACGGCGGGTTCTACAAGCACTTCGCCTCGAAGGACGCCCTGGTCGCCGAGGCGGTCACGGCGGCCTTCGGCTCCCGGTGGGTTCCGTCGCCCGGCGCCTATCTGTCGGCGGCACACCGGGACGACCCCGGCGGCGGCTGCCCGACCGCGGGCTTCGGTGGCGACGTCGCGAAAGACCTCGGCGGCGACGCGACGCGTGCGGCGTACGCGCGCGGGGTCGAGGATTTCGCCCGCGGCCTGGGCGGCGGGGAGCCGGACCTGGTCGCCCTCAGCACCATGGTCGGTGCCCTGCTCCTGTCCCGGGCCACCGCCGGCACCGGCCTGTCCGACCGCATCCTGGCGGCGGCCCGCGCCGCCCTCGAAGCCCCGGGGCAAGATCCGGAGCCGGCTGCGGAACCGGCCCCGGAGTCGGTCGCGGAACCGTCAGCGGCTGCCTTCCCAGAGCGGTAGGCGGAACGTCGCGTAGGTGAACTTGCCGGTGATCCGGCCGGCGCCGTCGAAGTGGAAGACGTCCAGGCCGTGCCACTGCATCCGGCCGCGGTAGCGGAGCCGGGCGAACAGCCGCACCAGGGGTGTCGCGCGCCTGCCGGCGTCGCCGGTCAGGTCCAGCCGGCACGCCCAGCGGATGGTGGCGCGGCGGCGGGACTCGTCGATCACCTGGTCGTACACGTCGAAGGTCATCGCGCCGTAGCGGCCGGCGAACTGGGGGGCGAACTCGGCGCGGATCGCCGCGAGCCCGTGCAGTTCGGGCCCGTGGCCGGGCAGGTAGCGGGCGTCCTCGGCGAAGAAGGACATCACCTTGTCGAGGTCGGGTTCCGGCTCGTTGAAGGCGGCGACGAAGGCGTCGATGGTGTGGCCGAGGTCGGTGCTGGTGGAGGTCATGGTCCTGCCGATCGGAGCCGAGGGGTCGGGTGCGGTCAGGGAGACGTTATAAGAACACTGTGCTCTTAACAAGAGAACGCCGTTCTCTTGTTGAGAGGTTAGGGTGATGGCTGTCATGGAAGCGTCGTTCCAGCGGGCCAGGCGCCCGGAGCAGAAGAACCAGCGGCGCGAGGACATCCTGGCCGTCGCCGCCACACTCGCCCGGGAGACCGGTGTGGCCCGGGTCAGCCTGGGCGACATCGCCGTGGCGGTCGGGCTGGCCAAATCCAACATCCTGCGGTATTTCGGAACCCGCGAGGAGATCTACCTCGAGCTGACGATGCGCGAAGGCGCCGACTGGGCTGCCGCCGCCGGTGCGGCGCTCCGGCAGGCCCGCGGCTACTCCGGGGTGGCGGCCGCGCTCGCCGACGCCTACGCCGACCGTCCGCTGTACTGCGACCTCACCACCCACGCCGAGACGATGCTGGAACACAACGTCTCGATGGCGGCCCTGAAGACCTACAAGACCTGGGCCATCGAGACGTACTTCACCGTGGGCCAGCTGATCATCACCGCCTGTCCGCAGCTGAGCGGCACCGAGGGCGCCTCCCTGGTGATGGCCTCCAGCGCCTTCGTGGCGAAACTGTTCCCGGTGACCCGCCCACCGGAGGCCCTGCGCCGGCTGTACGACCGCGAGCCGGAGATCGCCCGGGTGTTCCCGCCGTTCCGGCCCACGCTGCAGCGCATGATCGCCGCCACCGCGGCCGGGATGCCGGCGACGCGCTGACCCTCGCCGATCGTGGGCATCCGGAGACGGGCCCACGCCGGTGCCGGGGTCAGCGGCGCGGAGCGGGGACCGTGGACTGGGCGGGCGAGCGCCACCACCGGATGCGGGGTTCGCCGACACGGGGGGCGTACCACGGGACGTGCCAGGTGCTGGGCGGGACCGGGTGCGGGTCGGTGGCGCCGGGGCGCAGGTCGGCGACCGAGCGCAGGCCCCGGGTGGCGATCCGGTACCGGGGTTCGCCGGTGGCCGCGGCGTCCAGGGCGAGAGCGGTGGCGCGCAGCCCGGCGGCGGTGCGCGGGTCGAAGCCGTAGCCGGTCAGGTAGCGGGTGCGGGCCACGGCCAGGATGCCCAGCAGCAGCGCGCCGGTGCCGAGCACGAAGGTCAGGCCGGGCAGGGTGGTGGCGAGGGCGTATCCGGTGGCGGCGATCGCCCCGGCGACGTAGACCTGCGGGTACTGCCGGTGCCAGGCGGGCAGGAGCAGGCCGTGCCCGGCGGCGGTACCCCAGAGCTGCGGGAGGGCCGCCGGGGACCGTGCCGCGAACCGCAGCCCGGCCAGGTCGGTGCTGCCGTGCGCCAGCCGGTCGAGGACCTCCGCCCGCAAGCCGGTGGCCCCGGGGGCGGCGGAGGCCACGGTGAGGCGGCCGTCGTCGTCCACGATGACGTGCCGCTCGGCGACCAGGTCGGCGACGGTCAGGTCGACGACCCGGTCCGGGCCGCCACAGAGGAACGCGACCTCGGCCGCGCTCGGGCCGCGGGCCCACCAGCGTGCGGCGGCCCGGGCCGTGCGGGTGGCCCGCCGCAGCCACCACTGCAGAACGTGCGGGCCGAGCAGAAGACCGATCAGGATCAGTCCCAGCACCCACCGTGCCACGTCCGGCGCGGCCACCGCGAACGCCAGCGAGCCGGCACCGATCCCGGCGACCGCCGCCAGCCAGGCCAGAGTCCCCATGCGCCATCATCCCCCGTTCCGTGCTGTGAGGATGCCCGCATCCGGGGGTTCCAGGCATCGGTCGACCGGTGGGAACACGCTTACCGTGACGTGTACGGTGGGCGCACCAGCACAGGGGGAACCTCGTGGCGAAGGCAGCAACGGTCTACGACGTGGCCAAGCACGCCGGTGTCTCGATCGCCACGGTGTCGATGACGTTCCGCCGTCCGGAACGGGTCAGACCGTCCACCCGGGATCTGGTTCTCGCCGCCGCCCGCGCGTTGCACTACGTGCCGTCGGCGAGCGCCCGGGGGCTGGCCGACGGGCGCACCGGTGTGCTGGGGTTGTTCTCGTTCGACTATCTGCTGCCCGTGGAGGTCGACGAGGGTGCGGACCCGGACGAGGACTGCCGGGACTTCCCGCTCTACGTCGACGAGATCCAGCGGGGCATGGAGCTGGCGTGCCGCAGGCACGGGTACGCGCTGCTGATCGGCGGTCCGAGCCGGGTCGGTGGCGCCGGGAACCTGACCGACATCGCCGGTCACGTGGACGGTCTCGCAGTGTTCCCGCAGACGCTGCCGGCCGAGGCGCTGGAACGCATCGCGGGGCGGATCCCGGTGGTGGCGGTCTCCGAGCCGCCGGACGACGACCGGCTCAGTCACGTCACGGTCGACAACCGGGGCGGGATGCGCGCGGTCACCGAGCATCTGATCCGTGCGCACGGGCGGCGGGATCTGCTGTTCGTGGGCGGGCTCAACCCGGCGGAGGGCCGGGACCGGTTCGCCGGGTTCCAGGACGCGGTGCGGGCGGCGGGGTTGCGGGTGCCGCGCGAGCCGCTGGTGCCGCGGACGAGGGCACTGCCGGGCGGCCGGGCCGCGGTCGTGCTGCCGGCGGATCTGCCGTTGCCGGAGGCGTTCGTGTGCGCCACCGACGATGTGGCGCTGGACCTGCTGGAGATCCTCGCCGGGCGGGGTGTGCGGGTGCCGCAGGACGTGGCGGTGACCGGTTTCGACGGCATCGTCGCCGGGCGGGTGGTGCGCCCGTCGCTGACCACGGTCCGGCAGCCGATGGCGGAGATGGGCCGGGTGGTGGTGGACATCCTGCGCGGTCGTCTCGACGATCCGGGCCGGGCGCCGGTGTTCCGTGAGTTGCCGGTGCGGGTGGTGCTCCGGGAGAGCTGCGGCTGCGGTCCGGGGTAGCCGGACGCCGGGTTTCAGTGACCATTGCCAATGGCTGCGCTAGGCGCTTAACTGAAATCTAAGCGCTTAGATCTCCGGAAGGAGAAGCGATGCCACGAACGCGGAAGACACTGTCGATACTGGTCGCCGCCACCCTCACCGTCACCGCGTGCGGCCGGTCCGGCACGGCCGGCACCCCCGCCACCGCCACCACCGTCGGCACCGGCCCGGCCACCGGGACCGTCACCCTGTGGGCCCAGGGCGCCGAGGCCGAGAAACTGCCGGCGATCCTCGCGGAGTTCGAGGCGGCCAACCCGGACGTGACCGTGACCGTCACCCCGGTCCCCTGGGACGCCGCGCACAGCAAGTACCAGACCGCCATCGCCGGCGGCACCACCCCGGACATCGGCCAGCTCGGCACCACCTGGATGAGCGAGTTCACCGCCGCCGGGGCGCTCGCCGCGGTCCCCGCCGACCTGGGCGCCGGCCCGTTCCACCCCGGCGCGGTCGCCTCCACCCGCTTCGACGGCGGCACGTACGCCGTCCCGTGGTACGTCGACACCCCGGTGCTGTACTACCGCACCGACCTCGCCGCCCGCGCCGGATTCCGGCAACCCCCGGCCACCTGGGACGACTTCAAGAACCTCGCCAAGGCGATGCAGACCAGGGCCGGCGCGGAGTACGGCGTCGCCCTCGCCCCCCGCGACTTCCAGGGCTTCCTGCCGTTCGCCTGGTCCAACGGCGCCACCCTGACCACACCGGACGCCCGAACCTGGACCCTCGACAGCCCGGCCATGATCGAGGCGGCCCGCTACTACCAGAGCTTCTTCACCGAGGGCATCGCCGACCGGACCCCGAGCACCGACCCCGGCGCCTACCAGGCGGCCTTCACCGACGGCTCGGTACCGATGTTCATCGGCGGCCCGTTCGAGGTCGCCGCCCTCGCCGACCTCGGCGGCCCCGGATTCGCCGCCAAGTACGCCACCGCCACCCTCCCGCGCGCCCGGTCCGCCACCTCGTTCGTCGGCGGCTCCCACCTGGTCGTCTTCGAGAAGTCCGCCAACGCCGCCGCGGCCTGGCGGCTCATCCGCTTCCTCAGCCTGCCGCAGACCCAGGTGGCCTGGTACAAGGCGACCGGTGACCTGCCGTCCGCGCAGGCCGCCTGGGACGACCCGGCACTGGCCGGCGACCCGAAACTCGCCGTCTTCGGCCGCCAGTTGCAGGACGTCGACTCCCCGCCGTCCACCGCCGAGTGGACCCGCCTGCAGGACGCCGGCAACGCGCAGATGGAACGCCTCACCGTCTCCGGCGAGGACCCGGCCCGGGCCATGGCGACCCTGCAGGCCACCGCCGCCGGGATCGGGACCGGCGCCCGGTGACCGCCGCGGCCCGGCGGCGGCAGGCCTGGACGGCCTGGGCGTTCACGCTGCCGTTCGTCGCCGTCTTCGGCCTGTTCATGCTGGTGCCGCTGGTCAGCTCGGTGCTCATGTCGTTCACCGACTTCCGCGGCAGCGACGTGACGACCCCGTGGGCGGTGAACGTCGTCGGCCTGGACCAGTACACCGCCCTGTTCGCCGACCCGGCGTTCCGGCGGGCCATGCTCAACACCGGCTACTTCGTACTGGTCGGCATCCCCCTGACGATGGCGGTGGCGCTGGCCCTGGCGCTGGCCCTGAACACCGGCATCACCCGGTTCCGCACCGCGTTCCGGGTCGGCTTCTACACCCCGGTGGTGACCAGCGTCGTCGCCGTCGCCGTGGTGTGGCGGTTCGTGCTGCAACCCGACGGGCCGCTCAACCGGCTGCTCGGCGGCCTCGGCATCACCGGCCCGGACTGGCTGCACAGCACCACCTGGGCGATGCCGTCGCTGATCGTGATGGCCGCCTGGCGCAACATGGGCACCCTACTGGTGATCTTCCTGGCCGGGTTGCAGGCACTGCCGGCCGAGGTCGTCGAGGCGGCCGCGGCCGACGGCGCCGGCCCGTGGCAGCGGTTCCGGCACGTGATCCTGCCGCTGCTGCGCCCCACCCTGCTACTCGGCGCGGTCCTGATCTCGGTGGTCTACCTGCAGTTCTTCGAGGAACCGTACGTGATGACCCGCGGCGGACCGCTGGACGCCACCCTGTCGGCCACCTACTACACCTTCAACCAGTTCGGCTTCGGCCGGTACGGGACCGCGTCCGCCGCCGCGTACGTCCTCTTCGTGGTCATCGCCGCGGTGAGCGTCCTGCAGTTCCGGCTCCTGCGAGCCCGGGAATGACGGCCCGGCGGGTCCTGCTCCACGCCGCGCTGATCGCCGCCGCGGCCCTCACCGTGCTGCCGTTCCTCTGGATGCTGCTCGGCTCGGTCAAACCGGACAGTGAGATCCGCGCCGACCCGGCCGCCTGGCTGCCGCACACGCCCACCCTGGACAACTACCGCCAGTGGTTCGGCGCCCTGCGCATCGGCACCTACTTCGGCAACAGTGTGCTGGTCGCGCTGGTCACCGTGCTGGGCAACCTGCTGTTCTGCTCGATGGTCGGCTACGCCCTGGCCAAGCTGCGCTTCCCCGGGCGGCGGCTGCTCTTCGGCCTGGTCATGGTCACCCTGATGGTGCCGGGCGTGGTCACCTTCGTCCCGCTGTTCGTGGTGGTCGCCAGACTCGGGCTGGTCGACACGTACGCCGGCCTGATCCTGCCGTTCCTCACCTCACCGACCGGGGTGTTCCTGATGCGGCAGTACCTGCGGTCCATCCCGGACGAACTGCTGGAGGCGGCCCGCATCGACGGCGCCGGCGAATTCCGGATCTTCGCCCGCGTGGTGCTGCCGCTCTGCGGGCCACCGCTGGCGACCCTGGGCATCCTGCAGTTCCTGGCGTCGTGGAACAACTTCCTCTGGCCGCTGGTGGTGGCGCAGAGCCAGGACCGGTACACCCTGCCGGTCGCGTTGTCGCTGTACTCCACCGGCGAACAGGCCACCGACTACGGCCTGCTGCTCGCCGGATCCGTCATGGTCATCACCCCGATCGTCGCCCTGTTCATCGCGCTGCAGCGCTGGTTCGTCCAGGGCGTGGCCACCGCCGGTCTCAAGTAAGGAGACGCCCGTGCGCACCTTCCCGCCCGGATTCCTCTGGGGGGCGGCCACCTCCGGCCACCAGACCGAGGGCAACAACGTCACCAGCGACTACTGGCAGCGCGAGTACGCTCCCGCCGGCACCGTCCCCGAGGTCAGCGGCGACGCCTGCGACAGCCTGCACCGCTACCCCGAGGACATCGCGCTGCTCGCCGAAACGGGCCTGACCAGCTACCGCTTCGGCATCGAGTGGTGCCGCATCGAACCCGAGCGCGGCCACGTCTCCACCGCGATGCTGGACCACTACCGGCGGATGGTCGACCGCTGCCACGAGCACGGGCTGACCCCGATGGTCACCCTCAACCACTTCACCGTGCCCCGCTGGATGGACGCGCTCGGCGGCTGGCGCCACCCGCACGCGGCCGAGATGTTCGCCCGGTTCACCGAGATCGCCCTGCCGGTGGTCCGCGACGGCGTGCCGTGGGTGTGCACCATCAACGAGCCGAACATCATCGCCTGCCGGGAGGGCGCGAACCTGCCCGGGGTGGCGCCGGTCGCGCACGGCATGGCCCGCCCCGACCAGCGGGTCTCCGCGGAGCTGACCCGCGCGCACCGGATGTCGCGGGAGGTACTCACCGGCGTGCCGGGCCTGCGGTCCGGATGGACGGTGGCCACCCAGGCGATCCACCCGCTGCCCGGGTGCGAGGAGCAGGCGTACGCGTACAGCCGGCCGATCGAGGAGTACTTCCTGGAGGCGGCCCGCGACGACGACTTCGTGGGCGTGCAGGCGTACACCCGGACGTTCGTGGGGCCCGACGGCGCGCTGCCGCCGCCCGCCGGCGCGGAGACGACCCTGACCGGCTGGGAGTACTTCCCGGACGCGCTGGCCATCGGGGTCCGCAACGCGTGGAAGGTGACCGGGGGAGTGCCGGTCATGGTGACCGAGAACGGCATCGCCACCGCCGACGACGACCGCCGCATCGACTACACCCGGGACGCGCTCACCGGGTTGCACGAGGCGATCGCGGACGGCGTCGAGGTCCACGGCTACTACCACTGGAGTGCGCTGGACAACTACGAGTGGGGCAGTTGGGCGCCGACGTTCGGGCTGATCGCCGTCGACCGGCGGACTTTCCGGCGTACCCCCAGAAGGAGCGCACGGTGGCTCGGAGCCGCCGCCCGGGCGAACGGCCTGGCATGACCGCCTGCCTCTACCGGGATCCGGATGTTCCGATCGGCGCGCGGGTGACCGATCTGCTGGCGCGGATGACGCTGCCGGAGAAGGCCGGTCTGCTGTTCCACACGATGATGAAGGCGGTCGGCGACGGTCTGTACGAGCCGGGGCCGGACGGCGACGACGTCCCGCACGACGTGCTCTCCACCAGCCGGCTGGTCACCGCGTCGCACATCACCCACTTCAACGCCGCGCCGCGGATCGCGCCGCGCGCGTACGCCGCCTGGCAGAACCGGCTGCAGGACCTGGCCGCGGGTACCCGGCTGGGTATTCCGGTGACGCTGTCCAGCGATCCGGTGCACGGCTTCACCGACAACCCGGCGACGTCGATGGCGAGCACCACGTTCTCCCGCTGGCCGGAACCGCTGGGGCTGGCCGCGGTGGGCGACGTCCGGCTGGTGACGGAGTTCGCCGAGGTGGTGCGGCGCGAGTTGCGGGCGGCCGGGATCCGGATGAGCCTGGGGCCGCAGGCCGATCTGGCGACCGAGCCGCGCTGGTCACGGCTGCCGGGCACGTTCGGCGCCGACGCGGCGACGGCGTCCCGGATGGTCGGCGCGTACGTGCGTGGCCTGCAGGGCGACCGGCTGGGACCGGACAGCGTGGCCTGCATGACCAAGCACTTCCCGGGCGCCGGCCCGCAGCGGCGGGGCGAGGACGCGCACTTCCCCTACGGCAGGGAGCAGGTCTATCCCGGCGGCAACCTGGAGTACCACCTGCGGCCGTTCCGGGCGGCGTTCGACGCGGGCACCGCCGCGGTGATGCCCTACTACGCGATCCCGGTGGGCCTGGGCGTCGAGGAGATCGGCTTCGGCTTCCACCGGGAGGTGATCACCGGCTGGCTGCGCGAACGTTTCGGTTTCGGCGGGGTGGTCTGCTCGGACTGGGGGCTGGTCACCGACGTCCGGGTGGAGGGGATGCGCTGGCCGGCCCGCTGCTGGGGCGCCGAGCACCTGTCGCGCCGCGAGCGGGTCCGCCGGATCCTGGACGCCGGCGTCGACCAGCTGGGCGGCGAGTCCTGCCCGGAGCTGGTGGTCGATCTGGTGTCGTCGGGGGAGATCAGCATGGCGCGGATCGACGCGTCGGCGCGGCGGATCCTGCGGCTGAAGTTCGCGCTGGGCCTCTTCGAGAACCCCTATGTCGACCCGGACGAGGCCGAGCGGGTGGTGGGTGCCGCCGCTGCCGCCGGGGTCCGCGCCCAGCAGCGGGCGGTCACGGTGCTGAAGAACGGCCCGTTGCCGCTGCGCCGCGGTGCCCGGATCCACCTGGACGGTGTGGACCCTCGGGTGGCGGCCGGCTACGGGCCGGTGGTGCCGTCGCTCGACGAGGCCGAGGTCGCGGTGGTGCGGATGGGCGCGCCCTACGAGCGGCGCGACACCGGCATCGACTACGAGGCCGGTTTCCATCAGGGTTCGCTGAGCCTGCCGCCGCAGCGGGTGGCCGAGCTGGTGGCGCGGTTCGCGCGGGTGCCGACGGTCCTGGTGGTGCATCTGGACCGGGCGGCGGTGCTGCCCGAGGTGATCGGGGCGAGCGCCGCCGCGCTGGGGGAGTTCGGGGTGACCGACGAGGCCCTGTTCGGGGTGCTCTTCGGCGACGCGCGGGCGCAGGGACGGCTGCCGATGGAGCTGCCGTCGTCGATGGCCGCCGTCGAGGAGTCCCGGGAGGACGTCCCCGGCGACAGCCGATCTCCGTTGTTCCGGGCCGGGCATCCGGCCTCGTGATCAGGCGACCGCCAGCCAGTCGATCGACAGCCCGGTCGCCGCGTCGCCCGCGTTGCGCTGCACGATCACCGTGGCGTTCTCCGGGACGGCCAGCGCCAGCGTGGCGGTGCCGAACCCGCTGCCGGTGGCCGGGAAGGCGATCCGGTGGCCCACGTCGTTGAGGATCACCGTCATGCTCGCCGCCCGGGTCGCCCGGTACCGGACGGTGAGGCGGCTGCCGGCCCGGACCGGCGAGTACACCACCGACGCGCCGAGCACGTCGAGGTCGGTGGCCAGGGCGCCCTGCGACGCCGATGCCAGGGCGACCGCGTGGGCGCCGTTGTAGAGTCCGCCGGACGATTCGGCCTCGTACTGCCCGTCCACCCGGAGCAGGTCGACGACCAGGGCGCCGCCGGCCGCGTCGCGGGTCAGCTCCAGCGCGGTGCCGCTCACGACCGTCTTCTCCACGGTACGGGTGCCGAAGCCGTCCCCGGTCGCGGGCAGGGTGACCGCCGTGCCGCCCAGCCGCACGGTGACCGCGGCCGCCGCCGCGTACCGGATCAGCGCCCGGGTGCCGCCGCGTACCGGGTCGACGGTCATCGTGCTCGCCTGCCCGGCCGGCATGCTCAGTGCCTCGCCCCGCGACGCGCCTGCCGCGGTGACCGTGGCCGCGCCGGTGTGCGGCACGAGTTCCGCCTCGTAGTCGGGCTTGCCGCCCAGCCAGTCGACGGTGACCGCGGCACCGGACGCCGGCCGTTGCAGGGTCACCACCGCCTGCAACGGCAGGTCGGTGGGCACGGTCAGGGTGCTCCACGTGGCGGCGGCGGGCAGCGTGACGGTACGCGCTGAAGCCCCGTTCACCGACAGCAGCAGGCTGGTGGCCTGCGGCGCACGGTAGCGGATCTGGAGGACGGTGGCGGCGGCGAGGTTGACGAACGCGAGGGCGTCCCCGCCGGCGGTGAGGGTGACGGCCGCGCCGCCCCACGCGGTCGCGTCGGCGACGGGTGTGGTGTCGACCGGTGAGCCGCCCCGGTAGTAGCGGGTCAGCGAGGTGTCCTCGGCCTGTGCCTCGGCGGCCGGGATGCCGAGCGCCCAGTCCATGACGGCGGGCGGGTTGCCCTCCGGTTTGAACAGGTTCTCGGCGAAGTACAGGGTGCCCCGGACGTGGAAGCGGGTGTCCCGGTAGTACGCGGTGGTCTCGGTGAGCGCCCGTTTCTTGGCGGCCTGTGAGCGGACCAGGCCGGCGGTCTGGTCCGGGACGACGCCGCCGGCGAAGTCGACGGTGTGGAACCCGTACTCGATGATCTTCGGGGCGTCGCCGTACTGGCCGATCATCCGGTCCATGGCGCTGCTCAGGCGGGGCACGTTGAGCAGGTCCGCGGTGGAGGCGCCGGCGTCGGCGGGAGCGCCGACCGGGTAGGAGTAGTTGTTCAGGAAGTAGCCGTCGGCGGGGTGGGCGATCCCGGCGTACGAGGGTGTCGGGTAGGACTGGTCCCAGCCGTAGAAGACGCTGAGGTAGAGGTCGGTGTCGCCGACGGCGCGGCGCAGGCCGGCGAGCAGCCGTTCGGCGTAGGGGGCCTGGGTGGCCGCCCATTGCGGATTGGCGCGGCCGTCCGGGTACCCGCTCGTGGCGAAGTGGTCGCTGACCATCGCGTCGTCGACCGGCATGTTGACCGCGAAGTAGGCGACGTCGGCGAGCTTCCCGCGGCGGACCAGGTAGTTCAGCAGGGCGGTGTAGCCGTGGGCGGTGTCGTCGGTGGTGTAGTGGCTCAGCACCCGGTCGGCGTCGGCCGCGGTGAAGGCGAAGGTCTGCCGGTCGTACCACTCGATGCGGACCACGGCCTTCATCCGTCGGCGTTCCAGTTCGGCGAAGAGCCGGTCGCGGTCGGCGTCGGTCATGTGCACCAGGTTGTAGAGGCCGACGGTGTTGACCCCGATGCCGCGCATCTGGGCGATGTCGAAGGCCGCCCGCCGCTGCCAGTCGGCGGTCGGGTTGAAGACGTAGGTGGCGCCGGTGATCGGTCCGCCGGGGTCGGCGTAGAGGTCGGCGAACTGAGCCGGGTCATAGGGAGTTAACAGGTTGGACACACCGGGTGCGGCCTGTGTGGCCTGCGCGGCGGTGCTGGAGGTGAGACACAGGACGGTGGAGAGAAGTGCCGACATCACCCTCTTCATGGGCCGACTCCTTGATCGAGGCCGAACGAAGGTAAGCCGGTCGCAGATCTAAGCGCTTAGATTGACCGATGGCCCGACTCTAAGCGCTTAACAAGGAAGTAACAAGAACGTTATCGGGCCAAGGTTTAGACCAGGCCGAAATCGGTGACGGTCGACGGCTCGCCCTCGCTCTTGTGGATGTCGAAACCGAAATACATCGTGCCGCGTACGCTCGGATACCCGGCACAGTAGAACCGGGTCGTCGCCGCCAGCGCGCGCCGCTTCGCCGCCCGGTCCCGGACCAGACCGGCCTCCTGCGCCGGGCCGCCGGTGGTCTGCACGCCGTACTCGATCACCACCGGGGCGTCGCCGTACTGGTCGAGGAACCGGCGCATCACCGCATGCCGGGCCCGCGCGTCGATCAGCGCGTCGTCGCCGTCCGCCGCGCCGGGCGCGTCACCACGCGGATAGCTGTACTGGGTCAGGAAATAGCCGTCCGCGCCGGCCCCCGCATAGGACGGTGGCCGGTAGGCGCCGTCCCAGCCGTAGAAGACACCCAGATAGACCGGCAGGCCGGGAGCGGCGGCGCGCAGCCGCGACGTCACCGCGACGGCGTACTCGGCCTGCCGGGCCACCGACGCCGGCGAGTTCACCCCACCCAGGCGGGCCTGCACCCGCGGATCGTCGAGCGGCATGGTGACCGCCAGGTAGGCCACCCGGCTGCGCGCCCCCGCCTCGCCGAGGCGGCCCAGCAGGTCCCGGTAGCGCTCCACCAGCCGGTCGGCGTCGGCGGTGGTGAAGGCGAAGGTCTGCGGGTCGTACTCCTCCAGCCGCACCACCGCCGTCATGCCGAGCTCCTCCAGCGCGGCCAGCACCGGGCCGGGATCGTCCAGCCGGTACAGCCCGGCGGTACCGATGCCGAACCGGTCCCGCATCGTGCGCAGCGTCGCCCCGGTCGCCGCCGGATCACCGTCCGGGTCCAGGGACGCTCCCCGCAGGAAATCACGTCCGGCCATGGCGGGGTACGGCGTCAGCGTGCTCCCGCCGTCGTCCGGCGCACTCCCGCAGGGCCCCGGCGCGGGCGTGTCGCCACCGAGCCCGGCGACGCCCAGCACCACCGCCAGAGCGATCAACAGCCGTGTCACCACGTGTCCTCCGCTCCTCGAGGGCATCGTCGCCCACCCCATTCCCCGGCCGCCGAACCATACCTCCGGCGGGGAACGTGACGCCCGCCACCGATATGGCGTTCGGATTTCATTTCACGCGAAGTGGATCGCTATTCGAGGCCATCCGCGACCGTGCGCCACACGTCTTTAACGCGCGGGCAATACGGGCTGGTCCGCAGTGATTCCGGTCTCGTCGGCCGACTTGCTGTCCTATCGACGTGTCGCTATGGTTGGCGCCGTTCGCACATCCAGGCTCGCGACGACGCCGACGACAATCAACGGTGATTGCCCAGGGCGCGGCAGGCGGATGCCGAGAAACAGTTTCGGTGCCGTATCACGGACCGCCACCTCCCCAGTCGAACAATTCCTCATCGAGGACCGATTCACCTGAGAGGGCAGTCGTGACCAAGTCACCTCGTGTCTACCTGATCATTCTGGCCGTCTGGCTGGCGATCCTCGCCCCGGCGGTGCCGGCGATGGCGCACGTCGTCGCCTCCGCCACACAGACCGCGTGGTACCTGGGGGCGCTGACCCTGGCCAGCGCGCTCTTCGTCACCTACTTCTGGCTCAACGGCACCAAGGACATCGTCTACACCCTCTACTTCCACCTCGTCCAGCGCCCGCACCTGATCCACGTGCCCCGCCGCCCGGACGGCCCGGAACCCAAGGTCGCGCTCCTCTACTGCACCTGCGACGACTTCTCCGCGGACAGCCTGCTGCGCAGCATGGCCCAGCGCTACGGCAACTACGAGACGGTCATCCTGGACGACTCCAGCAAACCCGAGTCGCTCGCCGAGATCGACGACTTCGCCGCCCGCCACGGCGTCCAGGTCGTCCGCCGGGCCGACCGGGCCGGGTTCAAGGCCGGCAACCTCAACAACCACCTGCGGACCGCCGAGTACGACTACTTCGTCATCCTGGACAGCGACGAGATCATTCCCAGTGATTACGTCACCCGCAGCCTCGACTACTTCGCCCATTACGGCAACGCGGGCATCGTCCAGGCCAACCACAGCGCCACCCGCAACCGCAACGATTTCATGCGGGTCTTCGCGATCGGCGTCGACTCGCACTGGATCGCCTACCAGACGGTCAAGGACCGGCACGGATTCCTGTCTCTTCTGGGGCATGGCGCCATGGTCAGCCGCGAGTGCTACCAGGCCGCCGGCGGATTCCCCGCCGTGGTCGCCGAGGACCTGTGCTTCTCCATCGCCGCGCGCGACGCGGGATATTACACGGTATTCGCGCCCGACATCCGCTGCGAGGAAGAATTCCCGGTCAGTTACCACGCTTTCAAGAAACGACACTCGAAATGGACTCAGGGAAACATGGAGTTCATCAAGCGGTACACCACGACCATCCTCGGCTCGCGGATGACCTGGTTCGAGAAGCTCGACATCGTCCTGTTCACCTACAGCCTGCCGCTGACCGCGCTGTTCTCCGTCTACGTGGTCATCCACGTGGTCGCGCTGCCCGCCCTGGGATACACGGTCACCTACCCGCTCTGGATGCTGGTGCCCACCATCGCGTT
The DNA here is from genome assembly GCF_030269225.1 of Actinoplanes sp. NBRC 101535. NCBI lineage: Bacteria > Bacillati > Actinomycetota > Actinomycetes > Micromonosporales > Micromonosporaceae > Actinoplanes > Actinoplanes sp. NBRC 101535. The sequence continues at coordinate 133,897 of NZ_BSSY01000016.1, read as the reverse complement.
CCTGCTGGCACCGCTGCTCAACGACACCGTCTTCCACTTCCGGCGGATGCCCAAACTGCGGCTGCTCTCCTACCTGCTGCACTCCATCGTGCTGTACGGGTCGATGTTCTTCGTCAGCCTGCGTTCCTCGGTCACCTCCGCCTTCGGCAAGTCGGTCTTCCTGGTCACCCCGAAGAGCTCCGGCCGGGTCAGCATCCGCGAGGCACTGACGGCGACCCGCGGTGAGATCGCCTTCGGCATCGTCCTGGCCGCCGTGTCGTACCTGCTCACCGGCAGCGTCCTGCCGGTCGTGCTGATCGTGGTCCCGGCCCTGCTCTGCGTCTTCCTGGCCCGCAAACACAACAAGACCTCGGCGGGCACCGTCCGGACCGAACTCCCGGCGGCCGTCGTCGCCCCCGCCCGCAGCGCCGCCGAGGAACGCCGGCAACTCGCCACCCTGGCCCGTGCCGCGGACCCCGGCCCGCCTCACGAGCGCACCCCGGAACTGGCCGCCTGACGCGCGGCGGGGCTCACGCGTACCCCGGCAGGAGCGGAACCGGAAGGCCCCGGAGCGACCGGCCACCGGTGTTTCGGATCGCGGCGAACGGGTATCCGGTGAACCTGGTCTCGATGCCGTGACGCGTTCGCGTCACGGCGGCCGTCCGGACTCCGCGGCCCCGTCTCCTGCCACCGCCCCCCGCCGCCCCGAAGGAGTCCCGCATGACCGAGCCGATGACCACCATCACCACCACGAACAACACCGCCGACCGGACGAGCACCGACCTGGCCGCGCGGGACCGGGGGCTGCAGGGCCCGCAGGGCACCACCTCCATCGCCGACACCGTGGTCAGCAAGATCGCGGGGATCGCCGCGAAGGACGTCTCCGGTGTCTACGCACTCGGCAACGGCACCTCGCGTGCGGTGGGCGCGTTGCGGGAGCGGATCCCGGGCGGGCGGGTGAACCACTCGCAGGGCGTCTCGGTGGAGGTCGGCGAGACCCAGGCCGCCGTCGACATCGACATGATCGCCGAGTACGGCGTGGCGATCGCGGACCTCGCCGTCGGTATCCGCCGCAACGTGATCACCTCGATCGAGCGGATGACCGGCCTGCAGGTGACCGAGGTGAACATCTCGGTCGCCGACATCCACCTGCCACAGGACGACGAGGGCGACGACCCCGATCACGCCCCGCGGGTGCAGTGACCACCGAACATCGCGCCGGCCCGGTCGCGGTGACCGTCGACGCGATCGTCCGCGCGGTACTGGCGGTGCCGGGCGTGGTACGGCTGCACGGGGGCCCGTTCGGTGAGGCCGGCACCTACCTGCCCGGGCGCCGTGTGCCCGGGATCAGGCTCGGCGACGACCGGGCCGAGGTGCACGTGACGGTCACCGGCCGGGTCCCGTTGACCGCCACCGCGCGGCTCGTCCACGCCGCGGTGGCACCCCTGGTGACCGTGCCGGTGCACGTCCGTATCGAGGACGTCGTCCTCACCTGATCCGCGGCCCTCGATCATTCTCGTTCAGGAGTCCTCATGTCCCCGTCCCTCGCCGGTCTGTTCACCGGGCTACTGCTCGCCCTGATCGCGGCGACCGCCGGATTCGGCTGGTTGCTGCTCGCGATCCTGTTCGCCACCGCCGGCTATCTGGCCGGCGCCCACCTCGAAGGCCGGATCGACCTCGCCGGCGTCGTCCCGGGCCGCAGCCGTGGCTGACAGGGGTGCCGTCCCGGCCGCTGACCGGGGTGCCGGCCCTACCACTGACCGGAGTGCCGTCCCTGGCGCTGACCGGAGTGCTGTCCCTGCCGGGGGCCCGGCCCGCGCCGGCCACGACGACCCGGGCGACCGGGGAGACCTGATCGTCACGGACCGGGCCGCCCGGCGCATCGCCGAGGTCACCGCCCGCCGGGTTCCCGGCGTCGTCCCGGTCACCGACAGCGGCGGCGCCGTCGGCAACGCCCTGGGACTCGGCTATCCCCGGGTGGACTGCACGGTGTCCGCCGGCCGGGTCCGTGCCGAGGTCACCATCGCCGGACTCTGGCCGGTGCCCGCCGCGACGCTGGCGGCACAGGTCCGCTCCGCGGTCACCGACCAGCTGCACCGGCTGGCGGGGCTGCACGTCGACAGCGTCGACGTCACCGTCGCCAAGGTGGTCCGCCTCGCGGCGGCACCGGGCCGCAGGGTCCGATGAGCGTCTCCCCGCACGTGTCGATGCCCGCGGCCCGGCCACGGACCGGGGCCGGGCGCATCGGTTTCGCCGGGCCGCTCCTGGCGTGTCTGCTCACCGCCGCCGGTGTCGTGCTGCTGCACGACGCGGTCGCCGAGGCCGACCGCAGACCGGGACGCACCTGGCTGGCCGCCGTCCTCGACGGCCTGGACGGGCTGACGGCCTCCTGGTGGATGATCCCCGCCGGGGTGGCGGTCGCCGGCGCCGGCGTCTGGCTGATCGTCACCGCGGTACGGCCACGGTCGCGCCGGACCCTGGCGGTGACGTCGGCGACCGGGGTCTTCCTGCACGTCCGTGACGTCGCCCGGCTGGCGTCCGCCGCCGCCGAGGACGTCGACGGGATCCGCTCCGCCCGGTCCGTCGCCGGCCGCCGCGCGGTCACCGTCACCGTCACGTCACCGGACCCCGAGATCGCCGGCCGCGTCCAGGAGGCCGTCGAACGCCGTCTGTCCGTCCTGGAGGACCCGCTGCCGGTGACGGTCCGGGTCCGTTCCGGCCCACTGCCGAAGGAAGATGCCTGATGCGCCGATCCGTTCTCGGCCTCGACCGGGCCGCCGCGATCCTGACCGGTCTGCTGCTGGTCATCGCCGGTGCCGTCATCGCCGGCTGGTACGACGGCGGCCTGGTGCGGCTGTGGCCGTCCGTCTCCCGCGAACTGTCCACCGGCGGCGCCGGCGACGTCCTCGACACGGCCTGGTGGCCCTGGGCGGCCGGTGCGGCCGGGACACTCGCGGTCGTGCTCGGCCTGTGGTGGCTGGCCGCGCACCTGCCCCGCCGCGGTGCCGGCCTGCTCGTACTGCCCGGCTCCGGTGCGTCCGGGCGTCTTCTGCTCGACCCCGCCGGCACGGCCGGCGCCGCCGCGGAGGCCCTCGCCGACACTCCCGGACTCCGCTCGGCGCACGGCCGGATCCTGCACGACCGGGGAGAACTCGTCGTCGCTCTCACCGGCACCGTCGACCCCCGCGCGGACCTCACCACGATCGTCGCGGCCGCGGACAGCGTCGCCGCCACGCTGCGGGCGGTCCTGGGCCGTGACGACGCCCGCGCCCGGGTCCGGTTGTCGGTCGCCCGGCGTGCCCGGGCACAGGCCCGCGTGCTCTGACCGCCCGGAATCCGGCAAGACCGGGTGGACAGGACACCGCCCGGACCCGCAATCGGGTCCGGGCGGCGGCCGGTGCGCATGCGGTCAGCGGCCCAGGACACCGGTGAGCCGGTCGGTGACCCCGTCCCACATCTGGCGCGGGCGCTGCTGCTCACCCTGCTGCGACCCCATCGCGATCATCGTGCCGGTCAGCGCCGGGATGGCCCACTGCAGCAGACGCTGCTGTTTGAGCGCCACGGCGACGTGCTCCGGGGTGTTCCACGCCGGCACGGACCCACCCTCGGACGGCACCCGGCCGGCCCGGGCGATCCGCGCGCCGAGCAGCCCGCTGTACGCGGTGGCACTCAGCGCCGCGACGGTCACCGCGGTCTTGATGACCGTGTTCGCGGTGACACCGGACTGACCGGCCACCCGGCCCCGGTTGGCGATGAGCAGGCCCAGGCCGCCGGCCAGGTGCGTGGCGATCGCGGCGGCGGACACCGGCGCCCACCGGGCCCAGCCACGGGACGCGATCTGGGTCCGTTCGGTGGCGTCGGCGGCGTCCTGGGAGGCGCCGTTGAGGCCGACCGCACCCATCAGCGAACCGCCCATCCAGACTGCGGCGCCGAGGTCGTGCATGCTGCGGATCGTGGTGTGACGGTCGTTCATGGTGGTGCTCCTTCACTGGCGGATGTGCGACGGCCGCGCGGGTGTTCCCCGGCGCGGTGCTGATCGCGGGCCGCGGGGTCTGGACGACCGGATGACGACACGTTGCTGTCGATGGAGTGCATGCCCGGGCGGGCCGGGATCAAACGGGCCGGTCGCCGGTGCCGCCGGCGGTGGGCGTGGCGGCCGCCCCGGCGCCGCCGGGACGCACCGGGCCGGTCACGTCGTGCAGACTGTCGCGGGCCGCGCGGGCGACGGCCCGTGCGGTGATGCCGAACTCCTGGTAGAGCCGCTGGTGGTCGGCGGAGGCGCCGAAGTGTTCCAGGCCGACGATGCGGCCGGCGTCGCCGACGATCTCGCGCCAGCCCTGGCCGACACCGGCCTCGACGCTGACCCGGGCGCGTACCGCCGGCGGCAGCACCTCGTCGCGGTAGGCGGCCGGCTGCTCGGCGAACCACTCCCGGCACGGCATCGAGATCACCCGGGCGGTGACACCCTCGGCGGTGAGCAGATCACGGGCCTGCAACGCGATCGGCACCTCCGATCCGGTACCGATGAGCAGCACGTCGGCGTCGTCGCCGGCCCCGGCCAGGACGTAACCGCCGCGGGCGGCGCCGGCGGCCGGGGCGTACCCGCGAGGCCCGCGTTCGAGCACCGGCAGGTTCTGCCGGGTCAGGACCAGGCCGGCGGGCCGGTCGGTGTGTTCCAGGACGGTGCGCCAGCAGGCCGCGGTCTCGTTCGCGTCAGCCGGGCGGACCACGTCGAGGCCGGGGATGGCGCGCAGCGCGGCCAGATGCTCGACCGGCTGATGGGTCGGGCCGTCCTCGCCCAGGCCGATCGAGTCGTGCGTCCACACGAAGACGGCGGGCAGGCACATCAGCGCGGCCAGCCGGACCGCGGGCCGCATGTAGTCGCTGAACACCAGGAACGTTCCCCCGTAGGGGCGGGTCAGGCTCTGCAGGGCGATGCCGTTGAGGATCGCGCCCATGGCATGCTCACGGATGCCGAAATGCAGGGTGCGGCCGTACGGTCCGCCGGTCCACGTGCGGGTCTGCCGCCCGGTCGGCACGAACGAACTCTCGCCGTCCATCGTGGTGTTGTTGCTCTCGGCCAGGTCGGCGGACCCGCCCCACAGCTCCGGGAGGACCGGCGCGAGCGCGGAGAGCACCGCCCCGGACGCCGCACGGGTGGCCATGCCCTTGGCGTCCGGCGCGAACGTGGGCAGCGCCGACGTCCAGCCGTCCGGCAGCCGGCGGGCCTGCAACCGGTCCAGCAGCGCGGCCCGGTCCGGGTTCGCGCGGCGCCAGGCCTCGAAACCCGACGACCATTCCCCGTGTACGCGCGCGCCACGCGCCACGACGGCACGGGTGTGCGCCAGCACCTGCTCGTCGACGGCGAACGAGGCGTCCGGGTCGAAACCCAGCATCCGTTTCGTCGCGGCGACCTCGTCCACGCCCAGGGCGGAACCGTGGGCCTTGCCGGTGTTGCGCCTGGTCGGCGCGGGCCAGCCGATGATCGTACGCAGCCGGATCAGCGACGGCCGGCCGGTCTCCGCCTTCGCGGCCTCGATCGCCGCCAGCAGCGCGTCGACGTCCTCCACGTACCCGCCGGTGCTCTTCCAGTCGACGCTCTGCACGTGCCAGCCGTACGCGGCATAGCGGGCGGGCACGTCCTCGCTGAACGCGATGCCGGTGTCGTCCTCGATGGAGATGTGGTTGTCGTCGTAGAAGACGACCAGATCGCCGAGCTGCTGGTGGCCCGCGAGCGAACTGGCCTCGGCGGTGACGCCCTCCATCAGGTCGCCGTCGGAGGCGACCACGAACACGTGATGGTCGAACGGGCTGCAGCCGGGTGCGGCGTCCGGGTCGAGCAGGCCCCGCTCGCGGCGGGCGGCCATGGCCATGCCCACCGCGGCGGCGAAACCCTGACCGAGCGGGCCGGTGGTGATCTCCACGCCGCGGGTGTGCCGGTACTCGGGGTGTCCCGGGGTCGCCGAGCCCCAGGTGCGCAGGGCGCGCAGGTCGTCGAGTCTCAGGCCGTACCCGCTGAGGTAGAGCTGGCAGTAGAGGGTGAGGCTGGTGTGCCCGGCGGACAGCACGAACCGGTCCCGGCCGAGCCACTGGTCGTCGTTCGGGTCGTGGCGCATCACATCGTGGAAGAGCAGGTAGGCCAGCGGCGCCAGACTCATCGCGGTGCCCGGATGGCCGTTGCCGGCCCTCTGCACGGCGTCGGCGGCCAGCAGCCGTGCGGTGTCCACGGCCTGCACGTCCAGGGCGGTCCAGCCCGCGGCTCCGGCGATCGGCGCCGGCACGTGCCGGGGGAGCGTGGTCGCGGTGGGAGGGAACCGGTTCATGGTGATCTCCTCGAGGAGCGGTGGTGCGCGGACCGGGCGGCGCTCACGTCGTCGTAGCCGACCCCGCCGCGGGTCAGCGTGTCGGCGGCCCGCCCGTGGTCGAGGAACGTCTCGAGGGTGGCGCGGGGCATGGTGGACATCGGTGATCCCGTCCGGAACCGAGTGCCGGGCGACGCGGCGCGCCGTGACCGGCGAAGAGGGACGGTGCTCGCGGCCGCCGGTAAGCGACCACAGTGACCGGAGAAGGCGCGGGAAGCGCGGACGTGGCGCGACTGAGGACGCCTGTGCTTGAGGATGCCCGCCGCCCGGACGGCTAAACCGTCAGGTCCGGCGAGGTCCACCTGACGGACCCGGATGGGAACCGTCTCCGCGTCTGTCCCCGGCCACGCCACCGACATCCCGTTCGTCTTCGACACGATCCACCTGCCGGAACTGGCGCCAAGGCTCGGTGCCGCCCCGAGTGTCGCGGTGGCGGCGACGGTCCACGGCGCCTGGGTGTCGTTCGTTCGCGACGGCCGCGTCCCGTGGCGGCCGTTCAGCCCGGACCGCACCGTCGGCCTCCTCGCCGCCGGGATCCGCACGGGTCGTGCGGCCGGTGACGGCCGGCCGCGACCGGTTCCACGAGGTGGCCGTTGACGAGCCCGCCGGGCGGGTGCCGCTCGCGGGCGGCCGCACGGGCCGCTCGCGGGCGTCGTCTCACGGCGGCGCTCAGCCGCGGTCGGGCAGGCCGCCGTGCCAGCCCAGCTTGCGGGAGATGGTGTCGGCGGCGGCCCGGACCAGCGGGACGACCTTGTCGCGGGTGTCCTCGTCGAGGCGGGTGGCCGGTCCGCAGACCGAGATCGAGCCGGTGACCTCGCCGTCGAGGCCGAACACCGGTGCGGCGATCGCGCCGGCGCCGAGTTGCCGTTCGCCGGCCGAGGTGGCGTAGCCCTGGTGCTGGATGGTGTCGAGGCGGTCCTGCAGCAGGGCCGGGTCGACCAGGGTGTGCTCGGTGACGGCGGTGATCTCGGCGGCCAGGACGGCCTCGCGTTCGGCGGCGGGCAGGAAGGCCAGGATGCAGTTGCTGGAGCTGCCGGCGTGCAGCGGGTAGCGGCGGCCGATCTCCACCGTCATCTTGATCTCCTGCGGGCTCTGCACCTGGTCGAGGTAGACGCGGCCGCCGGCGACGCGGGCCGAGACGGTGGCGGTCTCGCCGGTCTGCAGGCTGAGCTCGCGCAGCACCGGCATGGCGGCCTCGCGCAGGCGGGACTCCCGCAGGGCGCGGGCGCCGAGGGCGGCCGCGCCGGGGCCGAGGCGGTAGCCCCGCACGCCGGGGTCGGTCTCGAGCAGGCGGCGGTCGACCAGGGTGGTGAGGATGCGGTGCACCACCGCCTTGGGCATGCCGAGCAGCCGGGCGATCTCCGAGACGCCCCGTGCGGTGGGGCCGTCCGCGAACAGCAGGAGAACGTCCGCCACGCGCGCGGCCGATGCGGTCCCCGTTGCCTCCGTCATGGCTGCCTCTCCTTCGCCGCGCCCATTGTCCCGGGCCCACTGTCGAGCGTGACACTAGCATCCGTTCCTTCCAGCGGAACGAAATCCGAGGCTGCTAGCAAGCCGGAAATCATGGAAACGAACTGTTAACGGCGCTGAGCGGGAACGATCTTGACCGACCAGGGGCGCGCTGCAAGATTGGATCCCGTTCAACGTTCCTCTCAGGGGAACGTTCGGAATCACTTGGCGGGAGTGCCGATGAGAACCACCACCTGGCGAGTGGCGCTGGCGTGCGCCATCCCTGTCGTGCTGGCCGGCTGCAACGGCTCAGCACCGTCGGCATCGGGGCCGGCCACGTCCACCTTCACCATCGCCATGGAGTCGCTGACGAACTCGATGGAGCCGTCGGCCTGGGACAACGCCTCGCACCGGTTCGCCCTGGACCCGGTGAAGGCGACCCTGGTGCAGTACAAGGACTACGAGCAGACCGGCGGCAAGGTGCCGGGACCGGCCGACATGGAGCCCGCTCTGGCCACCACGTACGAGGTGGGCGCCGACGGCATCACCATGACCCTCGGCACGGCGAAGAGCGCCGCCGGGAACACCCTGAGCCCGGAGGACGTCAAGTACACCTTCGAGCGGGTCGTCGGCGTCAAGGACACCGTCGGCACGTTTCTGATGACCAACGCCGGCATCGACCCGGCGAACCCGGTGACCATCACCGGCGAGCACGAGGTCCGGATCAACGCCAAGCCGACCGCCCTGTCGCTGCTCAGCCTGGACGCCTACAACTTCGCCATCCTCGACTCCACGGTGGTCGAGTCGCACGCCACGGCCGACGACCCGTGGGCCTCACAGTGGCTGACGACCAACACCGCCATGTTCGGGGCGTACACCGTCACCGCCTTCACACCGGGCACCAGCGTGGCGATGGAGGCGAACCCGAACTACGACGGTGAACTGGGCTATCCCAAGGTCGTCATCCAGGCGGTCCCGGACGCCGCGGCCCGGGTGGTGCTCGCCAAGACCGGCAAGGCACAGATGGTCGCCGGACTGCCGCTGGCCACCATCAAGACACTCGCCGCCGACCCCGCGGTGAAGGTGGTCACCACCCCGACCCCGGGCCAGGACTTCCTCGAACTGAACAAGAACTTCGCCCCGTTCAAGGACCCGGCCGTGCGCCGGGCCATCTCCCAGGCCCTGGACCGGACCGCGCTCGCGGCCGGCCCCTACTCCGGGCTGGCCACCCCGGCGACGTCGATCGTGGCGTCCACCATCAACGCGCAGAACTCGACCTCGCCGTACTTCCAGCACGACATCGAGGCCGCCAAGGCCGCGCTGGCCGCCGCCGGGCAGAGCAACCTGACGTTCACCATCACCACCAACTCGGCCTCGATCAGCAGCGTCCCGGTGGACAGCCTGCTGACCACGCTCCAGCAGCAACTCGCCGCGGTCGGCATCACCGTCGAGGTGGCCACCGTGCCGGCCGCCGCCGACTTCACCGCCGGCTACCGCGCCGGCAAGTACGAGGCGTTCATCCGGGTGGAGAGCCCGGTCGCCGCCGACCCGGTGTTCCTGCTCAACGCCTTCCACTCCACCAAGGGCGTCTCGAACTACGCCAACGACGACGACCCGGCCGTCGACGCGGCGATCGCGGCGGCCACCCCGCTCTCCGGTGACGAGCGCCTGGCCGCCATCGCCCCGGGCATCGCCAGCGCCAACGACCTGATGCCCGACGTGCCGCTGGTGGAACTCACCAACCAGTACATCTACCCGGCGTCGGTCTGCCTCGGCACGCAGAGCAACTCGCGCTGGTTCGACCCGGCGGTGGCCGCGCCGTGCTGAGGACCGCCCGACGGCCCAGCCGGGCCGGTTACGTCGGCCGGCGGCTGCTGATGATCCCCGCCGGGGTCCTGATCGTGATCACGGCGACCTTCGTCCTGATCAACGCCGTCCCGTCCGACCCGGTCGGGGCCCGGCTCGGCGACCTGGCCACCCCGGAGCAGATCGAGGCCGAGAAGCAGGCGCTCGGCCTCGACCAGCCGCTGCCGCTGCGCTTCCTCGACCTGCTCGGCGGGATCGTCCGCGGCGACCTGGGCGTCAGCTACTACACCGGCTGGCCGGTCGCCGACGACCTGTTCGGCCACCTGACCAGCACCCTGGTGCTGATCGTGCCCGGCTTCCTGCTGGCCGCCCTGATCGGGATCGGTCTCGGGATCGCCGGCGCCGAGGGCCGCAAGGCCCGCGGCATCCGGCTGGTGGTGACCGTCCTGCAGGGACTGCCCGCCTTCGTCCTCGCGGTCCTCGGCATCCTGCTGCTGGTGGTGGTCCTGCCGCTGCTGCCCTCACCCACCGGGCAACTCGACCCGGACCTGCTCGCGCCCCCGGCACACACCGGCGCGGCACTGGTCGACGCGCTGCTCGCCGGGCGTACCGACCTGATCGGCAACGCCGTCGGCCACGCGGTCCTGCCGGTGCTGTCGATCGCCCTGATCGCCGCGGTGCCGTTCGCCCGGATCACCGCCAGCGCCGTCCGCACCTCGCTGGCGGCCGACTTCTCCGCCTTCGACGAGGGCAACGGGATCCCCCGGAAGGTCATCATGAGCAACGCCCTGCGCACCTCGCGCCCCGGCATCGCCATGGTCGGCGGCATCGTGGCCGCCGAACTGATCGGCGGGTCCATGCTCATCGAGCAGGTGTTCTCCTGGAACGGGCTCGGGCAGTGGGGCCTGACCGCGATCAACCAGAAGGACCTGCCCGCGGTCCAGGCCTTCGTGCTGTTCGCCGCGATCGGCACGATGGTGATCTACCTGCTCGCCGACATCGTGGCGGTCCTGCTCGACCCGAGGACCGGATCGTGAGGGCCCGCGCGGTGCTGCGCGACCCGGTGATCCTGCTCTGCCTCGGCTACATCGTGGTCCTGCTCGGCTGGTCGGTCACCGGATTCCTCCCGCACAGCCCGACGGTGGCCGACCCGGCGGTCTCGCTGAGCGCGCCGGGCGCCGGGTACTGGTTCGGCACCGACGCGAACGGCTACGACCTGCTGTCGAGGACCGTCTACGCGGCCAAGTTCGACGTGCTCACCGCGTGCGCGGCGGTGCTGGTCGCCGCGGTGGCCGGCAGTTGGGCCGGGATCGCCATGAGCACCGACGGACGCCTGGCGTCGCTGGCCTCGCGAGGACTGGACGTCTTCCAGGCCGTACCCCTGCTGGTGATCGCCGTGGCCGTGGTCGGCCTGGTCGGCGCGTCCCGGCCGGTGCTGGTCCTGATCATCGCGGCGATCAACGTCCCGCTCTTCATCCGCCTGGTCCAGGCCGAGGGGCGCCTGGTCCGCAGGCGTGGGTTCGTCACGGTCGCCCGCGTCCACGGCGTGCCCGAGCGGACCATCCGGTGGCGGCACATCCTGCCCAACGTGACCGGGGTGATCTTTCCGCAGCTCTCCCTCTCCACCGGGTACGCCGCCGCCTCGGTCGGCGCGCTCAGCTTCCTGGGACTCTCCGAACCGGGCAGCGCCAGCTGGGGATCGATGATCAAGGACGGTGTCCCGCTGCTCGCCCTCGGCCAGTGGTGGATCGTCTTCTTCCCCTCACTCGCCCTGTTCCTGCTGGTCCTGTCCTTCAGCGAACTGTCCCACCGCGTACAGAGCCTGGTCGAGACCCCGGGAGGCCACTCGTGAACCCCGCCGAACCGGTGGTCGACATCGCCGGCCTCAGCGTCGACTACCGGACCCGGCAGGGCCCGGTCCACGCCCTGCGCCGAGCCGACCTGAGCGTCGGCGCGGGCGAGGTGGTGGCCGTCGTGGGGGAGAGCGGATCGGGCAAGTCGACCCTGCTGCACGCCCTGCTCGGGCTGCTGCCGCGGACCGCCGGGATCACCGGGGCGGTCACCGTCCGGGCCGGCGGCGAACCGTTCACCCCCACCGCCGCGTCCCGCCGGGCGGCCACCCGCTACCGCTTCGCGCACGTCGGCTACGTGCCGCAGCTGACCCAGCGGTCCCTGGTACCGGTGCTCACAGTCGGTGAGCACTTCCGGCAGTTCCTCGGCGGCGGGCGTACCGGCTGGCGGGAACCGGCCGTGCGGGCACTGACCGATCTCGGCCTGCGTGACCCGGAGAACGTGCTGTCCCGCCATCCGCACCAGCTCAGCGGCGGCATGGCCCAGCGGGTGTGCATCGCGCTGGCCACCTTCGCCGGTAAACCCCTGCTGGTCGCCGACGAACCGACCTCCGGACTGGACCCGCTGGTCACCGTCCGGGTCGCCGACCTGCTGCTGGAGTCGATGCGGCGTACCGGCAGCAGCCTCGTGCTGGTCACCCACAACCTGCAGCTCGCGCGGCGGATGGCCGACCGGATCGCGGTGTTCCGCTCCGGCGTGCTGGTCGAACGCGGCCCCGCCGCCGACGTGCTCGGCGAGCCGCTTCACCCGTACACCCGGAATCTGATCGACGCGGTGCCGCAACCCGGCCGCCCCCTGCCGGAACCGGCGCCGGTCGCCGATCCCGGCGACGACCTCACCCTCCGCGAGGTCGCGCCGGGCCGGTTCGTGGCCGGCACCACGGTGACGGGAGTGACCCGATGATCGAACTCGAAGCGGCCCGGATGGTCTACGGCCGGACCGTCGCCCTGGACGACGTATCACTGGCCGTGACCGAGGGCGAATGCCTCGCGGTGATCGGCGAGAGCGGCTCGGGCAAGTCGACCCTCGCCCGGGTGATGCTCGGCCAGGAACAGCTGACCTCCGGCGTCTTCCGCCGCACCGGATCCGGCGGCCCGGCCCGGACGGCCTATGTGGCCCAAGACCCGGCCGACTCCCTCAATCCCCGGATGAGCGTACGCCGAGTGATCGCCGAACCGCTGCCGTCCGGGCGCGGTGACGACGCCGTCCTGCGGGCCGCCCTGGAGGCGGTCGCGCTGGACCCGCACGTCCTGGACCGGCGCCCCGGCGACCTCAGCGGCGGCCAGCAGCAGCGGGTCAGCATCGCCCGCGCCCTGGTCGCCGAACCGGACCTGCTGGTGCTCGACGAACCGACCTCGGCGCTGGACCCGTCGGTGCAGGCCCAGATCCTGCGCCTGCTGCGGAAACTGCGCACCGAACGGGGCCTGACCATCGTCCTGGTCACCCACGACCTGCCGGCCGCGGCCTGGCTGGCCGACCGGATCGCGGTGCTGCACCGGGGCCGGCTGGTCGAGATCGGACCCGCGCTCGACATCTGGAACGCGCCGACCCACCCCTACACGAAGGCCCTGCTGGCCGCCGCGCTCGGCGACCCGGTGCCGGAGAACCACCACGACAGCGAAGGAGCACCATGAAACCCCGCATCCCCATCGTCGACGTCCTCGTGCCGGTGACGCCGGCCGGCGCGTTCGACCTCGACGAGGTGCCGCCGGGCATGCGATTCCCGGCCGTCGTGAACGCGCTCACCGTGGAGCAGCTGCTGGCCCGCATGGACCACTACGGCATCGGGCAGTCGGTCATCCCGGCCCGCAAGTACGGCCCGCACTGGGGCCTGGACTACGCGCGGGTCCGTGACTTCGTCGCCCAGGCACCGGACCGGCTCTTCGCCACCGCCGGTATCGACCCGCTGGAGAAGATGCCCGGCGTACGCCGTTTCGAGGAGGCGGTCCGCGACTTCGGGTTCGTCGGGGCACACACCTACTCGTCGTGGTCGCAGGTGCCGGCCGACGACCGGCTCTACTACCCGTACTACGCCAAGGCCGAGGAACTGGGCGTGCCGTTCCAGATCGAGTGCATGGCCGCGAAGGCGCCGCGCTCGATGGGCCACCCGGACTACTTCGACCGGGTCGCCGCGGACTTCCCCGGCCTCAAACTGGTCGCCACGCACACCGGCTATCCGTGGGAACGCGAACTGGTCGCGTACGCCGAGTTCCGGCCCAACTTCTACATCGGCGCGGACGGCTTCCCCACCCCGCTGTGGCACGAGGACCTGATCCGCTTCATCAAGGGCACCACCTTCGCCGGCATGCACCCGCTGTCCCGGCAGCGGATCGCCGACGGTGACCCGACGTTCAGCCCGACCAGCGACCGGGCGGTGTTCGCCACCAACTACCTGAGCATGGACCTCGAGGAGACGTTCGCCGATCTGGACGCCATGGACCTCAGCGACGAGATCCGCGACAACCTGTTCGCCCACAACGGCCGTCGCCTGTTCAATCTGCCCGACTTCTCGTTCTGATCGTTAGGGAACAACCATGAGCACGATCATCAAGAACATCACCGTGGTACGCCCGGAGACCGGTCCCGCGGCCGGCGAGCAGCTCGACCTGGAGATCGACGGCGGGAAGTTCGTCCGGGTCGCGGCGAACCTGCCGGTCGACGGTGCGGCCGAGGTCGTCGACGGGCGGGGACTGCTCGCCTTCCCCGGTGTGGTCGACGCCCACCAGCACTGGGGCATCTACAACCCGCTCGCCGAGGACACCGCCACCGAGAGCCGGGCCGCCGTGCAGGGCGGCGTGACGACCGGGCTGACCTACATGCGCACCGGCCAGTACTACCTCAACCAGGGCGGGCCGTACCGCGACTTCTTCCCGAAGGTGCTGGAGCAGTCGGCGGGGCGGTCGTACATCGACTACGCCTTCCACCTGGCCCCGATGATGAAGGAACACATCGACGAGATCCCGTCGCTGATCGAGGACTTCGGCGTCACCTCCTTCAAGATCTTCATGTTCTACGGCGCCCACGGCCTGCACGGCCGCTCCGCCGACCAGAGCAGCTTCCTGATGACCCCGCCCGGCGAACGCTACGACCTGGCGCACTTCGAGTTCGTCATGCGCGGTGTGCAGGCCGCCCGGGAGCGGTACCCGGACAAGGCCGGCGCGATCTCGCTGTCGCTGCACTGCGAGACCGCCGAGATCATGAGCGCGTACACCAGGATGGTCGAGGAGGAGGGCACCCTGACCGGGCTGGCCGCCTACAGCGCGTCGCGCCCCCAGCACTCCGAGGCCCTCGCCGTGAGCATCGCGGCAGTGCTCGCCGACGAGACCAACCTGGCCAACATCAACCTGCTGCACCTCTCGTCGGCCAAGGCCATGCGCGCCGCCCTGCTGATGGCCAAGACCTTCCCGCACCTGGACTTCCGCCGTGAGGTCACCCTCGGCCACCTGCTGGCCGACATCGACACCGCCGCGGGCATCGGCGGCAAGGTCAACCCGCCGCTGCGCCCCCGCGACGACGTCGAGGCGCTCTGGCGGCACGTCCTGGCCGGTGAGGTCGACTGGGTGGTCAGCGACCACGCCTGCTGCAAGGACGAGCAGAAGTTCGGTGAGCAGCGCGACGACGTGTTCGCCGCCAAGTCCGGCTTCGGCGGCGCCGAGTACATGCTGCCCGGCATGGTCGGCGAGGGCACCAAGCGTGGCCTGTCCTACCAGCGGATCGCCCAGCTCGTCTCGTGGAACCCGGCGCGCCGCTACGGCCTGGCCACCAAGGGCACCATCGGTGCCGGGTACGACGCCGACCTCTGCCTGGTCGACCCGTCCCGCTCCTGGACGGTCACCCCGGCCGCCTCCGAGTCCACCCAGCAGTACACCCCGTTCGACGGCTTCGAGATCGGCGCCACCGTCACCGACACCTGGGTCCGCGGCAACCGGGTCCTGCGCGACGGCAACGTGGTCGGCGCCCCCGAGGGGCGCTACCTCGCCCGCCCGACCGGGCTCTGACCCGTCCCCTCGGCCGCGGCGGGGCCGTCCCCGCCGCGGCCGCTTCCTTGACACCCCGAGAGAACGGATAGCTCATGGGTGCGCAGCCGTCCTGGCTTGCCCGCACGTTCGCCTCGCTGAGCGTCCGCAACTACCGCTGGTACTTCCTCGGCCAGCTGATCGGGCAACCCGGCAAGTGGATGCAGACCACCGCCCAGTCCTGGCTGATGCTCGAACTCACCGGATCCGGCACCGCCGTCGGCGTCACCGTCGCCGCCCAGTTCCTGCCGGTCCTGCTCTTCGGCCCCTACGGCGGCGTGCTGGTCGACCGCTGGGACAAACGCCGCCTCATGATCGTCACCCAGGTGCTCACCGCCCTGTTCGCCACGATCCTCGGCGTCCTGGTGGTGACCGGCACCGTCGAGGTGTGGATGGTCTACCTGCTGGCCGCCGGGACCGGCGGCATGAACGTGGTGGACAGCCCGGCCCGGCAGAGCTTCGCCATCGAGATGGTCGGCCCGGCCCAGGTCACCAACGCCGTCACCCTCAACACCACCGTCATCAACATCGCCAAGATCGCCGGCCCGGCGCTCGCCGGCGTCGCCATCGCCCTGGTCGGCACCGGCGTCTGCTTCCTCGTCAACGGCGCGGCCAGCCTGGCCGTGGTCGCCGCGCTCGCCGCGATCCGCCCCGCCGAACTGCTGCGCCCGCCCCCGGCCGGACGCGGACCCGGCCAGGTCGCCGAGGGCCTGCGGCACGTCGCCGCCACCCCGGCGCTGCGGACCACACTGACCATGCTCGCCATCGTGGGCTGCCTGGCCACCCAGTTCCCGGTCGTGCTGCCGCTGCTGGCACAGGAGACCTTCGGAGCCGGAGCCGACGCGTACGCCACGCTCTACTCGCTGCTCGGCATCGGCGCGGTGCTCGGCGGCCTGGCCACCGCCTCCCGGTCCGGTTCCGGCACGTCACGGCTGACCGTGCTGGCCGCTCTGCTGGCGGTCGCCTTCGCGCTGGTCGCGGCCGCACCGACACTGTGGAGTGCCGGCGCGCTGCTCGTCGTGGTGGGGTTGCTCTCCGCGCAGTTCAACATCACCGCCAACGGCACGTTGCAGATCGCCGCCGACCCGCGGATGCGCGGCCGGGTGATGTCGCTGTGGTCGATGGCGCTGCTCGGGACCACCCCGCTGGGTGGGCCGGTCGTCGGCGCGGTGAGCGAACACCTGAGCCCGCGGTGGGGGATGGCGATCGGTGCCCTCGGCGCGGCCGCGGCGGGCCTGGTCGGCGCCGTCGAACTGCGCCGGGCCCGCGACACGCCCGCCCCGGCGTCTGCTCCGCCGTCGCTCTCTGCACCGGCGTCTTCTGCACCGGCCCCCTCGGTACCGGCGTCCTCTTCGCCGGCCCGATCCGACATCGCGGAGGAGACCACATGACGGCGACCGGGAGTGTCTCCACCACCGGCGGCCGGGAGCGGCTGCCGGCGGTGGTCTGGCTCGTCGGCGCGGCGGCGTTCCTGACCGGCACCAGCGAAATGATCGTCACCGGGCTGCTGCCCGAACTCGCCGCCCGCTACGACGTCGGCCTCGGCACGGCCGGACTGCTCGTCACCGTCTTCGCCACCGGCATGATGGCCGGTGCCCCGATCATGGCGTTGGCGACCCTGCGCCTGCCACGCCGCACGGCCCTCGTCGCGGCACTGATCGTCTTCGCCGCCGGGCACGTCCTCGGCGCCCTCGCACCGTCGTTCGCCCTCGCTCTGGCGGGCCGGTTCCTCGCCGCGCTGGCCACCGGCACCTTCTGGGCCGTCGGCGCGGTCGTCGCGACCACCGCCGCCGGACCGTCCGCCGGGGCGCGGGCGATGAGCGTGCTGCTGGGCGGGGCGACCCTGGCCGCGATCGTCGGCGTGCCGGCGGGCGCCGTCGCCGGGCGGGCACTCGGCTGGCAGGGCCCGTTCTGGGTGCTCGCCGCGTCGGCCCTGGCCGCCGCGGCGGTGCTCGCCCGCCGGCTGCCGGCCGTCGCGTCGCCGGCCGGCACCACCGTCCGCGGTGAACTCGCCGCGGTCCGCCACCCGCGCCTCTGGCTCATCTATCCGGCGACCGCGCTGATGCAGGGGGCGGTCCTCGCCGTCTACAGCTACGTCGCACCGGCACTGACCGACCGGGCCGGACTCGCCCCCGCACTGGTGCCGCTGGTCATGCTCGGATTCGGTGCCGCGGCCCTGGCCGGATCCCGGTTCGGCGGGCGCCTCGGCGACCGGCACCCGGCCGCCGTCACTCTCGGGGCCACCGCCGCCTGCGTCGTGCTGACGGCCGCGATCAGCCTCGGGGCGACCAGCCCTCCGGCCGCCGTCCTGCTGTACGTGCTGCTCGGCGTACCCGGCATGGTCTTCGCCCCGGCGATGTCCGGGCAGATCATCGGCGTCGCCGGGACCGGCCACGTGCTGCCCCTGGCCCTGTCGACGTCCGCGGTCCAGGTCGGCATCGCCCTCGGCTCCTGGGGCGGGGGCCTCGCCCTGGAATCCGGCCTCGGGCTGCGCGGCCCGGCGCTGGTCGGTCTGGCCTTCGCCGTTCTCGCCGCGATCCCGGTCGGCGCGCTCGCCCTCACCCGCCGTTGCGCGCGGGCCGGCATGATCGAGGGCCGACCCATGGCTGAAGGGGCGTGAGGCGCCACGGCGCCTCGCCGGTCCGCACGCCGGGGGCGTGCCGGCCGGCGAGCAATGCCGCTTAGCTTGAGTTGACCAACGCCGTGACCGGTAACCATGCGATGCCCTTCGCCGCGGCGACTCGCCAGTCGTTGGTCTCGGCCGTTGACGCTGGCCGTGGCCGTGGCCGTGGCCGTGGCCGTGGCCGTTGACGCTGGCCGTGGCCGTGGCTGTGCCCGTGGGGTGGCGGTCGCATCAGCGCAGCTCAGCTGTTTGTCGCGGCGTGTGGTCAAGTCCATGATCAACTTAAGCTGGGTGGCATGGTGCGACCGCCGGCCGTCGCTCACGGTCGTTTTCGGCTCGCGGATGGACCGCAGTCGACGGCCGATCCGGTCGAGCCGTCGACTACGGCTGTTCGGCCAGGTGGGAATCAGCCATCGGCGACGGCCCGGGGTCGCCCAGCCGTCGTCCACGGTCGCTTTTGGCCCATGGGTGGACCGTGGGCGACGGCTGGGGGTGGCCGGAACGCCACCGAACTCGCCCTGATCTCGGCGACGGCTCTGGTGGGGCCGCGAGCGGCTGAACGGCGCCGACGCACGGGGCGCCCGGAGACGACGCCCGGAGACGACGCCCGGAGACGACGCCCGGAGACGACGCCCGGAGACGACGCCCGGAGACGACGCCCGGAGGCGGCGCCCGGCAGACGTGATCGCGGCCGCGGCGAAGTCGATGGGCAGACTCATGATCGACTTAAGCTGAGCGGTACAGCTCGCCGGCAAGCACGCCCCCAGTGTGCGGGCCGGCGAGGGCCGTGGCGTTGAGGAGGCCGGACTACGACACTCCGAGGAGCCGCACGCTGCGGGCGTTGAATCCGAAATCGTAGACCTGGATGCCGGCGCCGAGAGTCGCATAACTGCCCGAGCAGTCGGCGTTGCTGAAATACCGGACCGCGTACACGCTCCGGTTCTTTCCGGCCCGGGGGCGGTTGGCGGTGACGTCACACAGGCCGGCCGGCGGGGCATAATGGGCGAACGTTCCGGTGTAACTGGCTCCGGTCCATTCGCACAGCCTTCCTGTGTAGGCGGGCTGGCATTCGGCGACGCTGGCCTGAGCCGGAGCGGCGCCGAGGAGAATGCCGGCTCCGGCCACCGCCGACGACAGAGCCAGCGCCGTCACCTTACGAATTTCCATTTCCTGTTTCCTCTCGGGAGGTGATTCGCCTCCACATTAGAGGGCTGTTCCATGGCCATCGATGTGATAAAAGGCACCGCGCCACTGTGTGCGTATTTGGTTCGTTCTGCGGATTCCCGGCGATGCGCCGGGGTGGATCGCCGAGCGATTTTCGACAATAATGTCCACATCATTCAAAGAGATTGAATCGTATATTGAGCAGCGATTTATAACCCGTTCATGTGGGATTCGTCTTCGCGTGAACGGGGTTCAGGGCCGCCCGCACCGCCGCGGCGAGGCGGGTGACGTCGTCCGGGGTGGTGTCGAAGGTGGTCATCCAGCGGGCCTGGCCGCCGGCCCAGTCGTAGAAGTGGAACTGGTCGTGCAGCCGGGTGCGGGCCGCGTCGGGGAGCGCGACGAAGACGGCGTTCGCCTGGACGGGGGCTTGTACGCGTACCCCCGGGAGGGTGGCGATCTGGTCGTGCAGAAGGGTGGCCATCGCGTTGGCGTGGGTGGCGTTGCGCAGCCACAGGTCGCCTTCGAGGAGGGCGAGGAACTGGGCGGAGACGAAACGCATCTTCGAGGCCAGCTGCATCGACGATTTGCGCAGGCGGTCGAGGCCGCGGTCGAGGGCCGGATCGAGGACCACGACGGCCTCGCCGAGGAGCAGGCCGTTCTTGGTGCCGCCGAAGGAGAGGATGTCGACGCCGGCGTCGGTGGTGAGCGCGCGCAGCGGCAGACCGAGGTGGGCGGCGGCGTTGGCCAGGCGGGCGCCGTCCAGGTGGACCCGCATGCCGTGGGCGTGGGCGAAGTCGGTGATGGCGCGGATCTCACCGGGGTTGTAGACGGTGCCCAGTTCGGTGGACTGGGCCAGGGAGATCACCTGGGGCTGGGCGCGGTGCTCGTCGTCGAACCCGTGGGCCTCGGCACGGATGGCCTCCACCGTGAGTTTGCCGTCCGGCGTGGGGACGGTGAGCAGTTTGAGGCCGGCGACCTTCTCCGGGGCGCCGCCCTCGTCGACGTGGATGTGGGCGCTCGCGGCGCAGATCACCGAGGCCCAGCGGTCGGTGGCCGCCTGCAGGGCGATCACGTTGGCGCCGGTGCCGGTGAGCACCGGGTACGCCCGCGCGTGCGACCCGAAGTGGAGACCGAACACCTCCCGCAGCCGGTCGGTGTAGACGTCCCCGCCGTAACTGACCTGGTGCCCGCCGCCGGCGGCACCGATGGCGGCCAGGATCTCGGGGTGGATGCCGGAGTAGTTGTCGCTCGCGAATCCGCGGCTGTCCGCGTCGTGCCTGTTCACGCCCCGATTCTGGCCGCCACCCGTACCCCTCGGAAAGCCGATACCCGCAGTGCTGAGCCTAGGATCATCCGATGCTCAACACCCGTCGCCTGCACCTGCTCGTCGCCGTCGCCGACACCGGGTCGATCGCGGGCGCGGCCGCCGCGGCCGGATGCAGTGCGGCCGCGGCGTCGCAGCAACTCGGCATCCTGGAGAGCGACCTCGGTGTGCCGCTGCTCGAACGCACGGCGCGCAGCGTCCGGCTGACCCACGCCGGCGAGGTCCTGGTGGAACGCGGCCGCGGGATCCTCGCCGATCTGGCGTCCGCGGAGCAGGAGGTGCACAGCTCGGGCGGGCGCCTGCGGGTGGCCGCCTTCGCCACGGCGACCACCCGGTTCGTGGCCCCGGCGCTGGGGGCGATGCGGCGGCGGCATCCCGCGCTGCGGTTGACCTTCACCGAGCTGGAGCCGGAGGCCGCCCTGCCGACGTTGCGGGCGGGGGAGATCGACGTGGCGGTCACCCATCGATATGCGCCGTCGCCGGAGCCTGATCTGCGTGGGCTGGTGCAGAGCCCGCTGGTCGCCGACCCGATGGTGCTGGCCGTGCCGCCCCGGCTGCGCCCGGCGGGGGACGCGCCGGTGCGCCCGGCCGACTTCGCCGACGCCGAGTGGATCGCCGCCCGGGCCGAGTCGGGGTTCCAGGCGGTGACCGAGTCGGTGGCGCGGGCGGCCGGGTTCACGGCGCGGATCAGCCATCGGGCCGACAGCTACCAGGCGGTGCTGGCGCTGGTCGCGGCCGATCTCGGCGTGGCCCTGATCCTGCGGTCGGCGGTGACGTCACTGGCCGGGATCGCCCTGCTCGAGATCGCCGGGCCGCCGAACATCGTCCGGCAGGTCCAGGTGACCAGCCGTCGCGGCGACCGCAACCCGGCGATCGGGGAGCTGCGCCGGGAACTCACCCGCCGGGTGCGGTGACCACCGTCGCGCAGGTCAGTTCAGGTCGGGCCGCGGGCGAAGCGCGTCAGGTCGACGGCGGACGCCGTGCGCGCAGCCCGGCGACGCGGCGGCTCCGTACACCTCGGTTACTATGCGCACCTCCCGACCACTAACTTGATCTTGGGGGTGACGCCGATGACCGGCCTGAAACCGACGGAACGACGCGCCGCGCGCCCGGTGACGCCGCTGATCATCGGGGTGCTCGCCGTGCTCGGCACGGCGGCGACCTACCGGGTGTTCGTCGGCACGATCACCGGGCAGTGGGTGGACACCGCCGCGATGCTCGGCGGCGACGTGCAGGATCCCCGGGTGGTGCGGGTGCTCAGCCAGGTGCTGTACGGCACCAGCCTGGGCGGTCTCGTGCTGGTCTGCGTGGTCGCGGCCGCGGTCGGCGTGCTGCGCCGGCAGTTCGGTCTGGCCGCGGCGGCCGCGGTGCTGGTGGTGGGCGCGAACGGGACCACCCAGGTGCTCAAGGGCTGGCTGCCCCGCCCCGAGCTGGACGGTCTGGCGTTCGCCAACTCGTTCCCCAGCGGGCACACCACGGCCGCCGCGTCGGTGGTGTTCGCGCTGGTCCTGGTGTTGCCCGAGGCGGTCCGCGGGGTGGTCGCGCTGATCGGCGCCGGTTACACCGGGGTGATCGCGACCGCCACGGTGTGGGCGCGATGGCACCGGCCCAGCGACACGATCGCGGCCGTGCTGGTCGTGCTGGGCTGGGGAGCGCTGGTGGTCCTGGTGGTCCGGGTGCTGCGGCGTGCGGAGCGGACCCCGGTGAACCGGCTCGGCCGGTTCACCGTGCTGCCACTGGTGGCGGCCGGCACGATCGCGGCGCCGGCCGGGCTGCTGGGCATGACCGTGCTGGCCATGTCCGAGCCGCAGGGCACCCCGACACCGGGGCGGTTCGCCTTCCTCGCCGGGGTGGCGGTCATCGTCGCGGCGGTGGCGGGGGTGTTCCTGCTGTGGCCGTGGCTGGCGTCCGACGTACTCCCGCCGTCACGGCCCGGACCCCGGCGGGGCGAAAGCGTTCCGCAGACCGCCGGGGTGTGACGGGCCGTCGTCAGGCGCGGGCGGCCCTCATCGCGTCGAGCAGGCGCCCGGTGTCGGCCCGCTGTTCGTCCCAGACCGCGCGGACGATGTCGATCCGGTCGTCGGCTTCCTGGAGTTCACCCAGGTAGGCGGCGATGCCGGCGAACCGCTCGGGTTCGGCCTCGTGCAGGGCGATCATCCGCAGCACCAGTTTGGTCTGGACGCCGTACACCGGGATCTGCGGTCCCCGGGGTCCGGTCAGGCCGATGTAGTACAGCTTCTCCAGGCCGTGCGGGACGATGCCGGCGCCGTAGCGCAGCGGGGTGCCGTTGCGGCGGGCGACCAGCGACTCGTCGAGGAAGGGCAGGCTGGACCGGAATCCGGTGGCCCACAGGATCGTCGGGTAGTCGCGCTCGGTGCCGTCGGTGAACCGCACGGTCGTGCCCTCGATGCTCGCGATGCCCGGGACGACCCGGACCCGGCCGTGCTGGATCCAGTACAGCAGCAGGTCGTTGACGACGGTGCGGCCCTCGGCCAGGGTGCGGTGCGCGGGGGTGGGCAGGCCGGGGTAGTCGCCGTTGGTGCCGATGGAGACCCGGGCCAGCAGCCGGGCGATCAGGTCCTGCTCCTCCGGGGAGAACTGGCCCATCCAGGGGATCTGCTGCCGGGGTACGCCGAAATAGGTCTTCGGCTGGAAGTAGGTGCCCTCGCGGATGACGATGTCGGCCGCGATCCGGTGGGCGGCGGCATCGGCGGCCAGGTCGCATCCGGAGTTGCCGGCGCCGACCACCAGGACCCGGTCGCCGTCGATGTCGCCGGTGTTGCGGTAACTGCCGGAGTGCAGCTGCCTGCCGGTGTAGTGCTCGGCGATCCCGGGGGTCTTCTGGTCCCAGAGGTGGCCGTTGGCGATGAGCACCCCGTCGTAGTCGATCCGCTCCCCGGTGCCCAGGTGCACGGTCCAGCCGGCCGAGCCGACCGGGCCGTCGGTGGCGATCGGGACGACGGAGACGACCTCCGCGCCGAAGCGGATGAGGTCCTCCTGACCGTGGTGGGCGGCGTAGGAGTGCAGGTAGTCACGGACCTGGTCGCGGCTCGGGAAGTGCGGGTACGACGACGGCATCGGGAAGCCCTCGTAGCCGGTCGTGTCCCGGGAGGTGATCAGGTGCAGGGCGTCGTAGTCGGTGTTCCAGTGACCACCGACCCGGTCCGACTTCTCGTAGCAGTCGACCTGGTGGCCGGCCTCGCGCAACTGCTGGAGGGCGGAGATGCCGGCGGCTCCGGCACCGATGACGCAGTAGCGGGTCATGGGGGGTGTTCCCTTCTCAGGAGAGGTAGCCGCGGGACAGGCGGCGTTCGGCGTGGACGGAGAGCCAGGTCGCGGGGATCGCGATGACGGCGTAGAGCAGGCCGGTGATCGCGTACACCTCCAGGTAGCGGAAGGTGACCGCACCGGCCTGGTAGGCCTGGCCCATCAGCTCGTTCACTGAGATCGAGTAGGCCAGGGAGGTGGTCTGGAAGGACTGGACGGCCAGGCCCATCAGGGCGGGGATCGCCGAGCGCAGGCCCTGCGGCAGGATCACCCGGCCGAAGGCGGTGGCCCGGCCCAGGCCGAGCGCCTGGGCGGCCTCGCGCTGGCCGGCGGGCACCGAGCGGATCCCGGCCCGGATCGTCTCCGAGGAGTACGCCGCCGCGGTGACGGTGAGCCCGATCGCGGCCGCCGGGAAACTGTCGAAGAGCAGGCCGACCGCGGGTAGCCCGTAGTAGACGATGTAGAGCACGACCAGGGCCGGGATGCCGCGGCCGATCTCCACCAGGGTCACCGTCGGCCAGCGCACCCAGGGGTTCGCCGATGAGACGCCGAGGGCGAGGAGCAGTCCGAGCGCGTACCCGCAGACCACCGAGATGACGGTGAGTTGCAGACTGACCAGCAGGCCGTCACCGAGCCGGGGGAGATAGTCGCCCAGTTCCATCAGAGACTCCGGGACAGTCGGGCGTCGAGGACGCGGGCGGCGATCGCGAGCGGGACGCTGATGGCGATGTAGACGCCGGCGGCCACGAAGAACGGGGTGAGCCCGGCGGTGCCGACGTTCTGCCGGGAGAAGGCGGTGGCCTGGGCGGTCATCTCCAGCACGCCGACGGTCGACGCGAGGGACGAGTCCTTCAGCAGCATCAGCAGGTACGTGGTGACCGACGGCAGTGCGGTGCGCAGCGCCTGCGGGGCGAGCACGCGCAGGAAGGTGGTGGTGCGGCCCAGGCCGAGCGCCTGGGCGGCCTCGCGCTGGCCCTTCGGCACGACGGCGAAGCCGCCGCGGTACATCTCCGCGAGGTACGCGCTGGCCACCACGCCGAGGCCGAGGATCGCCGCGCCCAGCGAGTCGAGCCGGTAGTCCCCGACGGCCAGGCCGAAGTACAGCAGGAACAGCCACACGATGGTGGGGACGCCGCGGAGCAGGTCGACGGCGAACCGGAACACCAGGCGCACCGGGGTGTGCCGGGAACGCAGGCCGAGCACGAGCGGGATGCCGCCGACGGCGCCGATCGCGAAGGCGGCGGCGGTGACCAGCAGGGTCAGCGGCAGGCCGATCAGGACGGCGGACAGTGCCTCCGCCATGTCAGCGCTCCAGCACGGCGCTGAGGAAACGCCGGGTGCGTTCCTGGGCGGGCTCGGCCATGATCGCGGCGGGGTCGCCCTCCTCGATGATCTTCCCGTCGGCCATCACCACGAGGTGGTCGGAGACGTCCCGGGCGAACTGCATCTCGTGCGTCACCACGATCATCGTCATGCCGTCGTGGGCCAGTTCACGCATGACGGCGAGGACCTCGACGCCGACCTCCGGGTCCAGGGCGCTGGTCGGCTCGTCGAAGAGCATCGCCCGGGGCTCCAGCGCGAGGGCCCGGACGATCGCGATCCGCTGCTGCTGGCCGCCGGAGCAACGCTGCGGGTGCTGGTGCGCCTTGTCCTTGAGCCCGACCCGGTCGAGCAGGGCCAGGGCCCGCGCCTCGGCCTCCTCCCGGCCGCGGCCGAGGACCTTGCGCTGCGGCAGCACGACGTTCTGCAGCACGGACAGGTTCGGGAACAGGTTGAACGACTGGAAGACCATGCCGACCTGGCGGCGCAGGGCCAGCAGATCCCTCTCGGAGATCTTCTTTCCCGCGTGTACGGTCCGCGAGCCCACCGTGATCGTGCCGGCGTCCGGGGTCTCCAGCAGGTTGACGCAGCGCAGCAGGGTGCTCTTGCCCGAGCCGGACGGCCCGATCAGGGCGGTCACGCCGCCCGGCCGGACGGTGACGGAGATGTCGTCGAGCACCAGGTGGGAGCCGTAGCTCTTGGCCAGGTTCGCGATGGTGACGCCGGCGGTGGCGGCCTCGCCCGCCGGCGTGAACAGGGATTCGGTCATGGCGTGGTCCCTCGGGTCGGTCCGGCCGCCGGGTACGGGCGTACCCGGCGGCCGGGCTGGCTTCAGCGGAGCGACGTGGCCGCCGCGTCGGCGGGCACCACCAGGTCGGCGGCGAGGCCGTACTCGCCGGCGACGGTGACGAGCGTGCCGTCGGTGCGGTAGCCGTCGATGAGCGTGCTCAGCGCGTCGGAGAGGGCCTTGTTGTTCTTGTCGATCGGGAACGCCGAGATGGGCTTGTCGGTGGTGATCGCGATCCGGGTGTCGGCCTGCGACTGCTTGACCTGGAAGTCGGTGCCCCGGTACGCCTCGACGGCGACGCCGTACCCGTCGAGCGCGGCCTGGATGCGGCCGGCCTGCAGGTCCTGCTTCATCTCGGCGGTGCTCGGATAGGTCTTGAGCTTGTCGCCGAGGACCTTGGTCATGTCGTCCTGCCAGGAGAAGCCGGTGCCGGAGCCGACGGCGCCGATCGTCTCCAGCCCGGCGACCGTGTCGACCCCGGTCTTCGAGATGATCGCCATCTGGTCGTAGTAGGTGGGCGTGGTGAAGCCGACCTGCTGGGCGCGGGCCTCGGTCACGTACCAGCCGCCGGTGATGAGGTCGGTGCGCTTCTGGTTGTTGATCATCGCGATGCCGTTGGCGTAGGTGATCGGCACCCAGGCGACCGCCAGGCACTCGGCCGCGGCCAGCTTCTTCACGATGTCGATCTCCATGCCGGAGGCCTCGGCGCCGGTGAGCTTGGTGTACGGCGGGTTCTCCGGGACCCCGACGGTCAGGGTGCCCGCGGTGAAGGTGGTCAGCCCGGCGGTCTGCGGGGTGCAGTCTGCGGCCGGCGCGGCGGTGGTCGACGACGTCTTGGTGCAGCCGGTCAGGGCGAGGGCCGCGACACCGGTGAGGGCGGCGACGCGAACGGCGGTGCGGGAGAAATCAACCATGGTGGGAGTCGCTTCCTGGTTAGGGCGTGCTGGTCGGGGAGGTTCCGGTCAGCGCATCGCGGCGCCGCCGGAGAGCATGAGGGTCTCGCCGGTGATGAAGGCCGCGTGCTCGCCGACCGAGAGCAGCCACACCCACTCGGCGATCTCCTCGGGCTGGGCGACCCGGCCGAGCGGGATCGAGGCGGCGGCGGCGTCCATCCGGCCGGTGGCGGCGTTGCCCGGGGTGGCGACCCAGCCGGGTGCGATCCCGTTGACCCGGATCCGTGCCGGGGCCAGCTCCAGCGCGAGGGACTTGGTGAGCATGACGACCGCGGCCTTCGACGCGCCGTAGAGCAGCTGCCCGGGTGAGACGGTGAAGGCGTCGGTGGAGGCGAAGTTGACGACGGAGGAGCCCTCGCGGAGGCGGCCGCGGACGGCGGCGGTGACGTTCAGGACGCCGAGGACGTTGATGTCGAAGATCCGGCGGTACGTCGCCTCGTCGTAGGTGTCGAGGGTGGTGGGCGGGTAGACGCCGGCGATGTTGGCGACCACCTCGACCGCGCGGTCCGGCCCGAGTGCGGCGTCCAGGGCGGTGGTGAGGGCATCGCGGTCCCGGACGTCGGCGACGACCGGGATCAGCGTGCCGGGGGAGCCCGCCGGGGCGGTGGACGCGACGAGGTCGACGGCGACGACCGTCCAGCCCCGGCGCAGGAACGCCTCCACGGTGCTGCGGCCCATGCCGCTGGCCGCACCCGTGACGACGGCGGTACCTGCGGGTGAACTCATCGGCTTCCCCTGACGTTGCGGTGATGTCCTGGCTGCGCACAGCTCACCAAACCGCGCAGACCAAGGGCAAGCCTCAAGATCTTGTGGTAGGTATAGGCTCAGCCTTGAGGAAAGGGGTGCGTCGATGGCCTTGCCCACCGTGCGCCAACTGCAGTACTTCGTCACCGCGGTCCGTCTCGGCACGTTCGCCGCGGCCGCCGCCGACCAGCACGTGGCCCAGCCCAGCCTCTCGGAACAGATCCGTGAGCTGGAGAAGACCCTCGGACTGCCGCTGTTCACGCGCACCTCGCGCAGGCTGCTGCTGACGGACGCCGGAAAACAATTGTTGCCACTCGCGGAAAAGGTGCTGGCCGGAATCGCGGAAATGGCGGAGACGAGCAACCGGATTCAATCCATCGAGCAGGGCACGGTCACTTTCGGCACCTTCAACAGCGCCCATCTCTACCTGTTGACCGACCTGATCCGCGACTTCCGGGCCCAGCATCCCGGCGTCCGGATCCGGGTCATCGGCCTCAACTCCGCCGAGGTCGCCGACCTGGTCCGCGACGGTGAGATCGAGGCCGGCATCGTTCAGCTCCCGATCGACGACCGCGAACTGAACGTGTCTCCGGCGGTCTTCACCGACCAGGTCGTCTACGTCACCAAGACCAGGGAGAACGCCGAGCAGCCGGTCGACATCGCCACCCTCGTCCAGCGGCGGCTCATCCTCTCCGAGGCCCGCTGGTCGCAGGACGATCCGCTGCGGGTCTCGCTGCTGGCCAGGGCGCAGAGCGCCGGCGTCGTCCTGGAGCCCATCGTGGAGGTCGAATTCCAGACCCACGCCCTCGAACTCGCCGCCCAGGGCATCGGCGACTCGCTGGTCTCCTTCCACGTCGGCCATTCGATGATCGCCCGGCGGGGCCTGTTCTGGGTGCCACTCGACCCGCCGGTGGTGGAGACGTTCGCCTTCATCACCCGCCGTTCCGGCGCGATCTCACCGGCCACGGCGGAATTCATCCGGCACGCCCAGGGCATTCTGACCCGCATTCAGGGATCGGCGCCCAACTGGCGACGTGCCGGTGCACACGAGGGGTGATCGCCGGCGTGCGGTGAACGTCCCGGCGCCCGCCTGCCGCCGGGCCGCGCGAGGGTGACGGTCTGAACCCGTGATCGGTTTGTGCCGATCTCCGGGGTCGCTGTGATCATCGGCATTGACGGATGTCCACGATGGATCAATACTTCCCCATGAATTGATCATGAACAACGGGGAGAACCATCGTGCGGCATCGCCATGTCCTCCGGGCCGGAGCAGCTCTGCTCATGGCCGGGATCGCCCTCATCACACCGACCGCGGCGTCCGCTGACGACACCGTGTCGGCGCTCGCCACCGCCGGCACCGCGGCGACGATCGGTGGTTACCCGGTCTGGGCACACTTCAACAACCCGGGCATCGAGAAGGATGGCGTCGCCGACGACACCATCCACCTCGAACTCGAGCGCCTGATCGACGCGGCACCGGCCGGATCGACGATCCAGGGCAGCATCTACTCGCTCACCCTCAACTCGGTCGCGCAGGCACTGGTGGACGCGCAGACCCGGGGCGTCACGGTGCGCGTCGTCCTCGACGGCAAGAACGCGACCACCGGGGCCACGGCTGTCACCACCATCAAGAAGCTGACCAACCACCGGTTCTGTTCGTACGGCACCGGCAACGCCTGCATCAGCACCAGCGCCACCGGTGACATGCACACCAAGATGTTCACCTTCAGCGCCACCACCGACCCGAACGGCGTCAACCGCACCCAGGTGGCCTGGTTCGGTTCGGCGAACCTGACGACGGCGACCGGCCCGAAGTCGTTCAACAACGCCATCACGGTGTACGGCGACGCGGCGCTGACCGCGGGACTGAACGCGAACTTCACCGACATGTGGAACCAGGCGCACTTCGACGGCAACGACTACTACGACGCCTTCGCACCACGCGGCTACTTCGTGGCGAGCGCGGCGAGCGGATACTCCTCGCCGGAGGCGGAGGGCCAGACGGATTCGATCGTGACCCGCCTCAACGACGTCACGCCGGACGAGAACTGCCGGCTGCGGATCAGCGTGGCCTTCGTGACCGCGGGCCGTCCCGAGCTGCTCGCCCAGATCCTGAAGATGCGTGCCGCCGGCTGCCAGATCTGGATGGTGGCCAGCACCACGGACACCGGCGACATCTGGGTCAACTCGACCGTCTACAACGAGCTGCTCACCGCCGGCGTCAAGATCCGCCGGCAGTACAACGTGCACGACAAGTACTTCGCGCTCTACGGCAAGTTCACCGACACGTACCGGTACCGCATCTACACCGGATCGCAGAACTGGACCGCGGACGCGCTGAGCGGCAACGACGAGCTGTTCGTGAAGATGGCGTGGGAGACGGGCACGACGCACCCGCTCTACACGGCGTACTACAACCACTTCATGGACACCTACAACGAGGGCACCACCTGCACGATCGCGAACTACCCCTGCCGGGAAGTGGTGTAACCGGTCAGCCGAGGCCCTCTTCGCCTCGCGGGCGGCGGGATCGCTGATCCCGCCGCCCCTCCGCATCATCGAATCTCGATGGTGCGGGCCCGCTGCGACGGACGGCCGTGCTGTTAGGGTCCACGCCTGTGGCGAGAATTCTTCTGACCGGGTCGACCGCCGGGATCGGGCGAGCGGCGGCCGTCGCGCTCGTCCAGCAGGGACACGAGGTGATCGTCCACGCGCGCGACGAGCGCCGCGCGGCCGCCTCCGCGGTGCCCGGCGCCGCCGGGGTGGTGACCGGTGACCTGGCCTCGCTGGAACAGACCCGGGCGCTGGCGGCGCAGGCGGCCGCGATCGGCCCGTTCGACACGGTGGTGCTGAACGCGGGCCTGGCCCGCATGACGGCGACCGAGCGGGACCTCACCGAGGACGGCATCGAGTCGACGTTCCAGGTGAACACCCTGTCGGCGTACGCGCTGGCCGCCCTGCTGCCACGCCCCCGCCGGATCGTCCTCACCTCGTCCGCGCTCGCCGGCGACGGCAGGCTCGATCTCGACGACCCGAGCTACGCCCACCGCGCCTTCCACGGGCGTGAGGCCTACGCCACGACGAAACTGCACCTGGTCCTGATCGCCCTCGGCCTCGGCCGGCACTGGCCCGGGACCGACGTGCTCGCCTTCGACCCGGGCTGGGTCGCCACCGCCATGACGGCCCGCAACGGCGACCGTGCCCCGCTCACCCCGGAACACGCCGGTGAGCGCCTCGCCCGTCTCGCCACCGGCGGCACCGTCCCGCCGGACTCCTACGACACCGAGCGTGCCTGGACCCCCGGCCCGTCCGAGCACGACGTCGCGACCCAGGACGCGCTGCTGCGCCTCTGCGCCGCACAGACCGGGATCAGCCTCCCCGCGTGATCGATGCGGGGACCCTGCGGGCGACGCTGCCGGGCGGCTACCGGTTCCGGCGGGGTACGCGGTAAGCACGGTCACCGATGCTCGCGGACCTTGCCCACCGGCCAGCCCACGAAGTCGGCGATCTCCTGATCGGGGGTGGCGGGTGCGAACAGCCACTCCTCGATCGCCGCGCTCAGCGACGGCGGCACGCCCGGTGTCCACGGGTCGGGCGCCGGGACGTCGTCGAACAGGCCGTCGGCGTGGTAGGCCCCGGCGAGCGCCGCGAGCAGCCCGGCCCGTCCGTCGTCGCCGCTCGCGGCCGGCGTGCCGGTGAGCCAGTCGTGCAGCTGCCAGCCGGTGGCCGAGACCATGCCGCCGGTGACGACGCGCCGCCCGCTCCGGATGAGTTCCTCGGCGTACGCCCGGCGGGCCGCGTCGGCACGGAACGGCGCCTCCAGCAGCAGCCGGACATGCCGCTGGACGACTTCGGTCACGGGCGGAACCTCAACATGTCTAGGGAAACTAGCTACCAGCTCACCTAGTTGCAAGGTGTGATGAAATACAGTCATGCAGGATGACGAGGCGTTCGCCGGACTCGACCCCGTGACCCTGGCCGTCCGCGACATGATCGGCGGCTCGCGGGAACTGGTGGGCCGCATGGCCGTACGGATGAGAATGAACGCCACCGACATGTCAGCCATCGGCGCGCTGGTGCAACACGGGCCGATGGGCGCCACCGACCTGGCCCGCAACCTCGGCATCCGCACCGCCTCGGTGACCCTGCTGATCGACCGCCTCGAACGCGACGGCCACGTCGAACGCACCCGCGACACCACCGACCGCCGCCGGGTCACCGTCACCGAGACGGCGGCCGCCCGGCGCGCCTCGGTCGAGGCCTGGGCCCCGGTCATCCACCGCATCGACGAGGTCTGCGCGGCCCTGTCCACCGCCGACCGCGAGGTCGTCCTGGCCTTCCTCGGCCGCCTCACCGAAGCCGTCGCCGAGGGCGAGGGCCAGGGCACGGGCGAGAAGGGATGAACCACCCCTGCGCCCGGGTGGTGGTGCACGCGATCCCCGGGCGGCGGGTGTCCTTTACGCGGTGCTGCGGGAGCGGTGCAGCAGCCAGACGAAGTACGGGGCTCCGAGCAACGCCATCATCAGCCCCGCAGGGACCTGCGACGGCGCGATCACGGTGCGCCCGAGCGTGTCCGCCACCCCCACGAGCAGGGCACCGAGCAGCATCGCGACCGGGATGATGCGGGCGTGGCGGACGCCGACCAGCGCTCGTGCCAGGTGCGGGGCGACCAGGCCGACGAAGCCGACCACCCCGACGGCGATGACGCTGACGGCCGCCGCGGTGGCCGCGATCGCCAGGAGGACCAGCCGGGTGTGCTCACGGCGTACCCCGAAGATCTGTGGGGTGTCCTCGTCGATCGACAGGAGATCCAGCTGGCGGCGGAGGCCGAGAACCAGCGGGGTCGCCAGCAGGAGCACGACGGCGACCGGGAGCACGTCGGTGAACGTACGGCCGTAGGTGGTGCCGGACAGCCAGGTGAAGATCCGGGGCGTGTCGTACGGATCGGCGCGCAGCAGCAGGAACGTGCTGACGCTGCTGAGGGCGTAGCCGCAGCCGATGCCGATGAGCAGGAAACGGTCGGGGAGGAAGCCGCCGCGCCAGGCGAGCACGGTGATCAGGGCGAAGGTGGCGAGGCCGGTGAGTACGGCGGCCGCGATCAGGGTGGTGCGGCCGCCGGGCAGGCCGGAGGTCACCACGATGACGGCGCCGAGCCCGGCTCCGGCGGTGATGCCGAGGATGCCGGGTTCGGCCAGCGGGTTGCGGACGGTGCCCTGCACGACGGTTCCGGCGAGGGCGAGGGCCGCACCGGCGGTGACCGCGGCGGCGACCCGCGGGGCGCGGTCGTCGAGAGCCCGGGCGATCAGGTCCGGGGCGGTGCCCTGCAGCCAGAGGGTGAGGTCGCCGGTGCGCAGCCACAGGCTGCCGGCCAGCAGGCCGGCGAGCACGGTGGCGGCCAGCAGGACGACGGCGACGATCATGACGATCACGAAGCGGGGGTACGAGCGGACCGGCACGTGAGCGCGTGGCGCCGAACCCCGGTCGCGCAGCCGGAGCGCGAGGATCACGATGACCACGGCGCCCAGCAGCGACGTCGGGATGCCGGTCGGGATCGACGCGGCGGCCTGGGCACCCATGATCGCGCGCAGGGTCACGTCGGCGAGCAGCACCAGGAACGCTCCGGCGAGACCGCAGGCCGGGATCAGGAAACCGTGGCGGCTCAGGACGCCGATGCGGACGGCGGCCAGGCGTACCGCGACGGGCGCGGCCAGGCCGACGAAGGCCAGCGGCCCGGCCAGGGTCACCGAGATGCTGGTCAGCAGGACGGCGCAGAGCACCGCCACGATCCGGGTGGCGCGGACCGGGACGCCGAGGGAGGCGGCCGCGTCGTCGCCCAGCCCGAGGACGTCGAGGCGCCGGGCCAGCAGGACGGCGACGGCGAGGACGGCGACGACGACCGGGGCGGCCCGGGTGGCGGCGTCCAGGTTGAGTTGGGCCAGGGAGCCGCTGCCCCACGCGTACAGGCCGGTGGTGCCCTCCCGGAACAGGATCAGCAGCATCGCGGCGGCCGCGTCGAGGGCCATCGCGACCGCCGAACCGGCCAGGATCAGCCGGGTCGTGGCGGCGCCCGCGCCGGCGCCGGCCAGGCCGAGCACGAGGCCGGCGGCGAGCAGGCCACCGGTGAAGGCCACCGCTCCCGAGGCCACCAGCGGGATCGTGATCCCGAACGCGGCGACCGCGCACAACGCGAAGTAGGAACCGGCGGTGACGGCCAGGGTGTCCGGGGCGGCGAGAGGGTTCCGGGTGACCGACTGGAGCAGGGCCCCGGCGGTGCCGAGCGCCACGCCGACCGCGACACCGGCCAGCAGGCGGGGCAGGCGGGAGCCGGTGAACACGTCACCGACCGGTACGCCGCCGACGGTCTCCCGCGCGCCGAGGGCGTAGCGCAGCAGATCCCCGAAGCCGGCCCCCGAGGTGCCCTGCGTCAGGTGCCACAGTCCGACCGTGAGGACCAGGACGAGCAGGGCGACGAGGACGGCCGCCCCGCTCGCGCCGCGGCCGAACCCGACTGCGGGTAACGGCCGCGGCGCGGGGGTGTCGCTCACTTCGAGGTCAGGATGTCGACGTAGGCGTCGATCGCCTGCTCGTTCGACTTCGGGCCGCCGGCGCCCCAGACACTGTTCGGGAAGGTGTGCGCGCGGCCTTCCTTCACCGCGGGCAGGGCGTTCCAGATCGGGCTCTTGGCCAGCTCGGTGACGTAGTTCTCGGCGGTGCCGTCGTTGGCGTAGAACAGGGTCGCGTCGCCGACGGCGGTGAGGCC
Source organism: Actinoplanes sp. NBRC 101535 (assembly GCF_030269225.1). NCBI lineage: Bacteria > Bacillati > Actinomycetota > Actinomycetes > Micromonosporales > Micromonosporaceae > Actinoplanes > Actinoplanes sp. NBRC 101535. Next base: position 99,492 of record NZ_BSSY01000016.1, on the reverse strand, counting down.
CTCGATGTCGGTCTGGGCGAGACCGTAGGAGGCGTCGACGCCGCCGCTGCCGTACGTCGAGTTGATCTCGTCGGTCCAGGCCGAGGTCATGCCGAGCTGCTCGCCGATCTCGGTGAACAGGGCACCCTTGCCGTAGGGCCGGATGACCACGTTGCCGCCCTCGATCCACCCGTCGAAGAACAGGAACTTCGTGGCGGGTACGTTCGCCGCGGCGAGCTTCTGCTTGGCCGCCGCGAAGTGCGCGTCGAAGTCCTTCAGGACCAGGTCCGCGCGTTCGGTGCGGCCGGTGGCCGTACCGATCATGGAGAAGACCTTCTTCATGTTGTCGATCTGCCCACTCGCGTCGGCGCCGATGGTGGCCAGCACGGGGACGCCACGCTTCTCCAGCTTGGCCAGCAGTTCGTCGTCGGCCTTGTAGACCTCCATGACGATCAGGTCGGGGTTCGTCGCGTACAGGGCGTCGAGGTCGGGCTCACCACGCTCGCCGGCGCTGGCGACGCCCTCGGGCAGCTTCTCCGCGGTGACGTACTGGGTGTAGCCGTCGGGGCTGGCGACCGCGACCGGGCTGACGCAGAGGGTGAGCAGGTCCTCGGTCTGCTGCCACTCCAGGACGGCGACCCGCTCGGCGGGCTTGGCGAGTTCGACCTTGCGGCCGACGCCGTCGGTCATCGACACCGGGCCGGTCGCGGTGGTCGTGGTGTCGTCGGCGCAGGTCTGTGATGCGGGCGCGGACGGGGCGCTGGTGGCCTCGTCGACGTTCGTGGTGCCGCAACCGGTGAGGGTCATGGCGAACACGGCGAGTGTCGCGGTGCCGGCGGCGAGTCTATTGACAGGGATCATGCGGTCGTCTCTTTCACGGTGACTTGGAGGTTCCGGGCGGGATGCCGCCCGATGGGGTCGATGCGCAGGCGTCCGGTGTGCGGGTCGGTGCCGACCTCGACGCGCAGGCCGTAGACCTCGGTGAGGTGCTCGGCGGTGAGCACCTCCCGGGGGTCGCCCGCGGCGTGGATGCGCCCGGCGCGCAGGAGCAGCAGGGTGTCGGCGACCCGGGCGGCGTGGTCGAGGTCGTGCAGCACGATGCCGACGGCGACGCCGTGGTCGTCGGCGAGGTCGCGGACCAGGTCGAGGGTCTCGATCTGGTAGCGCAGGTCCAGGTGGTTGGTCGGCTCGTCGAGCAGCACGACGCCGGTGTCCTGGGCCAGGCAGGCGGCCAGCCAGACGCGTTGCGCCTCGCCGCCGGAGAGTTCACCGATCGGGCGCCCGGCCTTGTCCTGGACGCCGGTGACCCGCATCGCGTGCTCGATCGCGGCCTGGTCGGCCGGCGCGGGGCCGGCGAACCGGCGCCGGTGCGGGTGCCGTCCGAAAGCGACGACCTCGCTGACCGTGAGCCCGGGCGGGGCCTGCCGGGACTGGGTGAAGAGCGTCACCTCGCGGGCGAACTGACGCACGGTGAGCGCCGACACGGGTTTGCCGTCCAGGAGCACGTCGCCGGCGTAGACGCGGTGCAGCCGGGCGAGGGCGCGCAGCAGGGTGGACTTCCCGCTGCCGTTCGGGCCGACCAGCGCCGTCACATGCCCGGGTGTCAGCACCGCCGAGACGCCGTGGACGACGGTCGTGGCGCCGTAGCGGAGCACGAGCTGGTCGCCGGTCAGGACCGCGGGTGAGGACATGGATCGGCTCCGTCAGGTAAGGATTGCCTTGCCTAACGGAGAGTAATTCAAGATCAAATTGTCGACAATCCCGCGCTCAGGACACCTGATACGGGATTCCGGACAGCGACGCCTTGGTCAGCAGTCCCGGCGTCACCTTCATCACCCGGCGGAACGCGGCGATGAACGTGCTCGGCTGCGAGTAACCGAGTAGCTCGGACACCTCCTGGACCTCGGCGCCCGCGGACAGCAGCGCCAGTGCCTCGTGGATGCGCAACGCCTGCCGCCACTGCGCGAACGACAGCCCGGTCGCCTCCCGGAACGCCCGGGTGATGGTGCGGTCGCTCACTTTCAGGTGCGCGGCCCACTCCGCCAGGCTGCGGTCGTCAGACGGGTCCCGCAGCAGCGCCTCGGCGATCGCGTCGATCCGCCGGTCGCCGGGCAGGTCCAGCGCGAACTGCCGGTCCGCGGCCTCCAGCACGTCGAACACGACCGCCTCGGTCCGGGCTCGCTCATCGTCACCGAGATCTGAGCGTCCCAGTCGCAACAGAAGAGACTCCAGTAATGGGGTGATGATTATCGTCGTCGGCCCGTCGAACACGACCGGCGTTCGCTCGGGGACGAAGAAGGCGTCATGAAACTCCGCGGCGTACGTCACCCTGCCCCCATGCACCATCCCGGCCGGCATCCACATGCCGAATCCCGGTGGCACCGTGAAGATCCGGTTCCCGATCCGGGAGGTCAGTGTTCCACCGCGGACCCACACCAGCTCATGCATGAGATGCACGTGCGGCGACCACTCCGTCGGCACGACATGCGCCCACGACTCGGCCACGATCGCCAGCGAGCCCGGATCCCGGAGCGGCGTCGCCGCGCCCTGAAGCACCACCGTGCCGGGATCGCGGCGCCAGGTGCCCAGGCCGAGATCATCATGCCGCGGCGTCTCCATGCCGACGAGCCTATGCGGCGCCACCCCGCGCCTCCGCGGGCAGCGGGTCGATGTGACGGACCCGTGCCGAGCGGATGGAACTGTCGCACTCTGTCAGGATCCGCGACTGACGTGGCGCCTCACACCGTTCCGGGTGTGCTCACGTTCGGCACACGGACGGATTGGGTGCTGTCGTCAGGCGTTGCGGGCACATGCCAGGGTTTGGAAATTGTGCGTTACCGGCAGCGGGTCACGGAGATCGCCGTGATTGGCTGGTGCGCGGTTCCGTCTCCGATAGTCCTTGATCAGGCCGACGGCGAAGCTGGCCAGGTGCGCGATGGCGCTCTGCTTGGCCTGGGCGGTCCAGGTGTCCAGGTGCTGGCCCTGGAGTTGGCGCAGCATCCCGGCGAATTCGCTGACCAGCCGGTCGTCTCGCTGAGGATCGCAAGCCTCGGGCCGGTTGTCGTGGATGTTCGCATCGGGAGCAGGCGTGCTGCCGGCCACCGCGACGGTCCGCAAGCGGCGCTGTTGCCCGGGCACGACGATGCGTCTCTCGATCCTCCCGTCGGCCTGTCTGCGTGGCCGGGCAATGGTTGATCATCCGTCCTGCTCCCCGTAGAGCTGATGGTGTCGGTGCGCACTGGCGGGGCGTACGCTCGTCGGTGGTGAGCCGGGAAGCCTGGTCGGCGCGTGATGACGTGTCGGCGGCGGGAGGCTCGCGGTGAAGGTTCTGATTCTGACGATGGGCACGCGTGGTGACGTACAGCCGTACATCGCTCTCGCCCAGGAGTTGCACAGACGCCGTCACGACGTGGTGCTGGGGGCCCCGGAGCGCTTCGCCGATCTGATCACCGAGCACGGTGTGGCGTTCGCCGGCATGGATGACGGCCCGCTGCGAGTGCTTGACACCAGCGCCACCGTGGGTGAGGTGGCCGCGGGCGGGCTGCGGGCGAAGGCGGCGCTGATGCGCCGGATGCCGGCGATGTTCGCCCGGGTCTTCGAGGACTGCTGGCAGATTGCGTCAACGGGGCCGGGTGCCGACGCTGACCTGATCGTGCACAACGGTCAGATCATGACGGGCCGGCATGTCGCCGAGAAGCTGGGTGTGCCGGCGGTCCTGGCCCTGCCGATACCGCTGTACGTGCCGACGCGGGAGTTCGCGTGGCCGGGACAGCAGCTGCCGTCGTGGCTGCCGACTGCGGCGAACCGGGCGAGCTATGCCGGGATGAAGGCGCCGGCGCTGATGTTCGGCCGTACAGTCGATCGGTGGCGTGCCGGGCTGGGCCTGCCCCGGCGGCGGGGCAGGCATGATCCACTGCGGACTTCCGGCGGTGGACGGTCACTGGTGTTGCATGCGGTGAGCCCGCAGGTGGTGCCACGTCCCGCTGACTGGCCGGTGTCAGCGCAAGTCACCGGTTACTGGTTCGCCGACCGCCGGACCACCGTCACGGAGACGCTGCCCGTGCGGCCGGCAACCGCGGACGGGGGTGACCCGCTGGTCTTCGTCGGATTCGGCAGTATGGCCGGGCCGGACCCGGCGGCCGTGACCCGGGAGGTCGTGGCGGCGTTGCGGATGGCCGGAGTGCGCGGCATACTTGCCGCCGGCTGGGGCGGGTTGAGTGAGGTACCGTCACCGCCGGATGTGTTCCTCACCGGCGAGGTCCCGCATGAGACGCTGTTCCCACAAGTGGCGGCGGTGGTGCATCACGGCGGTGCGGGTACGACGGCAGCGGCGGTCCGTGCAGGTGTCCCGCAGGTGGTGTGCCCGTTCGTCGCTGATCAGCCGTTCTGGGGTCGGCGGATGCATCAACTCGGTGTGGCTCCGGAACCGATCGCTCAGCGCAGCCTGACCGTTACCACGCTGGCCGCGGCGATCCGCCGCGCGGTCGGTGATCCCGACATGATCGGCGCCGCACGTCGGCTGGGGGAACGGGTCCGGGCCGAGAACGGTGTGGCCGTCGCTGTCGACCTTCTGGAAAGAGCGGTGGCCGAGCGTCGATAAACCCCTGGCCGGAGTGAGGTCAGTCGCTGCCGTGAGCGGTCCGGCACGATAGGTTCGGCTCAGGTGTGCCGGGAAGTCTGGTCGGCGATGTGTTCGCCGTTCCCTTTTCCGGAGGATGTCCTGTGTCAGCTCCGCCGCCTCATCAGCATCGTCATCTGTTCGGCCGGGGTAGCTGGCCGGAGGTCAGCCGGATCGGCGATATCCTGCGCACCGAGACAGCCGGTGGAGCGCTGCTACTGGCCGCCGCGGTCCTGGCGCTGGTGTGGGCGAACTCGCCGTGGTCATCGGGGTATCAGGACCTGGTCGCGTTCAAGGTCGGCCCACACGCGCTGCACCTGGATCTGACGTTGGCGCAGTGGGCCGCGGACGGGTTGCTGGCGATCTTCTTCTTCGTCGCCGGTCTCGAGCTGAAACGTGAGTTCGTGGCGGGTGACCTGCGTGACCCGCGCCGAGCGGTACTGCCGGTCGCCGCGGCGGTCGGTGGCATGGCCGTGCCTGCGCTTATCTACGTCGGGGTCAACGCGGGTATGTCGGGCGGGTCGTTGCGGGGATGGGCGGTGCCGACCGCCACCGACATCGCGTTCGCGCTGGCCGTCCTCGCGGTCATCTCCACGCACCTGCCGGCTGCGTTGCGCACGTTCCTGCTCACGCTCGCGGTGGTCGACGACCTGCTCGCCATTCTGATCATCGCGGTGTTCTACACCAGCTCGCTGAGCCTGCTGCCCCTGGCCGCGGCCCTGATCCCGCTGGGGCTCTTCGCTTTCCTGGTGCAGCGCCGGGTCCGCTCGTGGTGGCTGCTGCTGCCCCTCGCGGCGGCGACCTGGGCGCTGGTGCACGCCTCCGGTGTCCACGCCACGGTCGCCGGAGTGTTGCTCGGCTTCATGGTCCCGGTGATCCGCCGCATTCCCGGGGACGGGCACGGTCTGGCGGAGCATTTCGAGCACCGGTGGCGGCCCGTGTCAGCCGGGTTCGCGGTACCGGTCTTCGCGTTCTTCGCCGCCGGGGTGTCCGTCGCCGGGGCCGGAGGACTCGGAGAGACGCTGCGCGACCCGGTCACGATCGGCATCGTGCTCGGTCTGGTGGTCGGCAAATGCGTCGGCGTTCTCGGCTCGACGTGGCTGGTGCAACGCTTCACCCGCGCCACCCTCGGTGAGGGGGTGAGCTGGTGGGACGTTCTCGGACTGGCACTGCTCGGGGGGATCGGGTTCACCGTGTCACTGCTGATCGGCGAGCTCGCGTTCGGTGTCGGCAGCGAGAAGGACGAACACGCCCGCATCGGCATCCTGGCCGGGTCCTTGGTCTCGGCGTTGCTGGCCATGGTGGTGCTGCGCGCCCGCAACCGCCACTATCGGCAGCTGTGCGCGGCCGAGGCGGTCGACGCCGACGCCGACGGGATCCCCGACGTCTGGGATGACGACCCCGTGCGGCGCTGACCGGCGGGCAGACCTTCCCGTGCGGTGCGGGACAGGCGTACGGTGAGCGATAGGTGTGCCGGGAAGTCTGGTCGGCGGTCATAGCTCCACGCCCCGACCGAAAGGCACTCTGCGATGACCGATCCCGCGCTGCGAGCTGTCCAGCTGACGAAACGCTACGGCCGCCTCACCGCCCTCGACACCTTGGACCTCGACGTCCAGCCGGGGGAGGTGTTCGGGTTCCTCGGCCCCAACGGCGCCGGCAAGTCCACCACTATCCGCCTGCTGCTGGGCCTTGCCCGCCCGAGCGCCGGCCGTGCCGAAGTGTTCGGTGTCGACGCGGCCGACGTGGCCCGCGCCCACCGGCATCTGGCGTACGTGCCGGCCGATGTGGCGTTGTGGCCGCAGCTGACCGGTGCCGAGATCCTGCACCTGCAGGCCCGCACCGGTCCCGGCACCGACACCGCCTACCGCGACGAGCTCGTCGAACGGTTCGCCCTCGATCCGTCGAAACCGGCCCGCACGTACTCGACGGGTAACCGGCAGAAGGTCGCGCTGATCGCCGCGTTCGCCACCCGCGCGCCGCTGCTGGTGCTCGACGAGCCGACCAGCGGCCTGGACCCACTGATGGAACAGCAGTTCCGTGCCGCGGTCCGGCAGGCCCGTGACCGTGGGCAGACCGTGTTCCTGAGCTCCCACCAGCTGGCCGAGGTGGAGGCAGTCTGCGACCGGGTCGGCATTCTGCGTGCCGGCCGCCTGGTCGCGGTGTCTTCTATCAGCGAGTTGCGGGGTCTGCACCGCTCGGAGGTGACGATCACCTTCACCGGCACCGCACCCGACCTGACCTCGATCGCCGGGGTCGCCGGGGTCGAGGCCGCCGGGCAGGGGCGGGTGCGGTTCACGATGACCGGGCCACCGGCTCCGGCGTTGCGAGCACTCGCCGTCGCGGAGGTCACCGCTCTGGCCGTACGGGAACCGAGTCTGGAAGAGATCTTCCTCGACTACTACGGGCAGCAGGTGGCCCGATGAGCCTCGACGCACTCCCGCCCTCGACCACGATCAGCCTGCCCGCCACACCCGCGCCGGGCCGGGCGGTGACCCGGCTGGCGGTCCGGCAGATCCGGCGCGGCGCGCTGCTCGTCGTCGGCCTCACCACGGCCGGGACCGCGCTGGTGGTCGCCAACTACGCGCAGGTGATGGCCGACCCGGCGGCGGCCGGCGGCCTGCAGGCGCTGGCCGCGAACCCGGCGATCCGTACGCTGTTCGGCGCCCCGGTCGGTCTGGACACCGCCGGCGGGTTCACGGTGTGGCGGGTCGGCGCCGTCATCGCGATCGCACTGGGCGTCTGGTCGATCATGACCACCACCCGGATCACCCGCGGCGAGGAGGACGCCGGCCGGTGGGACGTGCTGCTGTCCGGCCGCCTGCGGCTGCGCGACACCCTGATCCGCCACCTGGCCGCCGTGATGGTGGTCTCGGCGGCCACCGCGGCCACCATCACGGCTGTCCTGCTCACCGCCGGCACCCCGCCGGCCGGGGCGATCATCCACGGCGCCGGCACCGGCCTGCTCGGCATGTTCTTCACCGCGGTCGCCGTACTGACCGCACAGGTCTTCCCCGCCCGCCCACCGGCGACCGGCACGGCCGTCGCGGTCCTCGGGGCCGGTCTGCTGGGCCGCATGATCGGCGACGGCGTCACCGCACTGGGCTGGCTGCACTGGTTCTCACCTTTCGGGCTGCTCACCCTCAGCGCCCCGTACGTTCACGACCGCGTGCTGCCGTTGCTGCTGTTGACCGCGGCCACCGTCCTGATCACCCTCGCGGCACTGGCCGTGGCCGGGCGCCGCGACGTGCAGGGCGGCCTGCTGTCCGCGGCGGACGGACGGCCGCCACGGACGCGGCTGCTGACGAGCGTGGAGGCTTTTGCCGTACGCCGGTCGGTGCGGCCGCTGACCGGCTGGATGATCGGCATCGGCGCCTACTACCTGCTGATCGGTCTGACCGCGGTGTCGGTCACCGGCTTCCTGCGCGAGAATCCCGCTCTGGCCGGCGAGGCCGCTCAGGCCGGGTTCACGGGGCTGGGCAGCATCCCCGGGTTCGCAGCGACCCTGTTCGCGATCCTCGCCATGCCCGTCGCCGGTTTCACCACCATCCGGATGACCGCGTTCCTGGCCGCCGAGACCGACCGCCGGCTGGCCCTGCTCGCCAGCCGGCCCGTCACCCGCATACGGCTGCTCGGCGCCGAGATCGCCGTCACCGCAACAGCCGCAGCACTGCTGGTCACTGGTGCCGGGCTGCTCACCTGGGCCGGAGTCACCGCCATGGGCGGTGACCTCACCCTGTCCGCCGCCCTGCACGGCGCCTGGAACGTCTTGCCGATCGTGCTGCTCAGCCTCGGCGTGGCCGTCTTCGCGGTTGGCTGGGCACCACGACTGACCGGACTGCTCAGTGGCCTCCCCACAGTCGGCGGCTTCCTGCTCCTGGTCACCGCCGAAAGCATCGCCGCACCGGCGTGGGGCCGCGACCTTTCACCCTTCGCCCACCTGGCGCCGGTCCCGCTGACCGGACCGAACGTGACGGCGACGACGATCATGATTGCCGTCGCGGTCGCACTGGCCGTCGCCGGCATGGCCGGGTACCGCCACCGGGACCTGCACTCCTGACCCCGACAGCAGGCCGGGCCGCCGATCATCGGCTCGGACCGGCCGCCGGCACACCACGCCCCGCTGAGCGGTCGGCTGCCGAAGAGGGCGAGGCGCCTACCGTCCGGCGAGCGGCTTTTCGGCAACCACCCGTACCCCTACCAGCGGCCTCGCGCCGTCAAGGAGTAGACGATGACGAAAGCACCGGCCGTAGCGCAGACCGCCTTCGGCCCGATGGTGATAGCCGCGTGCGAGCAACACCTGCCCGCACATCAGCGGTTGTTCGACGACCCGGACGCCGCACGCCTGCTGCCCGCCGGGCAACGCATGATCGTCTCCGCCTGCCGGTGGGAACCGGTTCGCCGACTGCTCGTGAAGGCCACCGACAGCAAAGCCGACGGTCTCTGGGCCAGTGTGCTGTGCCGCACCCGCCAGGCATGAATTCGTCACCAGGCGCCGGGTCTGGCACTTCGGGCTCATGCCCGACGACACTCCTGCACTGCTGCGCGAGTTCGGATGGACCGAACGCGAACAGGTCGGGCCCGCCGAATACACCGACCGCTACCTGCGCTCTCTCAGCCGTGACCTGACCGTGTCGCCGATCGAACGATTCGTCTATGCCGATCGTCCGGCCGACGCCGCTCCCGCCTAGGGGCGTAGAAGAGCCGGCGGTGTCGATACTGGTCGAGGCCGAGTTTCGGTGGCGGCGCTGCGACGCGTAGCCTAATTTCGTTATTAAGCGAAATGACGAAAGGCGGTGGGCCGGGGTGCTGGAGGAGTGCAAGGCGCTGTCGAACGAGACGCGCCTGGCGATTCTGGAGTGGCTGAAGGACCCGGCCGCGCACTTCCCCGGGATCGAGGCCGGGGAGGAAGCGGGCGTCTGCGTGGGGCTGATCCAGCAGCGGGTCGGCTGTTCCGCCTCGACCGTCTCGGCGCACCTGGCGATCCTGCAGCGGGCCGGTTTCCTGCAGGCCACCCGGCGCGGGCAGTGGAACTACTACCGCCGCGACGAGGACCGCATCCGCGCTTTCGTCGAACACCTGCAGCACGCTCTGTGAACCCGGAAGGCGGCACCCCGATGTCCCCCGTTCTCTCCCTGCTCGACCTGGCGCCGATCGCCGCCGGGCAGACCGCCCGTGAGAGCCTCGACGCCAGCGTCTCCCTCGCGCAGGCCGCCGAGCGCGCCGGTTACCAGCGGGTCTGGTACGCCGAGCACCACAACATGACCTCCATCGCGTCGTCGGCGACCAGCGTCGTGATCGGGTACGTGGCGGCGCACACCTCGTCGATCACGCTCGGCGCCGGCGGCATCATGCTGCCGAACCACTCGCCGCTGGTGATCGCCGAGCAGTTCGGCACGCTGGAGACGCTGTTCCCGGGCCGGATCGATCTCGGGCTGGGCCGGGCGCCGGGCAGCGACCAGGTGACGATGCGGGCGCTGCGCCGGGACCACTCGTCGGCGGAGTCGTTCCCGCAGGACGTCGTCGAGCTGCAGGGCTACCTGGCCGGCGAGTCGGTGATCCCGGGCGTGCAGGCGGTTCCGCGGGCGGGCCGTCCGGTGCCGCTCTACATCCTCGGGTCGTCGATGTTCGGTGCGCAGCTCGCCGCGAAGCTGGGCCTGCCGTACGCGTTCGCCTCGCACTTCGCACCGGACCTGCTGCACCAGGCGGTCCAGGTGTACCGCCGCACGTTCCAGCCGTCGGCGCAGCTCGCCGAGCCGTACGTGATCGCCGGCGTGAACGTGGTCGCCGCCGACACCCACGAGGAGGCGGAGGCGCAGAAGACGGCGTCGTACCGGGCGCGGACCCGGGCGTTCATCTCCCGCGGCGCGAACGGGCCGGCCTACACCGACGCCGAGATCGACGCGTTCCTGGCCTCGCCGAACGGGCAGAGCCTGGCCGCGATGACCCGGTACACGGCGGTCGGCACGCCGGAGCAGGTCCGCGACTACCTGACCGATTTCGCCGAGTCGTGCGGTGCCGACGAACTGATCACGGCGCATCACGCGCAGTCGGTGCAGGACCGGATCCGGTCGATCGCGCTGACCGGCGCGGCGATGGAGGTGCCGGTCACCGCCTGACGTCCCGACTGGTCGATCTGTACACCGCCATGCGCGGATGAGCGGACGAGCTGCACAATCTGCCCGGTGAAAACTGGGCTTGTTGTGCAGCTCACTCCCGGTGCCGAATGCTGCGAGGTATCAGCGTCCACCGTTGAAGGGAGTGGCAGCGCCATGTCCGTGCACGACACCCTCACCGACACCGAGCGGCTCGCCGAGCTGGATCTCGCCACTCTCAAGCAACTCGTCGGCCTGGTCGAGTACGACTCGGACCGCGACCCGTTCCCGGTCACCGGCTGGGACGCGATCGTGTGGACGGTCGGCAACGCCACCCAGACGGCGCACTACTTCCAGTCCGCGTACGGCATGGAACTGATCGCCTACGCGGGCCCGGAGACCGGCAACCGGGACCACCTCTCGTACGTGCTGAAGAGCGGCGCGATCCGCTTCGTGATCAACGGCGCGGTGGCCCCGGACAGCCCGCTGATCGCCCACCACGCCCGGCACGGGGACGGCATCGCCGACATCGCCCTGGAGGTGCCGGACGTCGACCGGTGCGTGGCGCACGCCCGCGCGCAGGGTGCCACCGTGCTGGTGGAGCCGCACGACGAGACCGACGAGCACGGCACGGTCCGGATCGCGGCGCTGGCGGCGTACGGCGAGACCCGGCACACGCTGGTCAACCGGGACCGCTACACCGGGCCGTACCTGCCCGGATACGTCGTGCGGACGTCCACGCTGCGCCGCCGCCCGGGCGCCCCGAAGCGGATCTTCCAGGCGCTGGACCACGTGGTCGGCAACGTGGAGCTGGGCCGGATGGACGAGTGGGTCGACTTCTACAACCGGGTGCTCGGGTTCACGAACATGGCCGAGTTCATCGGCGACGACATCGCCACCGACTACTCGGCGCTGATGTCCAAGGTCGTCGCGTCCGGCAACCACCGGGTGAAGTTCCCGCTCAACGAGCCGGCCCCGGGGCGTAAGAAGTCGCAGATCGACGAATATCTGGAGTTCTACGGCGGGCCGGGCGCCCAGCATCTGGCCCTGGCCACCAACGACATCCTGCGGTCGGTCGACGTGCTGCGCGACGAGGGCGTCGAGTTCCTGGCCACCCCGGACTCCTACTACGAGGACCCGGAGCTGCGGGCGCGGATCGGCAACGTGCGGGTGCCGATCGCCGAACTTCAGAAGCGCGGCATCCTGGTCGACCGGGACGAGGACGGCTACCTGCTGCAGATCTTCACCAAGCCGACCGGGGACCGGCCGACCGTCTTCTTCGAACTGATCGAACGGCACGGTTCGCTCGGCTTCGGCAAGGGAAACTTCAAGGCGCTGTTCGAGGCGATCGAGCGCGAGCAGGAGAAGCGGGGCAACTTCTAGCGGGGGAGGGAACCGGTGAACCCGCTGTTCCACCAGCTGTTCGACGACGCTGCGATCTTCCCGCCGGGTGACGTGCCGCTGCCGGCGGCGGTCGCGGCGCACCGCGAGCGGGCGGCGTCACCGCTCGCACCGTTGCTCGGCCCGTTCGTCTGCCCGGCCGCCCGCTGGGACGAGCTGGTCGCCGCGGCCGGTGCCGGACCGCCGCTGCGGGTCAGCCTCATCCTGCGGGAACCGGGGGAGCGGATCCCGTCGGCGGCCGGGATCGAGGTGGCCGCGGTAGAGGCCCCGGCCGGCGCCCTCGTGCCGGAGCACCACGGGACGCCCTGTCACGCGTACCACGAAATGCCGGTGGGGGAGATCAGCGTGCCGCGTCTCGCGGCCCTGCGTGACGCGGGCGTGCGTCTGAAGATCAGAACCGGTGGGGTACGCGCGGAGGCGTTCCCGCCGGTGTCCTCGCTCGCGGCGGCGATCGTCGCGGCGGTCCGGGCGGACATCGGTTTCAAGTTGACCGCAGGCCTGCACGACCCGATCCGGCACCGCGACCCGGTGACCGGTTTTGAACATCACGGCTTCCTCAATGTCATCCTGGCCGTGGCCCGCGCGCTGCAGGGCCACGACGCCGCACAGGCCCTCGCCGACGCCGACGGCGCCCGGGTGGCGACCGCGGTCTCCCGGATCGGCGCCGGCACCGCCGCCGCCGTGCGCCGGCACTTCACCGGTTTCGGCACGTGCAGCATCACCGAGCCGGTCGACGGCCTGATCCGATACGGACTTCTGGAGGACCCACGGTGACCTGGACCGACGTCCGCGCCGACCACCCGTTCGGCATCGCCACCCTGCCCTACGGGGTGTTCGGCACCCCGGACGACCCCCGTCCCCGGACCGGCGTCGCGATCGGCGACCGGATCCTGGACCTGACCGCGGCCACCCGGCAACTGGCCCCCGATCTCGTCGCCGTGGTCGCCGGACCGTCCCTGGATGCGCTGTTGGCGGCCGGTCCGGCGCAGTGGGCGTCGCTGCGCGCCACGGTGACCGGCTGGCTCACCGACCCGGCCTGGCGCGGCGTCCTCGGCCCGCACCTGGTGCCGGCCGCGCAGGCCCGGATGCACCTGCCGTTCACGGTCGCCGACTACGTCGACTTCTACGCCTCCGAGCACCACGCGACCAACCTGGGCCGGATGTTCCGTCCCGGACAGGAGCCGCTCACCCCGAACTGGCGGCACCTGCCGATCGGGTACCACGGCCGGGCCGGCACGGTGGTGGTCTCCGGCACCGAGGTGACCCGGCCGCACGGTCAGCGGCGCTCCCCGGACGGCGTGATCAGCTTCGGGCCGGCGCAGCGCCTCGACATCGAGGCCGAGCTCGGGTTCGTCGTCGGCCCCGGCTCGCCCCTCGGCCAACCGGTGTCCATGGCCGAATTTGATCAGCACGTGCTGGGTGTGTGCCTGGTCAACGACTGGTCCGCCCGCGACATCCAGGCCTGGGAGTACGTGCCGCTCGGCCCGTTCCTCGGCAAGTCGTTCGCCACCTCGATCTCCCCGTGGGTCGTCCCGCTCGCCGCCCTCGGCGCCGCCCGGGTCCGCCCGCCGGAACGTGCCGTACCGCTGCTGCCGTACCTCGACGACACCGCGAGCCCGCCCTGGGGCTTCGACATCCACCTGGAGATCAGCCTCAACGGGCACCCGGTGTCGCACCCGGAGTTCGCCGGCATGTACTGGACCGGCGCGCAGATGCTCGCCCACCTGACCGCCAACGGCGCGTCGCTGCGCACCGGTGACCTGTTCGCCTCCGGCACCGTCAGCGGTGAGCGGCCCGAGCAGCGGGGTTCGCTGATCGAACTGTCCTGGGGCGGGCAGGAGCCGCTCAAGCTGCCGGACGGCTCCACCCGCACGTTCCTCGAGGACGGTGACGAGGTGGTGATCACCGCGACCGCTCCCGGTCCGGGCGGTGCCACCATCGGGTTCGGCGAGGTCCGCGGCCGGATCCGGGCGGCCGTGGACTGAGGCGTCCCGGCGGCTGATCTTGCAACATGGATACCGGGTATGCATACTCCGTATCCATGTCGATTCGCCATGGCCTGCTCGCGTTGCTGGAACGCGGGCCGATGCACGGCTACCAGTTGCGCGCCGCGTTCGAGACGAGCGTCGGCGGCACCTGGTCGCTCAACATCGGACAGGTCTACACCACGCTGTCCCGGCTGGAACGCGACGAACTCGTGGCGGCGCTGCCGGAGAACGAGGGCCAGCGGCCGTACACGATCACCGACGGCGGCCGGGCCGAACTGAACCGGTGGTTCGCCACCCCGCTGGAGCGCAGCGACCGGCCCCGCGACGAGCTGGCGATCAAGCTGGCACTGGCGATGACCACGCCGGGGGTGGACGTGGCCGCGGTGGTGCAGGGGCAGCGGACCGCCGGGATGCGAGCGCTGCAGGAGTACACCCGGCTGAAGACCCGGACCGGTCCGGACGACCTGTCCTGGGCCCTGGTCCTGGAGTCGATGATCTTCCAGTGCGAGGCGGAGATCCGCTGGCTGGACCACTGCGAGACCGCCCTGCTGCGCCGCCGCCCGGCACCGGCACCGGCATCTGCCACCGCTCCCGCTCCGGACCGGGAGGGGGCGCACCGATGAGCGACGCCGTCCTCGAGTTCCGCGACGTGCACCGCACCCACGGCACCGGCCCGGCCGCCGTGCACGCCCTGCGCGGCGTGACCCTGCGGGTCCGCCCCGGCGAACTGGTCGCGGTGATGGGGCCCTCCGGGTCCGGCAAGTCCACCCTGCTCAACCTGGCCGGTGGCCTGGACCTGCCGGACGGTGGCGAGGTGCTGGTCGACGGCGTCGCCCTCGACAGCCTGTCGCACCGCCGTCTCGCCGCGGTGCGCCGCCGCACCGCCGGCTACGTCTTCCAGGACTTCAACCTGCTGCCCAGCCTCACCGCCGCGGAGAACGTGGCCCTGCCGCTGGAACTCGACGGCACCGGCGTCCGGGCCGCCCGCCGGGCCGCGTTCGCCGCCCTCGGCGACCTCGGCCTCGGCGAACTGGCCGGGCGCTTCCCCGACCAGATGTCCGGCGGCCAGCAGCAGCGCGTCGCCATCGCCCGCGCCCTGGTCGGCCACCGCCGGCTGGTGCTGGCCGACGAACCGACCGGCGCGCTGGACTCGGAGACCGGCGAGACCGTCCTGCGGGTGCTGCGCGACCGGGTGGACGCGGGCGCGGCCGGCCTGCTCGTCACCCACGAGGCCCGGCACGCCGGCTGGGCCGACCGGGTGATCTTCCTGCGGGACGGCCGGGTGGTGGACACCTCGGGACCGCTCGCCGCGGCCGAGGACCTGCTGGAGCACCACTCGTGAGGACGCCGTTCGCGGGTTCCTGGCGTACCGCCCTGCGGGTCGCCCGGCGCGAGATCGTCCGGGCCCGGGGACGGTCCGCCCTGGTCGTCGCGATGATCGCGGTGCCGGTCTGCGGACTCGGGTACGCGGCCGCCACCTATGACATGTTCACCCCGACTCCCGCCGAACGCGCCACCCGGATCCTCGGCGCGGCGGACGCCCGGATCCAGGCGCACCCGCCCGGCCCGATCCTGCAGGACGTCACCGGCGACCGGTGGCGGCCCGCGCAGGACGGCGTCCACGAGGGCGGGACCGCGCCGGGCGAGGACGAGATCCTGGCCCAGCTGCCGCCCGGCAGCCGCGTCGTGCCGTCCTCGGCGGCCACCCCGGACCTGCGGACCGCGACCGGGGGCCTCGCCGCGGCCGACGCCACCGCGATGGACCTGACCGACCCGATCCACGCCGGCCTGGTGACGCTGCTCGACGGCCGCGCCCCGGCGGCCCCCGACGAGGTGGCCATGTCACCGGCCGCGCGGGAACGGTTCGGCGACACGATCCAGGACGTCGACGGCGACCGGACGTGGACCGTCGTCGGCACCGTCGAGTTCCCCGGCGACCTGGGGGAGAAGCTGGTCTTCGCCCCCGGCGGGCTGCCCGGCGCCGCGGCACCGCAGGACTGGCTGGTGGACACCCCCGAGCCGGTCGTCTGGGCCGACGTCCGCGCCCTGAACCAGGCCGGCCTGGCGGTGACCTCGCGGGCCGTGCTCCTCGACCCGCCGGACGCCGCCGAGGTCCCCCTGGCGGCGGACGAGGAGGAGACCTTCTCCCTGGTCCCGGTGGTCGTCGGCCTGGCCATCCTGGAGATCGTGCTGCTCGCCGGGCCGGCGTTCGCCGTCGGCGCGCGACGGCGGCAACGGTCGCTGGCCCTGGTCGCCGCGAACGGCGGCACCCGGGCCCACCTGCGCCGGATGGTCCTCGCCGACGGTGTGCTGCTCGGCCTGGCCGGGGCCGCGACCGGTCTGATCCTGGCGGTGCTGCTGGCCGTGGTCACCCGCCCGTTCGCCGAACAGTTCGCCGGGGCCCGGGCCGGCGGCTACCGGTTCAACCCTCCGCTGCTCGCCGGCATCGTGGTGTTCGCCGTGGTCACCGGTCTGCTGGCGGCGGCCGTGCCGGCGGTCGCCGCGGCCCGCGCCGACGTGGTCCCGGCGCTGGCCGGGCGCCGGGGAGTGCTGCGGACCCGCCGCCGCTGGCCGGCCGCCGGCCTGCTGCTGGTCGCGGTGGGCGCCGCCGTCGCCACCGGGGGCGCGAACGTCGCGCAGCCGCCGGTGATCGCCGGTGGGCTGGCGGTCGCCCAGATCGGCCTGGTGCTGTGCACCCCCACCCTGCTCGGGGTGATCGCCCGGTTCGGCGCGGTCCTGCCGCCGGCGCCCCGGATCGCCCTGCGCGACACCGCCCGCAACCGGGCCGCGTCCGCCCCGGCGATCTCCGCGGTGATGGCCGCCGTCGCCGGAACCGTCGCGATCGGCGTCTACCTGGCCGGCACCGACGCCCGGGAGCGGGAGAACTACACGGCCTCGCTGCCCGCCGGGCACATCGGGGTGGCCTTCGGGCTCGGCTTCGACGTCTACCGCGACGACACCCCGGCGAAGGTACGCGCCGCCCTCACCGAGGCGGCGCCCGGCGCGACGGTGACCGAGATCCGAGAGCCGGTCTGCCCGCAGGACCGCACCTCGACCAGTTGCCACCTCTACGCGGGCCGGCCGGACGCCAACGTCTGCCCCGGCGAGGAGCACCCGCCGGGCACCCGGGCCGAGGTCGACGCACTCGCCGCCGACCCGCGCTGCGCCGACAGCCACCTGAGCCGGACGCACATCAACCCGCTGTTCATCCGGGCGGTCGGCGACCGGGACAGCGTGGTCGCCCTGACCGGGGCGTCCGGCGCCGAACTGGAGGCGGCGATGGCCGTCCTGGACCGGGGCGGGGCGATCGTCGCCGACCCGTTCGCGATCGTCGACGGCGAGGTCACCCTGGGGGTGTTCGCCCCGCCGGACACGAACCGGGAGATCGTGGTGCCCGGTTACCTGATGCCGGGGGCGGGCACGGACATCATCTCCGAGGGTGCCGTCCGCCGGGCCGGGTTCGCGACCGCGGTGACCGGGATGGTGGCCGCCGGCGACGAGGCCCCGGACGTCGCGGTGATCGACCGGCTGGACGCCGCCCTGACCGACGCGGGCAGCCGTACCTCCTATGTGGAACGCGGCCCGGCCGACGACAGCGAACCGTTGCTGTACCTGCTGGCAGCGGCCTCCGCACTGATCACCCTGGGTGCCGCCGCGGTCGCCACCGGACTGGCCGCCGCCGACGGCCGCGCGGACCTGACCACCCTCGCGGCGGTGGGGGCCGCGCCGGGCGTACGCCGGATGCTGTCGTTGAGCCAGTCCGGGGTGATCGCCGGTCTCGGGTCGGCGCTCGGGGTGGTCGCCGGGATCGGCTCGGGGTTCGCGGTGCTGGCGGCCACGAACCTGAGCCGGGCGGCGCAGTGGCCGCAGCCGACGCCGTACCCGCTGACCGTGCCCTGGCTCAACCTGCTGATCGTGGCGGTCGTCCCGCTGGTGGCGATGGCCGGCGCGGGCCTGCTGACCCGGTCGCGGCTGCCGATCGAACGGCGGCGCCCGTCCTGAGCCGCCGATCCTATTCGCCGGTCCGGGCCCGCGTGATCCGCTGCTGCTCGTCGGCGGTCCCGGGCCGGGCCTCCGGGCGGAGTTCACCGGCCAGGGCCCGGCAGATGGGCTCGTCGAGCCGGAACTCCGCCCGGATGCTGCGCAGGGTGGGATGCGCGTCCGGCAGCCGCCCGGCGTTGGCCAGGTCCTCCAGGTCGGCGAGGAGCTCACTCAGCGCGGTGAACCCGACGTTGGACGCGGAGCCCTTGAGCGCGTGCGCGCGTTCCCGGACGGCGTCGGTGTCACCGGCGGTGAGCGAGTCGGCGAGGCGGTCCAGGGCGGGCGGTGTCTTGGCGGCGAACGAGTTCAGCAGCCGGGCGAGCAACTCGCGTTCCTCGGGTTCCGGATCCGGGCCGCCGATGTCGTCGAGCCGGGCGCGGACGCCGTCCTCCCGCGAACTCGTGGCCGGGAGGACGGCGTCCGGGGCCGCGGCTTCCGGGGCGGGCACCGGGGCGTCGGCGGACTGCAGCAGCGGGGCCAGGGCCGCGGTCAGGTCCGGCATGCGCACCGGCTTGGCGATGTAGTCGTTCATCCCGGCGTTCCGGCAGGCCGTCCGGTCCTCGATGAGCACGCTGGCGGTCATCGCGATGATGTGCGGCTGCTGCTCGGCGGGCAGGTCGGTGCGGATCCGCCGGGTGGCGGCCAGCCCGTCGAGGACCGGCATCTGGACGTCCATCAGCACCACGTCGTAGCGGGCCTGCCGCAGGGCCTGCACGGCTTCGCGGCCGTTGGCGACGGTGTCGACACGGTGCCCGAGCTTGCCGAGCATCAGCTGGGCGACCTTCTGGTTGACGTGGTTGTCCTCGGCGAGCAGGACCCGCAGCGACCCGGGCCGCGCCTGGTCGACGGGGACGGCACGCAGCACGGCCGGCGGTGGCGCGACGGACGGCCCGCTGCCCGGCTCGGTGTCGGCCAGCACCCAGCCGATGGTGTCGTGCAGGGTGCTGGCCCGGGTCGGCTTGGTCAGGGTGGCGTCGAACAGCTCCCGTTCGCCGGGCTGCGGCCGCCAGGTGATGCTGCTGGCCAGCAGCAGCCGCATGGCCTGCCCGGCGGGCGTACGCCGCAGGCTCTGGGCCAGTTCGGCGCCGGTGACCTCCGGCATGTTCATGTCGATCACGGCCACGTCGAAGTTGGCCCCGGTGTCGACCATGTCCAGGGCCTCGGCCGCGGAACCCACGTCGACGCAGCGCAGACCCCACCCGGTGAGCTGCTGGCGCAGGACCGCCCGGTTGGTGGCGTTGTCGTCCACCACGAGCACCGACCGGCCGGTCATCGCCGGCTGTTCCGGGAGGTCCCCGCCGGCCGTGCGGCAGTGCCGCAGCAGCACGGTCGCGGTGAAGGTCGACCCGGCGCCCGGCTCGCTGGTGACGGTGATGTCGCCGCCCATCGCCTGGGCGAGCCGGCGGCTGATGGCCAGGCCCAGTCCGGTGCCGCCGTACACCCGGGTGGTCGACGAGTCGACCTGGCTGAACGACCGGAACAGCCGGCCGATCTTGTCCGCGGGGATGCCGATGCCGGTGTCGCGGACGGCGACGGTGACGGTGAGCAGGTCCCCGTCGCCGGGCTCCGCGTGCACGGTGGTGACGACCTCGCCATGATCGGTGAACTTGACCGCGTTGGAGAGCAGATTCACCAGGACCTGCCGCAGCCGGGTCGCGTCGCCGCGCAGCATCGGCGGGCAGCCGGTGTCGATGCGTCCCACCACCTCGATGTTCTTGAGCCCGGCGGGCACCGCCATCAGGGCCAGGGCGCTGTCCAGGAACTCGCGGGCACTGAACGCGGTGTCCTCCAGCTCCAGCTCACCCGCCTCGATCTTCGACCAGTCCAGGATGTCGTTGATGATGACCAGCAGCGCCTCGCCGCTGTCCCGGACCGTCGTCAGGTACTCGCGCTGCTCCGTGGTCAGTTCGGTGTCCAGCACCAGGCCGGTCATCCCGATCACCGCGTTCATCGGGGTCCGGATCTCGTGGCTCATCGTGGCGAGGAAGGCGCTCTTGGCCGCGGTCGCCGCGACCGCCTCGTTCCGGGCGCTGACCAGCGCCTCGGTGGAGGCGTTGACCGCGACGGCCATCCGGGCCACCTCGGCCGGCCCGTCCACCGGGGCCCGTGCCCGCAGATCCCCGCCGGCGACCCGTCCCGCGGCGGCGGTCACGGCGAGGACCGGCCGGCTCACCCGCCGTTCCAGCCACCAGCCGCCCGCGACGACCAGCAGCAGCGCGCTCAGCGTCCCGGTCAGGACCAGGAACTGGGTGTGCTGCGCGCTGATCGACCCCTGGCGCCGGTACTCCTGCAGCAGAGCACGCTCCTCGGCGATCATCCGGCCCAGCAGCCCCTGGATCTGGTCCATGAAGATGGCGCCGCTGTCGTTGTTGACCACGTCCTGGGCCGCGGGGAAACCCCCGTCGCGTTGCAGCCGGATGGTCCGGGCGAGCTCGCGGATCTTCGCGTTGACCGGCGGCGCCAGATCGTCGATCAGCTTCTCCTGCGAGGGGTTGCCGACGGTCAGCGCCCGCAGGCGGTGCAGCGTGGCGGGCAGCTCACCGACCGCCTCGGTGTAGGGCGCCAGGTACCGTTCCTTGCCGGTGATCAGGAATCCGCGCTGGCCGCGTTCGGCGTCCTGCAACTGCTGGCGGACCTCGGCGATCGTCGCCAGCGCCTGGTGGGAGCGTTCCACCGGGGCGCGATCGGCGAGCAGGGTCTCGATCCGCGCGTACGAGCTGGCGCCGAGCACCACCAGGAGCACGGCGACCGCGGAGCATCCCAGCCACAGCAGCACCCGCAGGGACAGGCTCGACACCCGGGACGCGGCTACGGCGGCGGAGGTCACGACCCCCTATCGGCCGTCCGGACGCCTGCTTTACCGGTCGGCGCCGTGATTTCCGGCTCTGCCCGCCCGGCTGCCGACTAGGTATACCTAGGCCGCTCTGAGCTGCACGGATACGCAACGCCGTCCGATGTGCCGACGGCCGGCACGGACCACGATGGACACATCAGCGAACGAGGGAGACGCGAGATGATGTATCCGGAGATGGCCCTGGCACTGGCGAACGACCGCCACCGGGAACTCACCGCCGAGGCCGACCGTGGGCGCCTGCTCACCCTGGCCCGCCGGGCACGCCGGCGCCGGGCGGAACGAGATCGACCCACCACTATCCTGGCGTCGTGCGAACCCATCGTGGCGGTACCACACCGGTGATGGTCGGACGAGACGGTGAGCTGCGGCGGCTCACCGACCTCGCCGCGACCGGCGAGGCGGCGGTCGCGATCGTCGCGGGGGAACCGGGCATCGGCAAGACCCGCCTGGTCCGCGAGTTCCTGGCCACCGTGCCGGACTCGACCGTGGTCCTGGTCGGTCAGGCCGAGCCCGGCTCTCTCGCCCGGCCCTACGAGGTGCTGCTCGACGCCGTCGACGGCCACGCGGGGGTCGGCGAGGACCAGCTGGCGGCGCTCGCCGACCCCCGGCGGAGCGCGGTCGAACGGTTGCACACCGGTCTCGCCGTGCTGACCGCCCTGATCGGCGACGCGCCCGCCGTCGTGGTCTTCGACGATCTGCACTGGGCCGACTCGGAGAGCGCCGCCCTGTTCGAACGGATCGCCGACCAGCACGGCCCGCGCCTGCTCATCGGGACGTACCGGCCGGACGAGGTGACCCGCCGCCAGCCGGTCGCCGGCCTGCTGGCCCGGATGCAACGCCGGCATGCGGTCACCCACGTACACCTGAACCGCCTGACCCCCTCGCAGACCGCGGCCTTCCTCGCGGCCGCCACCGGGACGCCGGCGTCGCCGCGCGCCGCGGCGGCGCTCCACCAGCGCACCGGCGGCAATCCCTTCTTCCTGGAGGAGATGGTCCGGGCACTTCCCGGGTACGCGCCCGAGGAACTCGTCGAGCAGCCGCTGCCGTGGAGCCTCGCCGAGGTGCTGCGGCGCCAGGCCGACGACCTGGAACCGGCCGCTCTGCGGATCGTCGAGGCGGCCGGCGTACTCGGGCACCGGATCCCGTTCGACCTGCTCGCCGCGGTGACCGGCACCGGCGAGGACGAACTGATCGGGGTGTTGCGCGACCTCGTCGGCCGGGGTGTGCTGGTGGAGTCCGGGGAGGACGAGTTCACCTTCCGGCACGCGCTGGTACGGGAGGCGATCGGTGGGCCGATGCTCGGCCGGCAGCGCCGTCGCCTGCACGAGGCGGCCCTGGAGGTGCTGCTGCGCGCGGGCTCTCCGGACCCCGCCATGGTGGCGCACCACGCCCGCGGCGCCGGCCGGTACGACGACATGATCAGCGCCGCCCGCGGTGGCGCCGAGCTCTACCTCTCCATCGGCTCGGCCTACCAGGCGCTGCAACTGGCCGAGATGGGCCTGGAGGAGGCACCCGGCGACACCGGCCTGCTGGCGTCGGCGGCCCGCGCCGCGTGGCTGGCCGGCCTGCTCGACGACGCGGTCCGTCACGGCCGGCACTGGCGGGACCTGGCCGCCACCGCCACCGATCGCGCCGCATCGCTCTACCTTCTGGTACGCCTGGCGTGGGAGACCCGCGAGACCGACGACATGCGTGCCCTCACCCAGGAGATCGAGACCCTGATCGCGAAGCTGCCACCCGGCGCCGACCAGGCTCGGGCGATGACCGCGATCGCCCAGTCGGCCTACCTGCGCGACGACCACGAGTCCGCCCTGAGCTGGGCGGACCGCGCTCTGGACCGGGCCGCCGAGTTCGGCCTGCCGGCGGTGCGCCGGGCCGCCCTGATGGAGAAGGGCGGGACGTTGCTCGAACATGTGGCGACCGCCGCGCGGGGGCGTGCGATCCTGACCGCCCTGGTCGACGAGGCGGAGCAGGCGGGCGAGTGGGTGCTGGCCGCCCGCGCCCTCAACACGCTGGTGCAGGGCGGCCCGCCCGGAAAGCCGGACGAGCACGCCGCGATCCTGGAACGGATGCGGGTCGACGCCGAACGGGCCGGGTTCGAGTCGCTGGCGGTGGCCGCGTACTTCCAGGGCCGGGCCCGGCTCGCCGTGCACACCGGCGACCTGACCGCCGCGATCACGGCGCTGGAGGAGGGCCGCGATCAGGACCGCGGCTACCAGCGCCGGGGCCGGTGGGCCGACTATCACGGGTTCTTCCTCACCGGTCTCTACCTGGAGGCCGGTGAACTGGACCGGGCCGAGCGGATGGTGGCCGCCCTGGCGGCGCTGCCCGCCAATCCGCCGGGGGCGATTCCCGGCCTGACTCTGCACCTGGCCTGCCGGCGCGGCGATCCGTCCCGTGCCGAGGCGGCCCTGGACGCGTTGTTCGACGCCCTCACCGAGCAGACCTGGCGCAGCGGTGAACAGGCCCACGACCTGGTGTCGGCCGCGCTGGAGATCGGCCTGCCGGGTCACCGGACCGACCTGATGGCCGAGGCTCTGCTCGGGCCCGGCGACGGGGACGGCTACCGCGGTCTCGTCGAGGCACAGGTAGCCGAGTCCCACGGCAGGACCGCCGAGGCGCTGGCGGGCTACCGGTCCGCGGCGGGCGCCCCGGGCCTGACCCCGGCGGCCCGGGGCACGGCCCGTGTCGGCGCCGCCCGCTGCCTGCTCGCCGGCGCCCGGCCCGACCAGGCGGCCACGGAGCTGGAGGCGGCCACCGCGTTGCTGGCCGGGTGGGGCGGCTGGCGGGTCGCGCAGCTCACCCGGATGCGTGCCCGCCTGGGCATGGCCCCGGCCGGCGCCGGGGCCGCGGTCACCGGACCGGGCGCGCTGACACCGCGCGAGCGGGAGGTGGCGGTGCTGGTCAGCGAGGGACTGACCAATGTGGAGCTGGCCCGGCACCTGGTCATCTCCCCGAAGACGGCCGCCGTGCACGTGTCGAACATCCTGCGCAAGCTGGACGTCGCCTCGCGGACCCGGGTGGGCGAGGCGCTCGCCGCCGGCGGGCCGCAGCCCTGAGCCGGGTTCGCCGGTGCCGGGGCGGGCGCACCGGTCGCCGATGCCGCCCTGGTTCCCGTGCGGGCGTTGCCGACCAGCACGCCGGCGTCCCGGGACGCGGGCGCAGCGCTTGCGCAGGCGCCCGGACCCGTGTCCTGAGATCATCGGGGGATGACCGCAGCCGAGCGCATGGTGACCGCCGCGACGGCCTGGATCGCCGCTCTGGATCCCGCCCAGCGGGCCGACGCCGTCCTGCCGTGGCCCGCTGATCAGGAGCGGCGCCGCTGGTTCTACACGCCGACCGACCACGGCGGTCTGCCCCTGCAGCGGATGGGCCCGGAACAGCAGCAGGCCGCCCACCGGTTGGTCGCCACCGGGCTGTCCGGTCCCGGCTACGTGACCGCGGCGACGATCATGGGCTTGGAGAACGTCCTCGACGAGGCCGACGGCTGGAGCGCCTCCTGGGGGCGGCCCCGCGGCCGGGATCCGCAGCTCTACTACCTGACGGTCTTCGGCACGCCCTCGCTGTCCGGCCCGTGGTCGTGGCGTTTCGGCGGGCACCACGTCTCGGTGCACCACCTGGTGCTCGACGGCCGGGTGCAGGCCAGCTCGCCGTGTTTCCTCGGCGCTGACCCGGCGACGTCACCGTTGCTCGGCGGTCACCTGCTGCGGCCGCTCGGCGCGGCCGAGGACCTCGCCCGGGACCTGCTGGCCGTGCTGGACGACGGGCAGCTGGCCGGCGCCGTGATCTGCCCGGTGGCCCCGGTCGACATCGTCGGCGGCAACCGGTCGCAGCTCAGCGACGGAGACCGGGTGCTGCCGCTGCCGGAGGTGTGGCGTGGCCGGTTCACCGACCCCCGGCTGCGGGAGCTCACCGCCGCCATCCACGAGAAGGCCGAGGCCCGGGCCGGCGTCACCGAGCAGCACCGCGACGCCGTGGCACTGACCGGTGTCCCGAAGGGGCTGCCCGCCGCGGCCATGTCACCGGAGCAGCGCGAGGTGCTGCGGGCGCTGCTCGACGTCTACGTGGGCCGGATCCCGGAGGAGCTCGCCGAGCGGGAGGCCGCGAAGTTCGCCGGTGACCGCCTGGACGGCGTGCACTTCGCCTGGGCCGGCGACACCCGCCGGGGCCGTCCGCACTACTACCGCCTGCAGGGCCCGGGTCTGCTCGCCGAGTACGACAACACCCAGCGTGACGCCGATCACGTGCACACGGTGTGGCGCGACCCGGAGAACGACTTCGGCGACGACGTCCTCGGCCGGCACCGGGCCGCCTTCCACCGCTCTTAGCTACGAACAGGGCCGAACGGGGACATCTCGCCGGGGGTGGTGGCGGGCCGGGCCGTGAGGTCGGATACCAGGCCTACCGCGCCAGATCAACTTCTGCCAGGATGTCATTCCTCAGAGTGCGATCTCCATCATTCGATCGACTCGGCAGTCAACGTTTCGGGGGCCGGCCGCGTCTATCTCTGTGCGGCCACCCTTCGATTGCGAGAGCCATGTTCAAACGACGCAAGGTCATCATCGGCGCACTGGGAGTGGCGGCGACCGCCACCGTCGCCGGATGTTCCACCAGCGGTAACGGTTCCGGCGGCGGCACCGCCGGTTCCGGGTCGACCAACTGGGTCGAGCCGGTCGCCGACAACATCGCGGCCCCGGTCACCCCGGTCACCGTCACCACCACGCCGGCGGACGCCGACAAGGACGTCTCGGTGCTCGACCCGATCACGGTCAAGGTCACCGACGGCACCCTGACCGCGGTCACCGTCACGGCCGGCAAGGAGAAGGTCAAGGGCACCCTCGCCGACGGCGTCTGGACCTCGACCGAGAACCTCGACTACGGCAAGACGTACAAGGTGGTCACCGAGGCCGCCGACAGCACGGGCACGCCGACCGAGCACACCGCGAGCTTCAGCACGGTGAAACCGGCGAAGACCGCGAAGGTGACCTTCCAGGCGAACGGTCTGGCGATCCTCAAGGAGGGCAAGGCGTACGGCGCCGGCCAGCCGGTGATCGTCGCGTTCAGCCGGGCCGTCAACAAGAAGGCCGCCGAGAAGGCCATCGAGATCACCACGTCGCCGTCCGTCGAGGGCAAGTTCTACTGGAAGGACGACCAGACTGTGCACTGGCGTCCGGCGAAGTACTGGGCGGCCGGCACCACGGTCAAGGTCAAGGTCAACGCCTTCGGCGTCAAGCTCGGCAAGACGGTGTACGGCGCGAAGAACGCCTCGACCAGCTTCAAGGTCAACCGTCAGCTGATCGCGGTCAGTGACAACCGGACCCACATGACGAAGGTCTACATCGACGGCAAGCTCGTGCGCACCATGAAGAGCAGCCTCGGCAAGGGCGGCGGCACCACCGGCTCCAACGGCGAGAAGATCAGCTACTGGACGGCCGGCGGCCCGCACGTCGTCCTCGAGAAGCTGCGCACCCACGTGATGAGCTCGGCGAGCTACGGCGTCACCGACCCCAACGACCCGAACTACTACGGTGGCGACGAGATCGAGTACTGCACCCGCATCTCGTACTCCGGGGAGTTCCTGCACGCCGCCCCGTGGAACGGCCAGCTGGGCCAGGCGAACCGCTCGCACGGCTGCATCAACCTGAGCACCGCCGACGCCAAGTGGGTCTACGAGAACTTCATCCACGGCGACATCGTCGACGTCAAGAACACCCCGCGTGAGCTGCCGATCTGGAACGGCCTGGGCGACTGGACCGTCTCCTACGACCGCTACGGCAACTGATCGCCGCCGGTTCCGGCGCGGACGGCCGTCGACCTGGTCCGGCCGTCCATCCCGGAATCGTGGACAGGTGATCGCGACGTCGGTCGTGGCCGCTCGTCGCGGGATGAGCCGGCGCTGCCGGCGGCGCCTCATTCTGGCCGTTCCGGCCGGGCCTCCTCTCGGGTACGCCCGGAGCACGCGCCCGTGATCACCCGTGGGGGAGTGCCGGACGCGGAGCCGTCCGTGCTCGCAAGGGTCACCGCGTGGCGTCGTCGGTCGCCGGTGTCCTCGTGGTGCCGGTCGTCGTGGTGCCGGTCCTCGTCGCCGTCCGCCGGAGGCCCGGGACGAGCACGGCCGCGAGTGCCACGTGGGTCAGTGCCAGGACGACCTTGCTGCCGGTCGTCGCCACCACGCTGGTGAACGGCAGGAACGACACCGCCAGGATCAGGGCCGCCGCGATGCTCCAGATGGTGAGGGCTCGGGCGGTGAGCCGCTCGAGGACAGCGAGCGCCGCCCATCCGAGCAGGCTCGCCAGCACCGCGACGAAGGTGATCTCGGCCGCTCCGAGATCCGTGGCCGGCTGACCCGGCGAGGTGACCACCAGGTCGTGGCCGAGCACCGGTTCCCCGATGGCCCAGACCAGGACGGTCGCGAGAACCGCTGCCACGACCACGAGCGCGCGTCTTCCAGCCTGCATCGTCACCACTCCTTGAGTGCGTCAATCATTGAGGTACTCAACTTTCTGGGAGCGTAGCAGATACTTGAGCAACTCAACTATTGATGGGACGTATCATCAGGGCATGAGTGACGCACCCGCCGACGGTCGGCTGGTCGCCGAGCTGTCCGACCTGGTCTTCCAGGCGGCGGGCCGGCTCCGCACGGGTTTCAACGCGATCGCGACCGAGTTGGGCCTCACCCCCGCCCAGGCCCTGGCCCTGGTCAACCTGCGCGGTCCGGCCCCGATGCGGGACCTCGCCGACGTGCTCGGCTGCGACGCCTCCAACGTGACCGGCATCGTCGACGGCCTGGAGCGGCGCGGCCTGGTCACCCGCCGGCCGGGCCCGTCCGACCGGCGCGTGAAACACCTGGTCCTGACCGAGGAGGGCACTCGTCGTCGTGACCAGTTGACCGCCGAGGCCGACGCCCGGGCCGCCGGCCTCTTCGGCGTGCTGGGCGCGGACCAGGCGCACCTGCGCGACCTGCTCGCGGCGATCATCGGCCCGGCTCGCCCCTGACCCGCCCGCCGGGAGGCGTGCCCCGGTGACGTGGGACGCGGGACGGGACCGGCCGGGCTCCTTCTCGGGTACGCCCGGAGCGCCCGCCCGCGGTCAGCCGGCGAGGAGGGTTCGCAGGGTGGCCAGGGCCTCGTCGGTGAACGTGGTGAGCGGCCGGTCGCCGTCCTGGTCGAGCCACTGCTGGATCGACACGTACAGCAGCGTCACGCTGGTCTCGGCGAGTAGGGCGGCGGTCATCGCCGGCATGCCCCGGTCCTGGAACCCGGTGCTGACCGCCTCGCTGATGGCGGCGCGTTTGCGCAGGTCGCGTTCGCCGAGGCCGGGGTCGGAGCGGACGATGTCGCGGCGGCGCAGCAGCTCGGCCCGGCGGCCCTCGAACCGGGTCTGCGCCACGGTGCGCAGCGCGCCGACGATCAGGGTGAGCGGGTCGGCGCCGGGTGGGGCGGCGGCGATCATCGCGCCGGCCATGGCGGGCATCTCGTTCTCGCCGGCGAACAGGACCTCGCGCTTGTCGGCGTAGTGCCGGAAGAAGGTGCGGGTGGTGAGCCCGGCCCGTTCGGTGATCTGCGGGACGGTCGTCGCGGCGAAGCCCTGTTCGGCGAAGAGTTCGAGGGCGGCCTGTCGGAGTCGGTCCGGTGCGTCCGGCTGCCATCTGCTCACCGGGACGATCCTACCGTGATGACATGCCATGTCATGACCGTGTACCGTGACGACATGGCGTGTCATCACGATGCGCCGCCGATGAGAGGTGACGGCGCGATGAGTGCAGAGGTCTGGATTCTCGGTGGCACCGGCCGCAGCGGCCGGGCGGTGGCGGCCGAACTGGCCCGGCGGGGCGTGCCCACGGTGCTGGTCGGCCGGGACGAGAGCCGCCTGGCCGCGGCGGCGGGACCGGGCGGTGCGCGTACCATGGTCGCCGCTTCCCTCGACGACGCCGCCGCGCAGATCCGCAGGCAGCGGCCGGAGGTGGTCGTCAACACGATCGGGCCGTTCACCGCGACGGCCGGCGTCGTCGCGGACGCCTGCCCCGGCCACTACCTCGACCTGGCCAACGACGTCGCCGCGGTCGGCGCCACCCTCGCCCGGCACGACGCGGCCGTCGCCGCCGGGCGCACGCTGATCACCGGCGCCGGGTTCGGGGTGACCGCCACCGAGAGCGTCGTCGTCAAACTGTGCGAGGGCCGGCCCCGGCCTCTGCGGGTACGCGTGGACATGGTCCCGTCGATCGCGATGGAGGCCGGCGTGCTCGGTGACGCGCTGGCCGCGACCATCCTGGACGGTCTGCCCGGTGTCGAGGGCGGCGGCCGGTTCCAGGGCCGGCGGATCGTCGACGGGCGGCTGGCCCCGGCCCGGGTCGGCGGCGACCCGATGCGGCTCACCCTGCCGGACGGGACCGGGGTGACCACCGCGAGCATGCCCCTCGGTGAGCTCCTCGCCGCGCAGCGCGCCTCCGGGGCCCGCCACGTGGTCGCGGCCTCGAGCGAGGTGCCGTCCGGCGGGGTGGCCCGGGCGCTGATGCCGGTCGTGCTGCCGTTGCTGAACTGGCGGGCGCTGCGCGAGTTCGCCCGGCGCCGTCTCGCCGCGGTCCGGGTGGCGGCGGCCGGCCGTCCCCGTGAGCACTCCTGGGGACACGCCGTGGTGACCTGGGCGGACGGTGAGGTCCGGGAGGGCTGGCTGCGGCTGGGCGACGCGCAGGACGTGACCGGCGCGGTTCCGGCTGAGGCTGCCGGTCGGCTGCTGGCCGGTGCGGGGCGGCCGGGGGCGTACACCCCGGCGGCGCTCTTCGGCGCGGAGCTGGCCGAGGCGTGCGGCGGCTCCTACCTGCTGCCGGTGTCCTGAGACGGGCCGCGGCGGGGCCGTGGCGGCTCCTGGTCGCCGGTGTCGTCCCGGGCGGCGGCGCGCCGGCTCGCCAGGACGGCGAGGACGGTGGCGACCAGCCGCCCGGGGTCGCCGGGCATCGCCGGGTCGTCCGGGCGTGGCCGTCCGTTGAGGATCATCGCGGCGATGTAGAGCGGCGAGTGGATCATCTCGAAGACGTCGACCGGGGTCAGCTCGACGGCTCCGGCCGCGTCGAGCATCGCCTGGAACTGCTCCATCCGGGGTCGCCCCAGCGCGTCGGCGTCGGCGAGGCCGAGCACCGGATCGGCCATCGCCGCGATGTACGCCCGGATCAGCCCGAGCCCACCCGGCCGGACCACCGCCTCCGCCAGCCCGTGCGCGTAGGTCAGCAGGTCGGCGCGCAGGTCACCGGTCGCCGGCACCGGGGAGCGCTCGCTGACGTCGGTGAACGCCACGTCCAGCAGCAGCGCCTCGGCGGTCCGCCACCGCCGGTAGACGGTCGCCGGATGCACTCCGGCGCGGGCCGCGACCTCGGGGAGCCCGATCGTCGTGTCGGGGGAGGCGGCCAGCAGTTCGCGGACGGCGGCGTGCACGGCCTCCCGGGTGCGTGCGGTGCGCCCGCCGGGCCGGGTGTTGCCGGTCGCCTGTGTCATGTCCCTGATTCTAACGCGAAGGGAGTTGCGTTAACGAGCGCCGCGGTCCTACCGTTAATGCGAATTCATTCGCAATAGAGGGGGACTCATGAGGAGTGCGCTGATCGTCGGTGCGGGCATCGCCGGCGACACCCTGGCCGTCCTGCTCGGCCGGGCCGGCTGGCGGGTCACCGTCGTCGAGATCGCCCCGCGGCTGCGGACCGGCGGCCAGACCGTCGACCTGCGCGGCGACTCCCGCGAAGTGCTCGACCGTCTCGGCCTGCTCGACGAGTGCCTGACCCGGCTGGTCCCGCAGCGTGGCGCCGCCTGGATCGACGAGACCGGCCGCCTAATGGCCACCATGCCGGTCGAGGCGTTCGACGGCCAGGGCTACGTGTCGAAGGAGGAGCTGCTGCGCACCGACCTGGCCCGGGTGCTGCACCGGGCCGCCGCCGAGCACGTCACGCACTGGTTCGGCGACACCGTCGACACCCTGGAGCCGCTGCCCGGCGGCGCGGTGCGGGCCACGTTCCGCCACCACGAGCCGGCCGACTACGACCTGGTCGTCGGCGCCGACGGCACCCACTCCCGGGTCCGGTCGCTCACCTTCGGACCGGAGGAACGCTACCGCCGGCCGCTCGGCTTCGCGCACGCCTGGTTCACCCTCACCGAACAGCCGGGCACCCCGCCACTGGACGGCTGGTTCCTGATCTGCAACCGGCCCGGCCGGCTGCTCGTCGCCGCCCGCCCCGGCCACCCGGGCCGGCAGGAGATCGGCCTGTCCTTCCCGGCCACCGAGCTGCCGTCGCGCCGCGACCCGCAGGCCCGGTTCGCCCTGCTGGAGCAGGTCTTCGCCGGAGCCGGCTGGCGCACCGCCGAGTTCCTGGCCGCCGCCCGGACCGCCGAGGACTTCGCGCTCGACACCTACGACCAGATCGTCGTCGAGGGCGGATGGCACCGGGGCCGGACCGTCCTGCTCGGCGACAGCGCCTGGTGTGCCAGCCCGCTCAGCGGCCTCGGCACGGCCCTCGCCCTGCAGGGTGCCGAGGCACTGGCCACCGCGGTGCTGGCCGGCGGCCCCGGCGCGCTGCCCGACTACGAGCGGGCGATGCGGCCCCGGGTCGACGCCGCCCAGAAACTGTTCCCCGGCCGGCTGGCGATCTACGCCCCGAACACCGGACTCGGCATCCGCGCGATGACCGCCACCATGCGCGCCGTCCAGACACCCCCGGTCATCCTCCTGCTGAACCGGCTCGTCGCCACCCACGGCCGCGAGCCGTCCTGATCCCGCGGTGCGTCGCCACGGGAACGGCTGCGGTGCGTCGCCACGGGAACGGCTGCGGTGCGTCGCCACGGGAACGGCCGCGGTGCGTCGTGCGGGAACGGTGGCGATGTGTTGCGCGGGAACGAGGCCGGTGGGGCATCCTGGCGATAGATTGCCGTGGTTGGTTCGTCCGGACGAGTGGAGTTCGCAGCGTGACAATCCTGGATATTCGGCGAGTGGGCGACCCCGTGCTGCGGAAGGTCGCCGACCCCGTCCTGCAGTTCGACGAGGAGCTCAAGACCCTGATCGGTGACCTGCGGGAGACCCTCGAACAGTCGCGGGGCGCGGGACTGGCCGCGCCGCAGCTCGGCGTCGGCCTGCGGGTCTTCGCGTTCGCGCCGCAGCTCAGCGACGGGCAGATCGACTACCTGGTCAACCCGGTCCTGGAGTTCCCGGACGAGGAGGTCCAGGACGGTCCGGAGGGGTGCCTGTCGATCCCGGGCGTCTACTTCGACACCCGGCGGCGCAAGAACGTGATCGCCAAGGGGTTCACCCGGCACGGCGACCCGGTGCAGCTGGTCGGCGAGGGGCTGCTGGCCCGCTGCTTCCAGCACGAGACCGACCACCTGGACGGGGTCCTGTTCATCGACCATCAGCCGGCGGCCAAACGGGAGCAGCTGCTCACGATGGTCCGGGACGCGGGCTGGTTCGACGGACTCGACGACCCGAAGATCAAGGTCAGTCCACACTGACCGGGCTTCGCGCGTACGCCATGAAGAGCGGGAGAAAGACCACCGCGGGGTGTGGCAGACGTCCACGCCCCGGACAGGTGGGGGGTATGAAGCATCAAGGATCAGCTCCGTGACGGGGCCCGACGCCGAACAGCGGTTCCGGGACCTGCACCGGGCCACCTTCGCCGACCTGCTGCGGTTCGTGGAACGCCGGATCCCGGTCGACGAGGCCGAGGACGTCGTGTCGACCGTGTTCCTGACCGCGTGGCGGCGCTTCGGTGAGGTGCCCGAGGACGCGCGGCCGTGGCTGTTCGCGGTGGCCCGCCGGACGATGGCCAACCGGACCCGGGGCTGGCTGCGGCGGCGTGCGCTGGACGTGCGCCTGGACGCCGCCGAACCGCGCCACGAACCGGACAGTGCGCCCGGCACCGCGGCCCGCATCGACCTGCAACGCGCCTGGCGGGAACTGAAGGCGGCCGACCGGGAGGTGCTCGCGCTCGTCGCGTTCGACGGCCTCACCTCCGATCAGGCGGCGTCGGTGCTCGGTGTCCGGCGGTCGACGTTCGCGATGCGGCTCGGACGGGCCCGGCAGCGCCTGCAGGCGGCCCTGAACCCGGAGGCCACCCCCACCACCGTGAAGGAGCAAGAGTCGTGGACGACCGCATGAGCGACCTGGACCGTCTCGCGGTCCTGGACCCGGCACCCGCCCGGGAACCCAGCGACCTGCAGTGGGCGCGGTCGTCGGCGATGGTGGAACGGGTGATCACGGGTGCACCGGCCGCCCGCCGGGCGCGCCGGCTGCTGATGGCGGGCGCCCTGGCGGCGGCCGCCGGGGTGGCCGGCGCGGTGGCCCTGCTGCCCAGTACCGGGGAGAAGGCGGTGGCCTCCTGGACGGCGATGCCCACCGGCCGCAGCGGCGCCGACGTGCTCCCGCAGGCGCGGATCTGCGCTGCCAACGACGTCGGCGGCGGGACCTCGACGGCCCGGGCCTCCGACGTGCTCGTCGCCGAGCAGCGCGGCGAGGCCACCCTGCTGGTGATGCGCAAGAACGCCACGATCGTCGAATGCCTGCAGGTGGGGGACACCGGGGTGGCCTCGATGTCGCTGATCGACGAGGCGGACGTGGTCGCCCCGCCGGCCGGCACGGTCACCCTGGAGACGTCCAGCTCGTTCGGCGACGACGACGAACAGATGTCCAACATGATCGGGCTGGCCGCGCCGGACGTGACGGCGGTCACGCTGCGTCTCGCCGGCGGTGGCGTGATCACGGCCAGCGTGACGAACGGCTGGTGGGCGGCCTGGTGGCCGGGCCCGGAGGGCGGCGATCTCTCGGCGGTGACGGTGAACGTTCAGGTGGGGGAGACCACGACCGCCCACCTGTCGTCCGACCTGCCCTGACCGGTCAGCGCCTGAACCCGTTGACCAGGGCGGTCAGCTCGCCGGACACCCGGCTGAGGTCGGTGGCGGCACGCTGCGTGGAGGCGGCGCCCCCGGCGGTGGCGGTCGCGATGGCCGCCACCCCGGACACCGTCCCGGCCACCTCGCTGCTCGTGGTGGCCGCCTCCGCGACCGACCGGCTCATCTCCGAGGTGGTCGCGGTCTGTTCCTCGACCGCCGACGCGATCGTGGTGGTGTAGTCGCTGATCTGCTGGATCACCTCGGTGATCTCCTCGATCGCGGCGGCGGCCGCGCCGCTCGACGTCTGGATCGCCGCGATCCGGGTGGTGATCTCCTCGGTCGCCTTGGCGGTCTGCTGCGCGAGTTCCTTGACCTCGCCGGCGACCACCGCGAAACCCTTGCCCAGCTCACCGGCGCGGGCCGCCTCGATGGTGGCGTTGAGCGCCAGCAGGTTCGTCTGCTCGGCGATCGTGGTGATCAGCTTGACCACGTCGCCGATCTCGGAACTGGCCGTGCCGAGTTCGGCGACCTGCGCGGTGGTGCGGCCCGCCACCGCCATGGCGGTCTGCGCCACCGAGGCGGCCTGCCCGGCACTCGAGGCGATCTCGGTGATCGAGGCGCTCATCTGCTCCGCGCCGGCGGCGATCGACTGCACGCCGGCGTTGACGTCCTCCGAGCCGAGCGACGCCGCGTTCGCCTTGGCCGCGGCGTCCGCGGCGCCGGACTGCAACTCGGCGCTGACCACGGTCAGTTCCTCCGAGGCGCTGGAGAGGGTCACCACCGAGTCGCCGATCGTGGAGACGGTCCGGCGCAGGGTGCCGATCGCGGCGTCGAGAGCCTGACCCATCAGGCCCGGCTCGTCGGTCCCGGTCAGCCCGGACGTGTGGGTCAGATCCCCGGCCGCGAGACTGTCACACACCGCCCGGACCTTCCCGAGCGACCGGACGATGCCGCGGGCGACGAACACCCCCAGACCCCCGGCGGCCAGCAGACCCACGACCAGCAACACCAACGACGAGATCAAACTCGAGGTGTACGCGGACTGCGCGGCAGCGTTGGTGGCGGCGGCATCGGCATCCTCGACCGCTGCCATGCCGGTCAGGTCCTCCGTCATCTCGGTCATCAGCGGGGTGACCTCGTCGTCGCGGATCTGCTCCCACAGGGCGGCAGCCTGCTTTTCGGCGGCCGGGATCAGCTTGTCGGTCGCGATCGTCACATACTGCTGGTAATCGTCGGCCAGTTCGTCGATGGCGGCCACCTCGGTGGCCGGGCCGCTCGCCCGGTACGCGGCGAACGCGGCGGCGGTGGTCTTCTGATCCTCGGCGAACGCCTTGAGATAGGTGGCCTGGTTCGCGGCCGTCTGGGAACTCGCGTGGCTGACGACGTCGAGCCGGCTCTGCGTCACCGCGGACCGCAGGTCCCCGATGGCGTCGACCCCGGCGACGTTGCCGGTGTAGATCCGCTCCGCCGCGGCGCTGGCCTGCCGCAGCCCGTAGACGCCGACCAGCCCGACCGCGAGCGCGACGACGGCGGCGACGGCGACCGCGCCCAGGATCTTGACGCTCACGCTGGTGTTCGCGAAGGGGCGCCCACGGTTCTCCGGTGTCATGGCAGAGGGGCCTTCCCGGAGTCATGTCGGTGTTCGGGCGGCCCCGATGCCGCCCACCTCCCTGCTGTTCGGCAGTCGGGCCCGGACACTGAGCCGCCGCCCCGCGCCGGGGTGTCACGGTGTTCGCGACGCCGCCCCGGTCACCATGGCGGGCGCGGGCGGCCGGTCACTGGTCGACGGTGAAGATCACGGCTCGGCCGGTGTCCGCGGCCTCGCGGTGGAGTCGCGGATCCGGCCCGCGGTCACCGCGTCCCCGGTGTGGACCGGCCGTCCGGATCCCGGGTGGTGTACAGCCGGCGCACGTGGTGCTGGACCGCGTTCTCCCAGTCCGGAGCGAGGCCGGGGAACGCCAGCTGGTGCATGATCACGCCGTCCAGGTAGTCGAGGACCGCCGTGCACTCGCCGTCGGGGTCCGCCGAGCCGAGGGCGCGGAGCCAGCCGGCCGCCCAGCCGCGGATCTCCCGTGCCGTCCCGGTGAGACGTCCCCGCAGTTCCGGTCGTAGCGCCGCCTCGACGAAGAGTCCGTAGCGGGCGACGGTCATGGTCCGTTGCGGGCCGAGCGCGCGGTGCACGTACGCGACGAGCGCCGCGGCGAGTTCCTCAGCGGTCGACGGCCGGACGAAGCCCGCGATCGTCTCCCAGTCGGCCCGGTCGCGTTCCGCGAAGCGGTCGACGACGGCGCTGATCAGGGCGTCGCGGCTCTTGAAGTGGTTGGCGGCGGAACCGGCCGGCATCGACGCGGCGGCGTCGACGGCCCGGTGGGTCAGCGCCCGGGTTCCCTGATCGCCGAGCACGGCGATGGCGGCGTCCAGCAGGAGTTCGCGGCGAGTCGGCACCGCGCCACGATAGCTGTCACAACTGGCATAGTGAAAAAACAACAGGCGTTGTACTTTGAGGTCATGCATCGACAAGCAATGATCATTGGCGGGGGCGTCGCCGGGCTGGCGGCGGCTGCCGCCCTCGGACGCGACGGCTGGCAGGTGACCGTTCGCGAACGGGACGGGGCACCCGCGACGGCCGGCACCGCCCTCGGCATCTGGCCGGCCGCCCTGCACGCCCTGGACGCCCTCGGCGCCGGTGACGAGGTGCGCCGCGCCGGCGTGCCGCAACTCGCCGGCCGGTTCCTGCGCCCGGACGGATCCCGGATCGCCGAGATCGACGTGGGGCGGCTGCACCGGCGGACCGGCGACCACGTGCATCTGCTGTCCCGGCCCCCGCTGCTGGCCATCCTGCAGGAGGCGGCCATCGCCGCGGGCGCGCGGATCCAGCGGGGAGATCCGGTCGACGGGCCCGAGGCCGGCGGGGCCGATCTGCTCGTCGTGGCCGACGGCGTGTTCAGCCGCACCCGGGAGCGACTGTTCGGTCCGGCGTACCGTGCGCGCTACTCCGGCGGGACCGCCTGGCGCGGTGTCGTACCGGACATGCCGGTGGACGCGTTCGCCGAGGTGTGGGGCCGGGGCGTCAAGTTCGGCGTCACCCCGCAGGAGGGCGGCCGGACCAACTGGTTCGCCACCACGGCGGCCCCGGAGGGAAGCTTCCACCCGGGGGCGGAGGTCGCCGTGCTGCGCCGGACCTTCGGGACGTGGGCGGCCCCGGTGGCGCCGGTCCTCGACGCGATCGAGGAGAGCGGCGTGCTGCGCCACGACGTCTACGTCACTCCGCCGCTCCCGTCCTACGTGTCGGGGGCCGCCGTGCTGATCGGCGACGCCGCCCACGCGATGAGTCCCGACCTCGGGCGCGGGGCCTGCGAGGCGATCATCGACGCGGTCACTCTCGCCCGGTGCCTGCGGGGAGCCTCGGCGCAGGCCGAGGGCCTTCAGGGGTACGACCGGAGCCGCCGTCGCGTCACCCGGCGGCTGTCCCGGGTGGCGGCCGCCGCCGCGGGGATGACCCGGGTCCGGCGTGGCCTGCCGTTCCGTGACGGCCTGTTGCGGGTGGGCATGCTGGCCGGTCCACCCGCCTGATCACCGTCCCGGCCCGCCTGATCGCCGTCCCGGCCCGCCTGATCGCCGTCCCGGCCCGCCTGATCGCCGTCCCGGCCCGCCTGATCGCCGTCCCGGCCCGCTCGGTCGCCGCCCCGTCCGTCGGCTGCCCGCTCGGTTGTCGCTCGTCCGTCGGCTGCCGGCGCGGTTGGTGCACCGGGAGCAGCCGTGGCCGCCCGGATGCGTGTTCCCGGTCGTGGGTCAGCGCCACGCCGTGTACTTGACGGTCTGGATCGCCGGGTCGATGTAGTCGACCTGGTAGAGCACCCGGAAGACGGTGCCGTCGGGTACGCCGCTCGCCAGCACCGTGCGCCGCCCGGGTGTCGGGGAGCAGGCCTCGACCGGCTCGGTGTAGGTGGGATCGCCCCCGGTGGGGGACAGGAACGCCAGCAGGAACGTCTGGCAGGTGTCGTCCGGGTCGGCGGCGTCCCGGATGTGGGAGACCGCGATGGTGGTGCATCGTGATGCCGGCACGGTGACCGGGGCGGAGGCGACCCGTCCGGCGGCGTAGAAACCGGTGCCGGGCTGCGTCGGCGCGCAGGGGCCGGCGGAGTGCGCGGTGGTGCCGACGGAGTGTGTGGTGGTGCCGGCGTGTGTGGTGGTGGCCTGTGCGGTGGTGGCGGCCTGTGCGGTGCCGGCGGGCACGAGCGCGGCGGTGCCCGCCACCGTCAGGGCGGTGAGGAAACCTGCTGTCGTGGTCATGCGACCGACGATCCTCCGGCAGGCCCGCGCCGTGTAGTGGCGTGAAGGAGTTGACACTTCTGCCGGGAATCGCGTTCCGGCGGGGATGCGGATGTTTTCACCGAGCGGGAAAACGGGGGATGCGTTCATCCGCGCGGAAACCGTGGGAAAGCCGAACGGCGGCCCGCTGAACCAGTCGGGCCGCCGTTCGCAGATGTTGATCAGAGCGGGCGGATGTTCTCCGCCTGCGGGCCCTTCTGGCCCTGGGTCACGTCGAACTCGACCCGCTGGTTCTCCTCGAGGCTGCGGAAGCCGCTGGCCGAGATCGCGGAGAAGTGGGCGAAGACGTCGGCGCCGCCACCGTCCTGGGCGATGAAGCCGAAGCCCTTGTCAGCGTTGAACCACTTCACGACACCAGTAACCACGTTCATGCTCCTTCGCGAGCTGTCGGGGGCCGCACTGTGCTGCCCCCACGCCGCTGCGTTGATCACCCGCGTCGGAACGACACGAAAA
Organism: Actinoplanes sp. NBRC 101535; assembly: GCF_030269225.1. Classification (NCBI taxonomy): domain Bacteria; kingdom Bacillati; phylum Actinomycetota; class Actinomycetes; order Micromonosporales; family Micromonosporaceae; genus Actinoplanes; species Actinoplanes sp. NBRC 101535. The sequence goes on along the minus strand of NZ_BSSY01000016.1, from coordinate 60,874 downwards.
ACGAAAAAGCGCCTGGCGGGTCCTCTGAAACCCAACAGGCGCCGATAAACGTCTACGGAAATCAAAACTGCAACACGGCAACCGTAGCACAGAATTTGTCGATCACCGTCAACCGGCGGTCACCGTTCACCGTGCGGCGCGCATTTTCCGGGCGGCACATCGGCGGGATCCGTCCGCCGCGGGGCCCGGCGACCCGGTCCGATGACCGGCGGCGGCACGGCTCGGGCGCAGCGCGCGGGTAGGCTGGTAGTCGATCAGTTCAGCAGTGAAACCCCAAAGACGATCGTCAGTTCCGATGGCCGGAATCCGGCAGCGCTCTCGTCGGGGACAGACTCCACGGAAGCATCCGCTCAGGCGCCGACAAAGCGCGGCAGGCGGCGATGTGACCGCCGGACCGCCGTTACACCGAAATCCCGGAGAATCATGTGACCCTGATGTCGAATGCGTCGACGCTCCCCCCGGCAACGCCGATCCTGCCCGCCAAGACCCTCCGGGAGAAGGAGACCGCCAGTTTCCATGCCGCCCTGGCGGGTGTCCTGACCGCCGGACTGCGGGACGCGCTCGCAGCGGGCGACCACCCGAGGGCGATCGGTCTCATCAACCGGGGCTTCGCCGAGGGCAGCCCGCAACTGGGCTGCGACCTGCTCTGTCAGGCGATGGCGAGCGTGGGACCGGCCCGAACCTGGACGGTCCAGCTGGCACCACTTGCCCAGGCGCGGCAACGGTCCGTGGCGTGAGCAGGGGCGCCGTGTTCCGGCGTGAGGGCCCCACCACCACGGAAACCGGCGACGCCGCCGGCTGAACGCGGGGGCGGGAAGCTCGAGCGGTCAGGTGCCGTCCCGGCGGCGAGGAGACGTTCGCCGCCGGGTTCACGCGGGAGACCGCGGCCCGGGTTCACGCGGGAGATCGCCGCCCGGGTTCCTCGGCGGCGATCGTTTCCGCCCGTCGGCCCTCGGCCACTGTTCCTGGGCGCAGAATGGCGCCGCCCGCGTCATCCCGCCGAGTGGATAACAGCGCCGAGAACAGGCGTGGCGCCGATTGTCAAGAATGAAATACAGGGCGCGAGATCAGCATCGGAGCGCTGAAGGCAAGCAGGTGAGACAACACCCTCTCCCGTTGGGAATCCGCCGTTTGATTTCCTAGCATTGCGCGGCGGAGGTGCTCTGAATAATGAGTCGTGATGCTGAGGAAAACGCGATCGCCGAGGAACAGGCGTTTCTCGACGCGGCGCTCGCCCGGCGGGACCGGGTCGCCGCGGATCTGACCGCCGCACTCGCGGCGCCCGCCACGGACGACGTGGCCCGGGCACGGCTGCGGACACTCGCACGGCAGCACGAGGAGATCACACGGGCCCGCGACGGCCTCGTCTTCGGGCGCATCGACGGCCTCGACGGCACGGTCCGTCACATCGGCCGGATAGGGCTGCGCGACGACGACGAGCAGGCGGACCCGCTGGTGCTGGACTGGCGGGCCGAGGCGGCCCGGCCGTTCTACACCGCGACGCCGGTCGACGCCCAGGGGCAGGCCCGGCGCCGGCACATCCGCACCACCGGCTCGGTGGTGACCGGTGTGGACGACGAACCCCTGGACGGCGCGTCCACCACCGAACTGGTCGGGGAAGCCGCCCTGCTCGCGGCACTGGACCAACGGCGTACCGGGAAGATGTCGACGTCGATCTCCACCCTGCAGCGCGAGCAGGACGACATCATCCGGGCCGGCGCGTCCGGACCGCTGATCGTGCAGGGCGGTCCGGGAACGGGCAAGACGGTGGTCGCCCTGCACCGGGTCGCATACCTGCTGTTCACCCATCGGCGGATGGCCGAGCAGGCGGTGCTGCTGCTCGGACCGTCGCCGCGGTTCCTCGACTACATCGCGCAGGTGCTGCCGGCCCTGGGGGAGACCGCCGCGGTCTCCGCGACCTGCGACACCCTGTTTCCCGGCGTCACGGTGGAACGCGACGAACCCCGCGAGGTGTCCGAGATCAAGGGCCGCGCGCTGTGGCAGCCGATGCTGCAGCGGTACGTCCGGGCGCTGCACCCACGGCCCCGGGACCTGACCCTGCGCTGGGAGGGCGAGGCGTACGTGATCGGGGAGCCGGCCGTGGCCGCCGCCCTCACCTCGGCGACGTCCGGTCGCCCGTACCATCGGGCCCGCGCCGCCTTCGCCGAGCAGGTGCATCAGCTCCTGGCCGACGCCGTCGCGCAACGGCGTGCCGACCTGCTCGACGAGATGGAGGAGGGCCTCGAGGAGCTACTGGCACAGTTCGACCGCCGGGCGAAGACGCGCGTCGACCCGGACCGGCACGCCGGCAGCGACGTCGACGGGCAGATGTCCGACGACGAGATCGACGAGCTGCGCGAGCGGATCGCCGACAGCGCCGCCGTCGCCGCGTTCCTCGAAACCTGGTGGCCGTCCCGGGACCCCGCGACGGCCCTGCGGCGCCTGCTCGGCGACGCACCGCTGATGCTGCGCCTCACCCCGGACCTGTCCGAGGCCGAGGCCGCACTGGTGGCCGCCGAACCGGACCCCTGGGCGTCCAGCGACATCCCGCTGCTCGACGCGGTCGCGGACCTGCTCGGCGACGTCGCCGCACCCGAACAGCAGGGCGAGTTCACGGCCGACCGTGCCCGGCGGCAGCGCGCCTGGGTGTACGGCCACGTCGTCGTCGACGAGGCGCAGGAACTGTCGGACATGCAGTGGCACATGGTGCTGCGCCGCTGCCCCAGCCGGTCGATCACCGCGGTCGGTGACATCGACCAGACCGAGGCGTCGCACCGGCACACCAGCTGGGCGGAGGCGGTCGCGGCGACGATGGGGGAGCGGTGGACCGCCGCCGAACTCACCATCTGCTACCGCACGCCGCGTGAGGTGATGGAACTGACCGGCCCGGTGCTCGCGAAGGCCGGGAGCCGCAACGCCCCGCCGCGGGCGGTCCGGTCCTCCGGCATCGACCCGTGGGAGCTGGCCGTCGCCGAGACCGCCCTGCCCGCCGCTGTCGAAGCCGCCGTCGCGGAGCTGCGGCAACGGTGGGAGGGCGGATCGGTCGGGGTGGTCGCGCCGGTCACGCGTACCGCGGCGCTGCGCGACCTGCTCCCCGGCCTGCCGGTGCTGACCGCCACGCAGGCCAAGGGCCTGGAGTGGGACGCGGCGCTGGTCGTCGACCCGGACGGCATCGCCGCCGAACCGCGAGGCTGGAACGGCCTCTACGTCGCGCTCACCCGCTGCACCCAGGAGCTGGGCCGGATCCTGCCCACCCCGGTCTGACCCCTTTTTCACGGTACGGCGGGCAGACGGCGGCACCGGTTCAGGCGGTGCCGCCGCCGACGCCGTCCGGAAGGCGACCGGCTCAGTCGATGCGGAACGAGCGGATCGAGTTGCCGAACGTGATGCGCTCGATGGCGGACGTGGCCGTCGTCGGGTCGTCGGCGGCACCGACCGCGAGCAGCAACGGCACGTAGTGGTCGGCGGTCGGATGGGCGACGTCCGCGCCCGGCGCCTTGGCCCGGTAGTCGGTGAGCGCGTCGACGTCGCCGCGGGTGACCGCGTCGGCGGCCCACTCGTCGAACGCGGCGGTGTGCCCGGCCAGCCGCGGGTTGCGCATGACGGCGAAGCTGTGCGTCATGAAACCCGAGCCGATCACCAGGACACCCTCCTCGCGCAGGGCCCGCAGGCGACGGCCGAGGGCGAACAGCGCCTGCGGTTCCAGGCTGGGCATCGACACCTGCACGACGGGCACGTCCGCGGCGGGATACATCGCCATCAGCGGGATGAACGCGCCGTGGTCGAGCCCGCGGTTCACGAACTGGTGCACGGGACCGCCGGTGCCCAGGACGCCGGCGACGCGGTGGGCGAGGTCGGTGGCGTCCGGCGTCGCGTACGGCAAAGTGTAGTAACGGGGGTGGAAGCCCCCGAAGTCGTAGAAGAGCGGGGTGCCGGCGGCGGACGCGGACAGCGCGGCCGGGGCGTTCTCCCAGTGGGCCGAGACCACGACGATGGCCCGCGGCTTGGGCATCGACTGCCCCCAGGCGAACAGGTCGTCCAGCCACTGCGGGTCGTCGAGCGTCGGCGGCGCGCCGTGGCTGACGAACAGGGTGGGCATGGTCCCGTCGGCCTGCTCCCAGACGCGCTGCTCGCGGGCCGCGGGCAGCACCCGGGCCAGCAGGTCGTCGTAGGCGCCGGCCGGAGTGTCGGACATGAGCATGATCGGACCTCGGTTCTCAGCGGCGCTCGATGACCCCCAATGTAGGACCAGTTTACTTAAACATGCAAGCGTTAGTGACGTGCGGTTCAGTCAAGCGTTGAAGTCATGGAGCGCCGGCCGTCTTTCGCTGGTCCTGGTCGCCGGCACCGACGCCGACGGCAACCTCGACGTCTCCCCGCGCGGCGGCCCCAGCTGCGGATGCCGGAGCCTACGATCGCCGACATCGAGCAGACCGAGGCCGACGCGACCGGCCGCGCCCACCTGATCACCCAGTCGCTGCTCGGCGGTACGCCCCGCAACCGGGTCGACGAACTGCTGGAGTTCGTCGGGCTGGGCGACGCCGGGCGCCAGCTCACCGGCGAGTACTCGCTCGGCATGCGCCAGCGCCTGGCGGTGGCGACCGCGCTGCTCGGCGAGCCGAACGTGCTGGTCCTCGACGAGCCGGCCAACGGCCTCGACCCGGCCGGCATGGCGTGGCTGCGCGGCCTGCTGCGCGAGCACGCCGCGGCCGGCGGCACGGTGCTGATCTCCAGTCATCTGCTCGGCGAACTGGAGCTGATGGTCGACGACGTGGTGATCATCGCGGACGGCCGGCTCCGGACGGCGTCGCCGCTGGCCGACCTGTTCGCCGGGAACCACCTGCGGGTCCGCGGCGGCGACGACGAGATGCTCGCGAAGGCCTTCACCGAACACGGCGCGACGGTCACCACCGACGGCCGCACGCTGCTGGTCACCGGCCTCACCCCGGAACAGGCCGGCGACATCGCCCTGCAGGCGCAGGTGCCCGTCTACGAACTCGTCGCGCAGACCCAGCACCTCGAGGACATCTTCCTGAACCTCGCGGAGGCATCATGATCGCGGTCCTGCGCAGTGAACTGCACCGCAGCCTGTCGATCCGCTCGTCGTGGATCATCCTGGCGCTGTTCGCCGGGCTGGCGGCGTTCACCGGATGGCTCAGCGAGGACTTCTGGACCCTCTTCGCCGGCCTGGGCGCCTTCGGCATCGCCATCGTGCTCACCTCCCAGCACTACCAGCACCACACGATCATCCTCACCTTCCTCGGCCGGCCGCAGCGCCTGGTGGTCCTCGCCGTGCAGTGCCTCGTCGCGATCCTCTTCGGTCTGGCGCTCGGTGTGGTCAGCGGATTCCCGATCGTCGGCGGGCACCCCGGGCAGTACCTCACCACGCTGGCCGCGATCCCCCTGATCGCCGTCTTCGGCGTCGCCAACGCGACCATCGTGCGCCGCCCGATGTGGCTGCTCGGCGGCTACCTGGGCTGGCTGGTGATCGCCGAGGGCATGATCGGCCGGCTGGAGGAGCCGCTGCCGTTCACCAGTTTCCTGTTCGCCTCGATCGGCCAGCCCCGGTTCCAGCTGGCCCTGCTGGGCTGGACGGCGGGCTCGCTGGCGCTCGCCGCCTGGTCGGTCCGGCGCGACGTCACCGGTGGGTGAGGTCGGGACACCGCTTTCGGCGTACGCGAAAAGCGGTGTCCCGAAGCCGCCGCCGGAGGTCGTCGCCCGGCCCGCGCCGCTGATCGTCCGCGAACAGGGTCAGGAGGGCCGGCGTAGGGCGGCGATCTCCTTCGCCAGGCGGCGGTTACGGTCGCGCAGTTCGTCCAGTTCGCGGTGCAGGCCGTCGAGCGCGGGGGCGAGTTCGGCTCGGGTCCAGCGGGGCGTGATGTGCTGCGGACAGTTCCAGTCGAAGGCGTGCACCCGAACGGTGATCACCCGTTCCACGTGCGCCGCATAGTCCGGGGTGGCGACCCGGGCGAGCAGCGCCGCCGTCCCGTCCCGACGGGTGTCGGCCGTCTGTGCTGCTGTCTCGTGCCGGGCGTCGGCCACCTGCGCCTCGCCGAGGATCTTGAGGCGTTGCCGGCCGGCGTAGTCCATCAGGAAGAGCGACACCCGCGACGACGCCCGGAGGTTGCCGGCCGACACGTACTGCCGGTTGCCCCGGTAGTCCGCCCAGCCGAGCACGCTGTGGCCGTCCTCATCGTCGAGGACCTTCAGGAATCCGGGCGGCCCGCCGCGGTGCTGCACGTAGGGCCAGCCGCTCTCACCGGTGGTGCCCAGGTAGAAGCTGTCCCGCTCCCCGATGAACGCGATCTCCTCCTCGCCGAGCACGCTGCCGGTGTCCCACCCGGCGATCAGGCGGCGCATCGCGGTGTGGCTGCCGTACTCGCGCTGGGCGGCCATGACGGACGGCGTGTCGAGAGCGGTCAGGTAACGGTGCGGCACGGCGTCCTCCGGGTGTCGGTCTCGGTCCGGACGGTAGCGCCCCGCACTTGACGATCAGTGAATCGCGCCGGACCACCCAGGCCGACCGCAACCGGACCGTCGCGCCGTACCGCCCGTCACCACGGTGGTGGTGGGGTGTGTTGATTACGGGCGTGGTGGGCGCCTGAAGTCATCACGCCCGTGGTGGTGTGGTGATTACGGGTGTGGTGGGCGCCTGAAGTCATCACGCCCGTGGTGGTGTGTTGATTACGGGTGTGGTGGGCGCCTGAAGTCATCACACCGGTGGTGGTGTGTTGATTACGGGCGTGCTGGGCGCCCGAAGTCACCACGCCGGTGGTGGTGTGTTGATTACGGGCGTGCTGGGCGCCCGAAGTCACCACACCGGTGGGGGTGTGGTGATTACGGGCGTGGTGGGCGGCTGAAGTCATCACGCGGACCCTGACGACGAAACGTGTCTAGGGCTTGACGTCGCGTTCCCCGGACGCCACCGGGGCGACGGCGCGGAGTTCGGCGGTGAGCCGCGAGGACAGGGCCGTGGCGGACTCCGACGGCGGCGCGGGCGTGGGCTCGAAGAACGTCACCGTCAGGCGCGGGCGCCGCGGGAAACGGGCGATGTCCACTGTCCCGGAGACCGCCGCGCAGACGATCCGGGCCTGCGGCACGGCCTGGGCGAGACGCCCGACGCCGCTGCGGGCCCGCAACTGGCGGCCCTGCGACCGGCTGCCCTCCGGGAAGATCCCGAGACAGCCGCCGGTGGAGAGGCACCGCAGCGCGGCGTCCAGGGCGTCCGTGTCGGCCTGTCCACGCCGGACCGGGATCTGGCCCATCCCGTCGAGAATCCGCGCGACCAGCGGGTTCTTCCAGAGTGAATCCTTGGCGAGGGCCTGGATCTGCCGGCGGCGACGGGCGGCGTACGCGATCACCATCGGGTCCCAGGCGCTGTCGTGATTGGCGGGCACGATCGTCGCGCCCTGCTCCGGAAGGTGCTGCAGGCCGACCACTTCGAGGCGGCCCCACCAGCGGATGATCGGCCCGGCCGCCGCCATCACCACGCGATAGGTCAGGGGGATCCGGCGGGGGCCGGCGGTCGTGCCGGGGGAACGATGGTGCTCCATGAACTCACTCTCGACTGTCCAGGGCCCATGCTGTGTCACAGGCGTCAGGTCGCCTGATGATAGGAAACGCCGAGCGGCGGCCCACCGAAACAGTGGCCGCCGCCGGAGAGAACGTCGATCAGAGCGGGCGGATGTTCTCCGCCTGCGGGCCCTTCTGGCCCTGGGTCACGTCGAATTCCACCCGCTGGTTCTCCTCGAGGCTGCGGAATCCGGTCGTCGCGATCGCCGAGAAGTGGGCGAAGACGTCGGCGCCGCCGCCGTCCTGGGCGATGAAGCCGAAGCCCTTGTCGCCGTTGAACCATTTGACGGTTCCAGTAACCATGTCTGCTCCTTAGCAGGCTGTTGGGGCTGCACTGCGCGGCCCCGTGCGCCGCCGCGTTGATCGCCCGCGTCGGGAACGACACGAAAAACGAAAAAAGCGCCTGGCCGGGTTATCTGAAACCCAGCAGGCGCCGAAAACGTCTACGGAAATCAAAACTGCAACGAGTCGACGCTAGCACAGAATGCGCGTTCCCGGACGAATCATCGCCCGCCCGGAGTACGCCTGAACCGCTCGTGACCTCGGCCGACTGTTCAGTCGGTGACATGCCGGTGGACGGCCGCCTCGGAAAGGCCGGCCCGACCCGGCGGGTGAAAACCGGTGGCGCGGGGGTGGGGGCCGTGACAGGTTGGGCGTGACCGGCAGTCCACGACGAGGAGTGACCATGCGAACGGCTACCACGCTTCGGACCCCTGACCGTCCTATCGTGGAGCCCCGCCTTGGCCCTGTTGAACCTCGGAATCGTCGCCCATGTTGACGCCGGCAAGACCAGCCTGACCGAACGCCTCCTCTACGAGGCCGGAGCCGTCGCCCGGCCCGGGAGCGTCGACGAGGGCACCACCCGCACCGACTCGATGGAGTTGGAACGCCGCCGTGGCATCACCATCCGCGCGGCCGTCACCTCGATCAGTCTCGGGGAGCTGACGGTCAACCTGCTGGACACGCCCGGCCACCCCGACTTCATCGCGGAGGTCGAGCGTTCCCTGGCGGTGCTGGACGCCGCCGTGCTGGTGGTCTCCGCCGTCGAGGGGGTGCAGCCGCAGACCGTCGCCATCTGGCGGGCGTTGCGGCGCATCGGCGTACCCACCATGGTCTTCGTCAACAAGGTGGACCGTCGTGGCGCCGGCGCCGACCGGGTGGTCACCCAGTTGCGGCAGCGGCTCGCGGCCTGTCCGGTGCCGCTGACCACCGTCACCGGCCAGGGCGAGCGGGCGGCCCGGGTACGCACCGCCGGATTCGGCACCGAAGCCGTCGTGGCCGCGGTGGCGGAGGCGGACGACACCATCGCCGACCGGTGGCTGACCGGGGAGCGGGTCCGCGCCCGGGACGTGCGGCGTGCGCTCCGTCGCGGTGTGCGGCACGGTCGTCTCACCCCGGTCGTGTACGGGTCGGCGATCACCGGCGCCGGAGTTCCGGAACTGCGGCGAACCCTGTCCAGCCTTCTCCCGCACAGCGCCGAGCCGCGCCCGCACAGCGATGGGCCGGTCCCGCACAGCGCCGAGCCGCACCCGCACAGCGCCGCGTTGCGCCCGTACGGCGATGGGCCGGTCCCGCACGACAGCGATGGGCCGCGCCCGCACAGCGATGGGCCGGTCCCGCACGGCGCCGGGAGCGACGGGCCGGCGGCCGGCACCGTGTTCGCGGTCGACCGTGACGACCACGGGCGGCGGGTCTGGATGCGCCTGTGGTCCGGGCGTCTGAGCGTTCGCGACCGGGTACGCCTGTCCGGCGCCGCACCGCAGACCGTCACCCAGATCGCCGTCAGTGAACCCGGTGGCGTGCTGGTCCGCCCGTCCGCCGTGGCCGGCCAGATCGCCGCCGTCCGCGGGCTGTCCGCCCGGATCGGCCAGCACGTCGGGGAGCCGCCGCGGCGGCATCTCTACCGGTTTCCGCCGCCGACCCGGCAGGCCCTCGTCGAACCCGTCGACCCGGCCCAGCGGCTCGCCCTGTTCGCCGGTCTCGCCGAACTCGCCGACGAGGACCCGCTCGTCGACCTGCGCCTCGACGAGCAGCAGTCGCAGGCGGTCATCCGCCTGCACGGCGAGGTGCAGAAGGAGGTCATCGCGGCGCTGCTCGAGGACCGGTACGGCGTCCGGGTCCGTTTCTCCGGCACCCTGACCGCCTGCATCGAGCGGGTGACCGGTACGGCCGAGGCGGTGGACCGGGTCAAGGAGCACGGCAACCCGTACCTGGCCGGGATCGGTCTGCGCGTCGAGGCGGGCCACGACGTCACGTTCCATCCCGGGATCGAACCGGGACGGCTGCCCCCGGCGTTCGTCGCCGCCACCGAACAGGGCGTCCGGGCCGCCCTGCGGCAGGGCCCGCACGGCTGGCCGGTCACCGACTGCACCGTCACCATGACGTCCTCGCAGTACTGGCCGCGGCAGAGCCGCCCGCACCAGAAGTTCGACAAGTCGATCTCCAGTGTGGCCGCGGACTTCCGCAACCTGGCTCAGGTGGTGGTGACCGCGGCCCTGTCCCGCGCCGGTACCCGGGTGTGCGAACCGGTCGAACGTTTCGACGTCAACCTGCCCCGGCATCTGGCCGACACGGTGAGCGCGCTGCTCGGCCGGCACGGCGCGGTCATCCACGACGGCGTCGTCACGGGTGGGGAGCGGGCCGGCGGTTACCTGGAACTGACCGGGACCCTGCCGTCGGCGCGGATCCCGGGCGTGGTCGCCGCACTGCCCGATCTGACCGGCGGCGAGGCGGTCCTGACCGCCCACTTCGACCACTACGCGCCGGTGCCCGGTGACCGGCCGCCCCGGCTGCCGCGGCGCGGCCCGGATCCCGGCGATCGCGAGGAGTGGTTCCGGGCGGTGGCCCGCTGACTCGTACCGGCGAAAGGTATTGATCTTGAATAGCCGACCGGATGTACCGCGGTGAATGCCCGGCCCGTAGCCTGCCGTGGTGTATCCGGTGACACCACCCTTTCCGTCCTTTCCGTCCCTTCCGTCGCGCCCCGCGACGGTGACCGTGGCCTTCGGCCTGCAACTCGCGGTGGCCGGGGCGCTCGTGCTGTTCGCGGCGGTGACGGTCGTCGGCGCGGTCCACTACGACGGCCTGATCGACGTCGCCGCGCGCGAGACCGCCGCCGCGGCCGCCGACGTCCAGTCGGAGCGCAGCAGCAACACGTTCGGCGCGACGTTCACGGTGGTGCTGGCGCTGATGCTGGCGACCTGGCTCGGCGTCACCGCGATCGGGCTGTACCGGGGCAGTTCCGTCGCCCGCGTCCTCAGCCTGATCGGGCTGATCGTGCCGCTCGCGCTGAACGTCCTCGCCTGCCTCCTCGGCAGCCTGGCCGTGCTGCTGCTGTTCGGCCTGCTCGCCGGAGAGCCCGAAGGGGTGGACGACTTCGGCGAGCAGGACTTCGGGTCGGGGGACTTCGAGGAGTGGGCGGGCGAACTGTTCTACGAGCGTCTGGAGGAACTCGACACCGAGGGCCTGTCGGTCGCGGTCGAGCTCGCCTCCACGCTCGCCGGCGGGGTCGCATTCCTGGCCGCGGTCACGACCGTCGTGCTGCTGTTCACCACGTCCGCACGACGGCATTTCCAGCCGCCGGCGCGGGCATGGGGATATCCGCCGGCGCAGCCGTTCGCGCCGATGTGGCCCCAGCCGCCGGTCCACCAGCAGCCGGTCCATCAGCCGCCGGTCCATCAGCAGCCGGTCCATCAGCAGCCGGTCCATCCGGATTCCGGCGACCGGCAGCCTCCCGCGGAGACACCGGCCCCGCCCGGCGACCCGTCCACACCGGCTTCCTGACAGACCGCACACCAAGGATCAACAGCGAAGACCGATGTCGTAGCGGGGTGGGTGGTGCGGACCGTCGCTCCCGCCGAGGGCCCCGGAGAGCTTCGCCGGCCGCTACGCGTCCGGACCGCGAAGCCCTCCGGGGCGACCTGCGTGAGTGGTCGCGCCCATCAGTCCCGTGATCCACGGGACTGATGGGGACCCGCCGTGGATCACGGGAACGTGCCGTCGCCGCGGGTCACGGGACCGTGCCGAGCCGGCGTGGATCACGGGACGGTGCCGAGCCGCCGCGGGTCACGGGACCGTGCTCCGGGCGTACCCCCGAACGGGAATGACCGGCGGTGAGGGTGACCGTCAGGCGGCGAGGTGCGCGCGGGCGAACGCGATGTTGTGCGGCAGCGCCTGGGCCCACACGTTGTGGCCGGTGGCGTAGTGACGGTAGGTGACGTCCGCGCCGTGCAGCTTCATCTCGGTGACCTGCAGGTCGGTGAGGAACGGGAACGCCACCACGTCGAACCGGCCCTGGTTGACCAGCACCGGCGCGTCGAAGCCGCTGACCGGCAGGGTGGTGACGTCGCGCAGCACCGCCGGGAAGTCGCCGGTGCTGAGCGGCTTCGACAGCATCTGGCCGATCGACGTGCCCTGGGTGCGGGTGTTCATGTCGAAGTAGCAGAGCCGGTGTGCGTCGTCGACGACGGCGCGGCCGGCCGGCGTCAGGTAGGCGTCGAGGTCGAAGTCCGGGCGGGCGGTCTCCAGTCCGGCGAGGATGTACGCGACGTAGGTCGTGTAGTCCGGGGCGGGCAGCGGCGGGATGTACGGTCCGGCGACCGGGATGTACCCCTCGATCTTGGTGGCCGGCGCGTCGGCCATCGCGGCGGCGAGCCGGAGTTCGGGTGCGCGTTCGGCGGCCTTCGCCGCGGTGGCCAGGGTGGCGTGGCCGCCCTGGGAGATGCCGTTCACGACGTAGTCCCGCGACAGTGTGGGGTCGACGCTCCGGGCCGCCCGCACCGAGTCGATCACCGCGTTGGCCTCGGCGCCGGCGTCCAGGTACGCGTGTGAGCCGTCGGTGCCGATGCCGATGTACTCGGTGGCGACGAAGGCGAATCCGGCCGTGATCCACGGTGTGACGACGTTGACGTCCGCGGCGGCGGTGCCGTAGTCGTCGGTGTAGGCACAGTCGTCGCCGAGCCCGGCGGTCACGTGCGCGTTGGCCAGGATCGGCCAGCCGCCGGCCGGTGGGGTGCCGGTCGGCACGTAGATGGTGGCGAGCGACTGCCGGGGCTGGTCGAGGGAGTTCTCGGTCCAGTACGTGATCGACGTCGCGGTGCTTCCGGGCGCCTCCTTGCCGGGCAGCGGTGTGGTCGTGACGACCGTGCCGGGGCGCTCGCCGGGTGCCGCGGCCGAGGCCGGCACGGGGGCGCCGAGGATCAGCAGCGGGCAGATCGCCAGGGGCGCCATGCGGCGGATGGAGGGCATCGACATTCCTTCGTCTCCGTATCGACAGTGGACCTAGAAGTTAGGTTAGGCGAACCTAACATGCCGCATCGGCGCACCCGGATCTGTACCGAGCGGTAGAGTCGTCCCATGAACGCAGCGACACCCGCCGCCGGCGGCCGGCCCCGGGCCTTCGACGAGGAGGCCGTCCTCGACCGGGCCACCGAGGTCTTCTGGCGGCACGGCTACGACGGGGCCTCCCTGAGCGTGCTGACCGGGGCGATGGGCATCAACCGGCCCAGCCTCTACGCCACGTTCGGCAACAAGGAGCAGCTGTTCCGCCGGGTGTTCGCCCGCTACCACGCGGCCCGGGTCGCCGCCGCCCGCGCGGCACTGGACCGGCCGCGGGCGTACACCGCGGTGGAGGCGTTCCTGCGCGCCAGTGCCGACGGCCTGACCGCCGACGACCATCCGGCCGGCTGCCTGTCCATCCAGGGCGGTCTGGCCTGCGCCCCGGAGAACGCCGGCATCGCCGGGATCCTGGCCGCCGGGCGCGCGGAGACCGAGGCCGCCCTCTCCGAACGGCTGATCCGCGCGTCCCGGGAGGGCGACCTGCCGGACGGCGCCGACCCGCGGGCGGTGGCCCGCTTCGTGATGGCCCTCAGTGAGGGGCACGCGGTGCACGCCGCGGCCGGCGCCACCCGCTCCGACCTGCAGGCGTCCGTCGACATCGCACTGCGCGCCGTACGCAGAGATTGACATCGATTCTCCCATCGATCAGCCTTACTGCGCGCGCCCGTTCCACGGGCGCGCATCGGCTGAACGACGGGGGAGCCGGGCATGCTCCGACGCATGCCGTCCGCTCTCCTGGCGACCAACAGGAGCGAATCAGAGAATGACGGGGATTCAACGCGTCCACCGGCGCCTGGCCTTCGTGACGGCGGTGACGGTGGGCATGATCGCCGCCGCCGCGGTACCGGCCTCGGCGATCACCGGCGGCGAGACGCTCACCGCCGGGCAGTACTCCTTCACCGCACAGCTGCGGACCACCGGCACCGACCGGGGCTGCACCGCGGTGCTGGTGCACCCGCAGGCCGTCCTCACCGACGCGGCCTGCGTCGCGGGCGCCGACGGGGTGGTCTCGGCCGGGGCGCCGAAACTGCCGACCACGATCACCGTCGGCCGCGCCGACCTGACCGCCACCACCACCGGTTTCGTCACCCAGGCGGCCCGGATCATCCCGCACCCGACCCGGCCGCTGGCCCTGGTCGAACTGGCCGCCCGGACGTCGATCGCGCCGGTGACGGTGTCCCGGACCGCACCGGTCGCCGGTGAGCGGCTGGTGCTTGCCGGGTACGGCCGGACCGCCGACCAATGGGTGCCGGACGTGCTCAAGTCCGGTGCCGCCACCGTCGGCACCGTCGCGGCCGGCACGGTCACCACCACCGGCGGCGTGGGCGTCTGCAAGGGCGACGCCGGCGGCCCGGTCCTGCGGCAGGGCACGAGCACCGTCGAACTGGTCGGGCTGCACCACGCCTCGAACCAGGCCGGCTGCCTCGCCGAGGCGGCCACCGGCACGCCGGAGGCGACCGGCACCCGGGTCGACGACCTCTACACCTGGGTCAACGGCAACGTGCCGTCGCTGGGCAGCACCTTCGAGGCGGGCGACCACCAGCCGCACTACCGCAACTCCACCGGTGCCGGCCTCGGCGGCGGCCACGGCGGCGTCGCCAACGTCACCGGCATCACCACCACGGCCGCGGTGCCGGAACTGTTCCTGGGCACCGACTCCCGCTCGCACGGCGGCACGCAGATGCTGCTCTACTCCGGCAAGGACACCAGCACCACGTCGTCGTACGCGTTCCTGCGGGCCTTCACCTACGGCAACGTGATGCTGCGCGCGGGCAGCGTGCTGTCCTACTGGGTCTACCCGCAGAGCAAGGCGAACAGCTTCGACCTGGCCGAGGGCGACAACAGCATGTGCGTCGCGATGGACCTGATCTTCACGGACGGCAGCACCCTGCGCGACTCGGGGCTCACCGACCAGGACGGTCACGGCATCCACCCCGCCAACCAGTGCGGCACGATGACCCTGGACACCTGGAACGAGGTCCGGGTCGAGGTCGGCGGCAGGTTCGCCGGCAAGGTGCTGCGGACCGTCATGGTCGGGTACCAGCAGGCCGCCAACACCGGCGGGTTCCGCGGCTTCATCGACGACTACAAGATCACCGACGTGGTGGCGACGGACAAGTTCAGCACCGGCCTCGGCACCGGGGAGACCCAGCCGACCTGGACGAACACCCTGGCCGGCGGCGTCTCACCGCGCGGCGGTGCGGCCAACATCGGTGGCGTCGCCAGCACCGTGACCGTCCCGGAACTGTTCGTCGGCACCGACCACCTCGGTACCGGCGCCGGCAACATCCTGCTCTACTCCGGCAAGGACAACAGCGCGACCTCGTCGTACGCGTACCTGAAGAGTTTCGGCCTCGCCCAGACCTTCGGCGGCCCGACGACGAAGCTGCACTACCGGGTCTACCCGCAGAGCAAGACGAACAGCTACAACCTGGCCGACGGCAACAACAGCAAGTGCGTGGCGATCGACCTGATCTTCCACGACCGCACCACGGACACCCTGTCCAACCTGCGGAGCTCGACCGCCCCGGCGAGCAACGGCAAGCGACCCCACCCGGCCGAGCAGTGCACCGCGCTGACGCTGGACAAGTGGAACGACGTCACCGTCGACCTGGGTTCGCTGGCCAACGGCAAGGAGATCGTCGAGATCGACTTCGGGTACGACCAGCCGGCCAACACCGGCGGCTACCGCGGTTTCGTCGACGACATCCGGATCAGCTTCTGATCCCCGCTCCCGGCGTGCCCCCGATTCAGAGGGTGCGCCGGGAGTTCACCCGGACGGCGACCGTCACGGTGACGTCGGCCGGACCGCCCTCAGCCCGAGGCCGGGTGGTCACCGGCGTTCAGCCTCGCAGCCTGCCGGAGGAGATGGTTCCGTTCCGGGATGGTGGGGGCGGTCCGGGCCGCCTCCGCGTACAACCGGGCCGCTCGGGCCAGGTCACCGTCGCGTTCATGCAGGTACGCCGCGACCGCGGGGTAGCGGGGGAGGGCCGGGTCCAGGTCGGCGAGCGCCGCGAGACCCGCCCGCGGACCGTCCGCCTCGCCGACCGCCACCGCCCGGTTCAGGCGGGCCACCGGGCTGTCCAATTCGTCGTACCACTCGACGATCTGCACCCAGTCGGTCTCCTCGACGGTCGGCGCGTCCGCGTGCAGGGCGGCGATGGCCGCCTGCACCTGGAACTCGCCCTGCCGGTCCCGGGCCAGGGCGGCCTGCAGCAGGCCGACACCCTCCGCGATCATCCGGGTGTCCCACCGGCCGCGGTCCTGCTCGGCGAGCGGGATCAGCTCACTGCCCGGCCCGGTGCGCGCCGCCCGCCGGGCGTGGTGCAGCAGCATCAGCGCCAGCAGCCCGGCGACCTCCTCGTCATCGGTGCGCGCGGCCAGTTCCCGGGTCAACCGGATCGCCTCCGCGGACAGGTCCACATCCCCGGAATAGCCCTCGTTGAAGACCAGGTACAGCACCCGCAGCACGGTGCCGAGGTCCCCCGGCCGGTCGAAGCGGGCGTCCGCGACGGTCCGCTTGGCCCGGCTGATCCGCTGCGCCATCGTCGCCTCCGGCACCAGGTACGCCCGGGCGATCTGCCGGGTGGTCAGCCCGCCGACCGCCCGCAGCGTGAGCGCCACCGCCGACGCCGGGCTCAACGACGGATGGGCGCACAGGAAGTACAACTGGAGCGTGTCGTCGACCGCGCTCCCCGGGACGGGCGGCGGCTCGGCCTCCACCAGATCCTCACGCCGCCGCCGGGACGTGTCCGCCCGGACCGCGTCCAGGAACCGCCGCCAGGCCACCGCGACCAGCCAGCCCTTCGGATCCCGCGGCGGGCCGTCCGGCCAGGTGCGGACCGCCTCGAGAAGGGCATCCTGGACGGCGTCCTCGGCCGCCGCGAAGTCGGCTCCGCGGCGGACGAGGACAGCGATCACCGCGGGAGTCAGCTCCCGCACGTTCATTCCGCGGTGGCCGGCGACGTCACCCCGTAGAAGGGGCGCAGCTCCAGCCACTCGTGGATCGGCCGACCACCGGCGCCCGGTGCGGCGGACAGCTCACCGGCCAGTGCGAGGGCCCGTTCGTACGACTCCACATCGATGATCATCCAGCCGGCGATCAGGTCCTTGGTCTCCGGGAACGGGCCGTCGGTGACCGGCGGGCGTCCCGGCCCGTCGTACCGCACGAACGTGCCCTCCGGGGCGAGCGCCTGACTGTCGACGTACTCGCCGGTGCCCTCCAGCCGGGCCGCGAAATCGTTCATGTACGCGATGTGCGCGGTGACCTCCTCCGGAGCCCACTTGTCCATCGGCACGTCGTTCACCGGTGCCGGGGCGCCACGGTAGTGCTTGAGCAGCAGGTACTTCGCCATGGTGGTCTCCTCGATGCGGGTACGGCCCATTCTGGCCGCCGTCACACCGGGGACGGAGCCACCCACACGTTCTCGACATCCGTTCCCGCACCGGCATGGTGACCGATCAGCCGGCCCTCAGCCGGTCCAGTTCTTCGACGATCAGCACGCATGCGCGAGTGTCGTAGGCGGCCTGGCCGGCCAGCGAGCTGAAGGCACGTGCGTACAGCGCGATCTCTCGTGGCTGAGTGATGGACAGCTCAGCCGAAACGGCTTCCATGACGGACGACAGGCGATCCATTCGGCCGATCATCACATCGCGGCTTCCGACATGGGTCCGCTGACGATCAAACAGCGGCTGGCCCAGTCGCCCGCGTGGGGCACAACGGCTCGTCGGCACCTCGGCCACCTCGCCACGCAGAACACCGCGAAGTGGCCGGCCAGGTCCTCACCACTCGGGCCCGCATGGGTTCGGGATCCGGCGGCCTGGAACGCGCAGTGGGCCGCCCATCGCCTCGGATGAGGGACCAGGCCCGCTCCAGTGCTTTCACCTAGCCTCCTAGGATGCGGTACGCGGTACTGGCAGGATCACAGGGGACGGTGCTCCGGGCGTACCCAAAAGGCAGGAATCAGACGAGGGTGAAGCGCTTGACGAGTTTGCCGTTGTTGCCGAGGATCTTGATGCCGTTCTCGGCGGCGGTGACGAACGCCTTGGCGCAGCCCTTGCCGTAGACCTGGCCGTCGTTGAGGACGTAGCAGCGTTTGCGTTTGAGGGTGCGCAGGCGGGTGTCGACACGCATCGCAGACCTCCCGGAGGGATCGGGTGAGCTGCTCACCGGCGCTTCCGCAATCTGACGCAGCCGTGCCGGTGATCAGGCCCGAACGGGTCGTGACCGGGAATGGTCAGTTCATTAGAGCGCGGTGCCGCCCGAGGCGTCGATGACCTTGCCGGTGATCCAGCCGCCCTCTGCGGAGGCGAGGAATGCGACGACGGCGGCGATGTCGTCCGGCTGCCCGAGCCGGCCGAGCGCGCTGCGGGCCTCCGTCGCCGCTCGCCGCTCGGCCTGGCTCTCGTCGAGCAGGTACGCGTTGTTGCGCGTCATGACGACACCGGGAGCCACGGCGTTGACGGTGATGCCGCGCGGGCCGAGTTCCTGGGCGAGGCTGAGGGTGAACGAGTTCAGCGCGCCCTTCGCGGCGCCGTAGGCGATCGAGTGGGGCCCGGCGAGCTGTGCCGACAGGCTGGAGATGGTGATGACCCGGCCGCCGTCGCGGAGCCGTGGCAGGGCCAGTTTCGTGATGAAGAAGGGTGCTCGGACGCTCACCGCGAAGGCGGAGTCGAATCCTTCTTCGGTGAGTTCGTGCAGGTGGCCGAAGCTGGCCTTGGCGGCGTTGTGGACGAGGATGTCGAGCTTGCCGTCGGGTGCGTGATCGCGGCCGGACTCGTCGAAGGCCGCCCAGAGCCGGGCTGCGTCGCCGGGCAGGCCCAGCTCCGAGTGCACGGCGAAGGCGCGCCCGCCGGCCTTGCGGATGCCGTCGACGGTGTCGGTGGCGGCGGCCTCGTCGTGGCCGTAGCCGATGCCGACGGCCGCGCCCTCGCGGGCGAAGCGTTCCGCGATGGCCCGGCCGATGCCGTGGCTGGCGCCGGTGACCAGGGCGACCTTGTCCTTCAGTGCTTCTGACATCGGATTCTCCTTGTGCGACAGGGCCGGATCGGCCATGCGGCGAAGTCTAGACACGGTGCTGTTTGCTTTCGACACTGTGTCGACTGAAGATGATGTGACGTCAATTACCGTGGATGGTGGGTATGATCCCGCGGTGTCGAGCATCAAGAGCCGTCGCGGCCCGACCAGGGGCGACCAGCGTGAACAAGCGCTCGTCGACGCCGCCCGCGCCGTCTTCAGGGACAAACCGATCAGTCAGGTCACGATCGACGAGTTGGCCGCGGCGGCGGGCATCGCACGATCCGGCTTCTACTTCTACTTCGAGTCCAAACACGCCCTGCTCGCCGCGCTGGTCGAGCATCGCGTCGCCGAGTCCGACGCGGAGATGGCCGAATGGGCACACGCCGACGGCCTCGGCCGGGACGAGCTGCGCCGCGGCATGGCGGCCGGGCTGGCGCGCTGGAAGGTCGACGGGCGCTGGCTCTGCGAGGCGTTCCTCGCGGCCGAGCCCGCCCCCGAGGTGAGGAAGGTCCGGGATCGCCTGATCGACGAGGGCTGCTTGATGATCACCGAGCGCCTGGGGCGGGACGCCCGCGCCGGCCGCGCGGTGAACGGGCCACCCGATCTCATCGCCCGGATGGCCGCCGCCATGCGCAACTCCACCTTCGCCGACGTCTACGCCAAACCCGGCGTCCACGACGAGGAGGCGCTGCTCGACTCCCTCACCGACGCGGTCCTGCGCCTGTTCTACGGACCGACTCCGTAGGTCCGTCAGGCGGGGAGTTTCTCGGCGTACACCCGGCCGGTGGTGGTTCGGGCCCATCGGCCGGTGCTGGCGAATCCCAGGGTGAGGACCGCCAGGCCCAGGCCGCACAGGATCCACCAGCCGCCGGTGGAGCCGGAGGCGACGACCGCGCCGATGACCGCGACGCCGAGGGCGCTGCCGACCTGGCGGCTGGTGGAGGCGATGGCGGCGGCGACGCCGGCCCGGGCGCGGGGCATGCCGGAGACGGCGGTGTTGGTGATCGGGGTGTTGACCATGCCGAAGCCGAGGCCGAACAGCAGGTAGGCGAGGACGAGACGCCAGATCGGGGTGTCCGGTGCGGCGCCGGTCATCAGGAGCATGCCGAGGGCCATCGCGGTGCCGGCGACGATCAGCGGCAGGCGGGTGCCGCGGCCGGCGACGAGGCGCCCGGAGATCGGGGACGCGACGATGGTCATGCCGGCCATCGGGAGGGTGTACAGGCCGGCGTGCAGGGCCGACAGGTCGCGGGTCTCCTGCAGGTAGAGGGTGTTGAGGAAGAGGAAACCGCCGAGCCCGGCGAAGGCGCAGACGGCGATCAGGGTGGCGCCGCTGAACGGGGCGCTGCGGAAGAACCGCAGTTCGATGAGGGGTTCGTCGCGGCGCGGTTCCCATCGCAGCAGGGCGGCGACGGCGGCGACGCCCAGCGCGGCGCATCCCAGGATCTGCGGGGAGGTCCATCCCTCGGCGGGTCCTTCGATGATGGCGTACGTGACGGACGCCAGTGCCGTCAGCACCAGTATCTGGCCGACCGGGTCGAGGCGGCGCGGGTGCTCGGCCCGTGATTCGGGGATGAACCGCCAGGCCAGGATGAACGCGGCGACCCCGACCGGCACGTTGATCCAGAAGATGGACGGCCAGCCGAACGTGTGCACGAGCAGGCCCCCGGCGATCGGCCCGAGTGCCATGCTGAACCCGGTGACGGCGCCCCACACGCCGATGGCGCGGGCCCGTTCCCGGTTGTCGGTGAACGTGTTCGTGATGATCGACATGGCGACCGGGTTGAGCATGGAACCGCCGACGGCCTGCACGATCCGGGCGGCGATCAGCCAGCCCAGGGTGGGGGCGATGCTGCAGAGCAGGGAGCCGGCGGTGAACAGGACGAGCCCGGCCTGGAAGACCCGGCGCCGCCCGATCCGGTCGGCGGTCGATCCGGCGAGCACGAGCAGGCTGGCGAGCACGAGCGTGTACGCGTCGATGGTCCACTGCAGCCCGGACAGTGAGGCGCCGAGGTCGGCGCGGATCGCGGGCAGCGCGATGTTGACGATGGTGACGTCCATGCTGATGATCAGCAGGCTCATGCAGCAGATGGCGAGGATCAGGTAGCGGCGGGGCACAGCCCCTGTTCTACCCGGGTCCGGCAGGTTACTCGCGGATGGGGGACCAGTCGTCGTATGTGGACTCGCGGCGCCGGTTGCCGGACGGGTGCTGATCGGTTGCCGGACGGTTGCGGCGGCCGCCTCGTCCGGGCGAAGTGAGACCCAGATCAACGGCCGTGAGGCTCTGCCACGCAGTACCGTGACCAGGTGTCCTTGAAAGCTGATCTGACCAGCGCAGACCTCGCCGACATCCGGCTCTCCGTCCTGGGCGCCGCCGACCCGCTCGGCATCGCCTCCGACCTGGCGCATGCGGCCGGGTCCGGTGGTTTCGCCGATCCCGGCGATGCTGCTCCCGCGCTCACCCTGGCTGCCGAGATCGCTGAGAGCCGCAGCAAGCTCGATGCCGCCCTCACCTATGTGGATCAGGCCGTCGCGGCGTTCGCCGGGCGTGACGACAGCCCGGCCGCTGCCGCGCACGCGCTGCGGGCCCGGATCCTGTTCCGTGCCGGCCGTGACGACGAGGCGCTCGCCGAGCTGGAGCCGCTGCGTCCGCTGATCCTTCAATATCCGGATGCCGCCGCGTACATCAGTGCGGCCCTGGTCGCCGGTGGCCGGGCCCGTGAGGCGGAGCAGTGGTTGACCGCCGCCGTGCAGGAGTCGCTGGCGCAGCGTGGTGGTACGGAGCCCGCCGATTCGGCCGATGCGGGACTGCTGTTCTTCCTGTTGCAGCAGCGGCACCGGCTGCGGCATGTGCTGGGCCTGCAGCACGACGCGCACGACAATCTGGCTGAGCGGTTGGAGGCGAAGCTGGCCGGCACGGTGGCGCGCGCCGAGTCCGCGGTGGCCGGTGACCCGTTGTTCTGGCCGCGGGCCGAGTTCGACGCGTTGGCGAAGCGCTGGCCGGAGCTGGCGGAGAGCTACGGCCCGGACTGGGACGAGCACCGTGCCCGGATCGAGCGGGACATGTCGCTGAAGTCGGGCGCGGGCCTGCATGTGCTGCCCGCTTCGGTGGCTGGTCTGGCCGCCTAC
Organism: Actinoplanes sp. NBRC 101535; assembly: GCF_030269225.1. Lineage (NCBI taxonomy): Bacteria > Bacillati > Actinomycetota > Actinomycetes > Micromonosporales > Micromonosporaceae > Actinoplanes > Actinoplanes sp. NBRC 101535. The sequence goes on along the minus strand of NZ_BSSY01000016.1, from coordinate 38,817 downwards.
GCCGGCGCCGACGGTGACCCTGCCGCCCGGCCGGTCCGGGATGCCTACGCCCGCACGCTCACCGCGGCCGCGATCAACTGGCCGCCGGAGCGTAACGCCGCCTGCTGGTGCGGTTCCGGTGCGAAGTACAAGAAGTGCTGCCTGCCGCGGGCGCGTTCCTGAGATCAAAATCTTGACATGGTACGCGTCGGTATAGTCGCGTGCCTACCATGCGGCCGTGCTGCGCCGTCCAGGCCGTAGCGCCGCCGCCGGGCCCAGCCGGTCTGCCGTCACCCACATTCGGTGACGCTGTCGCGCCCAGGCATCCGCGCCGCCCGTCCGGTGGTCACCGCTCTCCTGAGACGTGGTGACCACCGGTGTCCGCCCATCTGGATTCTTCCGGCGGGACTGGTCCGGCGGCGGTCAGGACAGGGCGGCGGTCACGATGCGTTGCGAGACCACCGGCAGGTCGCCGCCCATCGTGAGCGTGTTCACCGAGTAGACCAGGCGCCGCGACAGGTCCAGGGTGGCGCCCATCCCGTTGTTGTAGCCGGGACGGTCACCGGATTTGCCCCACAGCTCCCAGCCGCCGAGCCGGATCCGGTTCAGCCCGGCGCTGTAGGTGGGGTCGGCGCCGTCCGGCCACGACGTGGCGTGTTCGGGAACCGTCAGCATCACCTCCAGCCAGCGCCGGGGGAGCAGCCGGCCGCCCAGCAGCGCGGTCAGGAAACGGTCCAGGTCGCCGGTCGTCGAGATGATCTCGGCGGCGGCCCATTGCAGGGACGGGTTGGCGCGGGTGACGTCCTCGTACACCCCGTCGACGAGTTCGTAGCCGCGGGCGTGCGGCCCGGGGATCGCCGTGTCGGTGCCGGGCAGGTAGGTGTGGTGCAGGCCCAGGGGGCGCAGGATGCCCCGGCGGATCGCGTCCGCGTACGGGCGCCCGGTGACCCGTTCGATGACCAGCCCGGCGACGATGTAGCCGACGTTGCCGTAGTCCTGCCGTTCGCCGGGGGTGTAGGGCGGCGGCTCGTTCCACAGCACCTGCGAACCGGGTGCGAACGTGTCGTAGCGGTGTTCCTTGAACCAGCTCCACGTCTTGTGCGGAATCGCGACGGCTTGCAGCCCGTGGGTGTGGTCGAGCAGTTGGCGCACTGTTCCCGCGTACCCCGGGGGAAGCCGGTCCGGGAGGATGCGCCGCACCGGCGCGTCGATGTCGATCAGGCCGTGCTGCGCCAGCTGCACCATCGCGGCCGCGGTGAACGTCTTGGTCATGCTGCCGATCCGGAACCGGGCGTCCCACGGCACCGGCGCCCCGGTCCGCAGGTCGGCGACCCCGGCCCGTCCCCGCCATCGGCCGTCGCTGCCCTCGACCCGGACCAGCGCGCCGCTGGCCCCCGCGTCCAGCGGTTCGATCGCGGCGGCCAGCGCCTCCCGGTTGATCGTGGTGCCGGCCGTGCGCTCAGTGCCGGCGGCTCCCGCCGGCCCGATCGTGCCGATCCCGGTGCCGGTGCCGGTGCGGTCGACGGCTCCGGCCGGTGTGCCGGTCAGGGCCAGGGTGCCGCCGGCGAGGGCGGCCGAGAGCAGGGCGCGGCGCTGCATGGTGAACCTCCGATGTGGATCCCCGTGGACGGGTTCACTCTGCCGCCGTGCGACGGCCGGGCCATCCGGGTCGGACCCCGGCAGATCCCGTATTCCGTGCCCCCGAGTCGTCTCGGGGGCGGGTCGGGGGAGGAGGGGGGCCGGACGGGTGGCGGGTCTCCCCTTTCGGGCGACGGTGATCATGGGTGGGCGTCGATACGGGCACAGCGAGTACTACCCGCGTCAGCGGATCAACCCGGAGGGCGACACTCCTCTGGTGGTGTCCGTCCCGGAGGACGCGAACCTGGGCCAGAAGCGGTCCGGCCGGATCTACGAGGTGGACGGCGCGACCGACGGGAAGCTGGTGGGTCACAGCCGGGACGGCGCTGCGATTCCGGTCGCCGACCTGGTGGAGCCGCCCTGCTCGGGGTGTGAGGTCTCGGACGAGGTGGCGTTGCCGTTCTCGCCGTGACCGGTGGACGCCGCCGGGTGGCGCGCTGCGACGGTGCGCAGCGCGCCGCGTACCCGGTGACGGGGTTGATCTGTCAGTAGCGGCAGCGCAGGACGACGAGGGTGTGGCGGGGGACCGTCACCTGGGTGGTGGCCCGGAAGGTCTTGCGGCGGGCGGCCAGTAGCGGGTCGGCGGTGTTCGCGGCGGTCTCCCAGGTGCGGCCGTAGTCGCGTGACGGCAGGGTGAAGGCGACGTCCTCGCCCAGTGGGTTGAACAGCAGCAGGAACGAGTCGTCTTTGATCTCTTCGCCGAGGGCGTCGCGTTCCGGGATGCCGTGGCCGTTGAGGAAGACGGTCATGGTCATGCCGCTGCGGGTGTTCCAGTCGGCCTCGGTCATGATTTCGCCGTCGCGGCGCAGCCAGGCGATGTCGGGCAGTTTCGAGTCGCCGGCCGGGTCGCCGGTGAAGAAGCGGCGGCGGCGGAAGATCGGGTGTTCGGCGCGCAGTTGCAGCAGGCGGCGGACGAAACCGGTCAGGACGTCGTAGCCGCGGGCGTCCTCCCAGTCCATCCACGACAGTGCGCTGTCCTGGCAGTAGACGTTGTTGTTGCCCTGCTGGGTGCGGCCCAGTTCGTCGCCGTGGGCGATCATCGGGACGCCCTGGCTGAGCAGCAGGGTGGCCAGGTAGTTGCGTTTCTGGCGTTCGCGCAGGGTGACGATCTCGGGGTCCTCGGTGGGGCCCTCGACGCCGCAGTTCCAGGACCGGTTGTGGCTTTCGCCGTCGCGGTTGCCCTCGCCGTTGGCGTCGTTGTGTTTGTCGTTGTACGAGACCAGGTCGTGCAGGGTGAACCCGTCGTGCGCGGTCACGAAGTTGATCGAGGCGATGGGGCGGCGGCCGTCGACTTCGTAGAGGTCGGAGCTGCCGGTGAAGCGGGAGGCGAACTCGCCGAGGCTGGCGGGTTCGCCGCGCCAGAAGTCGCGGACCGAGTCGCGGTATTTGCCGTTCCATTCGGTCCAGTTCGGTGGGAAGCCGCCCACCTGGTAGCCGCCGTCGCCGACGTCCCACGGTTCGGCGATCAGTTTCACCTGCGACACCACCGGGTCCTGGTTGACCAGGTCGAAGAAGGCGGCGAGGCGGTCCACCTCGTGGAACTCGCGGGCCAGGGCGGCGGCCAGGTCGAACCGGAAGCCGTCGACGTGCATCTCGGTCACCCAGTACCGCAGCGAATCCATGATCAGGCGCAGGGATTCGTGGTGGCGGACGTTGAGGCTGTTGCCGGTGCCCGTGGTGTCGTAGTAGTAGCTCTTGTCCTGGTCGACGAGGCGGTAGTAGGCCGGGTTGTCGACGCCGCGGAACGACAGGGTCGGGCCGAGGTGGTTGCCTTCGGCGGTGTGGTTGTAGACGACGTCCAGGATGACCTCGATGCCCTGGGCGTGCAGGGCTTTGACCATGGCTTTGAACTCCTGCACCTGGCCGCCGCCGCCGGCGAACGAGGCGTACCCGTTGTGGGGTGCGAAGAAGCCGATCGTGTTGTAGCCCCAGTAGTTGGTGAGTCCGCGTTCGATCAGCGTGCTGTCGTGCACGAACTGGTGCACCGGCATCAGTTCGACGGCGGTGACGCCGAGACCCTTCAAATACTTGATCATCGCGGGGTGGGCGAGGCCGGAGTACGTGCCGCGGACGTCTTCGGGGATGTCCGGGTGCTGGATCGTCATGCCCTTGACGTGTGCCTCGTAGATGACCGTCTCCCACATGGGGACCTTCAGCGGGCGGTCGTTGCCCCAGTCGAAGAACGGGTTCACCACCACCGAGCGGGGTGCGAACGGGGCCGAGTCGGCGTCGTTGTACGACCCGGGGTCGCCGAACTCGTAGGAGAACAGCGCCGGGTCCCAGCGGTAGTCGCCGTCGATGGCTTTGGCGTACGGGTCGAGCAGCAGCTTCGACGGGTTGCAGCGCAGGCCCCGGGACGGGTCGTAGGGGCCGTGTACGCGGTAGCCGTACCGCTGGCCGGGTACCACCCGCGGCAGGTAGCCGTGCCAGACGAGGGCTTCCCGTTCGGGCAGGTCGATGCGGGTCTCGGTGCCGTCCCGGTCGAACAGGCACAGTTCCACCCGGGTGGCGGCCTCGGAGAAGATGGCGAAGTTCGTCCCGCCCCCGTCGTAGGTCGCGCCCAGCGGATACGGGTTGCCCGGCCAGATTTTCATGCCGCCTCCTTCCCCGAGTGGGGCCCGCCGAAAACAACCTGTGTCGATGACCTCATGTCCGGAGCCCGGTCAGCAGAAGATCCAGGTAGCGGTGGGTGAGTGCCGGGCGGGCGGCGGCGTCCGGCTCCAGGGACGCGGCGTAGACGATTCCGCAGATCAGGCGGGTGATGTCGGCCGCGGTGAGGCCGGGGCGGATCGCTCCCGCGCGCTGGGCGCGGTCGAGCAGCAGCGTGTTGAGGCCGGCGAGCCGGGCGACCACCTCGGCGGTGCGCGGCAGGACGTGGTCCGGCGCGGAGAAGACCGGTGGGATGGCGGGGTCGGCGAGCAGGGCGTCGATGCCGGCGAGGAGCAGGCCGGTGAACGCGGTCCCCGGGTCGTCCTCGGTCAGGGCGTGTTCGCCGCGGGCCGCGAGGGCTTCCAGGCCGGGCAGGGCGATCGTCTCGAGGAGGGCTTCGGGGGTGGGGAAGTGCCGGTAGACGGTGGCGACGCCGACGGCGGCGGCGCGGGCGACCTCGTTGAGGCGCAGGGGGGTGCCCTCGTCGACGAGGCGGCGGCCGGTCTCGACGATCTGGTCCCAGTTGCGGGCGGCGTCTCTGCGCAGGCTCATGTGACCGAGGATAAACGGATGGGTCATCCGCTTGATGCTACGGTGAAGTGGATAGGTTATCCGCAACGCTGATCGGGGAGACCATGCAAACGCACCAGACGATCGAGGTGGGCGGGCTGACCCGCACCTACACCCTGATCACCCCGGACGGCGGGCACGACCGGCTGGTACTGGTCCTGCACGGATCAGGGCAGACCGCGGCGACCCACCGCACGTTCACCGGCAACGCCTTCGACGGGCTGCGGCGGAGCGCGGTCGCCTACCTCGACGGGATCGGCCGGCAGTGGAACGACGCCCGCAAGCAGAGCCGGGCCAAGGCCCGGATCCGCGGCATCGACGACGTGGGTTTCGCCGCGGCGGTCGCCCACCGGCACGGCGCCGGCCTTCCGGTGTACGCCGTGGGCTACTCCAACGGCGGCGGCCTGGTGATCCGTCTCCTGCACGAACGGCCCGACGTCGTCGCGGGCGCGGTGGTCGTCGCGGCCCAGCAGCCCGCGGCGGACAACTTCCTGGTCCCCGGGCTGCCGGTGGTGCCCCGGCCGGTGCTGCTGATCCACGGCACCAAGGACCGGATCGTGCCGTACGCCGGAGGCGAGATGGCGAAGTGGGCGCAGATCGCGTTCCGGTCCGGCGGGGCGATGCTGTCCTCGCCGCAGACCGCCGCCTACTTCGCCGGGCGCAACGGGATCACCACGCCGCCGCAGACCGCCGACCTCCCGGCGAGCGCCCCGGGCCGCACCTCGGTGAGCCGCACCGACTACCGGCAGGAGGGCAGACCGCCGGTCACGCTGTACACCGTCCACGGCGGCGGCCACACCATCCCGGGACCGGTCGACTCACCCGCGCTGATGGGCCGCACCGGGCACGACATCCACACCGCCGCCGCGATCGAGGAGTTCCTCGGCTTCTAGGACAGGGCTCTGGAGTCCCTTGTACCAGGCGATCTTCTCCTTGACCCGCTGCTGCTCCCGGCGCAACCGCGTGACCTTCTCGTCGATCTCCCGGTCGTGTTCCTCCAGCAGGGCGGCGCGCTGCTCGTCGGTGCCGCCGGTGCTGAGCAACTCGGCGAACCGGCGCAACCGTGCGATCGGCATGCCCGAGTCGCGCAGACAGCGCAGCAGGCCCAGCCGCGACAGGTCGTCGTCGTCGAAGACCCGGCGGCCCCCGGACGTGCGGCGGATGCCGTGCAACAGGCCGATCTTCTCGTAGTAGCGGATCGTGTCGATGCTGACCCCGATCCGGCCGGCCGCCTCGCCCGGCGTGTAAGGCACGATGATCCCCCGATATCGACGGTGATGGGTGCGGGGAACACTACCGGCTTTTCTGGCAGGCCGAGGTTCTGGCGCGGTGGAACACGGCAGTGCTACTCAGAGTCATGACACCGCGCCTGCACTTCACCCCGCGCGTGGGGGAGCTCGGCGAGTTGCTCGGCGTGGCCGTCGACGGCGGCCGCTACCGGCTGTTCCACTCCCAGGGCTCGGCGGTCTCCGACGACCTGGTGCTGTGGACCGAGACGGGCGAGGCCGGTGAGGCGCCGGCCGGGCAGCGGTTCTTCCCCCTCGGGCCGGACTGGGTGGACCTGCGTCCGGACGCCGACGGGCGGATCGGATTCGGCATCGGCGGCTACGACGGGTCCGTGTTCACCGCGCGGGCCCGGGGCGTGTTCGGCTGGGGCGGCGTCGGCATGCCGGTCACGTTCGCCGACGCGGCCGGGCGGCGCTGCCTGGTGGCGGGGGTCGGCGGATCGGTGAGCCTGCCCTGGGTCCTGTCGGTCCGCGACGACCGGCTGTTGGCCGCGCCGCACCCGCACCTGGACCGCTACCTGATCACCGGTGCCGCGGGCCTGACCGTCGCCGGCGGCGAGATCCGCGACCACGGCGAGGTGATCCTGCGGATGCCGGCCGGCGGGGAGACGGTGGTGCTGGCCGACGGCGACATCGTCGAGGCCGCCGTCGAGGGCGTCAGCGGCCTGGGTGCCGCCCGCCGCCGCGGCCCGGCCACCCCCGGCGCCCGGATGATGCGCTTCGCCTGATCCGGGGCGTTTGCGGCCGTGGTCTGCGGGCATCCCCAGCTCATGCCAGCACGTGAGGAACTTCCCGACACCCTGAAACGGTCCCCGAAGAAGGCCCAGGACACCTTCCTCAAGACCCACGACTCCGCCGTCGACCAGTACGGCGAAGGCGAACGCGCCCACCGCACCGCCTTCGCCGCCGTGAAACACTCCTTCGAGAAGATCGGCGACCACTGGGAGACCAAGGAACAGAAGGGCCCCAGCGACGAGGGCCGCGCGGGGAAGACCGCCGGCGGGGTGGACGCCAACGCCAGCAAGGCCCACCTGCTCGACGTGGCGAAACGCCTCGACGTCACCGGCCGGTCCCGGATGACCAAGCCGGAACTGGTCGACGCGATCCGCAAGGCCAACGACCGGGAGACGCGGCGTGCCCGTCAATGACCTCGACGAGTTCGTCAGCGCCCAGGACGGTGTCCACGAACAGGCGCTCGCCGAACTGACCGCCGGCGGCAAACGCAGCCACTGGATGTGGTTCGTCTTCCCGCAGGTGGCCGGGCTGGGCATGAGCCCGACGGCGCAGCGCTACGCGATCCGCGACCTGGCGCAGGCCCGCGCCTACCTGGCCCACCCGGTCCTCGGGCCCCGGCTGTCCGCGTGCGCGTCGGCGCTGCTGCGGCACCGGGGCACGAGCGCCACCCGGATCCTCGGCAGCCCCGACGACCTGAAACTGCGGTCGTCGATGACCCTGTTCGCCCGGGCGGCCGACGACCCGGCCCTGTTCGAGGAGGTCCTGGACGCCTTCTACGACGGACCCGACCAGCGGACCCTGGACATCCTGGACGCTCAGAAGTCGTAGACGGTGACCGGCACGTCCCGCTCACACAGGGCGGCACGGATCAGCGGCTCGATCAGCGTCCACCTGCCGCCGGCCAGCCCGCACCCGATCCGCGGCATGTGCACGGACGCCTGACGTTCCGCGGCCGCGGTCGCGAGCGCGGCCAGGCACCGTTCGACCGCGTCGTAGCGGATCGGCGGCCCGCCGCTGCCGGTACGCATCCCGTGCTGCCCGATCATGTTGGCCACCGCGACGTCCGGAGCCACGGGCACGACCTGGATCGCGCCGAGCCCGAAGTCGTTGCCGGCCCGCCCGCGATGCCACTGCCGGTAGGCCCGCTCCGGTTCGGGCCACCGCCGTGACACCGCGACCACGAACCCCTTGCCCCACCCGCCGAGGTCGTTGCACACATGCGCGACGATCTTCGGCCCCTTGGCCTGCGGACTGGTCGCGTCCCCTTTGATGATCGTCAACGGCGTCACCCGCGTGATCCTAGACGTGGGCGGCTACCTGGGTGGCCGCGTGGACGCGGTCACGGCCGGCGTTCTTCGCGGCGTACAACGCGGTGTCCGCTCGTTCCAGCAGGCGCTCGACGGACTCCGTGCCGTCCCAGGTGGCGTGCCCGATGCTGCAGGTCTCCGCGCCCGGAGTCGCCGCCCGCACCCGTTCCAGCACCGCGTCCGCCTCCCGCGGCGTGCAGTCCGGCAGTGTGATCGCGAACTCCTCCCCACCCCAGCGGGCGATCAGGTCGCCCGGCCGCAGTTGGGCGCCGAACGCCGCCGCGGCCCGTTGCAGCATGTCGTCGCCGGCCTGGTGGCCGTGGGTGTCGTTGTACCGCTTGAAGTGGTCCAGGTCGGCCACCGCGACGGTCAGCGGACGGCCGCCGGCCCGGGCCCGGTCCAGGGCCCGCCGCAGGTCGTCCTGCCAGGCCCGCCGGTTGGGCAGGCCGGTCAGGGTGTCGGTGAAGGCCATGTGTTCCAGGCGGTGCAGCAGACGCTCGTGTTCCACGGCGAGGGCTGTCTCGTCGGCGAGCAGGGCGACCGCCCGGGTGCGGTGGTCGTCGATGGAGGCGATGCGGTGTCTCCAGCCGGCGACGAGCATCGCGACGACCACGCCGCCGGACACCACCGGATGCCACATCATGGAGGCCGCGCCGACCCGCTGGAGCAGGGCGGCGGAGACCCGCGGGTCCTGGGCCGGGTCGGCGAGGAAGACCGGTTCGCCGCTCTGGTAGACCAGCCCGACCATCGAGGCGCTGTCCAGCGGCACCCGGGTGCCGAGCACGTCGCTGCCGGAGGTGCGGGTGGCGACCAGGGTGTCGTCCTGCAGTTCGAGCAGGGCGACGCTGTCCGCGCCGGCCAGGTCGAGGACGGCGGCGATGATGGTGTCGCGGGCGTCCTCGCCGGCGCGGATGCGGCGGGCGGTGGTGGAGACCGCGGCCAGCAGCCGGTCGGTCTCCCGGGCGGCGGTGACGTCCTGCAGCTGGATGAGGGTCCACTGGCCGCCGGCGTCGGCGCCCGCGCTGAGCCACACCCAGCGTTCCGAGCCGTCCGGCCGCAGGAAGCGGCGTTCCCCGCCGATGGCGGTCTCACCCTGCAGGTAGGGGCGGGCGCTGTCGCCGACGAGTTCGGTCTCGGTGCGCCCGGCGAGTTCGCAGAAGGCCGGGTTGACGGCGATCAGGGTGCCCCGGTCGTCGGCGATGGCGACCCCGGCAGGGGAGGCGTGGAACAGGCTCTCGAAGCGCCCGGCGACCGCGGCCGCCTGGTCACGGGCGGTGCCGAGTTGCCGTTGCCGGCGGCGCAGGACGTGGTGCAGCAGCGTGCCGAGCAGGCCGGCCAGGATGAGCTGACCGGCGTAGTACCCGAGTTCCGGGGTGCGCAGCCGGGGTTCGGCGGCGACTGTCGCGGCCCAGCCCGCGCATCCGAGCAGCCCGGCGGTGGCCGCGATGCGCCGGGAGGTGACGGCGACGCTGATGCCGACGATGGCCAGCATCAGGGTGGTGGTGTGGTGCAGGCGGCCGGTGAGGGCGATCAGGGCGATGCCGGAGACGGGCAGGGCGAACGCCAGTGCCGTGCCCCATCGCTGCCGCCATCCGGTGTTCAAAGGCTGCCCCCTTCGCCGCCACTGTCGGTCGCCGGCGGCCGAAGTTGAACGGATCCGGGGACCCGCCGCCCGCAAGACCGCCGCCGTACCCCCGATAAGGGATGAAACGCCGCGAAAAACCCCACGTCCGGGTACGCGGGCCGTGAGGATCGCGTCATGCGACCGGCGTCCGCGTGTGCCCTGCTGCTGACCGCTGTCCTGGCCGGCGGCTCCGGCCCGCCGCCGGCTCCGGCGTCCGGCCGGGCCTCCCCGTCGTGCGCGCGAGGAAGCGGGCGCAATGCCGGACTCGACCGGATCCTCGCCGATCCGCGGCTGGCCGGCGCCACCGTGGCGGTCGAGGTCCGCGACGCCGAGCAGGGTGTCACGCTCTACGCCCGGGACGCCGACCGGCGGGTGCTGCCCGCGTCGAACCAGAAGCTGCTCACCGCGGCGGCCGCCTTCGAGGTGCTGGGCCCGGCCTACCGGTTCCGGACCGGCGTGGCCACCGGTCCCGCCGGTGACCTGGTCCTCACCGGGCAGGGCGATCCGACGATGACCCCCGCCCGCTACGACGCCCTGGCCGCCGCGGTGGCCGCCGCCGGGATCACCCACGTCCCCGGCGGCCTGGTCGCCGACGACTCCTGGTTCGACCGGGTGCCGTACGGGCTGGACTGGTCGTGGCAGGACGAGCCGGAGGCCTTCGCCGCGCCGGTCTCCGCCCTCACGTTCGCCGCGGATCCCGGCGGGGACACCGCGGCCGTGGCGGTCCGGTACGCCCCGGGCGCGCGGCCCGGCCGGCCGCCGCGGCTCGTGACGGTCCCGCCGGCGGTCGCCCTGGTCGACGCCGCCACCACCGGCCCGCCCGGGTCGCCGGACACGATCCGCGTGACGCGGGCGCACGGCTCCGCCACGGTCACCGTCACCGGTGCGGTCCCGCAGCGGGGCGCGGCCGGCACGCGACTGGTGGCCGTCGCCGATCCGGTGGCCGTCTCCGCCGGGCTGTTCCGGCGGGCACTGCTGCGGCACGGGGTGACGGTCGCCGGGCGTACCCGCGTGGTGGTGCCCGGAAGTGACCGCGCGCGGCGGCGGACGGTCGCGGCGCAGCTCTCCGCCCCGCTGGCCGTCCTGGTCCGGCCGATGCTCAAACGCTCCGCCAACGGTCCCGCGGAACTCCTGGTCAAGGCGATGGGCCGGGCCGGTTCGCCCGGAACGCCGGGCAGCTGGCCGACCGGCCTGGCCGCGGCGCGTACCGCCCTCGGTGCGCTGACCGTGGACATGTCCACCACGACCCTCGGCGACGGCTCGGGTCTCAGCCGCCGCAACTGGCTCACCGTCCACCAGCTGGCGAACCTGCTGACCGCCGCCCGGAGCCGCCCGTGGTTCCCGGACCTTTTGGCCGCCCTGCCGGTGGCCGGTGACCCGGATCCACTCGTGGGCGGGACGCTGCGGTCGAGGTTCCGTGGCACGCCCGCGGCCGGCCGGTTACGGGCGAAGACCGGGACGTTGACCGGCGTGAACGCCTTGTCCGGCTATCTCACGATAAATCCGGGCGAAACGCTGGTCGTCGCCGCCATCGTCAACAACGCCACTACCCCCGTCAGTGACATTCTGGACGCCCTTGTGGTCTATCTGTCCGCGGAGAAGACCTTCACCAGGGCCTGTTCCACCTCGGCCGCGGTGACACCGCCGCCGGGCAGGGCCGCGACCACCGCCGCCGCCAGCGCCTCGTGATCCCGGGCGGTGCGGGTGCGCGCCGCTCCCAGGGTCTGCTGCAGGTAGGACGTCGCCGACCAGTACCGGTTGACGGTCCCGTCCGGGTTGCGGGAACCCGGCGGCGCGGTCAGCACGTCGTCGGTCGTCAGGACCGCCGAGCACAGCGCCGCCCGGACGTCCCGGTCCTTGAGCAGTGCCAGGAACTCGCTCTTCGTCATGGTGTCCCCCTCGTCCGGGCCGGTCAGCCCCCACGGTCCGGTGTCGTCCTCCCGCGCCGTCACGTACCGGGCGGAGAAGTGCGCATGGCCGGTGTGCGGGCCGGCCCCCTGGTAGGGGCGAGCCGTCCATCCCCAGGACCGCGACCAGATCCGCCGGCGGTGGATGACGTTCTGCAGCCGGTCGTCGAGCCCGGCGCGATGCCGGTTCACGACGGTGGCGACGATCCGGTCCATCGACCATCCGGCCGGCCAGGGGCCGCTCGCGTCCACGTCGATCGCGTGGACCTCGGGGCGGGAGTCGGCGTCGGTGAACGGTGTCCGCGCGCCCGGCGTGTCGTCCGGGTTGTGGTCGCTGACCGTGTCGCGGTGCGCCCGGTCGCCGACGCTGCCGTCGCTGCTCCGGTCCCGGCCCGGGGCGAGCCGGTCGATCTCCGCGCGCAGCACGCCCAGACACCGAACCAGCACCCAGCCTGCCATGCCCCGTGCAACGACCGATCGCGGACACGGGACACGGCAGGCGCGGATACTACGAGCAGGTGTTGAGCATGGTCTGCAGGGCGGTCTTCTCCGCCGACTGCAGGGTCAGCGCCCAGTAGTACTTGACCGCGATCCACATCTTGGCGTACGTGCAGCGGTAGGAGGTCACCGAGGGCTGCCACGTCGACGGGTCCTGGTCACTCTTGGACTGGTTGACGTTGTCGGTCACCGCGATCAGCTGCGGGCGGGTCAGGTCGTTCGCGAAACTCTGCCGCTTGGTGGTGGTCCAGGCGCTGGCGCCGGAACGCCACGCCTCGGCGAGCGGCACGACGTGGTCGATGTCCACGTCGGACGCGGCGGTCCAGGTGGCGCCGTCGTACGGCGAGTACCACGACCCGGAGGTCGAGGCGCACGCCGAGTCGGTGACGACGCTGGTGCCGTCGCGCTTGAGCACGGTCTCGCGCGTGTTGCAGGTGCCGGAGATCGTGATCCAGTGCGGGAACAGATCCCGGTCGTAGGTGCTGGCATTCGCCTCGGCGGCGACGGTCAGCGCATTCAGATAGGTCTGTGCCGTTGCCGTGGAGGGGATTCCGGTCGGCGCGGCCTGGGCCGGGGCAGCCATCAGGCCGACGGCGACGGCGACCGTGGCCGCCAACGCCAGAATGCGGGGGACGAGGGGACGGGCGAACGATTCCATGCGAGCTCCCATCTCGGGGTACGTCCATGTCGGACGTCATAGAGATACGGGAACCGAAAGTCTCCAGATGATGACGGACGTGAATTTCTTGTGTCAGAACAAAAAATAACAAAACCGCCATCGAGTACGCGTCGCGAACAGTTCCGCAAAACCACTGCTCCCGGCGTTTCCCGCGATCGAGGGGCGGCCCGGGTCCGCCGACCGGTGTTCCGGTCCGGCCGCCCGATCGTCCGGTCAGTGCGGTGTCGCGACGTCCGCCTGGGCGGCCCGCAGCGCGGCGGTGACGTCGTGGTCCGGTCCGACCGGCGACCAGCCGACCGCGGCCCGCACCCCGGCGCCCGACAACTCCAGGTGCAGGCGGGCGATCACCAGGTCGGCGCTGTCCGGTCCGCAGCGGGTGAGCACGATGCCGAACACGGTGTCGCCGATCCGGGCGACCACGTCGCTGTCGCGCAGCGTACGGCGGGCGGCGTGCGCGGTGGCCTGCAGATAGGTGTGCCCGCCGTCGGCGACCGCGTGCAGCGGGTCCAGCGACAGCACCGCGACGACGGCCGGGGCGGGCAGCAACTCCCGCCGGTGCTGGGCCAGGGCCAGTACCCGTTCCCAGGCCTGCCGGTCCGGCAACCCGGTGACCGGGTCGGTGGCGGTGCCCAGCTCGGTACGCAGCAGCCAGTTCGCCGACCGGTCGTGGGCGCGGTCGGCGGCCAGCGCGGTGCTCAGCAGCCGGCCCAGCATCGCCAGCAGCGACTCGGCGCCCGACATCCGCGGGTCGTCGACGTGTTTCTGCGGATCCATGCCGCAGATCGCGCCGAACAGGCTGCCGTCCGGTTCGGTGATCACCGCCGCGGCGTAGGTGCCGACGGTCAGGTGCCGGTTCGACGGCGAGGCGGCGTACTGCGGCACGGCCTGGGCGTCGCGGGCGACCGTCGGGGCGTTCCCGGCGACCATGTGCATGCAGTACGTGTCCTGCCACGCCTGGCCGGAGCCCTGCCGCAGCCCGTACCCGTTGTCGGCGTCCAGATAGAGATAGGTCTGCCGGCCGTCCTCGACCCGGGTCACCGCCCAGAACGCCAGCGGCATCCGCTCGTGCAGATAGTCCAGCACGATCCGGGCGGCGTTCTCGAACGTCGCGGCCGGCGGCGGCGCGGGCTCACCGGGGTCGAGCGGCTGCAGCGCCGCCCGCAGCACCGGAGCGGGCTCCTCGGTACGCACCGCGGGCGGGGCCGCCGTGGCGGGCACCGCGGTGGCGTCCGCGGGCAGGGTGAACGTGAACCGGGAACCGTGACCGTCCGGGTTGGCGGACGCGCCGATCGTGCCGCCGTGCCGTTCCACGATCCGTTTGCAGATGCCCAGCCCCAGGCCGGTGCCGCTGTACCCGCCGCCGGTGTGGGCGCGGTGGAAGTCGTCGAAGATGCCGGCGTGCTGCCCCTCCGGGATGCCGATGCCGTTGTCGTCGATGGTGACCGTGACGAACCCGCCGGCCTGCCCGGTGCGGATCCGCAGGTGCGGGACGACCCCGGCGGCGGTGTACTTGATCGCGTTGCTGATCAGGTTGTCCAGCAACTGGCGCAGCAGGACCGGGTCGGCGTGCACCGGATGCAGCTCACCCAGGTCGAAGACGGGCACCGGCCGGCCGGTGCTCTCGGCCTGGTCGATGCGGGCGACGGCGATGTCACGGACCACCTCACCGAGCATGGTCATCGTCGGTGCGGCGACCGCGTCACGGGCCGTCGTGTACGCCAGCAGATCGTTGATCAGGTTGCGCATCCGGACGGCGGCCCGCGACACCCGGGCCAGGCCGTCGCGGGCCTCGGCGGCGTCCGGGTGCGGCGAGTCGAGGAACGTCTCCGCCAGGCTCTCGGTCCAGCCCTCGACGGTGGCCAGCGGGTTGAGCAGGTCGTGCGCGACGACCCCGGCGAACGAGGCCAGCTCGCCGCGGTGCCGCCGCTCGGCGGTGACGTCGTGGAAGACGGTGACCGCGCAGCGTACCCCGTCCAGATCACCCGGCAGGGCCTGCGCGCTGATGCTCAGGATCCGCCCGTCCGGCACGTTCGCGTTGCGGACCAGCACGTCCTGCCCGCGTACGATCTGCCCGTCCAGCGCCCGCCGGTACGGCATCTCGTCCGGCGGCAGCGGCGACCCGTCCGGCCGGAACAGCCCGTAGTCGCCCGGATCCGGCACCCGGTCCCCGCCGGGGGTGCCCATCAGGTCCCGGACCGCCGGATTGCGCAACAGCACCCGGCCCTGCTCGTCGATGACGGTCAGCCCCTCGGTCATCGCGTCGACGATCGCGTTCATCAGGGCGGCCTGATTCCCGGCCGCCTGCTTCTCGGCGCGCATCTCGGCGATCAGGGCGGCCCGCTCGTCACGGCCCAGCGCCAGCGCCAGGCCCACCACCGCGATCATGCCGACGAACGCCTGGGCGACCAGGGCGCGGGCCGGATGCGACGCGATCTGCGCGAACACCCCGTAACCCCGCAACGTGCACAGGATGGCGACGGTGCCGAAGAGCAGATCGTGGACGACCACGAAAGCGGTGTGCAGCCGGGAACCGGCCCACACGGTCATCACGATCACCGCGAAGGCCAGCGGCAGCGTCTGGTGGATGCCGAACACCGTGGCGTACGCGGCGGCCGACAGCAGCAGCACCGCCAGGTACTCCACCTGACGGGCCGGGTGCGCCGCCGACCACCGGTCCCGCAGCACCCGCCACCAGCCCGGCCCGAGCAGATGATGGGCGACCAGATGACCGATGCGCAGGCCGGTGACCCCGATCAGCAGGATGCTCACCGTGTTACGGGTCAGCCACACCGCCGTGGCCGGCCACGAGTAGTGGCCCTCGACCAGCCACACCCCGGTCGGCCCGAGCAGCGCCCCGCACGCCGTGGCCAGGAACGACGCGGTCGCCAGCCGCCACAGCTCGGCGGTACGCGCCAGCGGCCGGTCCCCGCCGCCACCCCACAGGTGCGGCAGCCAGCGGCGGAACAGGCGGACGAAGACGAGCGCCTGCACGAGGTTGGCCACCACGAACCAGGCGGCCAGCGGCGCGGGCGCGCCGGTCGCCACGTTGACGACCATGGTGACCGCGGCGAGCGCGAGGACGTCCAGGAACCGCCAGCGGGACGTGCACTGCACCAGGAACCAGACCGCGGAGACGCCGGCCGCCGGCCACACCAGGCTCAGGTTGGTGGCGTCCATGACGGTCAGCCGGCCGGCGTAGGTGGCCAGCAGGTACAGCGCCGCGAACCCTAGGGTGCGCAGCGCCGAGGTCCGCCGGCTCACCACCGGCCCTGTCGTCGGTCTACCCCTGCCCTATCGGCGGGCACGCCACCCGGTTGAGCCGCTCGGCGGACCGTGCGGGGCTGGGCGCCGGCCACACCCCGACCCGGGCGTGACCGAGACCGACGCAGGATCCGTGGTCACCAGGGCGCCGACGGCGGCTTCCTGCCGGCCTGGAGATCGTCGACGAGTCGCAGCACCGCCTCGGAACCGCCCTGCTCGGAGACCCAGCGACTGACCACACAGGCGGCCTGCAGGTACGACCGGTCGTTGAGGTCGCGGGTGGCCGCGGCCCAGTCGGCGCCGACCACCGGCAGGGCCTCCTCCCAGGGCAGCAGGCACCGGTCCGCCTCGGACTCGGGCCGCAGATACCGCTCGTCATCGGAGATCAGCACGGCCAGGCCCTCGTCGAACCAGTCCGGCACGTCCGACGCGGCCGAGCCGAGCCGCTCGTGCAACTCGGCGTGCGCCAGCTCGTGGGTGGCGATCACCTCGTTCGCGCCCGCCGGGGCGAGCATCAGCGACCACCGGCCGAGCGCCCGGCCCTTCTCCCCGCCGCCGCCGAGCCGCCGGTAACACTCGGACGTCGAACAGATCAGCACCCGCGGATCGCTGACCCGGCCGCCGTAGAACGTGCTGATCCGCCGGTCGGCGGCGTCCAGCATGCGGCGGTAGGCGTCGTCGTCCCGGTCGGCGTAGACCCCGTCGGCGATCTCACTCAGCCCGTAACACTGCGGGCAGGCGGCCGCGGCGACCACCGGCGCCCCCACGGCCAGGCCCACCGTGGCGGCCGCCACGAGCGTCACGGTCACGGCGGCCACGATGATCCATCGGCGTGTGCGCATCCCGGAAGGGTACGTGCGTCCATCCTTTGTCGACCCCGATACGGCATGGTGTACCCGGAGGGCTCAGGTCTCTTCACTCGTGGTTCGCCGGTGGAAGGTGGGAAACGTGACGACGTCCGTGGAACAGGTGCGTCAGGCACCACCGCAACCGTTCAGCGCACGGGAACGCTGGGTGCTGCTCGCCGCCTCGTTCTGGCTGGTGGCGGGGCTGCAGCTGGACGCGTACGCGCACGCCACCACCCCCGAGCTGGAGACGTTCTGGACACCGTGGCACGGGGTGCTCTACTCCGGCATCGCGGTCTCCGGCCTCACCCTGGTGTGGATCATGCGGTCCCGGCTGCCGGGCATCCCGACCTACCGTGACGTGCTGGCCCTGCCGAACGCGCTGCGCCTGCCCCTGGCGGGCATGGCGTCGTTGCTGGTCGGCGGCGGCGTCGACACGCTGTGGCACAACCTGTTCGGCATCGAACGCGACATGGAGATCTTCGTCAGCCCCAGCCACGAGTTCATCATCCTCGGCATGGTGCTGGTGGCGATGGGCCCGGCCCTGATGCTGGCGACGAGCTCCGGCCGGACCCTGAGCGCGGGCGGCGCCTGGCTGCTGGGCCTGTCGACGCTGCTGGCGACCCTGCCGGTGCACATCTACACCCTGCACGCCTCGGCGATCGGGTTCCGCCACATCGGCAGCGGCGCGCAACGGTTCCCGGTGTTCTCACCGGACTCCCAACTGATCCACGGCTACGTCTTCAGCACCGTGCTGCTCCTCCTGCCGCTGATCATGATCGGCCGCCGCTGGCGGATCCCACGGGGCCTGCCGGGCGCGACGATCGCCGTGCTGGCCCTGCTGATGCACCTGATGTTCGACTCGGAGGACTCGTGGTGGCCGGCGGTCACCCTGGCGGTGACGGTGCTGGTCCTGGAAGCGGCGTTCCGGATCGCCAACCGGCTGGTGCGGCTGTCGCCGAACGCCCGCTGGACCCTGTTCGGCCTGATCGCGCCGCCCGCGGCGTGGGGAACGGTTCTGGCGGCCGGCACCGTGATCGAGGGAAGCGTCGGCTTCAACATCCACATCATCACCGGCTTGCTGACGTTGACGGCCCTGACCGGCGCGGCGACGGTGCTGGTGACCCGAAGCGTCCAGCACCTGCCGGAGTGAGTGTTCCTGTCTTCCCGGCGGCGCCTGTCCGGCGGGGTGTGACGGCACGCAGGTGGGTGACGGTGTGGCTGGCGGTCGCGGCGGGCCTGATCTCGGCGGGCGGCCCGGCAGCGGCCCACGCGGGCGGCCTGACGGCGACCGACGCGCAGGGAACCGTCGTGTCGGTGAGCCCGGCAGTGCCCGGCCTGACCGTCGAGGCGATAGAGAACGGTGCCCGGCTCCGCCTGCACAACGCGACAGCCACCCCGGTGACGGTGTCCCCGGGCGGCGGCACGGCGACCCCCGCCGTGGCCGCCCCCGGCACCACACTGACCTGGATGGACACCCGTTGCACCCCGGACGGCCGCTCGGTCGCACCGGGCGCCGTGGTGCCGTGGACGATCACCCTGACCGCGGGCGGCACCCCGGTGACGGTGACCGGCGTTCTGACCGGCGGCCGACCGCCCCTCTCGCCGCTCTGGTGGGCCGCGGTACTGGCCGTGGCCGCGGCAGTCGTCCTCCTGGCCCGCCGATCCCGTGCCGCCACCGGCTCTGCCCGGCGTCTCGCCAAGCGGGGTGACCTGCTGCTGGCCGCCTGCGGGACGGTCGCGGCCGTGGCGTCGATCGGGCACGTGGCCGGGTCGACCCTGGCCGTGGAATCCGCGCCGATGGCGGGTACGTTCCTGAGCGCGGCCGGCATCAACCTGCTCGCCTGGCCGTTGATCCTGGGCGGTGCCTGGACGACGTTGCGAGGACGGGCCGCCGGAGTACTCGCCGTGTGCGCCGGCGCAGCCTTGACGGCGGTGTTCGTGCTGCCCGACGTCACCGCGTTCCACCGGGCCGTCCTGCCGTTCGCGGGCGCGGCGAACGTCGAACGCGCCCTGGTCGTCGTCGCCCTCGGACTGGGCACGGGAGTCGCGGTGGCCGGCGCCGGCGTCCTCCGCGACCTGGCCGCACGACAGTCGACATCGCCGGGGCCGTCATGAGCCGCGGTCCCGATCGGATCGGCCCGACCAGGATGTCCTGCAGAGGGCGGGCGCGTCGCGGGGAAGAGGCGGGACGGATCGGTTGCGGTCGGTGGGGTGTGGCGCGTACCCGGAGAAATCTTTTGATCCTGCTGGTGGCGTTGACGGTCGCCGGGTGTGCACGGCAGGAAGCGGCCCGGGCGGAACCCGCGGTCTGCGGCTCACCGGCAGCCGGAGCGGTCCGGGTGGACGCGGGCCTGCGTGCCGGACGGGCGGAACCGGCGCCGCACCGGGTCGAGGTGGCCGAAGGCGGCACGGTGCAGCTCGGGGTGAGCGCGGACGTGGACGCCGAAGTGCACGTGCACGGATACGACCTGGTCTTCCCGGTACGGCCGGACCAACCCGGATGCGTGCTGTTCGTGGCCACGCGGAGCGGCCTGTTCGACGTCGAGGCCCATCCGGAGACGCTGTTGCTGCAGATCGAGGTCCGATGATCCCGGTCGCGCCCGGCACGGATCGTGACGTGCGGGTGCTCGCACACGGCGTGGGCAGCGCGGCGGACCTGCCGCTGCCTCTCGACCTGGTGTTGCAGGCGGGCGCGGCGACCGTGGTGCTCTCCTTCCTGATCGTGGCGATCTGGTGGCGCCGGCCCCGCCTCACCGAGGCATCCGGCGATCTCGCGAGCGACCCGGATGACCAGCGGGAGCGCGGCTCCGGGCGGCGGCTGGCCTGGCTTCGTGGCCTGGTGCTCCTGCTGTCGGTGTACCTGCTGGTCAACGCCTTCACCGGCCCGCACGGTCCGCTGAACCCGGCGGCGCACGCCCTGTTCGTCTGGTTGTGGGTCGGCCTCGTGCCGGTCAGTGTCGTGTTCGGGCCGGTGTGGCGGTCGGTCAATCCGCTGCGCACGGTGTTCCGGATACTGCGCCTGCCCGCCGGTGGGCTGCGCCCGCTGCCGCCCGGCACGGTCGGCGGATCCTGGCCGGCGGCGGTGTTCCTGCTGGTCTTCGTCTGGTTCGAGCTCATCGCCCCCGATCACGGCGATCCCCGTGCGGTCGGTGCGTTCCTTGCCGGGTACGCGGCCGCGCAGCTCTTCCTCGCGACGCTGCGCGGGCAGCAGTGGTTCGCGCGCGGCGACTGCTTCGAGGTGTACTCGACCCTCGCCGGTCGGCTCAGTCCCTTCCGGCGGCTCGCCCCACTCCGCCGGCGAAAGCCGCTCTCCGGGCTCGGCCTGCCGCTGCATCCGGGGTTCGGCCCGGCGGCGTTCCTCGCGGTGTGGTGGGGTTCGACGGTGTTCGACAGCGCCACGGCCTCGCCGTGGTGGGCGGGATTCGTGCAGCGTGCCGGGCACCCGATCCTGCTCGGCACGATCACACTGGTGCTGATCTGCGCGGTCGTGTTCGTGGCCGGCCGCCGGGTCGTCGCGTCGCTGATTCCGATCGCCGTCGGGTACACCCTCGCGCACTACCTGTCGCTGCTGCTCGTCGAGGGTCCGCGGGGCGTGCTCCTGCTGGCCGGCAGCGACGCGCGGTGGGATGTCGTGCCCCTGCCCGAGGTGGTGGCCGGGGCACAGATCGTGCTGATCCTGGCGGGTCACGCGCTGGGGGTGATCGTGGCGCACGACCGTGCTCTGGCCGACGCGCCGGACCGGCCACCTCTGGCCGTGCTGGCGGACGAGATGCCGCTGGCCCTGTTCATGATCGGGTGCACCTGGGCGGGTCTGTTCCTGCTCTTCGCCCGCTGATGCGTCTGGTCCCTGTTTCGCCGCGGCCGGTCGGCGACATATTGAGAAGACTTCTTTGCATTGATACCTTCTCATTGTGTCCGAACAGCCACCCCGCCTCCTGTCCGATGTGGATGCGCTCAAGGCGCTCGCCCACCCGCTGCGCCAGCGGATGCTGACCTGGCTGCACCGCAACGAGTCGGCGACCTCCGCCGACCTCGCGACGATCTTCGACGCCGACCGAGGTGCGACCAGCTATCACCTGCGGCAACTCGAACGGTACGGATTCGTCGAGGAGGACCGGGAGCGCTCCTCGGGACGCCGCAAGTACTGGCGGCCGGTGCCACAGGACATCCGGCTGCCCCGGGGAGCGGAGGACCCGGCGGTGGCGGCCGCCGCTGCGGAACTCGGCAATCAGTGGATGGAACAGGCCGAACGTGACCTGCACAGTTACCTCGCGGACCGCGGCGTGCACGGTGTCTTCGCCGACGCGGCGACGCATTCGTTCGGCTCCACAGTGCTGACGGCGGAGGAACTGACCCGCTTCGGGGAGGAGTACGTGACGTTTCTCAAGAGCTGGCATCGGGAGCCCGCAACCGCTCCGCGGGACGCCCGGCACGTCACCGTGCTCTTCCACGCGTTCCCGACACCGACATGACCACGCTCTGGCGTAACCGTGATTTCAGCCTGCTCTGGACCGGTCAGGTCGTCGCGAGTCTGGGCGCCGCGGTCACCGGCACGGCGATGCCGTTGCTGGTGCTCGCCACCACCGGGTCGGCCGCCGACGCGGGTCTGGTCGGGGCGGCCGGAACCCTGCCGTACCTGTTGGTCAACCTGCCGGCCGGTGCGCTGGTCGACAGGTGGGACCGCCGTCGTGTGCTGTTGGTCAGCGAGATCGCCGCGGCCCTGGCGATGGCCACCGTCCCGGTCGCGCTGTGGCTCGGGGTGCTCACCGTGGCCCAGATGTGCATGGTCGCCTTCGCGCAGGGGGCCTGTTTCGTCTTCTTCGGCCTCGCCGAGCGCGCGTCGCTGCCCCGGATCGTCGCGGCGGAGCAACTGCCCACCGCCATCGCCCACAACGAGGCCCGCAGCCGCGGCGCCTCCCTCGCCGGTCCGCCGCTGGGCGGGGTGCTGTTCGGCCTGGACCGGGCGCTTCCGTTCGCCGCCGACGCGCTGTCGTCCCTACTGGCGTTCGTCGCACTGCTCTTTCTCCGTGCCGATCTGCGGAGCCGGCCGCCCGGGTCGGCCGAGCCACTGTGGCGGGCGACCACCGCCGGACTGCGCTGGATGTGGCGCCACTCGCTGATCCGCGCGGCGATCCTGCTGGTCGCCGTGAGCAACCTGGTGTTCCAGGCTCTGGTGCTGGTCCTGGTCGTGCTGGCACGTGATCACGGTGCCTCCGCCGCGGAGGTCGGGACCATGCTCGGCATCTACAGCGGTGGTGGGCTGCTGGGTGCACTCGCCGCCGGCCGGCTGCACCATCGGTTCACCCCGCGGACCGTGATCGTCGGCGTGAACTGGGTGTGGGCCGCGTTGCTGCCGCTCTTCCTGCTCACCGGGGAACCACTGGTGATAGGCCTGATCGGGGCGGCGACCGCGTTCATCGGGCCGCTGTGGAACGTGGTGGTGACGTCTTACCTGACACTGCTCGTCCCGGATGAACTGCGCGCCCGGGTGGGCGGAGCGTCGATGACATTGTCCTGGGGCGTGATGCCGATCGGGTCACTCGGAGCGGGATACCTGGTGACCGGGATCGGGCCGTCCGGCGCGATCGGTGTGCTGGCCGCGACGATGGTCGTGACCGCCGTGGTGGCGACGGTGAGCCCTGCCGTCCGCAGTGCTCCCGTTCTCGTGGGCGGCACCGAGGGATGATCCACATGGCGGGGGAGCGGTCCCCCGAACGTGCGATTTCGGTCGCGCTTCGTACATCTGATCTAATCGTCGGGTAAGGTGCGGGCCATGAGCATCGACAGCGGTGACGACTCGAAGGCTCCCATCACCGCCAAGCAACAACGCATTCTCTCGGTCATCCGTGATTCCGTTCGCGATCGTGGATACCCGCCCACTGTTCGCGAGATCGGTGCCGCGGTCGGGCTGGGTTCCCCGTCCTCGGTGTCCCACCACCTCAGAGTCCTCGAACGGCACGGACTGCTGCGCCGCGAGCCCAACGGATCGCGTGCGGTCGACGTGCGGCCACCGGTCGGCGAACGCGTCCTGACCGTGCCGGTCCTGGGCGACATCGCCGCCGGCACGCCGATTCTCGCCGAGGAGAACGTGCAGGACCACCTGACCGTCTCCGCCGCCATGGTCGGCCACGGCACGTTCTTCGCCCTCAACGTCAAAGGCGACTCGATGATCGACGCCGCGATCTGCGACGGCGACGTGGTCGTGGTCCGGCGCCAGCCCGTCGCGGAGAACGGCGACATCGTCGCGGCCATGATCGAGGGCGAGGCCACCGTGAAGGTTCTGCGCCGCCGCGGCCAGCGCGTCGAACTGGTCCCGCGCAACCCGCTCTACCAGGTGATCCCGGGCGACGACGCGGTCGTTCTGGGCAAGGTCGTATGCGTGATGCGCAAGCTCTGACCGGCCTTCCCGCCGGTCGATGATCCTATTAGGATCTGCCGCGTGACGCTCGAGAAGTTCGACACCGGAGCCGCTCACCCGGCCCGCCGATACAACTACTGGCTGGGTGGCAAGGACAACTTCGCGGCCGACCGCGAGTCCGGCGACCTGCTGGCCAAGTCCTACCCCGCGGCGCGCATCGCGGCCCGCGCCAACCGGGCCTTCCTGCAGCGCGCCGTCGGTCACCTGGCGCGTGAGGTGGGCATCCGGCAGTTCCTCGACATCGGCACCGGCCTGCCCACCGCCGACAACACCCACGAGGTGGCACAGCGGATCGCCCCGCAGAGCCGGATCGTCTACGTCGACAACGACCCGATGGTGATGGCCCACGCCCGGGCCCTGCTCACCAGCGCACCCGAGGGTGAGACCCGCTACCTCGAGGAAGACCTGCGTGACCCCGAGCGCATCCTCTCCTCCCTGGAGATCCTCGACCTGACCCAGCCGGTCGGCCTGATCCTGGTCGCGGTCATCCACTTCCTGCCCTCGCAGGAGCAGGCAACCGGCATCGTCCGCACCCTGCTCGACGCGCTGCCCGCCGGCAGCCACCTGGTCATGACGTGCGCCACCACCGACTTCCTCACCCCCGAACTCAAGGCGAACTGGGACGAGTCCCTGCGCACCGGCCGCTCGGACGTGCACCCGCGCGGCCGTGCCGAGTTCGCGCAGTTCTTCACCGGCCTCGAACTGATCGACCCGGGCATCGTGGCGCTGAGCGAGTGGCGCCCCGACCCCGCCGCTGACGAGAACCCCGCACCGGTGGACGCCTCGTTGTTCGGAGCGGTGGCCCGCAAGCCGGTGGGATAAATTGCGCTGCATGCGGTGCCGTCCTGTCGATCCGTCCCGTCGTTGTCATTCCGGCCGCCCCGGGCGATCCGCGACGAGGGCTGGTCGTCGACGACGGCGGGACCTGCTGATCAGGACCTCGGCCAGGATCAGGTTGACGATCCAGCCCAGGGTCTGACCGAGTGGAATCATCGAGACCGCCCGGTCGCCGATGCTGTCCGGGGCGACACGCCCGAACGGCACCTGCGACAACAACAGCAGCGGGACCACGATGCGTGCGGTGACCGCGAGGAACGTCAGCGCATAGTTGCGCATCACCCACTCCCGGTGCTCGAGGAACTGGCGGCGGCGGGCCGACCGGTAGGCGAGGACACCGGTGACGAGCCAGAGCAGGGACGCGAGGGTGAGGCTGACCTGCGTGAGCGGCCGTCCCGACCACAGCGCGACCGGAATGCCGGTCACGCCGAACGCCACCACGCCGACGATCAGATAGGTCCGCCCGATCACCCGGTGCAGCCGGCGCCGGGCGCGGACCCGGTCGACGAACTGCAGTGGGCCGATGATGAGCGCCACCGACGCGGTGATGACGTGTGCGACCAGGGTGTAGTAGTGCACGTCGTCACGAACCGCGATGCGGCTGTCGCCGATGTCGAGACTCAGGTAGGGAACGCTGAGCACCGCGGCCACGGCGACCGCAACGACGAACATCAGCCATGCCGGTTGTCTCTGCATGCGGCCGAGCCTGCCGGATTCGTCGGCGTTCCGCGTCAGCCTATGAACGTAGTTGTCGTACGCAGATTTTCGTACGCGCCCTACGCATCTGAACGGATTCGCCCGCGCCGCCCGAACGTCACGATGGCGGGCATGAATCGAACCACACGTGCCGTGACCGTGTCCGGCCTGGTCCTCGGGGCGGCCGGCAGCAGTGCCGTGGGCGGCCGGAGTCTCGTTTCCCGTCGTGGTGCCACGCGGCGTCGTGAGCCTGTCGTCCGGTGCCTTCTGCCGGGCCAGGCTCTGGACTATGAACGGGTGGTGGTCCCGGGCGCAATGGAGTGCACGGCGGTGTGCGGATGTGCGGTCAGTTGTTCCGAGAGCGCGGCGCTGTGTGCGCACGCGGTGGTCGTGCCGGTGGCGGGTTCGGTATCAGAGGGCGGGGAGGGGCATGGTGACAGCGCCGGGGGTGATGATCCGGGGCGAGGTGGGCCATTCGGGGTTGCCGGCTCGGGGGAGGAAACCGGCGGCACCGGGGCTGGCGCACGGATCTCCTCGCCGGACGCGACCGGCTGATTCATCAGGACGGCCGCGAGCATGGGCGTGGCGCCGGCGAGCACTGCCAGCGCCGGGGGCCATGAGCCTCGGCGAGGTCGCCCTCCACCGGACTGGGGAGGATCCGTTTCGGCCACCGTGTGCTCCCTGACGGACGTCGGTCGGTGCTGTGGGCGTGGCGTGGCGGGGCTGGGCTGGGCTGGGCGATCACCACGGTGGGCGTGCGCGGCGGTCGGCCGGTCGATATGCGCCCGGGTGTGATGGCGGAACACCGAAACGGTCAACGACGAAGGGGATCCGCGGTTACGGGCCGGCGCATTGGCGAACGCGATGGTGGGGCGCCGAAGCCGGATTGCGGGGCCGGCCTACTGGTCACCGCCGGGAATCCGGTTCACCGGAACGTCCCTCCGGTCGATGGGCGAATCGATGGGCGAATCGTGAGAGATGGGCGGTGGGGTGTCCGGGGTGAAGGCCATTGACCTTGGAAAACGGCCCTCGTGACAGGGCAGCGCGCCGGAGTCTGGTGTCGTAGCCTCGGTGCACCGCGCGAAGGAATCGGCATCGGCGCATGTCGGGATGGTCGTGGACGGGGTGGACGGTCGCTTGTGGATCGATGAGCTGAGGAGGGGGAGTGGCGTCCGTGAAGTCGTGGGTCCTTGACCGGCTCGTGCTGGCCGCGCTCCTCGGCGGGTTGCGCCAGCGGTCCTGGTCGGTGCTCATCGTGGCGGCGTTCGCTGTCGTCGCGGCCGCGGGGGCGGCGCCGGGCATGTTCGCGGAGGCTTCCGGGAACGCGGCCTTCCAAGCTCGGCGGGATCAGACTCCGGCGTCGGCACAGCAGAACGACGCGGCGGTGGTGCGGGTGTCGGCGAACGTCGGGCCGCGCAGCCTGGACCAGGTGCCCGTGACGAACGATCTGCGACAGGTGCCGCACCTGACCGAGCCGGATCTCACCGGCGGGTCGATCGGCGCGGAGCTGGTGCGGCCGCAGTTCTGGAGTTCCACGGTCGGTGTGGCCGGGCAGTCCAGGGCGGGCGGCGGGAACGACGCCACGGGATCGGGTGGGACTGACGGTGTCACCGGACGCGGCGGAGCGGAGCGGGCGCGACTGTTCGCGGTCGAGGCGCCCGCGGAAGACCTGGTGGCGGTGGGACCGACCGCGGATGGCCGGCCGCGGGCCGGGGACGACGCGGCGCGGGACGGGTTGTGGCTGCCGCAGCCGGTGGCCGAGTCGCTGGGAGTCCGAGCCGGGGACGAGATCGTCGTCGCTGTGACGCGGGGGACGGACGGCGAGGCGCAGCGGGCGACGGCGACGGTCGACGGCATCTTTGCGGTGGACGCCGGTGGGCGGCTGCCCGCGGATCCGGCGGGCCGGCATCAGTGGGCGTTGCGGCGCAGTGACGTGCCGGGGGACACCGAGTACCGGACCCTGCCGTCGTACCTGCTGGTCGGTGACGTGGCCACGGTGGAGCGGCTGGCCGAGGCGGTCGGTGACCAGCTGTTCTGGTCGGCCGAGTCGGAGCTGGCGCCCGGGGTGACGCTGGCCGAGGCTCGTCGAACCGCGGACCGGGTCGAGGAACTCCGGCGGCGATATGCGACCGACCTGTTCTCCGAGAACGACGATCCGCTCGCGCTGCGGTTCGCCAGTGGCATCCAGCGGATCGCGGACGACGCCACGGGGACCACCGATGCGGTACGGCAGCGGACCCGGCCGGTCGAATGGGCGGCCGTCGCGGTGGGCCTCGCGTCGGTGCTGGCCGTGGCCCTGCTGTCGGCGAGGCGACGGGAGCGGGAACTGCGGCACGCCGTGGCGGTGGGCATGTCCGCGCCTCGGATCGGTGGACTGTGGCTGCTGGAGCACCTGCTCCCGGCGGTTCTGGGCGCGGTGACCGGGTGGCTCGTCGCGTGGCAGCTCGTGGAGCGGCTGGGGCCGCCGGGACGGATCACCGCATCGTTGCAGCCGGCGGCGTTGTCCGGTGGTGGCGCGGTGCTGGCCGGGCTGGCGCTGGTGGCCGGGGTCGGGGCGGTGGCGGCGGCACGGCGGGTACGACCGGCCCCGCCCGCGACCGCTCGGCGCGCGCTGCCGTGGGGAACGATGGTGGTGGCCGTGGCACTGGTCGCGGCCGGCGGCCTGGTGAGCGCGAGTGGCCCGGCCGACGGCACCAGGGGGGTCGATCTGCTCGTACCCCTGCTGGTTCTGTGTTCGGTGGGGGTGATCGGCGGATGGCTGCCGACCAGGCTTGCCCACCGCCGGGCCGGGGCGACGCCGCCGGCGGGTCGGACCCGGGTGGTCTTCTGGCTGACCCGGCGGCGCCTGGGGGCGGGTGGCACCGAACGTCGGCTTGCCGTCCTGGTGGTGACCGCCGGGCTGGGGATGTTGCTGTTCGCGCTGTCGGCGGTGCATGCGACGCGGATGTCGGCTCAGGACCGGGTGGCGGTGGCTGCGGGCGCCGAAGCGGTGGCGACGATCGAGGGCTCGTGGGTGCTCGACGCCGATGCGATTCCGGTGCCCGTGCCGGACCCGGCGGATCCGGCTTCGGTTGCCGAGCCGGTGCCGGGAGTGCGCACGCCGTCGCTGCCGCCGGGCAACACGGTGGTCTGGCTGGCCGACGTCACGACGCCGCTCGACGACTACCAGAAGGATCTCCTGATCGTCGATCCGGCTCGGTTCGGGGAGGTCGCGCTCTGGGGGAACGGCCCGGAACTCGCGGCGGCCCGGGCGGCACTGACGGAACTGGCCGCACGGCCCGCGGCCGATGACGGCAGCCCGCGGGCGATCGTCGTGGCCGATCCGGCTGCGGCGCGGGTTCCGACGGTACGGATGATGGCCGGCCCGCAGATCCAGGACCTGGAGGTGGCGTCGCGGGTCGACGCGTTCCCGGGTATGCGGGGGCGGGCGATGTACGTGGTCGCCGCCGACCCGATGTTCACCCGGCTCGGCGCCGAGGACCCCCGGCTGCGGCCGCGGACCCGGCAACCGCAGGGCATGCTGTTCCTGCGGACCTTCCTGTGGAACTCGTCCGGGCGTGCGGGCGCGCAGGCGATCACCGACGCGCACGGCACCGTCCCGGAACGCATCGACACCGCGGACCAGTTGCGGCAGGACGCGGCCTACGTTGCCACCGGGCGGGCGCGTGGCTACCAGGTGGCGATCGCCGGATACCTGGCGCTGGTGGCGTTGCTGACCTTGGGCATCTATGCGCAGCGTACGGCCGCGGCGCGCCGGCCGGCGGACCTGATGCTCGCCCGGGCCGGGCTCGGGCGGCGCGGAGTCGGACGGGCCCGGGCACTCGAGTTCGTGCTGCTGGCCGCGGTCGCGTTCGCCGCGGCCGTGGCCGGGGTCGCCGCCCTGACGCCCCTGGGCGCGCGGTTGCTGGACGACCAGCCGGGGTTGCTGCCGGCGTACACGCTGGAGATCTCGGCGAACGGCCTGGCTGTCACCGCGATCGTCGCCGTGGTGGCGACGCTGCTGGCGATCGGGCTGACCACGGTGCGGTCGGCGAGTTCCGAGGAGGACGCCTACCGTGACGACTGAGATGCCGTCCGTGATGGTGGGACGTCGTTCGTGGTGACGGAGGTGCCGTCCATGATGGTGGGACGTCGTTCGTGGTGACGGAGGTGCCGTCCATGATGGTGGGGAGGCTGTCGTGACTACGGGGCCGGCGTTACTGGAGGGGCGTGACCTGCTCCAGCTGTATGCCGCGCCCACCGGGCCCACCCAGGCGCTGCGGGGCGTGGACGTGACCGTGTCCGGTGGGCGGATCAGCGCTGTCACCGGACCGTCCGGCAGTGGCAAGTCGACCCTGTTGGCGTTGCTCGCGCTGCGGGAACGGCCGGCCGGCGGTGAACTGCGGCATCGGGGGCGGCTGGTGTCCGCGCTGTCGCGGCGGGAACTGCACCGGCTGCGGCGGACCGAGGTCGGGTGGGTGGCGCAGCGGCCTACGCACAGTCTGTTCCCGCAGCTGGACGCTCGGGGGCAGATCGAGCAGATGGCCCGGTTGCGGGGTGTGAGGTGTGACGTCGCGGCGGTGCTGGACGAGGTCGAGTTGGGGGCGCGGTCCGGTACCCGGCCGGCGCTGATGTCCGGTGGGGAGCAGCAACGGCTGGCGGTGGCTGCGGCCGGTGTCGGGGCGCCCGCGCTGCTGGTGGCCGACGAACCTACGGCGGAGTTGGACGACGAGTCGGCGGCGCTGGTGTTGCGGCTGCTGCGGGCGCGGGCGGCGCAGGGCAGCGCGGTGGTGCTGGCCACCCACGACGCGCGGGCGACGGCCGCGGCGGACACCGTCCTGCGGTTGCGCCACGGGGTGTTGTCGGGGGAGCACAGCGCCGGTCAGCACCAGCGGACCACGGCCGTCGACGGGCTGGGACGGTTGCAGTTGCCGGAGGAGGCGTTGGCACTGTTCCCCGAGGGGCGAGTCGTCGTCACGGTCCAGGACGGACATGTCGAGCTGCATCCCGCGGAGAAGGCGCCGTGATCCGGGTCGAGGGGGTCAGCCATGTGCGGGGGCGGACCAGGGTTCTTCAGGACATCGACCTGGAACTACCTGTCGCGACCCTCGCGGTTCTCGCCGGCCGCTCCGGGTCGGGAAAGTCGACGCTGTGCCATCTGATCGCCGGGGTGATGGCGCCGTCGCAGGGGCGGGTGCTGTTCCGGGGGCGGCCCCTGCGCGGCACACCGCCGTGGGTGGACATCTCCCTGCTGCCGCAACGTCTCGCCCTGGAACCCGACCTCACCGTTGCGGAGAACGTGCTTCTCCCGATCGGCCTGCGGAAGCAGAGAATCGACGATCGGGAGTCCGGGCACCGGGGTGCGGGGTTGCTGGAGCGGCTGGGGCTGGCCGGGATCGCCGGCCGCCGAGTGCGCGAGACGTCGCTGGGGGAGCAGCAGCGTGCCGCACTGGGCCGGGCGCTCGTCCTGGGCCCGGCCGTGGCGGTGCTCGACGAACCCACCGCTCATCAGGACGACGACCACGTGCACCTGGTTCTCGCAGCGCTGGCCGCGGCGGTCGACGACGGCACCCTGGTGGTGGTCGCCAGCCACGACCAGCGGGTGATCGAGACCGCCGGCATGGTGACACGGATGCGGTCCGGACGTATCGACGAGGCCGGTGGCCACGAGAGGAGAGGCGCGGACGATGCCGGTGATCAGAAGGCGTAGCGCACTCGGCAGTACGGCGTACGTTCGCCGATCAGGCCGACGAGGGCCGCTACGTAACCACCTTTCTCCCCCGTCCGGTACCGCACGTTCCACGAACCGTTCTCCGACCGTTTCGGCTGTTGCAGATCGGGACGCCAGATCAACTCCTCGGCTTTCGGATGCCAGCCGAGATTGACCTCGTGCAGGTCCCGGTTGTGGGTCAGGAAGATGACCTCCGCGGCCAGCTGCTCCTTGGCCGCCGCGCCGATGCCCGCGTCGAGCTGGTCCAGCAGTTCGGCCCAGTCCGCCAGCCAGCCGTCCCGGACCACGACCGGGCTGAAGTTGACGTGCACCTCGTATCCCGCGGCCACGAAGTCGTCGATCGCGGCGATCCGGGCGGCGACCGGCGTGGTGCGGATGTCCAGGATCTTCGCGTCGCGGGCCGGCATCAGCGAGAACCGGATCCGGGTGCGTCCCCGCGGGTCCCAGTCCAGCATCTGCGGGTTGACGTGTTTGGTGGCGAACGATGCTTTCGCCGCCGGCATCCAGCGGAACATCTCCACCAGGTCGCGCACGTTGTCGCTGATCAGGGCGTCGACGCTGCAGTCCGAGTTCTCGCCGATGTCGTAGACCCAGGAGTGCGGGTCGCAGGCGTTCGGTGTCGTCTTCACCCCTTGGCGGGCGGCGTGCCGCCGCACGTACCCGCTGATCCGGTCGATGTTCGCGAACACCGTGACCGGGTTGCTGTATCCCTTGTGCCGGGGCACATAGCAGTAGGCACACGCCATCGCGCACCCGTTGGCCGTCGACGGTGCGATGAAGTCGGCGGACCGGCCGTTGGGGCGGGCCGTCAACGTCTTCTTCACGCCGAGGACCAGGGCTTCCCGTTTGATGCGCACCCAGCGGTTCACGTTCGTCTCGTCGCCGTACAGTTCCGGGATCCGCTGGTGGCTCTCCACCTCGACCCGGGTCGCTTCCGGGAACCGGGCCAGGACCTCCTTGCCGCGGGGCAGTTCCGCCGCCGCCGGCTCGACGTAGATGCGGCGGATGTCCAGCAGCTCGGAGGAGGTCATGACCTAACTTACGATTGTCGGCACGGCACGCGCCGAACCGCCACGACCAGTGGCTCAGTCTCCGCCGGGTGATGCCGATGTCAGGGTGTGGCGCGTGTGAAGTCGACCGGTGACCGCGTCGCGAACGCGGCGGTCGCCGGCACCGGCCTGATTCTCGCCGCCTTCCTCGTGTTCTACCTGGGCAGCTGGGGTGACGACGAGACCCGGCAGTACCTCACCGACCTGATCCACGTGCCGATCTCGCTGGTGTTCACGCTGCTCGCGCTGCGGGTCGTCGTGCACGGCGGCCGGACCGTGCAGGCGCGCCGGGCCTGGGTCCTGATCACGGCCGCGTTCTTCTGCCGGTTCGCGTCGCAGGTGTCGTGGTTCGTCGAGGACGCCATGATGCACCGCACCGCCTATCCCGCGTACGCCGACTATTGGATGATCCTCTATGTCCCGCTGATGTTCGTCGGCCTGCTGCTGATGCCCGCGGCCCGGCGGTCGCGGATCGACCGGATCAAGTTGACGCTCGACGCGCTCATCGTGGCGGCCGGCACGTTCATGGTGTTGTGGTACCTGCTGCTCGGGCCGATCTTCGTCAGCCGGAACGTGCCGATCGGGCAGGTCGCCTACTCCGCGGCCCTGCCGATGGGTGATCTGCTGTTGGTGCTGGCCCTGGCGATGCTGTTGATGCGGCGTACCGGCAGCGGTGATCCGGCGATCGTGATGCTCGCCGGGGCGGTGGCGATGTTCGTCATCGCCGATGTCGGTTACGGATATCTGCAGCTGCACGTCGGGTTCGCCGGCGGTTCGTGGCCGGACCTGTTCTGGCTCGGCGGCGGTTTCCTGATGGTGCTGGCCGCGCATCGCACCTACTGGTCGGGCCGGGGCGCCCCGGATCAGAACGGCCGGTCCGCCCGGGTGAACTGGCTGCCCTACGGCGCCATCGCCCTGGCCTACGGCATTCTCGGCTATCTGGCCCGTGAGCAGGGCATGTACCCGCTCGGCGGCATGATCATCGGGGCGATCCTGATGACCGCGCTGGTCATCGCCCGGCAGATGTACGTGCTCCGGGAGAACCAGGATCTCGCGGTCACCGATCCGCTGACCGGCCTGCCCAACCGTGCTCTGATCAACACCCGGATCGCGGCGCTGGCGGCGCAGCCGGCCCGCAGCGGCCGCTGCCACGCGGTGATGCTCATCGATCTGGACAAGTTCAAGCCCATCAACGATGTGTACGGGCACGAAGCCGGTGACGCGGTCCTCGAGGCGGCCGCGGTCACGTTGCGGACCGCGATCCGTGCCGGGGACACGGCCGGCCGTCTCGGCGGTGACGAGTTCGCCGTGATCCTGCGGGATCTGCCGGACCGGGGCGCCGTGGAGCGGGTGGCGCAGCGCCTGGTCGGGGCGTTGCGGACGCCGATCGTCTTCGGCGAGGTGGTGCTCTGCGTGGAGGCGAGCATCGGTGTCGCGATCCACGACGCGCTGCATCCGGTCAGCCCCGACCTGCTGCTGCGGCAGGCGGACCTGGCCATGTACACGGCGAAGCGGTCCGGCCGGTCGCGCTATCAGGTCTACACGCCGGACCTGGATCCGGGCGGGCGGGCCGCCGAGTTGCGCAGCGCCATCGAGAACGGCGACCTGATCGTGCACTACCAGCCGGTGGTGGCGCTGGGCAGCGGCGAGACGACAGCCGTCGAGGCTCTGGTCCGCTGGGAGCATCCGGAGCGGGGACTGCTGCCGCCGGCCGATTTCCTGGACCTGGCCGAGGAGACCGGGGTGATCGTGCCGCTCGGCGAGTGGATGCTGCGCGAGTCCTGCCGGCAGGCCGCCGAGTGGCACGACCGGATTCCGGCGGCGGCGCACCTCGACCTGAGTGTCAACCTGTCGGCGCAGCAGGTGATGCAGGAGGGCCTGCCCGGTGTGGTCGCCGCGATCCTCGACGACACCGGGTTCCCCGCCGAGCGGCTGATCCTGGAGATCACCGAGGGGGTGGTGCTCGACGCCGACGACAAGCTCGTCACCCGGCTCGAGGAACTGCGGGATTCCGGGGTACGCATCGCCGTCGACGATTTCGGCACCGGCTACTCCGCGCTGGGCTGCCTGCGCCGTCTCCCGATCGGCATCCTCAAGATCGACGGGTCGTTGACGGCCGGGCTGCCCGGTGACGCGACGGCGCGACAGCTCGCCGAGGCGGTCATCCGGCTCGGGCAGATCTTCGCGATGGAGGTGGTCGCCGAGGGCATCGAGACGGCCGAGCAGGCGCGCACCCTGCGGGACCTGGGGTGCGAGCGGGGCCAGGGGTTCCACCTGTATCACCCGATGCCGGCGGCGTACGCGGTCGAGGCCCTGGGGGAACACGCGGGACGGCGCTGACGCGTACCCCGCGGGGTGTCAGCGGTCGCGATGCCAGGCGCGACGCGCCTCCGCCTCCGCGACCAGCGCCCGCAGCAGCGGCAGTGCCCTGGTCGCCGCGTCCCGGCCGGCCTGCTCGAATTCGGGGATGCGGGACAATTCCCAGAAGGCGTATTCGTCGACCTCCGGGTTGAGCACCAGGTCGGCGTCCTCCTCGAGGCGGTCGCCGCCACCGGGCTGCAGGGTGCTCACCGCGACCATGATGTGGATCAGCGTGTTCGGCGGGCGGCGCGGCAGCGGGCCGGACACGTCGACGGCGACCACGATGTCCGCGCCCATCTCCCGGGCCAGCGCCGCCGGGACCATGGTGACCAGCCCGCCGTCGACGAGCAGGTGCCCTTCCCGGTCGACCGGCGGGAAGACGCCGGGGATCGCCGCGCTGGCCAGGACCGCGCTGGCCACCGGTCCTTCGCGCATCACGACCTCACGGCCGGTGGTCAGGTCGCAGGCGACCGCGGCGAACGGACGTTCGAGTTCCTCGAAGGTCAGGCTGCTCAACGTGCCGTCCAGGAACACCGCCAGTTTCGACGTCTCGAACAGCGCCTTGCGGGTGAGCCCGGGACGGATCAGCCGCGCCCAGCGCAGCGTCTGCGCCAGTTTGGCGATCTCCGACGGGCTGCGGCCGCTGGCGTAGAGCGCGCCGACCAGGGCACCGGCGCTCGTGCCGGTGATCACCGCGGGTTCCAGGCCGGCCCGGTCGAGCACGTCGAGCACCCCGATGTGGGCGGCGCCGCGCACGGCCCCGCCGCCCAGTGCGAGCCCGATCCGGATCGGCCGTTCCTCCATCACCCCAGGCTAGGCGACGGGAGACGTGTCTTCGCCGGGTGGGGAGGGGCGCAGTGACCGGCGGAGCAGGTCGATCAGGTTCTCGGCGGCCGCCGCGGTGTCGAACGCCGGGTCGGCCAGGTTCTCCGAGACGATGCCGTCCAGGGCGCCGTTCACGATCACCGCGGTGACCGCCGGGTCGACGTCACGCCGGTAGTCGCCCGCGTCGCGGCCCGCGGCGATCAGCGCCGCCACCGACGCCTGCCGGCCGGGGGCGTGCGGGGTGTCCTCGACCTCGGCGTCCTCACTGATCGCCTCGACGATCATGCGGGTGTGCGCCGGGTGGTCGCGAAGGTGACCGACGAGCGACCGGATGTAGGCCTCCAGCGCCGCCGCGCCGGTCCGCGTGCCGATCGCCGCGCCGATGTGCCCGGTCAGGGCCTCGATCACCGAGTCGTAGGCGGCCCGCACCACGGCGTCCTTGGACGGGAAGTGGTACAGCACCGCAGCCTTGGAGATGCCCGCCGCCTCCGCGATCCGGGCCAGCGAGGTTCCGCTGTAGTGATGCCGGGCGATCAGGTCGACGGTCACGCCGATCAGTTGGGCGCGGCGGGCCTGTTCGGTCAGGGTGAGCGCTTTGGCGGGCGTCTTGGCGGGCGTCTTGGCGGGCGTCTTGGCGGGCGTCTTGGCGGGCACCGCACCACCGTACCGATGACCGTGCGGTTGAAGAATCTACCAGCCGGTCAGTATTCTGACCGCATGGTAAGGAAGCTTCTGCTCGGAGCCGCCGCCGCAGTCGTGACCCTGGCGTCGGTCACCGCCTATGCCCTCCGCGACCCGTCCCCGGTCGGCTACTTCACCTCGACCGAAGCCCAGGACCGGTTCCTCGCCGCCTACCGCGCTGCGACGGCCGACCTGCCCACCCCGGACCGCACCCTCGACATCCGCACCGGCTACGGCATCGTGCGCGTCTATCACTTCGCCGGCGCCGGCGGCGATCCGCTGCTCCTGCTCCCCGGCCGGGCCTCCGCCTCACCGGTCTGGGCCGACAACCTGCCGTCCCTGCTGCGCCTGCGCGACGTCTACACCGTCGACCTGCTCGGCGAACCCGGCCTCAGCATCCAGCAGCGCCCCATTCGTACCGATGATGACCATGCGCAATGGCTGCACGAAGTCCTCCAGGCGCTGCCGGAACCACGGATCCACCTGTTCGGCCTGTCGTTCGGCGGGTGGACCGCGATGAACCTGGCCCTGCACCGTCCCGAGAAGGTGGCCGGCCTCATCCTGCTCGACCCGATCCTCACCTTCGCCAACCTGTCAGCCGGTGCCGTGCTGCGATCAATCCCGGTCAGCGTGCGCTGGGCACCCGAGTCCTGGCGGGAGGACTTCGCGAGTTGGACGGCGAACGACGCCCCGGTGGCGGACGTCCCGGTCGCGGACATGATCGAGCAGGGGCTCCAGGCGTACACGATGAAGCTCTCGGCACCCACCCGGCCGGACCCGGACCGCCTGGCCGGGCTGCGCGTGCCCACCCTGGTCCTGATGGCCGGCCGGTCCCGGATGCACGACGCGGACGCGGCAGCGGCGCATGCCACCCGGACGCTGACCGCGGCCACCGTGAAGACCTACCCGCAGGCCTCACACGCGATCAACGGCGAGTACCCGGCGGAGATCGCCGCCGACGTCGCGACCTTCCTCCAGGCGCGGTGAGGCGGTCCCTCTGCGAACCCATTGCCGGGGTACGCCGTGAGCACCGTTCAGACCAGGGCGGTCCCGTACTTCTCCACCGCCAGGTACGGGTTGAGATGCGGGTGGCGACTCGCCACCGCGACGTCCCGCCAGAACCGCTGCACCGGATTGTCCAGGGCGAACCCGCCCGCCCCGTGCAGATCGAGCAGCAGGTCGACCGCGGCCCGGCAGTCGCGCCCCACGGCCGCCTGATCCATGTGCCAGCGCGGCAGATCGGCGGACGGGACCTCGCCGTCGGCGTCCACCGCCGCCGCGATGGCGAACGCGGCCCGTTCGGCCCGCTCGATCAGGTGGGTCGCCTCGGCCAGCCAGTGCCGGGCGCCCGCCGACTCACCCATCGACGCGTACGCGGTCATGAACGGCTTACGCCCCGACGCGAACATCGTGTGCGTGACGTCCAGCGCACCGCGGGCCGCACCGATCACCGGACCGATGACGGTCAGCGCGAACAGCATCACGTCGTCCACGCTGAACGGCCGGAACCCGGTGACGAACCGGGCCGGCACCCGCACGCCGTCGGCCACCAGGGTGTGACTGCCGGTGGCCCGCATGCCGGCCGTCCGCCAGGTCCGGTCGACCGTCAGATCCGCGACCGCGACGTTCGCGAAGTGCGGCACGCCGTCGATCATCAACGCGAGACCCGCCCAGGTGGCGTCCTCACAGCCGGACACGTTCGGCCACGCCCCGGTGATCAGCACGTCGTCGCCGTCGCGGACGCCGGTGCCCCGGTCCGGACGTCCGGACCCGCAGAAGAGGGCGTCCGGATCGGCGAACAACTCCTCCTGCTCCGCGGCACCGGCCAACCTCCGGGCCAGCACCCTCGACACCACGCCGACGCCGGCCACCCAGGAGGCCGACGGATCCGTACGACCGATCTCGATCTGCCGGTCGAGGATCGACCGCGCGGTGGTACCGGGCGCTCCCAGCGCGAAGTCCCCGGCCTTGCGCAGCGCCTCGACCGTCTCCGGCGCGAGCCGGTCCTGCTCGTCGTTAAACATGATCTTCACTCAACCGCGCGGGTGTGCCGGAGACCATGCGCCGGTGGACCGCGGACATACGCGTGTGTGCGCCGCGACTAGATTCCCCCGCGTGGACGTGATCAGCGAGGCGGTCGAGGCACTCCGGATCGGGCGCGCCTACGGTCGGCGGATCGAGACACCCGTCCAGCAGGCCGGACGCTTCGCCGGGTTCGAAGGCGTCGGCTTCCATGTGATCCTTCGCGGTCACGGCTGGCTGATCTCCGAGGAGTTGCCGCCGCTGGCGGTCGGACCGGGCGACATCGCGCTCGCACCGTACGGCGCACCACACGGCTTCGCCACGGAGCCGGTGCCGCTGGCGACCCTGCCGCTCGCGACGATGGGACCGCAGCGCCCGCCGGACGGGCCGGTCGACATGGAGTTCATCTGCGGCGCCTACCGCCTGGACGACGGCGGAACGGTGCACCCCTACCTGCGGTCCCTGCCCGCGGTGGTGACCGTGACACCGGACGGCCGCCTCGCCGCGCTGGTCGAGGTCCTGGCCGCGGAGATGGACACCCCGCGCACCGGCACCGAGGTCACCCGGCCGGCGGTGGTCGACCTGATGCTCATCCACGTGCTGCGCCTCTGGAACGAGCGCGCCCCGGAACCCTCCTGGCCGGCCCTCGCCGACCCGGGGATAGCGGCGGCGCTGCGCTCGATCCACGAGAGCCCGCAGGAGCAGTGGACGGTCGCCGAGCTCAGCCGGGCCGCAGGGCTGTCCCGGACGGCCTTCACCCGCCGGTTCACCACCCTGGTCGGCACCCCGCCGATGACGTACCTGATCAGCCGCCGCCTGACCCGGGGCGCCCAGCTCCTGCGGGAGTCCGACGCGCCGCTGTCCGCGGTGGCGCGCCGGGTGGGGTACGCGTCGGAGTTCGCGTTCGCGGGCGCGTTCCGCCGTGAGTTCGGGATGGCGCCGGGACGCTTCCGGCGGGCTCTGCATGCCCCGGACGGCCGCTGACCCCCCCGATTTGGCGTTGCGGGGTTGAGGCTGTAATGTTTTCCGAGCCGCCAGGGAGACGGGCGAGCGAACGGGACCTGAAGTCGAGGGCTCGGAGCGGCCGTCCTGGGGGAAACCCAAGAAATGGTCACGGTGAATCATCGTGTATTGTTTCGCGGGGCTCGAACGGATTTCTCAGCCGATCGAATTCGCCGGAAACGCGGATTTGACGGGGCGGAAAACGAGAGAGTAAAGTTGAGCGAGTGCCCCGGAC
>NZ_BSSY01000015.1:156629-246646 GCF_030269225.1 Actinoplanes sp. NBRC 101535 | reverse complement strand
TGCGGCAGCAGTGGCTGGAGCAGAACCCACTCGGCGTCGGTGAGTTCGAATCGTGCGCTCATAGCGTCTCGATCAACATCGAGGAGCATCAAGATCTTCCTTCAAGATCTACAAAACACGAGCTAGTCGCCCCTTCTCCTTCACCGTGCCTCGGACGTATCCCCACGAGGCAGGGTCCAAAGTCCCGGCGGCGGCCGGACAGCCGTGCAGATGGCGAACCGGCCCGGTCAGCCCGGGACCGCCTCCACCGGCTGCAATTCGACGGCGGCGACGCCGGGCACGGTACGCGCGAGCAGCTCCACCGTGGTGCGCTGCTGCTCGTTGGGACATACGCCGCCGATGGTCACGAGGCCGGCACGGACCTCGGCGTTCCACCGTCCGGGACAGCCTGCGTAGTCGTCCAGGCGCCGCTGGACGTCGGCCCGCAACGCGCCGTCGTCGCGGACCATCGCCCGCAGGATGTCGCGGCGGCTGACGATGCCGACGACCGCTCCGCCGGCCTGGACCGGCACGCTGCGCACATCGTGGTCGAGCATCAGTTGGGCGACGTCGGCCACGTCGGCGCCGGGTTCGGTGGCGACCAGGTGTTCCGACATCACCTCGGACACCAGGGTGGGCCGGGCCGACGGGTCGGTGTCCCGGTGCAGGCCCGGGTCCGCGCCGGGTTCGGCGGGTACCCGGTGCCAGAGCAGGTCACTGTCGCTGACCATGCCGGTCAGCAAGCCGCGGGCGTCGACGACTGGCAGGGCGGTCACCTCGTGGGCGAGCATCAGGGCGACGGCGTCCTCGACCGGGGCACGCTGGGTGACGACCTGCACCGATGTAGTCATGATGTCGTGGACTCGCATGACGTTTCACTCCTCCGGTACGCAGCGGGTGCCGCGGCGGCGTCGCCGCGCGCGGTAGATCTCGTCGGCGCCCCAGACCACCAGGGGGAACGGCGCCAGCAGCGCCAGTTCGCCGAGGCCGAGGGCGGCCGTGCCGAACACGGCCTGCAGGGGCGGCAGGTAGATGAGGGCGGCGGCGAACGCCAGCTCGAAGGCGATACCGCCGAGCAGCAGCCGGTTGCTGAACACCCCGATGGACCGCAGCGAGGCGTGGTCGGTGCGGGAGGCGAAGGCGGTGCCGATCTGGCAGGCCACGATGCCGGCGAAGGTCATGGTGGTGGCCCGGGCGTAGGTGGCCGCGTCCAGGTTCGCGCCGGGATGCCAGCCGGCCCGCCACAGGACGGCGAAGAAGCCGGCCATGACCAGGACCGCCGAGGTCACCCCGAGCAGTCCCCACGCGCGCAGCAGCAGACGGCCGTCGATGACGCCGGTGCCACGGGCCCGGGGTCGCCGGTCCATCAGTCCGGGTTCGGCGCGCTCCCGGCCCAGGGCCAGGGCGGGCAGGGTCTCGGTGCCCAGGTCGATCGCGAGGATCTGCAGCACCGTCAGGGGCAGCGGCACGGTGCCGCCGGAAAGCGCGAAGACCAGGAAGGGCACGACCTCCGGCACGGCGTGGGCGAATATGTACAACACGAACTTGCGGACGTTGTCGTAGACGCGGCGGCCCGCCTCGATCGCACGGACGATGGTGGCGAAGTTGTCGTCAGTGAGCACCATGGTCGCGGCCTCCCGGGCCACGCCGGTGCCGGAGCGGCCCATAGCGACACCGATGTCGGCGCGGCGCAGTGCCGGTGCGTCGTTCACGCCGTCACCGGTCATCGCCACCACGTTTCCTGCGGCGCGCAACGCTTCGCAGATGCGCAGCTTGTCCTCCGGGGCGGACCGGGCGAAGACCACCTCACGGCCGTCGCGCAGCAGACCGTCCAGGTCGGCGTCGCTCATCCGGTCCAGTTCGGCGCCGGTCACCACGTGGGTGCCGTCGCCGATACCGACCGAGTCGGCGATCCGGGCTGCGGTGGCCCCGTAGTCGCCGGTGATGATGTGGACGGTGATGCCGGCCCGGTGGGCGGCGGCGACCGCGGCGGGCACCGCCTCGCGCGGCGGGTCGTGCAGGGCGACCAGGCCGATCAGGGTCAGGCCGGTCTCGGCGCTGTCCCGGCCGGCGGCCGTCAGGTCCTGGCCGGCGACGCGGCGGGCGACCGCCAGGACGCGCAGGCCGTCGTGGGCGTACCGGTCGACGGCGGCGAGGGCGTCGGCGCGCAGCGTCGCGGTGAGCGGGGTGTCCCGGCCGTCGCCGGCCAGGACGCCGGTGCACCGCGGGATCACCGCTTCGGGGGCACCCTTGGTGCACAGGTGATGGCCGGCCGCAGTGGACATGAGTTTGGTCCGCGGGTCGAAGGCGTACAGGGTGGTGCGGGCGGTGTCGCGGTCGGTGGCGCGTACCGGCGTCTTCAGGGCCGCCGCCAGCCGTAACAGGGCGAGTTCGGTCGGGTCCCCGGTGTCCGCCGGTGTGCCGTCCCCGCCCAGGCGGGCGGTGGTGCAGGTGGCCGCGCAGACGGCCAGTTCACGGCAGAGCGCGTCGTCGTACGCCGTCGTCATGTCGTGCTCGCCGGCCGCTAACCAGACGCGGGTGACCCGCATCCGGTTCTCGGTCAGGGTGCCGGTCTTGTCGGTGCAGATCACCGTGGTCGAGCCGAGGGTCTCCACCGCGGACAAGCGCTTGACGACCGCGCCGGCCCGGGCGAGGGTACGCACACCGGCCGCCAGCGCGAGCGTGATCGTCGGCAGCAGCCCCTCGGGCACGTTGGCGACGATGAGCCCGATCGAGAAGCTGATCGCGGCGGCCCAGCCCAGCCCGGCGAGCACGCCGATCGGCAGGAAGGCGACGCCGGCGGTGACCGCGACGACGGCGATGATCCAGGTGGCGTGCCGGACCTGGCGTTCCAGCGGGCTGGGTTCGGTGTGGCCACGTTGCGACAGGGCGGCGATCCGGCCGATCTCGGTGTGCATCCCGGTGTGGGTCACCACGGCGTGCGCCTGCCCGGCGGTGCAGCTGGTGCCGCTGAACACCAGCTCGGTGGCCTCCAGCAGGGGCCCGGGGACGACGGCGCCGTCCGCATTGCGGACCACCGGCGCCGACTCGCCGTTGAGGGCGGACATGTCGACCGCCACGGATCCGTCGATCAGCCGGGCGTCGGCGCAGATCCGGTCGCCTTCGGCGATGACGACGACGTCACCGGGCACCAGGTCACGGGCCGGCACATCGACCAGTTGGCCGTCCCGCATCGCCTGGGCGGTCAGGGGCAGGAAGGCGGCGAGGGCCTCGACAGCGCGTTCGGCCTGCTGTTCCTGGGCGAAGGCGAATCCGGCGTTGAGGACGACCACCGCCAGGATCGCGACGGCCAGCGCGGGGCTGTGCCCGGTCCAGGCCAGGACGGCCGCGACCACGAGCAGCACCGCCAGTGGCTGGGTGAACTGGGTGAGCAGCTGCCGCGGCCAGTGCCGGACGGTACGGCGGGATAGTTCGTTGGGGCCGTGGACGGTCAGCCGGCGGGCCGCCTCGCGCGAGCGCAGGCCTGTCGGCGTGGAGCGCAGGTACCGGAAGAGTTCGGCCGGGGGCCGGCGCTCGTCGACCTCGGTGGGAACCGTCGTCGTCTCAGCCATGTCCTCAGCGTCGGCCCGCCCGCGCGCGGGTGGGCAGGGCCGAACGTCCCGGCGGGGCGGGACACGCGGACACCGGCCGGCGCTGGGCGTCGACCGGTGTCCGCCGAGGTCACTTCCGGGTGATCGCGATCTGCTGTCCGGCCCTCTCGGGCGCGGTCAGCGGGATCGTGATCTCCAGGATTCCCTTGTCGTAGGTGGCTGCGATCGCGGTCTCTTCGGCGTTGGCGGGCAGCCGCAACGAGCGGTACAGCATGCCGTACCGGAACTCGGAGCGGCCCAGTTCGCGGTTCTCCTCCCGGCGTTCCGCACGCAGGGTCAGCACCCCGTTCAGGGTGCTGAGCTGCACGTCCTTCTCCGGGTCCAGGCCCGGCAGTTCGGCGCGCAGCACGTACTCCTGGTCGGTGATCCGTTCCTCCATCCGGATCGCCGTCCGCAAACGCGGAAGGTCGACCTCGAACGACTCGCTCATGTCGCCGAGTAGCCACGGCAACAGTGTGGACATCTCCGACCCCTCCTCTCGATTCGTCTGTCTCCATCACAGCGCGCCGCACACCGTCCGGTCAGGGCCGTTCGGCCCCGATCCCGCCGAGCGGGCCGGGGACCGCC
Organism: Actinoplanes sp. NBRC 101535; assembly: GCF_030269225.1. Classification (NCBI taxonomy): domain Bacteria; kingdom Bacillati; phylum Actinomycetota; class Actinomycetes; order Micromonosporales; family Micromonosporaceae; genus Actinoplanes; species Actinoplanes sp. NBRC 101535. The sequence goes on along the minus strand of NZ_BSSY01000015.1, from coordinate 242,489 downwards.
GTGGCGGCCCCGGCGTGGATCCGGCGAGCCGTCAACCCGGCAGACGTACCGGCCGGTGGGTGACCTCCTCGATGTCGGCAGCGGTGACGTCCAGCAGCTGGTAGGCCAGGTCGGCCAGCGCCCGGGCGGCGGCCAGTTCGTCACCGATCTCCGGGATCTCGCGGTCCCGGGGCGCCCGGCGGGCGGTTCCCTCGCCGCGTACCTGCGGCCGGGCCTCGGTGCGCAGGACGGCCACCGCGCGGGTACGCCGCTCGTCCTCGCGCTCGTCGATGGTGATCTGCACTGTCCAGGTTCGGGTATGGACCATCACCCACCTCCTTACGGTTCTCCGCCCTCGTCCGGGACGGGGTCATGACTCTGCGGCACGAACAGCACCGGCCGGAATGCGTGGTGCAGCGTCGCCATGGCCACACTGCCGACCACGATCTCCCGCAGCGCCGACCGGCCGAGCGAGCCCACGGCGATCACCGCAGCCCGGCGGTCCCGGGCCTCGGCCACCAACGCGGCGGCGACCGACCTGCCGTGTTCGAGGACGGCCGGTCGCTCGGGCCGGGTCACCAGGCCCGCGGGTGGCACACCGGCGGGTTCGTCGCCGTCGCGGACGAACACCGGCACCAGCGGGCGAGTGGGCAGCAGGGTGCCAGCCGTCTCCAGAGCCGTCCGGGCACCGGCGGAGCCGTCCCAGCCGACCACTACGGGCCCGTCCGCCAGGGCCGCCCAGTCGTTCTGCAGCAGCGGGTACGGGACGACCAGCACCGGGCAGGGCGCGTAGTGCACGAACATGTCGGAGACGCTGCCGAGGATCGCTCGGGCGCCGCCGAGTCCCCGGGACCCGACGACGGCCAGGTCCGTGCCGATCCGTCCGGCCAGCCGGGCCAGTTGCAGGCCCTCGCCGCTGTAGGTGTGCCGGATCAGCGGCTCGGCCTTCCAGCCGTACCCCTCGGCGAGAAGGACCCCGACGGCGGCCACCCGGCGCGCCTCGGCCTCTCCCTCGCGCTCGACCGCGGCGACGAAGTCGTCGACGCCCCCGATCTTGCGCCAGAGTCGGCGGCGCATGGCATCGCTGGCGAACGGTGGGGTCCACAGATAGGCGATCCGTGCCTGCGCCGTCGGCATCAGCCGGGCGCCCGCCTCGATCGCCGTGCCGGCCGGTAACGATCCGTCGTATCCGGCGAGAATCCGCCATAGTGTGCTGTCCCGCACGCCTCTGCCCTCCCGGCGAAGCCACGGTCCGCGGAGACTCCCGGTTGCGGGGCCCCACGGATCACCGCTGCCACCAGTGTCGCCGGTCCCCGTCGGGGACGGCAGGGCCGAAGGCCGTACGTGGTGGGGCCGAACGGCTGTCCGGCGGCCATCGCCACGCCGATCCACGGGGGGGGCAGGAAACGGTCCAGACGGGACAGCCCGGCGACGACCGCCGAGGCGCTCACCAGCGGGCTCCGGGGTCGAGGACCAGGCCGCACTCGGGGGCGACCCGGACGAGGGTGGACAGCACTCCGGGGACCAGGCGCAGGGCGGCGTACACCGGGCACGGGCCCGCAGGGACGACTGGTCGACATTGACTGAGCTTCATGAGGTACGTCAAACGTGCTCGAGCGTGCGCCGGCGCTGCTCGTACTCCTCGGCATCGATCTCGCCGCGGGCGAACCGCTCGGCCAGGATCCGGTCCGCGCGGTCCTTCTCGTCCCGGCGTGGCGGCCTCCAGGCCACCAGGGTCGTGACGATCAGCGCCAACAGAAGCGCCGGCAGGATCACGGACCAGCCGGTTCCCATCGGCATGAAGTGCGGGTAGTAGTGCATCATCATGGCGATGCTCCTTTCCGCTTCGTCTTCCATGGTTCGCGGTCGGCCCGGCCGGGAACAGGGCCGACCGGCCCCGCCCCACCGAACCCGCCGCGCCCCTGATCAGTAACTGGCGAACGGTGGCGGCGGGGGTACCCGGTGGTCGTCGAGCGCGTAGGTCAGCGCCGAGTTCACCTGCACCACGCCGGCGACCTGGCCGGCCATCCGTTCAGCGATGTCGGTCGCCGACCAGCGGTCGAGCTGCCCGGACAGTCTGACCACTCCCTGATCCACCTCGACGGTCACGCCGTCGGTGTCGTCGGCCAGGAAGGCCCGCAGCACACCGGCCCGGATGTCGGCCTCGATCTCGCTGTCCGGGCGCAGGTAGGTCCGCAACAGGTCGCTGCGCGCCACGATCCCGGTCAGCCGGCCCATGTCGTCGGTGACCGGCAGCCGCTTGACCCTGCTGCTCTCCATCAGCCGTGCCGCAGCAGCGATCGGCGTGCTCTCCAGCGCGACCACCGGCGGGAAGCTCATCAGACCGGCCGCGGTACGGGCCGACGCCTTGTGCCGGTCCCCCCGCCGACGACGGCTCTCGAAGATCCGGGGCTGGCCGTCACCCCCGAACTCGATCTTGCGAAGCAGATCGGCCTCGGAGACCACTCCAGTCACCCGGCGGAACTCGTCGACCACCGGGACCGCGCTGATGCGCTTCTCCACCAGCAGGTCCACCAGATCGCGATACGACACGTCCTCGGCGACGGACACCACGTCGCGCGTCATCACATCACTGACTCTCCATGTCTTCACCGTCGTCCCTCCTCATGTTCGGCTCCACCCACCGTGGCCCCCCGACGCCCCGGCCAGTAGGGACTTCCGGCCCTAAGCCGCCGGTGTGGACCGCCGCACGCGTTCCGTGACCTGAGACTCTGCCGTACCCGGCCGGGTGACGCTGTCCTGGAGGTGATTCTGGGAGGTGCTTCATGGACCTTTACCCATTGCGCGTGGAGGCGCGCCGCGACGAATCCCCGAGCCGTTCTGAGGTGCCGCACGGGCGCAAGCACCGGGATACCCGATGCGACAGCACCGGACTACTGAAACCCGCCGGACTTGCACGCTGTCTGCCATCGTCGGTGGTTCTCCACGGGTTCTCCACATCGGTTCCATCCGGCCCGCACAGCGCGGGGCCACGGTAGGGGTGTCAGGTGGATCGATGAATGGAGGAAACGATGAGGAAGTCGGCACGCCGGGCGACGGTTCTGGTGGCGGCGGGTGCGCTCGGCCTTGGTGGGGTCGCGGTGCCGGCACTGGCCGGGATGGGTCCGTTCGCCGGCCAGCCAGTGGCGGCGGCTACCCCCGGGCCGGGCTGGGCCGGCGGCGGTATGGGCTCCGGGTACGGCATGGGAGGTTCCGGGATGATGGGGGCCGGCGCGCGTGACGGTACCTGCCTCGCCCCGTTGATCACCGCTGCGAAAGGCACCCTCACCGAGCAGGAGAAGACGACCCTGGGTGCGATGGCGCAGGAGGAGAAGCTGGCGCACGATTTGTACACGGCGTTCGCCGGTGAGTACGACGTGGTCGTGTTCGACCGGATCGCCGTATCCGAAACCCGGCACCTGACCGCGGTTCGGACCCTGCTTGCCCGGTACGGCGTCGCCGACCCGACAGCCGGCAAGCCTGCCGGGCAGTTCAGCGACCCGACGGTGCAGGCGACCTACGACAAGTTGCTGGCACAGGGCCAGGGCGACCAGGCCGCCGCGCTGCGGGCGGGCGTGGCGGTCGAGCAGACCGACATCGATGATCTCACCGCCGGCCTGAATGGGCTGAGCGCTCCTGATGTCACGCAGGTCTACGGCCGGTTGCGGTTGGCTTCGCAGCATCACCTGGCCGCGTTCCAGAACTGGTCTACCCGGTGACCAGGGCGCGGCAGGGTGGCGGGGTCACACCCGCCGCCTGCCGCGCGGGCGACAGGTCACTGCGGGCTCGGGCGCCCGCCTTGGAAACCAGGTCATGAACGGCAAACCTATCGATCTGCCCGGTCGGTACGGGCGAGCGGGAGTCGGATGGTGATGGTGGTGCCGCCGCCGGTGGGTGAGGCGGCTGAGACGGTACCGCCGTGGGCGGTGACCAGTTCGCGGACGATGGCCAGGCCGATCCCGGAACCGGCGATGGATCGTGCCTGGGCTCCGCGCCAGAGTCGCTGGAAGACGTGTGGGAGTTCGTCGGCGGGGATGCCGGGGCCGGTGTCGGCGATCTCCAGAACGGCGAACTCGCCGCTACGGTGTCCGCGGACGGTGACGCGGTCGCCGGGGCGGCAGTAGCGGGCGGTATTGGTGAGCAGGTTGGTGACGACCTGGTGCAGCCGGTCCGGGTCGACGTTTACGGGTAGGGCGACCGTCAGATCGGTGTCGGTGTACAGGCCGGCGGCATCCAGTGGGGCCTGTTGCGTGGTGAGGGCGGTCCGGGCGATCTCAGCGAGATCGGTGTCGGTACGGTGCAACGACAGCGCGGCGGACTCGGCGGCGGAGAGTTCCGCGAGGTCCTGAACCACCCGGCCGAGGCGCAGGGTCTGGTCGTGCAGGGCGGCGAGGCATTCGGTGTCCGGTTCGCGCAGGCCGTCGCGGAGTTCTTCGAGGCCGGCCTGCAGGGCGGCGAGCGGGGTGCGTAGTTCGTGGGCGACGTCGGCGGCCAGGCTGCGCCGGGCTTGGTCGGCGCGGACCACGTCGTCGGCCATGGTGTCGAACGCGGTGGCGAGTTCGCCGAGCTCGCCGGGGCCGCCGGTGTCGGCACGAGCGCCGGGTTCCCCGGCGGCGAACCGGCGCGCCGCCCTCGTGAGTGCCTGCAGGGGTCGGGTCAGCCGCCGGCTCACATGGCCTGCGGCGACCAGGGCGGTGAGCAGTGCGACGGCTGCGGCGCCGAGTACCCATGACCAGGCCACCGCCCGCCCGGCGGTGGCAGTCGGGGTGAACGCGAGCTGGACGCTGCCGACGGTCTGCCCACCGGCGACGACGGGCGCCTCGACCACGGCGGCGTTCGCCGCAGCGTGCATGCCGCTACTCATTCCCGGGCCCATCCCTCGGCCCGGCCAGACCATCTGGTCATCGTTGTCCCGCACGATGAGTCGGGCGCCGGCTGCGCCCGCGATCGCCGACGCTGCGTTCAGGTCGGCGCCTGCCCAGCCACCGGCCTGCTCGTAGGCGACGGCCACGGCTTCGGCGGCACGGGCCGTGGCTTCCCGGCGGTCGCTCTGCTGGGCACTGGTCAAACCTTTGGCGGTGCCGACCAGGGCCGCCGCGGTCAGGACGGCGACCGAGGACAGCGCGGCGAACAGGAACGCGGCGAACAACCGCCGCCCGAGCGGGCTGCGCAGCGGGCCACGAACCCATGGGTCAGCGGTCACGGGACCACCCGAGGCGGTACCCGGCGCCGAGGACGGTCTCGACGATCGCGCCGCCGTTGTCGCCGAGTTTGTGGCGCAGGTTCTTCACGTGCGAGTCGATGGTGCGCTCGTAACCGGCGAACTCGTACCCGCGGACTCGGTTGACCAGTTCGTAGCGGGAGTACACCCGGCCCGGGGAGGAGGCCAGGACGGTCAGCAGTCCCCACTCGGTGGGGGTCAGCTCCAACGCTAGACCGTCGAGGTGTGCTTCGTGGCGCGTCTCGTCGATCCGCAGTCGTCCACCACCGAACACGGGTGGCTCAGCGATGCCGCTGGTGCTCTGAGTGCGGTGCAGGACGGCCTCGACCCGCAGGACGAGTTCGGTGGGGCTGAACGGTTTGGTGACGTAGTCGTCGGCGCCGCGGCGCAGCCCGTCGATGCGGTCCTCGACCTGGCTGCGCGCGGTCAGCACCACCACCGGCACCTCTCGCCCCTGGCGGGCGGCGGCCAGGACTTCCCGCCCGTCCACGTCGGGCAGGCCCAGATCGAGGACGACCAGGCCGAACCCGCCGTCCTCCAGCAGGCTCAGCGCCTCGGCGCCGGAGCCGGTGGTGTGCACGGTGTGGCCGGCGCGTTCGAGGTAGCGGCGGACGACCTCCCGCAGCTCCCGATCGTCCTCGACCACGAGCACCACACCCGACATGGCTTCGTGCCCTCCCCGACTATCGTTGTTCCTGAGCCATCCGAATGTTCTGGAATACCCGCTCGATCTCAGTGGGCGTCACACTCTGGCGGTGCCCGTCAGCGGTGCGATGCCGTGACTGCCCGCGATGTCCATCTGACGTCTCCTACCCGACGGTGATGTTCACGTCGGGCGGCTGCATCAGGGTGTTGTGGACGGTGCAGTGCCCGGCTACCGCGGTCAACGCGGGAATGCGTTCGGCGGGGAAGCCCTCGGGCGGGCGGACGCTGACCCGTATCGCGGCGACCCGGGCGGGCCGGTCGGTGGCCATGTCGAAGTCGGCGTGGACGCGCAATCCGGCACGGCTGTCGCCGTGCCGGTCGAGGTAGCGGCCGGCGTAGAAGGCAACGCACGCGGCGAGCGAGGCGGCGAACAGCTCGGTCGGAGTGGGTGCTTTGTCGGTGCCACCGGCGTCGACGGGCTGGTCGACGGTGAGGTGGTGTCCGCGTACGTGGATCTCGTAGACGTCGCCGTCGACGTGGCCGACGCTCACTTCTGCGCTGGTCATGGTGATCTCCTAGATGAACAGCAGTTGGGCGTCGTCGGTTTTCTCGATGAAGTCGGCGGCGTTGATGATGTCCTCGACGCCGTCGTAGAGGTCGTCCTTGGTCAGGTGCATCATGTCGGCCGACATCCGGCAGGCCCAGAGGTGGCCGCCGGAGGCGACGATGTGTTCGAGGAACTCGGGGACCTCGGGGACACCGACTTCGGCGATCTGCCTGCGCATCTGGTGGGTGGTCATGGCGGTCATCCCCGGCAGGCCGCCGATCCCCTGCGGCAGGTGGGTGGCGGTGTTGCCCAGCATCGTGAACTTCAGGTCGCCCATCCTCGACTTGGTGATCATGTCGAAACCCCAGAAGATGAAGAACAGGTGGGTATCGACGCCTTCGCCGAGGGCGGCGTTGGCGAGGATGAGGCCGGGGTAGGCCATGTCGAGGGTGCCTTTGGAGCAGATGATGGCGAGTTTGCGGCCGACGGTGGCGTCGTCGTCGAAGTTCGGGACGATCGCCGGGGTGGCTTGTGTGGTCATGGTGTCGCTCCCGTTCAGACGCAGCCATGGGGTTTGGGCAACCCGGCGATGTAAGCCATCTTCTTGGCCGGTTTCTTGGGAAACAGCGTGAAGAGTTCTTTGGTGGGGATCCCACCCAGCATGGAGACGCGGCGCAGCGTGGCGGTCTCGCCCTGGGTGGCGTAGTCGGCGCGCAGGAAATCGATGACCTTGACGTGCGCGTCGGTCAGGTCGATGCCGATCTGGGCGGCCAGTTGCTTGGCGAGGTCGGGGTCCCATTCGTCGTAGACGGTCAGGAAGCCTTCGTCGTCGACGTGGATGCCGCGGCCGGCGATGGTGGTGACGGGCATGGCTGTCTCACTCCTCGGCTGTCGGGGTGTGTTTGCCGGCCATGGACATGGCGGCCGGCAGCGGGATCGGACGGCCGGGGAGCAGGAGATTCCAGTACATCCAGCGGAACGCGAGTTTGCCCCAGTGGTTCACGGCGGCCTCGTCGAGGAGCCGGAACGGGCCGAGTCCGGGCACCGGGTAACTGCCCGGTAGGGGTTGGATGTCGTAGTTGAAGTCGATGAGCAGAGCTTTGCCGTTTCCGGACTCGATGAAGCAGTTGGCGTGTCCGTCGAAGCTACCGGTCATCGGCTTGCCGTCGGCGTACTGCATGAAGTTCTCGGTGAACACGTCGACGGAGAAGTGTGCCACCGAGCCGGCCTTGGAGGTCGGAATGTCGCTGGCGTCGCCGAGGGCGAAGACATTGCCGTACGCCTTGGCGAGCATGGTGTGCCGGTCGACCGGGACCAGGTTCAGTTCGTTGCCGAGCCCGGAACGGGCCACGTAGTCGGCGCCCATGTTCAGCGGCACAGTGACCAGCAGGTCGAACGGGATTTCCCGTTCGTCGTAGGACACCAGGGTCGAACCGTCGATGCGATCGACCAGGAAGTCCGGCTCGACGGTGATCTTCCGGTCGTCGAGCATCGAGCCGAGCCTCGCGGAGGCGACGGGTTTGGTGAACGCCCCGGGCAGCGGGGTGGCGTAGACCAGTTCGACGCGGTCGCGCATGCCGCGCTGCCGGAAGTAGGCGTCGGCGAGGAAGGTGAACTCCAGCGGCGCGACCGGGCACTTGATCGGCATGTCGGCGATGTGCACGACCAGCCGCCCGCCATCGAAGGAGTCGAGGGCTTTCGCCAGGGCGAGAGCCCCGTCGTAGGTGTAGAAGTCGAAGATGCTGCGGCGCCACTGCCCGCCGTCGAGCATCCCCGGGGTCTGGTCCGGGCGCGGAGTGACGCCGGTGGCGATGACCAGGTAGTCGTACGGCAGCGACCGTCCGTCAGACAGCACCACCCGGTTCTGGTCGGGCATCACCCGGTCCGCCTCGCCGCTTATCGACTCCACGCCGTCGGTGATCAGCGGCCGGGTCGGCTTGACCACCTGTTCCGGGGTGTACATGCCGAACGGCAGGAACAGGTATCCCGGCTGGTAGTAGTGCGTGTCGCTGGCCTCCACCACGGTGATCCGCCAGTCCGTGCGGGCCAGCCGGTGGCGCAGCTTGTTGACCGCCATCGTGCCTGCGGTACCGGCGCCCAGCACGAGCAACCTGCGCATCACGCTCACCTCCCATCAACCTCCGATACCCCCCACGGTATTAGCGGGGTGGGCGGCACCCCAGGGGACTAAGTCCCGTTCAGGGCGAGACCATCAAGCGGTACGGAATACGCCGACGTCGCCGTACCATTGAGGCGCATACCCATGGGGGTATCCGCCGAGGAGGGTTCAGATGGCGACAGTGGCGTTGACCGCCGACACGATCGAGTAGACGGTGGCCGACAACGGCATCGTCCTGGTGGAATTCCGGGCCGGCTGGTGCGGCGTCCTCTCCAAGCCCGGCGCGCCCTCGGCTGCAGCGCTGGAGCAGGTCATCGCCGCCGTCGAGGGCCTCGACATGGAGGATGTCCGCGCCGAGATCGCGGCGAAGACCGCAGGCGCCAAAGGCTGAGCACTCCCGAACACGGTGGGCCGGTGGAATCCCAAGCGCCACCGGCCCATCACATTGAGACAGCCTCGGTCAGGCCAGGGACATGAACAGCTTCTCCATGCGTTCCAGATTGGCACTCTGGTCCTCGCCGTCGTCGGCGGTCATGCACTGCCGCAGCCCGCTGGCGATGACTTTGAAGCCGGCCCGGTCCAGCGCCCGGGAGACCGCAGCCAACTGCATGACGACCTCGGCGCAGTCCCTGCCGTCCTCGAGCATGCCGATCACACCGCGGATCTGCCCCTCGGCTCGGCGTAGCCGCTTGATCACATCACCGGTGGCGGCCTCGTCGACCTGCATCACGCACTCCCCCATTCATGCCTGAACGCCAAAGCTACCCCCGGGGGTATACGTCCCGCATCGTCCGCGACGGCGGGAGCGGCGAGACTTTGATCTCAGGAATGGCCGGCGAGAACCCGCCGGCCGTGCTCGACGTGCGCACCCCGGTGAGGTCGACCGACAGAGTTCGTCGCCTTCGCCGAACTCGCCGGCGGGTTCGCCGCCCGCAAGCGCCGGTGGTGGCCGCCAATGTGCTCGCCGCCCGCTGCGGCGGACCACCGGCAGCCCGCGACGACATGTATCCGCCCAAGCGCCACGCGCTGCCGCAGTCGTCCTGGCACGGCCTGTTCCGCGGCCGGGCATGAGGCCTCCCCGACGACGTTGACACGACCATCGACCGCCGCGCTATCGTTGAAAACAGATACCCCCGGGGGTATGCAGAGGAAGAGGGGACGGCGCCAGATGCGCGAGATCGACCAGAGGACGTTCGCCGCCGCTCACGGTGACGGGGCGCTCGTGATCGATGTGCGGGAGCCGTCCGAATACGTCGAGGGCCACGTGCCCGGCGCCCGGCTGATCCCACTCGGGCAGCTGACGTCGCGCGTCGGCGACCTGCCACGGAACGCGCCGGTCTACGTCGTGTGCGCGAGCGGCCGCCGCAGCCTGTCCGCCGCCGCCTTCCTGGCCGCCGCCGGCATCGACGCCTGGTCGGTCGCCGGCGGAACCGGCGCATGGATCCGCGCCGGCCATCCGGTGACCCGCGGCATGAACACCGCCGCCTGACCATCCACGAAGGAGATCTCTGCCGTGCCGCACATCTTGCCGATCGACACCACGACCCTTGGCGACCGCAGCTACCTGGTCCACGACGGCCGCGTCGCGTTCGTGGTCGACCCGCAACGCGACATCGACCGCATCCTCACCCTCGCCACCAGCGAAGGCGTCCAAATCACCCATGTCTTCGAGACGCACATCCACAACGACTACGTCACCGGCGGATACGCCCTCGCCGCCGCGACCGGCGCCGCATACCACGTCAACGCCGACGACCCGGTCACCTTCGACCGCATCCCGGTCAGCGACGGCGACGTCATCGCAGTCGGCGACACCATGCGGGTACGGGTCCTGGCCACCCCCGGGCACACCTTCACCCACCTGTCCTACGCCCTCGACGCCGACGAGCAGCAGGTGGCGGTGTTCTCCGGCGGGTCACTGCTGTACGGCTCGGTCGGCCGGCCCGACCTGCTCGGCCCCGACCACACCCACACCCTCGTCCGGCACCAGTACGCCTCCGCCCACCGTCTCGCAACCGAGCTGCCGGACAGCGCCGCGGTGTATCCGACGCATGGGTTCGGCAGCTTCTGCTCGGCGACCCAGAGCGAGGCGAGCACCGCCACCATCGGCTCGGAGAAGCTGATCAACCCGGTACTCACCCACGACGAGCAGACCTTCGTCGACGAACTGCTCGCCGGCCTGGACGCCTGGCCCGCCTACTACGCCCACATGGCCACCGCCAACACCGCCGGCCCGACCGCACCCGATCTGTCCCTGCCGGATCGGGCAGACGCCGAACAGCTGCGTCAACGCATCGCGGCCGGGGAATGGGTGGTCGACCTGCGCAACCGGGTCGCGTTCACCGCCGGGCACCTGGCCGGCACCCTGAACTTCGGCCTCGACGGCAGCTTCGCCACCTACCTCGGCTGGCTCATCCCGTGGGGGACACCGCTCACCCTGCTCGGCGAAACCCCCGACCAGATCGCCGAAGCCCAGCGGGAACTGGTCCGCATCGGTATCGACCGGCCCGCCGCCCACGCCACCGGCACCCCCCAGCAGTGGGCCGGCGGCAAGGCCCTGGCCGCGATCCCGCGCGCCACCTTCGCCGACCTTGCCCTGATCCGCCACCACCGGCAGGTCACCGTCCTCGACGTCCGCCGCGACCTCGAACGGGCAGGCGCGCACATCGACGGTGCACTGCACATCCCCCTGCACGACCTCCCGCACCGCATCGACGACGTACCCGGCGGCGAGATCTGGGTGCACTGCGCCGCCGGCTACCGCGCCGCCATCGCCGCATCACTGCTCGCCGCCACAGGCCGCCGTGTCGTCGCCGTCGACGACGACTTCGACCAGGCCCACGCCGACGGCCTGCTCACCCTCGCCGTGAACTGACCGTCCGGACCCGCGCCGGACCGGCAAGAGGCCGGTCCGGCCGCCCCACCCTGCCCGAAAAACCCGAACCGAACGAGGAAGACATGACCTCTCCCGACGTCACCAACCCCGCCGGCGTGGACGCCGCGACCCTGCGAGACCTTCTCACCACCAGCCGGGGCCTGCGCATCCTCGACGTACGCACCCCGGGCGAGTTCGAGACCGCACACATTCCCGGCGCCTACAACGTGCCGCTGGACCTACTCCGCGAGCACCGCACCGAACTACGGGCCCACCTCGACGACCAGGTGGTACTCGTCTGCCGTTCCGGCGCCCGCGCCGCCCAGGCGGGGCAGACCCTCGCCGAGGTCGGCCTGCCCAACGTGAAGATCCTCGACGGCGGCATGCTCGCCTGGCAGCACACCGACGCCCCGGTCAACCGCGGCCGGACCCGCTGGGATCTGGAACGGCAGGTCCGCCTTGTCGCCGGCATCATCGTGCTGTCCAGCGTCCTGGGCTCCCTGCTGGTGCCCGGTCTGCAATGGGTCGCCGCACTGATGGGCGCCGGCCTGACCGCCGCCGCGCTCACCAACGCCTGCGCCATGGGCATGCTCCTGGCAAAGCTGCCCTACAACCGCGGCACCGCCAGCTGCGACCTCACCACCATCGTCGGGCAACTACGCGACACCAGGAGCCGGCCATGACAGCCACACTGGTCCTCACGGTCGTGCTCGCCGTGGGCATCGGGGTCAGCCTCGGCCTGCTCGGCGGCGGCGGATCCATCCTCGCCGTGCCCTTGCTCGTCTACGTCGCCGGGCTGCCCGCGAAAGAGGCCATCGCCGCCTCCCTGCTGGTCGTCGGCGCCACCAGCGCCGTCGGCGCCATCCCCCACGCCCGCGCCCACCGGGTACGCCGGCGCACCGGCCTCATCTTCGGTACCGCCGGCATGACCGGCGCCTACGCAGGCGGACGCCTCGCCGTCTACATCCCCGACACCGTCCTACTCGCCGGCTTCGCCCTGATGATGCTCGCCACCTCCATCGCGATGATCCGCGGACGCCGCCCCCGACCCGACAAACCCGTACCCCACGAACTGCCCGTCCTGCACGTCATCGCCGACGGCATCATCGTCGGTCTGGTCACCGGCCTCGTCGGCGCCGGCGGCGGCTTCCTCGTCGTCCCCGCCCTCGCCCTCCTCGGCGGCTTACCGATGCCCGTCGCCGTCGGGACCTCCCTGCTGGTCATCGCCATGAAGTCCTTCGCCGGCCTCGCCGGATACCTCTCCACCGTGCACATCAACTGGCCCCTCGCCGCCGCCGTCACCGCCGCCGCCATCCTCGGCAGCCTCGTCGGCGGGAAACTCGCCGGAAGAATCCCCGAAGTGATTCTTCGTAAGGCCTTCGGCTGGTTCGTGGCAGTCATGGGAATCTTCGTCCTGGCCCAGCAACTCCCCGCCCGCCTCTCCACCAACCCGATCCTGTGGGTGGGTGCCACCCTGCTCGCCGCTGCCAGCACGGCATGGGCCCTCGCCCGCCGGCACCGGCGGTCCGCGACCCTGCCAGACGCCCACCCCATACCGCAGACGAAGATCACCGAGCCGGCACCGCCCGGCGCGGCACCGCCGATGCCACGAAAGCGGTCCGGCACCCTGCCCCCGTCCACCGGGAATGGCGCCACCCGGTAGTGCCGGCGTTGCTTCACCGGCAGCGGTGCCAGGAGCCCGGACAGCAAGTCCCGGACCCGCGCCGGGGCTCAGGCGGGCTGAAGCGCGCCCCGATCGTGTCCATCACTTCGCCGAACAGCGCAGAACATCGCCGAGCGTCCACTCTGCAGGGGGCAGCCGACACCGCGTTTTGGGGTCCGCACAACCGCTGAGACTCGACGATGGCTGCTTGCTGTCCACGGACAAAACCACACCGTCACAGCAGTTCAGAACGAATCTCCTGCTGGGGTATCAGCTCGCGTGTGACGATCCCGCCCGCTCCGCGCCAGATCCCGACAAACAATTGTCACGCGAACGGCAAGGGCCGTCTTCCTCAATTCGTATCCATCGACTCGGAGCAATGGTCGGCTCATCTGGCCGAACCGGAAGGGGAGATCATGATCGCGGTTCCCCTGCCGGCGCAGGCCACTGTCACTCCCCCGTCGACGGGTTCGCCGGGCACGAACGGGCTGACCGGGCGTTCCCACGACGACCGGCCTTTGACCAGCAACCTGTAGCGACTGAGCCCCGACCGACCGGGTCGGCCTTCGCCGTCGTCACGACGAGGATCCTGCCAAGCCGGCGCCCGGCGCACCCGGCCTGCCGGTTCCCACGAGGCGGGTGGGCACGGGGTCTCAGCCGCGTAGCGACCGGTTCATGAGCGCGTGGATGCTCATCAGGACCGCCGGGCCTGCCACCGCAACGGCCACAGTGGCCGCGTCCCTCTCCGGCACGTCATGCCGGGCGAGTTCCCGCCGCGCCCACAACCAGTACGGGATGAAGACGACCGGCGCCGTCAGGACACCCGAGACGTCCCGGCGGGCGACAGCGGCCACCCGAGATGCCCGAAGCCGTGCAGCCCGTACGCGAGGAGCACCCGCGGCAAGGAGATCGTCCTTGTCACCGAGCCGGTTCCTGCCCCGCTTGCGGGGGCACAAACAGCACCGGGCAGGCCTGCAACCCGCCCACTGTGGTGCCGACCATGCTGTAGAGCATCTCGGCGAGCCAGCCCTTGCGGCCCTGCCCGGCCACCAGCAGCCGACCGCGGCGGGAGGCACGGTCCAGCGTGTAGGGCACGTCCCGCTCCTCGATGAGTACCCGGTCGGCGGGGACGTCCGGCCAGGTCACCGGCTCCGAACCGGCCCGGACGTGTACCGCGACCAGGCGGCATCCGGCCCGGTCGGCCGCTTCGGCGGCGGCGACGACGGTGGCAGTGGTCCGGCCGGAAGCGGCGAGCACGACCGGCCCCTGGCGGAGACGGAAGCCACGCTGGACGAGCAGTGGACAGGCGCTGTGGTGGGTCAGGTACGCCGCCGTGGAACCCCACCCTCGACGGATGCCCGGGTCGTCGCGGTGGCCGACCACGAGGAGCCGCGCGTACCGCGACCATCGGACGAGTGTCTCGGCCGCGGTGTCGTCGGACAGTTCGGCGCGGACCGGCACGCCCGGCGCGACGTGCTCGGCCCGCTGGACGGCGATGTCGAGCAGATGCCTTCCCTGCTCCGGGCGGGGCGACACGGCGTGGTCGCGGGGAACGTTGCTGTATCGCCCCGGCCAGGCGTGCACGATGATGAGCGGGACGTGGTGGTGCTCCGCCTCGGCGGCGGCGACGTCAACGATCGGGAACTTGGTCGGCGGGCCGTCAACGCCGACCACGACGGGCAGCTTCTGGTTCTCCGGCAGGCTTTCCATAATCGGAACCTAAGTCTCGTCATCTCATCTGGTAACGGTCCTTCGACCCTGTGTCATCTGCTGAGCACGACCTTGAGGGCACCGGTCCGCGACGGGGCGGCGAAGACGTCGTACCCGTGCATGATGTCCTCGATGGGCAGCCGGTGGGTGATCAGCGGGGACGCGTCGAGTTGCCCGGCGGCCAGCATGTCGGGCAGCCGCGGCGTCGAGGACGTGTCCACGAGACCGGTGGTGATGGTGACGTTGCGTGCCCACAGGTCTTCAAGGTGACGAGCAGTGTGTCCATGACCGTCTCCCTTGCGGCCCGGGGCTCAGCCCACCAGGAACACCGGGCAGTACGCGCGTTCCTGCAGCATCCGGACCGCGGGACTCAACACCGACCCGACACCATGCCGGCCGATGACCACAGCCGCGGCCCGCCCGGCCGGCTCCCCTCCGTCCCGTCAGTTCACCGTGACCCCGTTGACGGCGGGCGACGTCGCACCCGCGCTGCGAGCGGCCGTGGTGGTCTGCTCGAAGAAGCGGAGCAGCTCGACCGGGAACGGCATCACCAGGGTGCTGTTCTTCTCCGCGGCCACGTCGACCACGGTCTGCAGCAGCCGCAACTGGAACGCGGCCGGCGTGTCGGCCATCGCCCGGGCCGCATCCGCGAGCCGGCGCGACGCCTGGTACTCGCCGTCGGCCGCGATGACCCGCGCCCGGCGTTCCCGCTCGGCCTCGGCCTGCCGGGACATCGAGCGTTTCATCGTGTCGGGCAGGGACACGTCCTTGACCTCGACCCGCTCGATCAGCACGCCCCACGGTTTCTCGGTCGGCGCGTCGATGGCGGCCTTGAGCTCGGCGTTGATCCGTTCCCGGTCACCGAGCACGGTGTCCAGATCGGCCCGGCCGATCACCGACCGCAACGCGGTCTGCGCGACCTGAAGGACCGCTTGGCTGTAGCGGCGCACGTTGACCAAGGACCGGATCGGATCGACGACCCGGTAGTAGACCACCGCGTCCACGGTCAGGGTGACGTTGTCGTGAGTGATCGCACCCTGCGCGGGTACCGGCATCACCACCGTCTGCATGGTCACCTTCACCATCCGGTCCACGAACGGAATGATCATCCGCAGGCCGGGCTCCCGCACCCGTTCCTGCACCCGTCCGAACCGGAACACGACTCCCCGCTGGTACTGCTGAACGATCCGCAGACTCAGAAAGATCAGCACGACGACCGCGCCGAGGATTCCCCCGGCGACCCACCAGACAGACATCCCTTCACTCTCCTCGGGCCGGTGGTGGCTCCGGGCGGACAGCCCGGGGTCGCTCTCAGACTCGGACCGCGCCCGGCGGACGGGCAAGGGCACATCGGCCCGTCTCGGCACCGGTCGTCTCAGGAGACCGGGCTGGTGGAATCGCCGTTGCCCGGCGCGTCATCGGGTGCACCGCATCGTCACGCGCGACGAGACGCTCCAGCTTCAACCGTGGATATGCCGTCCGCTCGATCGAAGCCACCACCCGATCACCAACCGGACAAAGGCCCCCGCGGGTCAAGCCCCTGGAAGGAAACGTGGTGAGGCGACTAGGTCGGCGCGGGCGTCGTCGAGGTCGGCGGCCGTCCGGGAGACCTGCGACTTCGACAACGACGTGATCCCCCTCTCGAGAGTGCTGTGAGAGGTTCACTCGAAAGATCACGTCATGGCCGCGCTCTATGCCGGACGCCCTGTCCGACGATCACGCCAACCGCGTTACACCACTATCAGGGACTCCATACCGCGCCCCCATGTAACGCCATGCAGTATCCCCACTCCCGAAGCAAGCGATCCGAAGAGTTTCCGGGGGCCGGTCCGCTCACGGCGGACCGGCCCCGGCGCGCTCAGCGTTCGATCATCTGCATCTGCTCGTCGGTGTGGTGCCCGCCTTCGGCCACCGGCAGCGCGTCGAGCGTGGCGATCTGATCAGGTGTGAGCGTGACACCGTCCGCGGCGGTGTTCTCCTCGACCCTGCCGACCCGCTTGGTTCCCGGGATGGGCGCGACGTCGTCGCCTTTGGTCAGCAGCCAGGCCAGCGCGACCTGGGCCGGGGTGGCGCCCACCTGGTCGGCGATGTCCTGCACCTGGTCGGCAAGGCGCACGTTGCGCTGGAAGTTCTCGCCGGTGAAACGCGGGTTGGTCTTGCGGAAGTCGCTGTCGTCGAGCTTCTCGATGTCGGCGGGGGTGCGTAGGGCGCCGGTGAGGAAGCCGTGCCCGAGCGGCGAGTACGGCACCAGGCCGATCCCCAGTTCCCTCAGCACGGGCAGGATCTGCTCCTGGTCGCGGGTCCACAGCGAGTACTCCGACTGCAGCGCGGTCACCGGGTGCACGGCGTGCGCGCGGCGGATCGTGCCGGTCCACGCCTCGGACAGGCCGATGTACCGGATCTTGCCCTGTTCGACGAGTTCGGCGAGGGCGCCCATGGTGTCCTCGATCGGGGTCTCCGGGTCGACGCGGTGCTGGTAGTACAGGTCGATGTGGTCGGTGCCGAGCCGTTTGAGTGAGCCTTCGACGGCGGTGCGGATGTTGTCGGGGCTGCTGTCGCGATGCCACGGGCCGGCGCCGCCGTGCGCGATCAGGCCGAACTTGGTGGCCACGACCACCCGGTCACGGCGTCCCTCGAGGGCCCGGCCGACGAGTTCCTCGTTGCTGTACGGGCCGTAGATCTCGGCGGTGTCGATCAGGGTGACTCCGAGGTCGATCGCGCGGTGGATGGTGCGGATCGACTCGGCGTCGTCGCTGCCGGCGCCGGTGTAGCCGTGCGACATACCCATCGCGCCCAGGCCGATCCGGGAGACTTCCAGTTCACCGAGCTTGGCGGTACGCATGTTGACTCCTCCGTGTCTTCTCGTACGGGAAAGGGGAGACCTCGCCGTCCCCGCGGGGCGGCGGGGTCGCACCGGTCAGGCTTCGGGGATCGGCCGGCCGAAGGTTTCCAGGGTGATCGCTTCCGGTTCCGGGCCGCCGCGCTTACCGGTGTCCAGGGCGTCGATCGCGGCGAGTTGCTCGGCGGTCAGGTCGAAGTCGAACACGTCGAAGTTCTCCGCGATCCGTTCCGGTTTCGTCGACTTCGGGATGACCTGGCGGCCCTGCTGCAGGTGCCAGCGCAGCATCACCTGCGCCGGTGACTTGCCGTGCGTCTTGGCGATCTCGCCGATCGCCGGGTCCTGCAGGGTGCTGGTGTGCTCGCTGTCGCGGTAGAACGTGATGCCACCGATCGGCGACCACGCCTGGGTCAGGATGTCGTGCTCGGCCCCGAAGTCCTGGACCTCGCGCTGGGCGAAGTACGGGTGGACTTCGATCTGGTTCACCGCGGGGACCACCGTCGCCTTGTCCAGCAGGGCGGTGAGGTGGTCGACCATGAAGTTGCTGACGCCGATGGCGCGGACCTTGCCGTCGGCGTAGAGCTTCTCCAGCGCGCGGTAGGCGTCCAGGGTCCTGTCGAAGTCCGAGGGCAGCGCCTGGTGCAGGATCAGCAGGTCGATCTGCTCGACACCGAGCTTGGCCGTGCTCTTGTCGAAACCGTGCAGCGTCTCGTCGTACCCGTAATCGCTGATCCAGATCTTGGTTTCGAGGAACACCGCGGAGCGGTCGACCCCGGATTCGGCGATCGCCTCGCCGACCTCGCGTTCGTTGCCGTACGCGGCCGCGGTGTCGATGTGGCGGTAGCCGGCTGACAGGGCCGCCTGCACGGCGGCGCGGGTCTCGTCCGGCGGGGTCTGGAAGACGCCGAGCCCGATCGCGGGGATCTCGACGCTGTTGTTCAGCGTCAGGTTCGGAACGGTGATCATGAGAGTTTCCTTTCAGCGGTGGCCATCGCGTAGCGCCAGGCTCGCGGCGGCGGTGAGGACGATGAGGATCGCGGTGGCCGTCAGGCTGATGTGCAGGCCCGAGCGGAAGGTCGCCTGGCTGGCGACGACCGCGCCGTAGGCGGCGACACCCAGCGAGCCGCCCATCTGGCGGAAGGTGTTGAACACGCCGCTGGCGGTGCCGGCCCGTTCGGCGGGGACGCTGTCGAGGATCAGCGCGGTGGTCGGCGGGACGGTGAACGAGCCACCGACGCCGACCGGCACCATGACCGCGGCGACCAGCCACACCGGCGCGCCGGCCGGCAGCAGTACCAGCCCGATGAGGCCGGCGGTCATGACGAGTTGGCCTCCGATGATCGTCGCGGCCGCCCCGAACCGGTTCGCGGCGCGCGCGGCCAGGGGGTTGAATCCGGCGACCAGCCCGGTCATCGGCAGGAACAGCAGGCCGGTGAGCAGCGGTGTCGCGCCGCGCTGCTGCTGGAAGTACAGCGATTGCAGGAAGACGACGCCGTAGAAGGCCGCCATGTTGACGAACCCCACCGCGAGGGTGACGCTGACCGTCCGGGACCGGAACAGGTCCAGGGGCACCATCGGGTGCCGGCCCCGCATCTGCGCGATGAGGAACACGGCGGCGGCGAGGACTGCGAGGGTGAACGCGGCGAGGATCCGGGGGTTGCCGTACCCGAGTTCGCCGCCCTCGATGACCGCGAAGGTGAGCGCGCCGAGCGCGAGCACGGCGGTGACCTGACCGATCCCGTCGAACGGCACGACGGTGCGGGGCGAGTCGGCGGCCCGGCGCAGCACCAGCACGGCGACGACGCCGACCGGCAGGTTGAGAAGGAAGATCCACCGCCAGTCGAGCTGGGTCAGCGCCCCGCCGAGTACCGGTCCGGCCGCGGCGGCGATCGATCCGCCCATCGCCCACAACGCGATCGCCCGGGCCCGGGCGGCGCTGTCGGCGTAGGCGGCCCGGATCAGCGCCAGTGAGGTCGGTGTGACCAGCGCCGCGCCGATGCCCTGCAGCACCCGCGCCGCCACCAGGAACCCCAGCCCCGGGGCGAGCCCGCACGCTGCGGAGGCCACCACGAAAATCATCATGCCGATCCCGTACGCCCGGCGCGCCCCGATCCGGTCGGCGAACGTGCCGGCGAACAGCAGCAGCGCTGAGAACATCAGGGTGTAGGCGGTGACCACCCACTGCAGCCCGGACAGGCTGCCCCCGACGTCACGGCTGATGTCGGGCAGGGCGACGTTGACGACCTGGGTGTCGAGGGTGACGACGGCGAAGCCGAGCATCGCCACGATCAGGGATGCGCGTGCCCGGCCGGGCGGCGCCGTGATGCGGTCGCCGGGGTCGAGCACCGTGGTGAGGGGGCGGGACATGTTTGCAGCAAACCCTCTGCCGGCCCTGGTGAGGAGGCCCTCTGCAAAGGGGTACCGGCAGGGACCCCCTCCCCCGGGGTCCGATGCCTAACCTGAGTTCATGGACAACCGCAGCGAGGTGAAGGCCTTCCTCAGCTCACGCCGGGCGAAGGTGAGTCCCGAACAGGCCGGCATTCCCTCGTACGGCAACCGCCGGGTCGCCGGGCTGCGCCGCGGAGAGGTCGCCGCGCTGGCCGGGGTCAGCGTCGAGTACTACACCCGGCTGGAACGCGGGAACCTCGGCGGGGCCTCGGACAGTGTCCTGGACGCCGTCGCCCGGGCGCTGCGGCTCGACGAGACGGAGACCGCGCACCTGCATCACCTGGCTCGCGCCGCCGGGCCGGCCCCGGCCCGTGCCCGTGTGCGCCGGGACAAGGAGCCGGAGATCCGGCCGGCCGTCCGCCGGGTGCTGGACTCGATGACCGGGGTGCCCGCCTTCCTGCGCAACCACCGCTTCGACATCCTGGCCGCGAACCCGCTGGGCAGGGCGCTGTACGCGCCCATGTTCGCCGCGAGTCCGGCGCTGCCGGTCAACTCGATGCGCTTCACCTTCCTGAATCCGCACGCCCAGGCGTTCTACCCGGACTGGGCGGCGATGGCCCGCTCCGCTGCCGCCGCGCTGCGCATCGCCGCCGCCCAGCACCCCGACGACCAGCACCTGATGAATCTGATCGGCGAGTTGTCCATGCGCAGCGAACCGTTCCGCGGCTGGTGGGCCGCCCAGGACGTGTACGTGCACCGCAACGGCGCCAAACGGTTCCGGCACCCGGCCATCGGCGAACTGGAACTGGAGTACGAGGCGCTCGCACTGCCCGGCGACGAGTGCCTGACCATGTTGACCTACTCCGCGCAGCCCGGCACACCGTCCGGTGACGGCCTGGAACTGCTGGCCACGTGGGCCGCGACGCAGCAGAGCGTCACGGCCCAACGGTGACGATGACGATGACGGTGCCGCTCACGTTCGCGTCGAGGCCGGCTCCACGACCGTGATGCCGGACGGCGCACCGCCTCGCACCGGCTGCGGAGAAGGACGGTCGTGGGTACCGGTCTCCGGGAGGTGGAGGTCAGCGGGGAAGCAGGCCGATGCGGCGCAGCCATGCCTCGACGGCAGGCTGCGCATCGGCGGCCTCCTCGCCGCGCACGGCAAGACCCTCCCCCAGCTCGGCGGTGGGACAGGAAGCGGCGTAGTCACGCTCGGTGTTTCCGAGACCGCTCATCGCGTACGTGGTGAGGGGGTGGATCGTCTTGCCGGCGAAGTCGAGTCCTTCGGTGAACGTCGTCATGATCATCGGTGCCCGCACGTTCCAGATCGGGCTGCCCAGCAGGATGATGTCATAGTTCTCGATCGAGGAGAGCGGGTTCGCGATGCCCGGCCGGGCATCGGCGTTCTGCTCCTCGACGTTGCGCCGCACGGTCGGCTCATAGTCGTCGGAGTACGGGTCTGCGGCCTCGATCCGGTGCACGTCGCAGCCGGTCAATCGGCCGATCATGCCCGCCACCACCTCGGTGTTGCCGACCGTCAGACGGCGGCGGCCGCCGTTGAAGTAGTTCTCCCCGGCGCGGGAGAAGTAGGCCAGCAGCACCCTGCCGCCGGACGACGGGGTGCGGGCCGCGGCGCCACGCGACGCGCTGGTCACCGGCGGCTGGGCCGGCGCGGACGCCGGAGCGGGGGTTGCCGCCGGCGCATCGGAGCAGGCGCTGAGGACCGTCCCGGACGCGGTTCCGGCCGCGCCGAACAGAGCAACCCGCAGCAGCGTACGGCGTGGGTGTGGGGTCATCGCGGACATCATCATCACTCCGAAGTGGGGGAAGCGGCGGCCGGTCCGGCCCTGCCACGTCACGGCATCGGCGCTTCGACCCCGGTGCCGGCGAGCACCGGCGCCGGTACCCGCGCGCCCCGGATCGTGATCGCGTTCAGCGCGGTCGTGAACTGCCGCAGCTCGTCGCCGGCGAACGTGACCTCCTCGGCGCCCAGGTTGTCCAGCAGATGCGGGGTGCGGGTGGCGCTCGGAATGGGCACGATCCACGGCTTCTGCGCCTGCAGCCAGGCCAGCGACAACTGCGCCGGAGTGACGCCCTTGCGTACCGACCAGTCGTGCAACAGCTGCACGACCGCCATGTTGGCCGTGATGTTCTCCCGCGAGAACCACGGCACCGAGGCCCGGAAGTCCCCTTGGACGAACCGGGTGTACGGGTTGATGGTGCCGGTGGTGAAGCCGTACGCCAGCGGCGCCCAGCACACGAAACCGATGCCCAGTTCCTCGCACAGCGGCAGAACCTGCTTCTCCGGGTCCCGCGCCAGCAGGTCGTACTGGTTCTGGATCGCCGTCAGCGGCTGCACCGCGTGCGCCCGCCGGATCGTCTGCACCCCCGGTTCAGACAGCCCCCAGTGCCGGACCTTACCCGCCGTGATCAGCTCCTTGACCGCGCCGGCCACGTCCTCGATCGGAACCTGCGGGTCCACCCGGTGTTGGTACAGCAGGTCGATGTGGTCGGTGCGCAGGCGACCCAGCATGCCGTCGACGGCCTGCTTGATGTGCTCGGGCCGGCTGTTCAGGCCGCCGCGCTCCCCGGTCTGCTGATCGACCTCGAAACCGAACTTGGTCGCGATCACCACCCGGTCACGCACCGGTTCCAGGGCCTCGCCGACGATCCGCTCGGACTCCAGCGGCCCGTACACCTCGGCGGTGTCGAAGAACGTGACACCCTGGTCGACCGCGGTCCGGATCACTTTGATCATGTCGGGGCGGCTGCTCACCGGCCCGTACAGATTCCCGGGCATCGTCTGGCAGCCCAGGCCGACGCTGGACACCTCCAGCTCGCCGAGCTTGCGGCGGGTGGTCAGCGTGGTCGCGGCCGCGGCGGTCTCCCCTCCCGCGGCGGCCGCCGGGGTGGTGCCCTGCGCCGCGGACGGCTCGTCGTTCGCCGTGCAGCCGGCCATCCCGGCGACCAGCGACGTCGTGGTCACACCGGCCGCGCCGAGCAGGAACCGGCGGCGGCTGTTGTCGTCAGGCATTCCGTACCCTCTCGTTTCCGCGAATGGACGTTCTCACCTCAGACAACACCGATCCTCAATGGCTGGGGAGTCCCTGCCGAAAGGGGTCGGAACAGGGACCCTCTCCGGCGTTTGATCCCGGTCCAGCGGCGAACCACCGCTGGTGACACCGCGGCCGGCATCGCGGCTGCAGGTCGCCGTCGCCGACGCCCCGGATCGGGCGGTAGCCGGGGTATGCGACACCTAGGCTGAACGTGGCCTTCATATCCCGTTTCATTCCGGCGATGCTGGATGCACGCCGGAAAGAAAGGAGGTCGACATGGACGACAATGCGCTCGGGGAGTTCCTCCGGCATCGACGGGAACGGTTACGGCCGGAGGATGTGGGCCTGCCCGGTGGGGGCCGTCGCCGCACTCCCGGGCTGCGCCGGGAAGAGGTCGCGAGCCTGGCGGCGCTGTCGCCGGATTACTACGGCCGGCTCGAGCAGGGCAGGGTACGCACCCCGTCGGCATCGGCACTGGCCAGCCTCGCGCGAGCGATCCGCCTCACCGGCGACGAGCAGGACTACCTGTTCCGCCTCGCCGGGCTGCAGCCGCCGGAGCCACGCTCACCGCTGGCGCACGTCGACCCGGCGATGTTGTATCTGCTGGACGCGCTCGAGCACACGCCGGCGCAGGTCACCGACGACCTGCTCACCGTCGTCGCCCAGAACCGGGCGGCGGAGAACCTGCTGGGCGTCTGGGCCGGGTTGCCCGGTTACGAGTCCAATGTCACGTGGCGCTGGTTCACCGATCCGGCGTCGCGGGACAGCAACGATCCGGCCGAGCACGAGCGCATCGGCCGGGCCTATGCGGCCGACTTGCGGGCCGGAGTCGCGCAACGGTCGACGAGTGACCGGTTCGCGCAAGGGCTGGTGGCCGACCTGCTCGGGCGCAGCGCCGAGTTCGGTCAGCTGTGGGCGCAGCAGCAGGTGGTGGCACTGACCTCGACGCCGAAACTCATCCGGCACCCGCTGGTCGGCGAACTCGACCTGCAATGCGACGTCGTGCTGAGTCCGGCCACCGGCCACCGCCTCATCATCTTCCGGCCCCGCCCCGGGTCCAACGCCCACGAACAGATCGCTTTCCTGGACGTCCTCGGGAATCAGAAGTTCGCCTGAATCTCCCTGCTTTTCATCAATCACCCGGGAAACGCGGACATCTCCGCGTGCCCGAAATCGGAACTCGAAGGAACCCCGTGAACATCAGCGGAAACACCATCTTCATCCCCGGCGCCACCTCCGGTATCGGCCTCGGCCTCGCGCTGCGCCTGCAGGCCAAGGGCAACACCGTCATCGTCGGCGGACGCCGCACCGCCCTGCTCGAGCAGATCGCCGCCGAGCACCCCGGCATCGGCACCGTCACCATCGACGCCACCGACCCGGCATCGATCGCCGCGGCCCGCGACGAGGTCGCCACCCGCTACCCGGCCCTGGACACTCTGATCACCATGGCCGGCATCATGGAACCGGAGGACCTGCGCGACCCGGCGTCGCTGGACGTCGCCGAACGCACCGTCACCCTCAACCTGCTCGGCACGATCCGCCTGGTCAACGCGTTCCTGCCCGGCCTGCTCGCCCAGCCCGCCGCAACGGTCATGACGGTCAGCTCGGGTCTGGCGTACGTGCCCCTGCCGGCGACGCCGACGTACAACGCCACCAAGGCCGCGGTCCACTCCTTCACGGAGAGCCTGCGCGTGCAGCTCACCAAGAGCGATGTCCAGGTGATCGAACTGGTGCCGCCGGCCACCCGCACCACCCTGATGAACCAGCAGGACTCCGACGTGGCGATGCCTCTGGAGGAGTTCCTCGACGAGGTGATCAGCCTGCTCGAAGCCGACCCGAAGGCCGAGCAGATCCTGGTCGAGCGGGTCAAGTGGCAGCGCAACGCCGAGGCCGAGGGCCGCTACGCCGACGTGCTGGGCGTGCTCAGCGGCCGGTACCGCTCCTGACAGACCGCGACCGGCCAGGCGGTCGAGCACTACCGCGGCGAGTACGGCCGCATCCTGCGCGTCGAAGTCCGGTAGGCGGATCGGGATCCCCTGGTGTCCGTCATCAGCCACCGCACCCGGCGCATCGGCTGGAGCGACGGGCCGGCGGGCCCGGTGTCCCCGGTCGGCAAGAAGGGTGACGGGGGCGGCGTTGGGCAGACCCGATCGCCGCTCTCGTCAGGGCGGGACTCGTCCGGATCTCAAGGCTGCCGAGGTGAGCGCCGAGGCCCGTGTGCCAGGCTGGCGCGGTGCACGACGATCACCTTTCCCGGATCCTCGATCTGATCGAGGTGCGGGGCGTCATCAGTGGGGGCTTCGCTGCCGGGGGCCGGTGGCTGACACGGTTCACCCCGGAGTCACCGCTCAAGATCGTTGCGGTGGGGCGTGGGAGCGCCGGAGTCACCGCCGACGGGGTGACCCGGTCCGTCCTGCGGGCCGGTGACGTCGCGATCCTCAACGGACGGTCCTCGGTGACGATCGACGACACCGGTTCGGCGGGCCTGCAGCGGGAGTTCAGCATCCGCGCCGACGACCCGTTCCTGCACGTCGGCGCTTCCGGGACCGAGGCCCCGGACGTCGTGCTCGGCGGGCACATCGAGGTTGATCACGCCGGGGAGGAGCTGATGTCGCGTGCACTGCCCGAGCTGGTGGTGGTGCGCTCGACCGCGCAGGACGCCGAGCACCTGCGCTCGACACTCGACCGCCTGGCCGGGGAGTTCGCCGGTGACCGCCTCGGCCGCCGGGCGGTGCTGCGGCTCGGCGGGCAGTTGCTGCTGCTCGACGTGCTGCGAATCGTGGCTCGTGACGCCACGCTCGGCGGCACCGGCTGGCTGCGTGGTCTGAGCGACGACCGTCTGCGGCCGGCCCTGGACCTGTTGCACGCCGACCTCGGCCGCGCGTGGCGGCTCGACGATCTCGCCCGGGCGGCCGCCATGTCACGCAGTTCCTTCGCCGAGCGATTCACGGCGACGCTCGGCGAGCCGCCGGTCGCATACCTGACCCGCCTGCGCATGCTGACCGCCCGCCGCCGTCTGCGCGAGGACGGAACCCGGATCAGCGATCTCGCCCCGGCCCTCGGCTACTCCTCGGAGAGTGCCTTCAGCGCGGCATTCCGCCGCGAGGTCGGTCTGTCACCTCGCGACTTTCGGACGATCGCAACAGAAAACCGGATCGGGACGCGATCATCGTCCGACGAACATCCGTAACTTCGTAGCCCGAGGCGCACAGCGGTGCGCCCGGGACGACGGAGATCTCCATGACGAACGTATTGGTCACCGGTGCCGCATCGGGATTCGGCCGGCTCATCACCACCACCCTTCTGGCGGCCGGCCACCAGGTCGCCGCCACCGTCCTCGACTCGCACGGCCGGCGCTCCGCCGCGGCGGAGCGGCTACGCGCGGAAGGCGCCGAAGTCGTCGACATGGACGTGACCGACGACGACAGCGTCCGGGCCGGTGTCGCCACGGCCATCGAACGGCTCGGCCGGCTCGACGTCGTCGTCAACAACGCCGGGCGTGGCGCCCTGGGGCTGGCCGAGAGTTTCTCCGCCGAGGACTGGAAGCGCATCTTCGACGTCAACGTCTTCGGTGTGCAGCGGGTCAGCCAGGCCGTGATCCCGCACTTCCGCGAGCGGCACACCGGCCTGCTGCTGCTCATCTCCAGCATGACCGCCCAGTTGCCGGTCCCGTTCCAGGGCCCGTACGGCGCTTCCAAGGCCGCGGCCGAGGCGTTGTCGGAGTTCTACCGCCTCGAGCTGCCCCAGTTCGGTATCGAGTCGGCGGTCATCGAACCGAACGGCTTCCGCACCGAGTTCCTCGACAAGAACCTGATGACCGACGTCGAGGCGTGGAGGCCCGTCTACGGCGACTTCGCCGCGATGCCCGCACAGGCCCTGGCCGCCTACAACGAGCAGTTCGACGCCATTGCGGAACACGACCCGCAACTGGTCGCCGACGCTGTCCGCGACCTCGTCGCCATGCCGCACGGCACCCGCCCGTTCCGCACCACCGTCGACCGCATGGGCCTCGGCGCCGTCACCGACCGGGTCAACAGCTTCCGCGAGCAGATCCGCGCCGACCTCTGGTCCCAGATGGGCCTGGCGGACCTCGCCGTCGTCCGCGCCGTGTAGCCATCGTCGGCGACCCATCGCGGGCGAACCGTGCGCCGCTGGTGCCACCGACGTCCGGCCTACTGTCCGCGACCCGGCGGTCCTCACCGTCGAATGACTTCAGCCCGCTTACGGCTAAAGCTTCAGGCGCTCAGTCCGCCGTCGACGACCCAGGTAGCTCCGTGCACATATATGGATGATCGAGTCCCGAATCTCGGCTGGTGACATAAGAGGGAGACGCGGTCGTCTCGAAGAGGAGAAGGGCGTCGCTGCCTGCGTGACTGCCGACATCGACGCGCTTCTCACCGCACTGTACGTCTTCACGTCTTCACGTCTTCACGTCTTCACGTCTTCACGTCTTCACGTCTTCACGTCTTCACGTCTTCACGTCTTCACGTCTTCACGTCTTCACGGCGGCGCGGCCGCACGGCGGCCCGGCGGCCCGGCGGCCCGGCGGCCCGGCGGGCGACCGTCAGGCGAACCGCGATTCGCCACCGGCCGCTCCGCGCTGCAGCGCCACCCGGTAGGCGGATTCAGGTCGTCGGCGTCGCGCGAAGCCGTTCCAGTTCGGCACGGGCGAAGCGGACCCGGGCGGTGTCGGCGCCCGCGGAGGCGGCGAGCTGGCCGGCGAGGTCGTGGGCCGCTTCGAGCCGATGGTGCCGGACACGGCGGTCAGCGCGATCGCGGGCGGCTCTGCGGTAGGCGCGGCGCTGTTTGCGGTCGCCGGCCAGGGCGTCGAGTTCCTCGGTGGTGATCACGCCGCTGTCGGCTTCGGGTGTCATGACCGCGCGCATGGCCTCGCGTTCCGGGCGGACGGTGTAGTTGAAGACCCGGATGACCACGACGAAGGCAACGATGATCTCGACGGCCATCAGGACGATGACCACCAGGCCGTTGCCGTTGCCGAGTCCGGCGTTGGCGTCCCAGGTGCCGTGCAGCACCATCGAGGTGAGTACGAGGACGATGCCGAGACCC
Source organism: Actinoplanes sp. NBRC 101535 (assembly GCF_030269225.1). NCBI lineage: Bacteria > Bacillati > Actinomycetota > Actinomycetes > Micromonosporales > Micromonosporaceae > Actinoplanes > Actinoplanes sp. NBRC 101535. Next base: position 214,380 of record NZ_BSSY01000015.1, on the reverse strand, counting down.
GCCCGGCGGCGCTGGGCGACCGTGCCGACCAGGTAGACGACGCCGGCGCCGACGATCGCCGAGTAGAGGATGTGCGAGGAGAAACCGGTCAGCAGGCGCAGGCCCACGGTGTGCAGGCTGGCGTTCATCTGGTCGGAGCCGAATTCCGCCGGGGCGGCGTTCAACGCGTACGAGATGTCTTCGATGATCTCGAACCCGAGGCCGGCGAACGCGCCGAGGATGAACCCGTCGTAGGCGGTGCGGACGACCTGCGGTGCCAGGAACATCAGCAGGAGCACGGCGGAGCCCTTGCCGAGTTCCTCGAAGAACGGGGCCGTCAGCCCGGCACCGAACGCCATCTGGAAACTCTGGCCGAACCACTTGCCCCAGAGCCCGAGCAAGGCGGTGTTGCCGGACAGGGCGATGGCCCAGGTCGCGGCGAATCCGCCCCACACGAACGCCGCGACGATCAGGGCGAGCGGCTGCCGGGAGTACCGGTCGATGCGCGCGGTGAACCACCAGAACAGCACGGCGTAGAGGGTGAAGATCGCGGTGCTGGCGGTGAGTGCCGGTGCGTAGAGGCGGATCCCCTCGTTGATGATGCCGGCCAGGACCCGGATCCCGTAGCCGACACCGAACAGGTAGACCCAGAAGCAGGCGTTACGCGGCTGCCAGAGGATGACCGGGTTACCCCAGCCGGTCCTTTCGATCGCGGCGTCGCGGGCGGCGATGGCCGGGCCGGTGGGCGCCGGCTGCGAGGGGGCGGTCATGCTCCGGTCCCTTCGCCGTTCGGGCGTACCGACTTGAGCATCGCGGCGATCTCCCGGGTCACGGTGCCGGAGACGGCCTGCGGGCCGATGACCTCGATCTCCACCCCGGTGTCACCGAACACGAACGCCGCGATCAGGCCGACGGCATTGGTGCCGTCGAAGTGCGCGGCGACACCGTGCTCACCGGTCTCGTTGGTGATCGTCACCGGGTCGCCGATGACGTGGAAGCCGGCGTGGCCGTCGACGCGCAGTCCCTCGTTGGTCTTCTTGATCTGTGCGAGAAGCTGTGCCGGTGTGCCCCGGTAGGTGTCGGTGACGACCTCGAAGACGGTGCCGTTGTAGGACACCGCGGCCGTCTGCGGGTAGCCCGCCGGGCCCCGCCGGCCCTGACGCAGTCCGGTCATCAGTTGCGCTCCGGCGACGGGCACGAACTGGACGTCGTCGCCGACCTGGATCACATCACCGGCCTTGATCGGGTCGTCGACGCCGACCGACGCGTTGATCGCCGGCAGGATCCACACCGCGACGGCGAACAGCAGCGCGACGAGCCCCGCGGGCAGCAGCGTGCGCCGGTCCAGTCCCAGCAGGCGCCGCTCCACCGGAACCCAGGCGTCCCGCCACCTCTGCTCACTGTCGGCATGGTCCGCCGTGTACAGCCCTGACATCGACCCTCCCCGTCGCCATCGGTGATCACGACGCTAGCAGCCTGTCACGCCTGCATCCTTCCGCTGAGCCGGCAGCCGGTGACCGGATGTGCTGAGAAGCCTCCGGGCCACCCGCGCCCTTGGGGGATCCGCGGCCCCGGCCCGGGCGTCACGGAATCCACTGTGCGGGGCGGCCGTGCCAGTGCGGCGGCAGCGCGGTGCCAGCGTCGCGGGAGCGGCCACCGTCAGTCTGGTGAGGCAGGGCCACCTGCGTGGCCGCGCCGAACCTCGGCCCGGTCACCGACCACCGTTGTCGACGGGAATCTCTCATGCATGATGTTGTCATCGCGGGCGCCGGGCCGGTCGGTCTGTTCCTCGCGGGCGAACTCGCCCTGGCCGGATGCTCGGTGCTCGTGCTGGAACAGGACGAGCATCCGCATGCCGCGTGGAAGTCGTTCCCGCTGGGCTTACGGGGCCTGAGTCCCGGCTCGGTCGAGACGTTCCACCGCCGCGGGATGCTGGACGCGCTGTCGGCGGCCTCCGGCGTCGACGCGGCGGAATTCGCTGCGAACTCCGGCGGGCCTCGATCGGTGAGTCATTTCGCCGGCATCGAACTCGACGCCGCCGACATCGACCCGGCCTCTCTGCCGTACCGGGTGCCCGGTCCGGCTTCGGAGGGTCTCATGACGAGTCTCGAAGCGGTCGGTGAGGTGCTGACCGCGCGTGCCGACGCGTACCGGATCGGGATCGTCCGTGGTGTTCCCGTCACCGCCGTGGAGCAGGATGCCGACGGCGTCACCGTGACGGCGGGCGGCAAGGAGTACCGCGCCGGGTGGCTCGTCGGCTGCGACGGTGGACGCAGCGTGGTGCGCCGGTCCGCGGGCTTCACGTTCGTCGGCACCGAACCGCTGTTCACCGGCTATGTGGCGCGTGTGACGTTCGACGACCCGGACGCGTTGCCGCTCGGGTTCAGCCTGACACCGGCCGGCATGTACCTGCGCACCCCCTTCGACGGGCATGTGGGCATGATGGACTTCGACGGCGGCGCCTTCGACCGCCGGCAGGAACTGACCCGCGATCACCTGCAAGCGGTCCTGCGCCGGGTCTCCGGCACCGGGGTGATCCTGAAAGAGGTTCATCTGGCCTCCAGCTTCACCGACCGGGCGATGCAGGCGACGACCTACCGTCAGGGCCGGATCCTCCTCGCCGGCGACGCCGCGCACATTCACGCACCGCTGGGCGGCCAGGGACTCAACCTCGGCATCGGTGACGCCATGAACCTCGGCTGGAAGCTGGCGGCGACCGTGCGCGGGTTCGCGCCGGAGGGTCTGCTCGACACCTACACCGGCGAACGCCATCCCGTCGGCGCGTCGGTGCTCGACTGGTCACGCGCCCAGGTCGCGACCATGCGGCCGGGCCCCGGCGCCGCCGCGCTCCAGCGCCTGATCCGTGACCTGCTGGGCACCCCCGCCGGAACGACCCACGTCTACCGGCGTACGTCCGGGTTGTGCCACCGTTACGACCTGGGCGGGGAGCATCCCCTGGTGGGCCGGACCGCACCGGACCTCCTGCTCACGGACGGCACCCGCCTCGGTGAGCTGCTCCGAGAAGGACAGGGCGTGCTGCTCGACCTCAGCGGCAGCGGGCGTCTTCGCGAAGCGGCGACGGCGTGGGACCGTCTGCGCTACATCGGTGGACAGGCGCGCCACGACCTCGGGATCCGCGCTCTCCTCGTCAGGCCGGACGGCATCGTGGCGTGGGCCGAGGGCCACGAAACCGCCTCCGCGACGTTTCCGCAGGCGGCGGGCCGCTGGTTCGGCCGCGGCAAGAGCTAGGCCTGTCCGTGGGAGCACGGGCCTCCCGTGCGGGGCCGCCCCGGTCAGTACAGGTCGACGGCGTCGTAGCTGAAACCCGGGCTGAGGTAACCGGTGCCGGTCGAGCCGCTGACCACCGTGATGGTCAGGGTGTTGGTGCCCGCGACGAGGGCGCTCGCCGGCACGGCGTACTCGTAGAGGGTGTTGTTGCCCCGGTAGGTGCCGATCGTGAGGCTGCGCGACTTCGGCTGGGCCGACGCGGCGGGGACCTTCTTCGGGGTCCAGTCGTTGATCGAGATCTGGGGCCGGCCGCCGGCGAAGGCGGCGGTGATGCCGATCCGGACGGTACGGGCCGTGAGCTGTTCCTCGGTCAGGTCGAAGGTCACGGTCGTCCCGTTGTTGATCCCGCTCCACTGGGCGGCGGGGAACGACGCGGTCTGCGAGCCGGTGACCGCGGACCGCCATGGCTGCAGGCGGCTGTCGGACGGGTGCATCGAGGTCGACTCGGCGGCGTTCTTGAAACCGGCCGGGGTGCCGTCCCACTCGCCGAGCCGGACGATGGTGTCCTGCTCGGCCCAGGTGGAGCTCTGGTTGGCGCCAGTGGTGCCGGTGCCGGCGGCGACGGTCACGCTACGCCTGGCGACGGCGAGTTCGCCCTGGTAGAGGGTCTGTGTGTAGGAGCCGGGTTTCATCAGCGGGCTGGCGAAGTTTCCGGTCGAGGCGTCCGGCCGGGTCCAGTACTGAGCGGCCGGATTCGACCAGCCGACGACGGCGTTCGCCCGGTCGACGCCGGAGACCTTGCCGACGATCCAGCCGCGCCCGGCCGGACCGACGGCGTCGTGCAGGTTCAGGTCGTACATGAAGGAGAGGTCCCGGGCTTTCGGGGTGGATCCGTCGGTGACCATCAGCGCATAGGGGCCGTACAGCTCGCCGGTGCGCTGCCCCTCGGTCTGGTTGTGCCCGGAGAAAAGGTAGTTGTAGAGGTCGTTGTTGCCGGTGCGCTGCTGTTCGATGTCGCGGAAGAATGGACCACCGGAACTGGATTCGCGATTCCCGTAATCCATGAATACGCCGACGCCGTCGCCGGTGAGGCCACGGATGCCCTGGTCGATGGCGCGCCGGTTCGAGTAGTACTTCGACGATGTCCGGCCGCCGTCGCGGAATACGTCCGCGCTCTCGATGACGGTGTCGCCGGCGGTGTCGGACGGCTCGTAGGCGCCGGTGAGCACATCGCCGCGGAACGACGAGTACCACCGCAACTCTCCGGCGGCGTGCGCGTCGACCCAGGTCGCCATGTAGATGTTGTTCTGGTCCTCGCGGACGACCAGGTAATGGTAGATCTCGCCGTCGGTGTAGAAGTCCGGCGCGTGCTCGGTGACGACGATCGTGTCGCCCCTGACCTCGGCGGTGACCTCGGTGTCCGAACCGAATCCGGACTGGACGTGGGAGGCGCGGCCGCTGAGCAGTTCACGGCCTTCGTAGGTCATCGACGTCATGTCGCCGTTGGTGCGGCTGACGGTGAACATCAGGCCGGCGCCGGTGTCGACGATGTACGCCCCGTCGCTCTCGGTGACGCCGAAGGTGGCGGCCCGCGCGGTGTGCGCCAGCACGACACTCGCCACCAGCGCGACCGCGGCGACACTCCCGGTGATCATTTTCCTACGCATACGCGAGCTCTTCCGTAAATGGGGACTAGGGGAGGAATCGCGGCCGAGACTAGGTTCCGGAAACGGGCCGAGTCAACCGAGGGAAAGCAATTCCGGCGAATATCGTTTTCCCGGTCCCCGTCCGGTGACGGGCGTCTCGCCGAAAAATGATATGCGGACGTCTCCGCGACTGCCGTGCGTTGACAGCGCCGTCCGCCGTATTTAGCCTCGGTGCGCTCGAAATGATGTTCGGATGCAAAGGCAGATTCGATGAGCAGGTACGACGATCTCGTCACCGCCGCCCAGCGCGGCGACCGGCGTGCCCGGGACGAGTTCGCCCGGGTCTGGCTGCCGCTGGTCTACAACGTGATCGGCCGGGCGCTGAACGGGCATCCGGACGTCGACGACGTCGTGCAGGAGACGATGCTGCGGGTGATCCGCGACCTGCCCTCCCTGCGGCAGCCGCAGAGCGTCCGGGCGTGGGTGCTCACCATCACCATGCACCAGATCGGCGTTCACCGGCAGCGCGCGGACGCGGACGCCCGGGTGAGCGTGGTCCCGGAGGTCCCCGGCCCGGCCGCCGACTTCGAGGAACTGGCGATCCTGCGGCTGCGGCTGACCGGGGAACGCCGGCAGGTCGCCGAGGCGGCACGCTGGCTCGACGACGAGGACCGCGGTGTGCTGGCGCTCTGGTGGCAGGAGGCTGCCGGCGAACTGAACCGGGAGGAGACGGCCGCGGCGCTGAACACCGGCGTCGCGTACGCGGCCGTGCGGATCCAGCGGATGCGGGCCCAGCTCGACCGGTGCCGGGCGCTGGTGTCCGCGCTGGACGCCGAGCCGCGCTGCCCGCGGTTGCAGGCGGTCCTGGGCGGCTGGGACTCGCGGCCGAGTCCGCTGTGGCGCAAACGGATCGACCGGCACGTGCGTGACTGCCGAGTCTGTCCCGGGCGGCCGGGCGGCGAGATCGCCGTCGAGCGGCTGCTGGTCGGCTGCGCCATGGTGCCGGTTCCGGCCACGTTGTCCACCGCCGTGCTCGGCAAGGCCACGGCGGCCGCGGCTCTCGCCGGCACCCCGGCGTCCGCGGCTCCCGCCGGCGGCCCGGCGTCCGCGGCTCCCGCTGGCGGCCCGGTGTCCGGCGGCCGGGCCGGTGCGGTCAAGACGGTGGCCGCGTCGGTGGTGGCCGTCGCCGTGGTGGCGGCCGGAATCGTCGCGTACGCCGCCGGCCCCGAGTCCCCGGCCGCCACCACCGCGGCCGCCCCCGCCGTCGCGTCCGCCGCCACGCCCGCGACCCCGGCCTCCGCGGCGGTCGGCGGCACGCCGTCGCCCAGCACGGCCCGTGCCACCTCCGCCGCGGCGGTGCCCGCGGCGAGTCCCGCCCCGAGCAGCGGCACGGCGCGATGCGGCGGTGCGGGACTGGCGAGCCGCTGGGCGAGCTGGCCGATGCCCGGCCCGGACCGCCCGGCGAGCTACCGCAACCTCAAGGACGGCACCGTCCGCGACCAGGTCACCTGCCTGGAATGGCAGCGCGAGCCGGCCCCCGGCACCTACACGTTCACCGCGGCCGGTGAATACTGCGCGGATCTCGCCCTGGACGGTGGCGGCTGGCACCTGCCCACCCGCGTCGAGCTCAGCTCGATCATCGACAGCGGCCGCTCCGGCCCGGCGATCGACACCACCGCGTTCCCGGGCACCCCCGCCCAGTTCTTCTGGACGTCGACGCCGTGGGCGGTGACGAAGACCCCGCTGCGCGCCTGGATCGTCAACTTCTACGAGGGCCTGGCCAGCAACGGCGCCTACCAGTCCGCGGACTACCGGGTGCGCTGCGTACGCTCTGCGGGCGGCTCCGGCAAGCCGTCCTACCGGATCGCCGGGGGCCAGGTCACCGACCCGAAGACCGGCCTCGTCTGGCAGCGCGCCACCTCGGAGCAGATGAGCGCCGCCGCCGCGACCGGCTACTGCGCCGCCCTCGACCTGGGCGGGCACCGGTGGCGCCTGCCGACCCTGCAGGAGGTGTCGACAACGGTCGACGACTCCCGGGTCGCCCCCGCGATCACCACGACGGCGTTCCCCGGCACGGTGAAGGCCGGCTGGTACTGGACCGCCACCCGGGCGGCCCCTGACACCGGCCTGCGGTGGGCCCTCAACTACGACGACGGCTACACCAACTACCGCAAGATCGTTTCCGGGTACGCCCGCTGCGTACGCTGACGACCTCGTGGTGACGGGCGCGGCCGGCATCGCCGCGCTCCGCCGGGCGGACGCCTCCCCGCTCGGGTCACCGACCGCGGCGCCGACCGGAACCGCGGTGGGACGACCCCGGGCGCGGTGCCGGCCGGAACCCTGGGGGGACGACACCGGCACCGGGGTGGCGCCCGTCGTCACCGCGACCGCGTCATCGGGGGTCGACCTGCAGCCGGATGGTGTCGTACATGATGCCGGACATCGGCTCCATCCAGTCGTCCAGGCCGTCGGTGATCTCGCCGGGGCGTAGCGGGGCGAGGGTCAGGACGTTGTCGCCCGCCCGCAGCAGTGTGGCGGGGAAGGCGATGGTCGGCAGCAGCCGGTACATGGATCGTGCGACCTGGCGGTAGGAGCTGTTGTCACCGGGCACACCGGGGAGCGGGTCGAGGTTGGCGATGCGGGTGCCGTTGAGTGTCACGGCGAGGGTGGCGAAGACGGCCCCGGCCACCGCGATGTCCACGTGCCCGGTGCCGGCCCGGTAGCGGCGCGCGGCGAAACGGATGGTCCACTCGGTGAGCGTGTCGTCGGGGGTGGTGCCCCGCCACTGCAACTGGGCGGCCGTGCCGGGTGTGGCCAGGACGGGGTGGAAGTAGTTCCATTTCTCGGCCGGGTCGTCGACACCGACGGTGAAATCGACACCGTCCGGGAAGTCGTAGGGATATTCGAGCCAGGCCAGGGTGCTGCGGTACCCGTCGGCGCCGCCGGGGATGTGGAACTCCTTGGCGGTCCGGTCGGGTGTGCCGATCTGCCAGAGGGTCGTTCCGTGGCTGACCGGCTTCCACGAGTGTCGGCCGGCGTCGACCCGGGTACCGGCGGGCACGGTGATCCCGGTCCGGCGGTACTCCCCGAGCGCGCCTCCGGCGAATGCGGCGAGGGTGTAGGTGCCGGGTCTCACGGCGGGGATCGTGAAGGTGCCGGCGGGGTCGATCCGGGCGAAGTAGTGGTAGTCGAGGCCGAGATACTGCCAGTCGGTGCCGTCGAGGACGGTGCCGCGCCAGTCCCGGTCCGGGCCCGGCCGGTAGAGCACCGCCCAGCCGTCGCGGACGACGGGATGTCCGGTGATCGCGAGCCGGCCGCTGACGGCGGACCGTTGCGTGGCGGCGTAACCCGGATCGGTGACCCATTGATAGGGCCAGCGCGCCACTTCGCGGGCCGCGACCTGTTTGGCGTCCTGCCAGAGCGCCGCGACGTTGCCGGCCTCGTCGCCCACCGCGGCTTCGCCGACGTGGAGGTAGAAGGGCCCGTAGACCTTGCTCCACCCTTTTTCGGGTCGTACGTCCGGCATGCCGTAGTGGCCGGTCAGCGGATGCCAGAGCAGGATCATGCCGTCGTAGTAGTCGTGGACGGTGAGTTCCTGGCGGGTCGGCCCACCGAAGCTCTCCTTGCTCGCCTGGACGAGGGAGAGCCCGATGGTGCCGTTGGACATCAGGAAGACGTTGTTGTCGCCTTCGAGGTCCGAGCTGTTCTGGTACTTGCTCCAGATCCGGCCGTCGGGCAGCACGACGGTCGAGTCCTGCAGGGTCACCGCGTTCTGCAGGTCGGCGATGCTCGGCCGTTGCTGGACACCACGTGCGTCGTCGACGACGAACCAGCGGAAGGACGGGTCGGCGCCGGTGGAGAAGGCGTACCGGAGCTGTCCGAGTGCGAGGCCGTCGGGCATGCCGTCGGGGTATCCGGCCAGCCAGTAGGAGTACAGCCCGGACGCGCCGCGTTCGAGCGCGAAGCGGATGTCGAGGCGGAAGGGCAGCAGGGTGGCGTCGTCCGACAGCAGGGAGATCTCGATGCGGTCGGTCGTCCGCGCGGTCACGCTGAAGGTCGCGCCCTTCATGCCGCTCGCGGGCGCGGTGCCGATGTTGAAGGTCGTGTATCCGTGACTGCGTCCGCCGGGCAGCAGGTCGATGTTCTCGTTGCCCTGCGTGCTGCCGATCAGCCGGAGCTTGACGAGTTCCGCCGTTGCTTTGACGACGGTGAATTCGATGATGCCGTTGGCCAGGGTCACGGTCGTGCCGTTGTCGGTGAGGGTGACGTCGGATCCGGCATCGGCGGTCGCGGGCGTGGCGAGGGCCGGAGCCAGGACGGCGGCTCCCGCCACGCCCCCGGCAAGGCCGAGGACAGTGCGCCGTGAGACAGGTCGGGACATAGCTTCTCCCTGTTCGATGGAATCGATTCTTCGGCAGACACCATTGCCACGGACGCCCGGTTACGGCGGATTCCGTGGTCGAGATTCTCCGGTTCTCGGCGCTGCGCGGCGAATTGCCACCGGGCGGCACAGAAGTTTCCCGGAGCGCGTTTCACAGGTTTTCGTGGTGCCGATTCAGGACGAGTGGCACCCGAAGACATCCGCTTCGGGAATCACGGCGCAAAACGTTCTGAACGGCGGGCCGGTCACGGTCGCCGACGGGGATCCGCGCGGCCCCGCCACCGGGCAGGGAGCCGGCGACGTGCGGGTAAGCGCTTACCTGATTGCCGGGACGCTACCCCCGGGTGTCATGCGCGTCAATCCATGACCGCACATCCGCGGCGCGCTCCGTCGCCGCCGGCGGCCGGGCGCGCTCCCCCGCCACCACCCGGGCGGAGTTGCCGCAGCCAGGCCCCGTACTGCCGCATTCATCAACCGCGGACACCTTCTTGACACGACTGTTTCGGCGGCGTTACGCTCCGACCTGCGGGGACATTTGAACGTTTCATTGACGCATTCTCCTCAGCTTCTTCGCCTCCCCTCTCAGTCAATCCATCAGTAACGGTCACGCCCTCGTCGGCTTATTCCGTGACCGGTCACGGTGCAGGGACCGTGACCGGTCACGGCCTGAACCTTCCAGCGCTCACCAGCTTTGAAGGAGACAGATATGCGGCTCCGGAAACATCCGTATCGAGTTCCACGCGTTCTCGCCGTCACGGTGATCGGCGCACTCCTCGCCGCCGGCTGCGGTGGTGGCGGGGACGGCGAGGACGGCCGGGTGACCATCCGGTTCGACTACTGGGGCTCGACCGAACGCGCCCAGGCCACCAACGATGCGATAGCCCTCTTCGAGCAGGCCAACCCGGCGATCACCGTGGAGTCCTCCTTCTCCGACTTCGGCGGATACTTCCAGAAGCTGGCGACACAGATCGCCGGCGGCAGCGCCCCCGACGTGCTCCAGATGGACTACAGCTACGTCCGCGAGTACGGCGACCGCGGGGTGCTCGCGCAACTGGACAGCGGCGAAGCACAGGTACAGACCTCGGGCCTGAGTCGGCAACTGCTCACCGGAGGATCCGTCGGCGACAAACTGTTCGCCATCCCGATCGCGCAGAACACGCAGATGTTCAGCTACGACGCCGCGCAGTGGAAGCAGGCGGGCGCCACCACGCCGGCCGACACCTGGACCTGGGACGACCTGCGGGCAGCAGCCCAGGCGGTCACCGACGGCACCGGCGCGAAGGTGCACGGGCTCAACGACTTCGGCGGCGTCCTGGACTGGTTCGAGGTGTGGCTGCGCCAGCAGGGCAAGCAGCTCTACACCGAGGACGGCCGGCTCGGCTACACGGCTGCGGACGTCACCGCCTGGTGGCAGATGAGCGACTCCTGGCGGCGCACCGGCGCCGTCACACCGGCGGAGACCACCACGAAGATCGACGGTACACAGGAGAACGACCCGGTCGCGCAGAAGCTGTCCTCGGCGACGTTCGGCTACGACAGCGGCTTCACACCGAAGCTCTGGGAGCAGTACGGCCGGGAACTCACCGCCGCGTCCTTCCCCACCGGCACCGGCAAGCGCGGCCAGTACGCCAAACCCGCCATGATGCTCAGCGTCGCCCAGCGCTCGCAGCACAAACAGGCGGCGGCCAAACTGGTCGACTTCCTGATCCACGACACCGGCGCCGGCACCGCCCTGGGGATGTCCCGTGGCCTGCCCGCCGACGAGCAGGTGCGCAAGCTGGTCGGTGCCACCCTGCAGGGGCCGCCGCAAGCCGCCTACGAATACGAGCAGAAGGTCATCGCCGGGCTCGACGCGGCTCCCCCGCCTCCGCCGAAGGGCGCCGGCGAGGCCAAGGTCGCCTTCCAGCGGGTGTACGACGACGTCATCTTCGAACGCGCCACGATCGAGGCCAGCGCGGCCAAGTTCATCAGCGAGGCGGAACGGGCGATCGCGTCCTGACGTCGGCATCCGGGGCCGCGCCCGGCGCGGCCCCACCATCCGGGAGACCTCTGACATGACACAACAAACCCTGGCGAGGCCGGCCGCCGCCAGCGAACCGCCCACCGACCCGGGACACCGGCGCCGGCGACACCGGTACGGCGAACGGCCGGGCCTGGCCTACCTGTTCCTGTCCCCATGGATCGCCGGAGCGCTGGTGCTGACGATCGGCCCGATGCTCGCCTCGCTCTACCTCTCGTTCACCGACTACGACCTGTTCACCTCGCCGCAGTGGGTCGGCCTGGCCAACTATCGACGGCTGTTCGACGACGATCCCCGCTTCCTCACCTCGGTCGGCGTCACCCTGCGGTACGTGCTGATCTCCACACCGCTCAAACTGATCGCCGCCCTCGGCGTCGCCATCCTGCTGAACCGGGTGACCCGGGGTTCCGCGTTCTACCGCTCCGCGTTCTATGCGCCGTCCCTGCTGGGCGCCAGCGCCGCCATCGCCATCGTCTGGCGCCTGATCTTCGACAACCAGGGCATCGTCGACAAGGGACTGTCCGCGGTCGGCATCCACACCGGCGGCTGGGTCGCCTCACCCCGGTACGCGCTGCTGGTCATCGTGGCACTCGCGGTCTGGCAGTTCGGCGCACCGATGGTCATCTTCCTGGCCGGCCTCAAGCAGATCCCGCAGGAACTCTACGACGCCTCCGCCGTCGACGGGGCGAGCCCGTGGCGGACCTTCCGCTCGGTCACCCTGCCGATGCTGTCGCCGGTCGTCTTCTTCAACCTGGTTCTGGAGATGATCCACGCCTTCCAGTCGTTCACCGGCGCGTTCGTGGTCAGCGGCGGACGTGGCGGGCCCAGCGACACCACCCTCTTCTACACCCTGTACCTGTACGACAACGCCTTCTCGAACTTCCGGATGGGCTACGCCTCAGCGATGGCCTGGGTGCTGCTCCTGGTGATCGCCGTCGTCACGGCGGCACTGTTCGGGACATCACGCCGGTGGGTCTACTACGCGGGAGAGGATGCGCGATGACCACTGTCACGGCCGCCGTCCCGGTCACCCGCAGGGTCCGCAAGGTCCTCCTCCACCTCGCCATGATCGCTGCGATCTGCGCACTGCTCTACCCGGTCGCCTGGCTGATCTCGTCGTCCTTCAAACCGGCGTCCGAGATCCTGTCCGGTGCGAGCCTGTGGCCGAGCCGCATCGTGCTGAGCAACTACACCGAGGTGTTCGCCGGCGTCGCCGGGGTCGGCGTCTGGCGATTCGCCGTCAACTCGCTGCTCATCTCCGCCGGCGCGGTCGTCGGCAACGTCGTGTCGTGCTCGCTGGCCGCGTACGCCTTCGCCTGGATGCGGTTCCGGCTGCGCGGCCCGATGTTCGCCTTCATGATCGGCACGATCATGCTGCCGGTACACGTGCTGCTCATCCCCCAGTACACGATCTTCCAGAACCTCGGCATGATCGACACCATCTGGCCGCTGGTACTGCCCAAGCTGCTGGCCACCGATGCGTTCTTCATCTTCATGATCGTGCAGTTCATGCGCGGATTGCCCAGCGAACTCGGCGACGCCGCCCGCATCGACGGCTGCGGACCACTGCGCGCGTTCCGGTACGTGGTACTTCCGCTGAGCAAACCCGCGCTCGTCACCACCGCCATCTTCACCTTCATCTGGTCCTGGAACGACTTCCTGAGCCAGCTGATCTACCTCAACAGCCCCGAGACCTACACCATGCCACTGGCGCTGCGCCTCTTCATCGACCAGACCGGCGAGAGTTCGTACGGTGCGATGATGGCGATGTCGGTGCTCACCCTGCTGCCGATCGCCCTGTTCTTCGTGGCGTTCCAGCGCCTGCTGGTGCAGGGCGTCACGACCACGGGGATGAAGGGATGAGCGACCGGTTCGCAAGATTCTCCGAGTGTCTGCTGGTCGGCATGTTCACCGCCCTCTTCTCGCTCCCGGTGGTGAGCGCGTTCGCGGCCTTCACCGCGGCGTGCACGATGCTTCGTGAAGAGCGCCCGGCCGGTCCGGGCACATATGTGAGGTGCCTGGCCGAGGTCCTGCGAAGCGGGCCACTCGTGCTGATCGTGCCGCCCCTGGTACTGCTCGTGCTGGTGGCGGACGCGGTCGCGGTCGGATCGGGTGTCCCCGGCGCCCCCGTGCTCGCCACGATCACCGTGCTGGCCGGTGCCGCCGCGGTGCCGTTCGGCCTGCGGGCCGCGGCCCGATGGCGGCCTGGCCGGCGCTGGCCGCAGGTGGCCCGGGCCGCGGCCACCGACCTGCTGCACGGCGTCCGGGAGAGCTTACTGTTGCTGCTCGCGACGGTCATCGCGATCGTCGTGGCCGTGGCGGTGCCGATCACGGCCCTGCTGCTGCCGGGGTTGCTGGCGTTCGGCGCCGTCGCCGTGGACCTCGCGGGCCGGGACCGCGGACCCGGCATGGTTACCTGAGGATGGTCCCTGGTTTCGACACGTATCCCTTGACCGAAGGAGTCCGCATGCAGTCTCGCCGGGTGACGATCCGGGATGTCGCCCACGCCGCGGGGGTGTCGCGGCAGACGGTCACCCGGGCCATCAACGACATGGCCGACATCAGCCGGGAGACACGGGAACGTGTCATGAAGACGGTGGAGGAACTCGGCTACCGGCCGAACCGGTTCGCGATCGAACTCTCCCGCCAGCGCACCCTCTCGGTCGGCCTGATCATAGGAACGTTCCGGAACCCGTACTACGCCCAGCTCGCCGACGCGTTCGTCAACGAGCTGCAGCGCCGGGACTGGCAACTCGTCGTCGGCACCTCGGAACGGGGCGAAGCCGAGGTGATCGGTGCGATGGCCGCACAGGTCGATGCCATCGTCGGTTACATCGACCAGGCCGAGGACGAGATCGCGGCGACGTTCCGGGGCATGCCGATCATCCGTCTCGAACATCGCGCGACGACAGCGGGCATCCACTCCGTCGAACTCGACTGGGAGCGGGGCATCGCCGACATGGTCTCCGCCCTGCGGGCCAAGGGTTCTCGGCGGTTCGCGATGATCGATGCGGCGGCGCCCGAGCCCCACGGCCTCGCACCCCGCCGCCGCTTCTTCGAGGATGCGGTCGGCGAACCGTGCACCGTCGTCACCGAGACGCAGTCGATCGCCGGTGGCGCCGACGGCATCCGGAACCTGCTCGAGCGGGACCCGCGGATCGACACGGTCCTGGCTTTCAACGACCTGATGGCGATGGGTGCGGTGCAGGGCGCGCACACGCTGGGCATCGCGGTCCCGGACACGATCCGCATCGTCGGCGTCGACGGGCTCTCGCTCGGCGAGGCGGTGAGCCCGCGGCTGACGAGCCTGTCGCTGGAATCCGCAGCCGTCGCCGGTGAGGCCGCGGAGATCCTCGCGCAGCTCTTCGCCGGCGGCCCGGTGCCGGACGGATCTCTCACCAGGGCCGTCACCCCTGTCGTCGTCTGGCGTGAATCCGCCTGACCCGCACCCCTTCCCGGCCGGTGGACCACCGGCCGGACCGAACTCCACCTCCCCCGGCCGTGACCGGTCACGGCCCCCGCCACACAGGGAACAGCATGCAGGAGATCTCCCCCACGACGGGCAGCGACCTCGACTACATCACCGCCATCACACCCCCGGACGGCACCCTGCCCCCGCGCGCCTCCACACCGGTCACCGACGCCGACCGTGTCGACCTCGACGGGACATGGCAGTTCCGTCTCTCCCGGTCCGCCGTCGCGGCGGAACGGCACGACCTGGCACCCGGCACCGACGGCTGGAAGGACATCCAGGTGCCGGGGCACTGGCCGTTGCAGGGCTTCGGCGACCCCTGGTACACCAACGCCGACTACCCCTTCCCGGTCGACCCGCCCCGGGTGCCCTCCGACAATCTGACCGGTGACTACCGGCGCGCATTCACCTGGGACAAGCCGGTCGAAGGCCGGCGATGGGTCCTGCGCTGCGAGGGCATCGAGTCGATCGGCCGGATCCGGGTGAACGGCGTCCTGGTCGGCGTCACCCGCGGAAGCCGGCTGGAACAGGACTTCGACGTCACCGACCACCTCGTGCCCGGCACCAACCTGCTCGAGATCCGCGTCCACCAGTGGTCGGCACACAGCTACCTCGAGGACCAGGACATGTGGTGGCTCCCCGGAATCTTCCGGGGCGTGTCCCTGCTCGAACGCCCGGACGGCGAGATCGGCGACCTCTTCGTCCGCGCCGACTTCGACGCCGGCACCGGCACCGGCACCGGCACCGCGACACTGCGGATCGAGACGACCGAGCCGGCCCGCATCGACTCCCCCGAACTCGGCATCACCGGACGAAGCAGCGGCGAGACCATCGACCTGCCCGGGGCCGAACCCTGGACCGCCGAGACCCCCCGCCTGTACACCGTGACGGTCTCCACCGCCGCGGAGACACGGACGCTGCGGGTGGGCTTCCGCCGGGTCGAGGTCCGTGACGGCAACCTGCTGGTCAACGGCCGGGCCGTACAACTGCGCGGTGTCAACCACCACGAATTCCACCCGGAACGCGGACGTGCGGTGACCCCCGCCGACCTCGAGGCGAACATCCGCACGATGAAACGGCACAACGTCAACGCGGTCCGGACCAGTCACTACCCGCCGTCGCCGCGCCTGCTCGACCTGTGCGACGAGTACGGACTGTGGGTCGTCGACGAATGCGACATCGAGACACACGGGTTCCTGCACCAGGACGAGGAACACGGCGCGTGGACCGCCCCCTGGAAGTCGAACCCGTCAGACGACGCGTCCTGGAAACCGGCCTATCTCGACCGGATGCGGCGCATGGTCGAACGCGACAAGAACCACCCGAGCATCATCCTCTGGTCGCTGGGCAACGAAGCCGGCACCGGGGAGAACTTCGCCGCGATGGCCGCCTGGGCCCGGCACCGCGACGACACCCGGCCGATCCACTACGCGGACGACGTGGCCTGCGAGTACGTCGACGTGTTCGGCGAGATGTACACCCCGTTCGCACGGATGGACGAGATCGGCCGGCGCCTGGACCGCATCGATCCCGCGTCCACCGTCGACACCCTCCAGGACGTCGCCCGGCGCCGCCTGCCGTACCTGCTCACCGAGTTCGGTCACGCCATGGGCAACGGTCCCGGCGGCCTGCTCGACTATCGGGCCCTGTTCGAGAAGTACGACCGTTGCCAGGGCGGGTTCGTCTGGGAGTGGCGTGATCAGGGCCTGGCGCGGCCACTACCGGACGGGCGGATCGGGTACACCTACGGCGGCGACTTCGGGGAGCCCGTACACGACGGCACCTTCTCGATCGACGGTCTGGTGTTCCCCGACGGAAACCCCTCACCCGGGCTGCTCGAGTTCAAGGCCGTCTTCGCCCCGATCCGCATCACCGTCGAACCCGGCGGCGACACCGTCCACATCCGTAACCTGCGCGACTTCGCCACCCTCGACGACACCGAGTTCCGGTGGACGGTCGCCTTCGACGGGATGACAGCCGCCTCCGGCACTCTCGACGTCCCCCGGTTGCCGGCCGGGACGGCCGTGACCGTCCCGGTCCCCGCGACACCACCGGGCGACGGCGAACGCGTCGTCACCGTCACCGCGGTCACCCGGTCCGGCAGCCGGTGGGCGGACGCGGGTCACGAGATCGCCTTCGGCCAGGCCGCCGGGCACCGGCCGGTACCCGCTCCGGCCCCGACACCCCGGCCCGGGGCGGTCGCCGTCGACGCCGTACGGGCCGCGTCGATCCGGCTCGGGCCGGCCTCCTTCGACACCGGGTCCGGCACACTCACCCGTCTCGGCGGCGTCACGTTCACCTCCCCGCCCCGCCTCGACCTGTGGCGGGCGCCGACCAGCAACGACCTCCAGACCGGCCAGGACGGCTCCGCGGCGGCCCGCTGGCGGCGCGCGAACCTCCACGCCCTGGACCACACCGTCCTGGCCGTCACGGAGACGACCGGCCAGATCCGGGTCCTCACCCGGGTGGCGCCGCTCGCACGCAGCTTCGGCGTCCACGTCGACGCGCTCTGGTCACTCACCGGAGACCCCGGCGAGGTGCGGCTGTCGCTCACCGCGACCCCGTACGGCGCCTGGCCGTCGACCTGGCCCCGGATCGGACTCCGCTTCGCGGTCCCGGCCACCTACGACCACGTGACCTGGTACGGCTACGGCCCCGGCGAGCGGTACCCCGACACCTACTCGGCGACCCGGCTGGGCCGGTGGTCCGCGCCGGTCACCGAACTCCAGACGCCGTACGTGGTGCCGCAGGAGAACGGCGCGCGAGGCGGCCTGCGCCACCTCACCACCACGAACGGCCACCACCGTCTCGACGTGGTCGCCGAATCGGAGCTCGGGTTCACCGCACGGCCGTGGACGCCGGAGGACCTGACAGCGGCACGGCACCACCACGAACTCAGCCCCGGCCCGGAAACGGTCTTCACGCTCGACATCGCACTCGACGGCATCGGCAGCGCCGCGTGCGGCCCCGCACCACTGCCGGCGGATCGCCTGTCACCCCGGACGACGGAACTCCGCGCCCGGCTCCGGGTGCACACGGCCGGCTGACCCCACCACACCGAGAAGGAACGAGGACGTCATGACCCACACTGTCCGCCGGGCGGCCATCGTCGGCACCGGGTCGATCGCCAACGCCCACGCCGCGGCCCTGCACGGCCTGGAAGACCGGGTCCAGCTCACCGCGGTCGTGGACGTCGACCCGGCCCGGGCACACGGCTTCGCCCACGAATGGGCCGTGCCCTCGGTGGCACCGGACCTGGCAACACTGCTGGCGGCCGGCGACGTGGACCTGGTGCACGTGTGCACACCACCGTCGACGCACGCGGCCCTCGCACTGCAGTGCCTCGAGGCCGGAGTCACCGTCGTGCTGGAGAAGCCACCGACGCTGTCGCTGGCCGAACTCGACACCCTGATCGAGGCGTCCGCCCGGACCGGCGCCCACGTGGCGACGGTCTTCCAGCAGCGTTTCGGGCCCGGCACCCCGCGGCTGCGTTCCCTGGCGGCCGCCGGCGACCTCGGAGCGCCACTGCTGGCGACCTGCCACACCCACTGGTACCGCGACGACGCCTACTACGCCGTACCGTGGCGCGGACGCTGGGAGACCGAGGGCGGCGGCCCCACCATGGGACACGGCATCCACCAGTTCGACCTGCTGCTGTCGATTCTTGGCCCGTGGGAGCAGGTCGTCGCCGTGGCGGCCCGGCAGAGCCGGCCGACGGACACCGAGGACGTGTCGCTGGCCATCGTCACGTTCGCCGGCGGCGCCGTCGCCTCGGTGGTCAACTCGGTGGTCTCGCCCCGGCAGGTCTCCGCGCTGCGATTCGACTACGCACACGCCACGATCGAACTCACCCACCTGTACGGCTACACCGACGACGACTGGACGGTGACCCCCGCCCCCGGCCACGAGCACCTCACCGCCGCGTGGGCCGGATCCCCCTCGACCGCCGGCAACGGTCACCTCGCCCAGCTGGCCGCGGTCCTCGATGCCCTGGATGCGGGCGCCGCACCACCGGTGACACTGGCCGACACCCGGACCACCGTGGAGTTCATCGCCGCGCTGTACGCGTCCGCGTTCACCGGCCGCCCGGTCCGCGCCGGGCAACTCGGGCCGGGCGACCCGTTCACGCAACGGATGGACGGTACCGGCGCGCCCTGGCCGCGGGCCGGTAGGCCGTCGGTCAGCAGCGCCTGATGTCCGCGGGGCTGTCGACCTCGACGTCGGTGATGGTGAGCCCGGCGACGCACGGCGCTTCCGTGATGTGGTTGTCTACGATGGTCAGCTTCCCGAGCGTGAGGTCCCGGCTGGGGGCGAAGGTTCTGCGGGACGCCAGCCGGATCTCGCCGCCGCCGGTGATGGTGCCGCCCCGGGTGGCGATCGTGGTGTTGTAGCAGTTCTCGAGGAGGATGGCGTTGCCGCCGGTGTCGGCGATGTCGACGCGGCCGATCCTCGCGCCGCCGCTCTCGGAGACGCAGAAGATACCCCGGCCGCCGCCGCGGGCCTTGACAAGGCCGACGGTGATGTTGGACGGGTAGGCGTCACCGACGCGGCCGTTGCGGTTGGCCATCCGGAAGGCGGCGTACCCGGTGCCGGTGCCGGTGTTCGCGGCGTCGACGGTGCCGATGGTGGCGTTGATCGTGGTGTTCAGCAGCAGACCGGCCTCGCCGACGTCGCGGGCGGTCACCGTGCCGATCGTCAGACCGTCCACCCCGGCGGTCTCCACGGCATGCGAGCCGGCACCGGAGACGTACACGTCGTCGATGACGATGTTCTTGCTGAACGGGCCGGTGCTGCCGTTGTCGATGCGGACACCGAGCCCGCCCGAGAGCCGCATGTCGATCCGGCCGAGCTTCACGTTGGTCACGTCGCGCAGGAAGATGCCGTACATCGGTGTGCCGGTGACCTTGAGATGCTGGACCTCGATGTCGGTGACGTCACGGGCGAAGACGGGCGCCATGTCCGTCGCACCCGCGCCGACGACGTCGATCGTGCCGCACACGTCGATGGTGGTGTAGCTGTGCAGTTTGATCCGCGCCGCGGCGGACACCGATCCGGAGCCCCGGACCACCACCCGCTCCTTGACGGTCCGGCCCGGCGTCAGACTGTCGATACCGGCTTGAATGGCGCTGCGGGTGTCCGCACCGGTGTACACCGTCCGGCCGGCTCGGCTGGCGGTCCACGTGTCACCGGAGCGGACCACCGTGGCGTCCTGGGCTCCGCCGCCACAGGACGACGCCGACGACGGCACCGGCACGGCGGCGGCGGACACGCTCGCCGCCACCGGCGCGCTCGCCCTGCTCGACGGGACGGCTGACGCGGTCGACGCGAGCCCGGAGGCCGACGGCGTCGCCGGCGGCACCGGGACTCGCCCGCTGCCGCCGGGCGAGGGGGTGTACGGCTCCTCGCCCGCCACCGCACTGACCGTCGCGGCGACCCGGGGAACCAGGCCGACTCCCGCGACGACGAGAACAGCTCCCGCAAGGACGGCGAGCACGCCGGCCGACAACTGACGATTCAACGCGTGGACTCCTCGACCTGCCGGCGGCGACGGAATTGCCGTGGCCGCCACGCTTCCGCCATTTCCGAAACCGGATCAGACCATATGCACGAATACCGATCACGTCAACATTGAATTGGATGCCGAGAGATGCGAGCAAAATCGCGGCCACCTCGTATCACTTTTCCACCAGGATATTGATCACGCCTCACCGAACCCGCCCTGAGCTGGCATTTCCGTGATTCGTCAGGTTGTTCCGATATCTGCTTCAACGACCCGGCCACCGGCGAACGCCCCGATGTCCTGCACCGCCGGGACCCGGCGGGAAGAACAGCCCGCGTTCACCCGCCCGGCGGGTACCGGAATCCATCTTTCCATCGCGGCGGAACAGCCGGGAACGGGACGTCCACCGTCCGTTGCAGGGTCCTGCTCCGAGCAGGACCGGCTCATCCGGCGGCGGCTTTCCTCCCGCCGGGAGTGTCATACGCCGTTGCCACCGTGCCGGGCCATGGACAACGACGACCACCTAGACCCGTTTCGTGGTCAGGGTGCGAAGCCCGTCCGCATGGTGATTTCGGGCGCGCTCGACGCCCCAATTCACCACACCCCGGGTGGTGTGGTGAATACGGGCGCGCTGGACGCCCGAAATCACCACGCTGTTGTGGGTGTGGTGAATACGGGCGCGCTGAGCGCCCGAAATCACCACAGAGGCAGACCCTGACTGCGAAAGGTGTCTCGCCTCCTTCGCCGGGCTCCCCGCCCTGGAGTACTACTCCGGCCTGGACACCCCCGATCCCGGGGCCGTCGCCTGGCGGCTCAGCTGGGGCGGCATGTGGCACGGCGGCTGCCCCTGTTCCACCTGTGAGGACGATCGTGAGCGGCGCCCCGAGATCGTCGGGCGCAGCTGCGGCATGGACTTCGACGGCTTCCTCGAACAGTGGGGTGACTCCGCCACCGCCCTGATCGTCACCGACGGCGACGACGACGCCCCCGACGTCAGCAAGTGACGCCGTCGGCCACGGCGCCGTGGAGCACCTGAACGTTCGCGGTCGCGCACGGGGCGGACCGCATCGTCACGGAGAGAGACCGGCCCCGACGGAGGCGGGCCGGTCGCCTCTACCCGCGCGGGGCGGGGAGGAGCACGATTCGATCATGCGGACCAGAGAGCGAGCCGGGTTGTCATGACACATGCCGCAGAACCACACGACGGCGTGCCGGCCGGCCGTCTGAACTGGCTCCGGGCCGGGGTTCTGGGCGCCAACGACGGGATCGTCTCGACCGCGGGCCTGGTCGTCGGCGTAGCCGGGGCGACCCTTTCCCTCGCCGCGATCGCCACGGCCGGAGTCGCCGGTGTCGTCGCCGGTGCGGTGTCCATGGCCCTCGGCGAGTACGTCTCGGTCAGCAGCCAGCGCGACAGCGAACGGGCCCTGCTCGCCAGGGAACGCAGCGAACTCGCCGCGTTCCCCGAGGAGGAGCTCGCCGAACTCGCCACCCTGTACGAGGCCAAGGGCCTGACTGCGGCAACCGCCCGCCAGGTGGCGCTGGAGCTGACCGCGAGGGACGCCTTCGCCGCCCACGCGGACGTGGAGCTGCGCATCGACCCCGATGCCCTGACGAATCCCTGGCACGCGGCCGGCGCCTCGGCGGTCGCCTTCACCGCCGGTTCGCTGCTCCCGCTGATCGCGATCCTGCTGCCGCCGCCGGGCCTACGGTTGCCGGTCACCGTCGCCGTGGTCGTCGTCGCCCTGGCCGTGACCGGCGCGGTGAGCGCCGTGCTGGGCTCGGCCGGTGTCGCCCGTGCGGTCGCACGCCTGGTCGGCGGCGGCGCCCTGGCCATGGCGGTGACCTTCGGCATCGGGCAGTTGGTCGGTGCCGCCGTGGGCTGAGGCCCGCAGGCCGCGGATGCTCGGCGGGTGGTGTGGTGGGAGACCGCGCCGACACGCAGGATGCGCTGTCACAGTCCGGCGCCGAGGATCGTCTCGGACGGCGGCCGGTGCCGCGGTTTGACCTGGGCCGGTTGCAGCGGCTCACGCAGCAGCGGGTTGCCCATCAGATGGATCTGCCCGACGGACAGATAGTTGGCGGCCCGCCAGTACGCGTCGACGCGGTGCAGTTCGTCGGCGCCCAGCGGCTCCCCCGTGACCGTGGGGAAGGTGCGTGTCGCGGTCATCAGGAGGTCGTCGTCAGCGGCACGCCGTTGAGCGGCGGCATACCGGTCGGTGTGGTCGCCGCGGCGTTCTCGCGGGCGAGGAAGGTGCCGAGTTCGCCGATGGTGCTCATCAGCGGGGCCGGGAACACGACGGTGCTGTTCTTGTCGACGCCCAGTTCGACCAGGGTCTGCAGGTTACGCAGCTGCAAGGCCAGCGGGTGGGCCATCATGATGTCGGCGGCGGAGCCGAGCGCGTCGGCGGCCAGGGCCTCACCCTCGGCGGCGATGATCTTCGCCCGTTTCTCGCGTTCCGCCTCGGCCTGCCGGGCCATCGCCCGTTTCATGCTCTCGGGCAGCTGGATGTCCTTGAGTTCGACCAGGGTGACTTCGACGCCCCAGTCCTCGGTGGCGATGTCCAGGATCGTCTTGATGTCGATGTTGATCCGGTCGGTCTCGGACAGGGTCTCGTCCAGAGTGTGCTGGCCGACGACCTTGCGCAGGGTGGTCTGGGCGATCTGGTTGATCGCCGCCCCGACGTTCTCGATCGCGACGACGGACTTCTGCGCGTCGACGATCCGGTAGTAGGCGACGGCGGAGACATCGACGCTGACGTTGTCGCGGGTGATGATGCCCTGCGACTGGATCGGCATGGTGACGATCCGCAGGCTCACCCTGTTCAGCACGTCCACGAACGGGATGATCACGGTGAGGCCGGCCTTGCGGACGGCGATGACCTTACCGAGCCGGAACAGGACTCCCTGCTCGTACTGCTTGACGACCTTCACCGCGAGCGCCGCCACAACCAAGAACATGATGAGGACGATCCACACGTACCACATGGTGGAGATCCTGACTTCGGCCGCAGCCGGATAGTCGTGCCCGAGAACAGCCTGTGTGCGAAACGCACCCGATCGCTGCGGTGGGCGAGGTGACACCGAGACGCTCGCAGCAGCCGGATACCAGCCACCGGGGTCCCGGGCGACACTCCGACCCTACCCCTGTCCACACCGGCCGACAGCGGACGCCGGCCTGCCGAGCAGTCCCGGCGAGATGCGCGTACGGTCGAACTGTCGCCTCGGACCCCGGTGGCCGTTCGAGCCCGCCGTCCTGCCGACGCCTCCCACCGATCGTGGATCCCGCCGCCGTCGACGTGCTCCTGAACGGCTTCGAAATCCCATAGGAGCACGGCTGCCGCTCTGAACCGGTGGCGCCGCCATCCGATCGATCCGTGGACGCCCTCGACGCGCCACGGAACACGCGCCACGAACACCCGAAGGAATGTGAGTGCGATGGTCGACATCGCCAACAACCACGAATCGTCGCCGCCCACGACCCCCACCGAACGGCCGCAACACACCGCACGGCACTACTCCGGCACCGCTGTCGTCCCCGACCCCGCACCGGCAGCGACCGCGACGGCCACCACCACGACGCGATACCTGCTGGCCGGCCTCCGCCTCGCACTGGGCTGGATCTTCCTGTGGGCGTTCCTCGACAAACTGTTCGGCCTCGGCCGCAGCACCCCCGCCGCGAACGCATGGCTGGACGGCGGCAGCCCCACCGCAGGGTTCCTCGGCAAAGCCGCCACCGGCCCCTTCGCCGGCATCTACCACTCGATGGCCGGCAACGCCGTCGTCGACACCCTGTTCATGACGGCCCTGCTCGGCATCGGCATGGCGCTGATCCTCGGCATCGGCATGCGTATCGCCGCGGCAGCCGGAGCACTGCTGACCGTCCTGATGTGGACCGCGGTACTACCACCGGCCACCAACCCGTTCATGGACGACCACCTCGTCTACGCCGCGGTCCTCATCCTGTTGACACTGCTCAACGCCGGAAACACGTGGGGACTCGGCCACCGCTGGGCGGCGACCTCACTCGTACGCCGCAACACCTGGCTCACGTAGTTCTCGCGCGGCGTGCGCAGTCCGCCTGCCCGGAGTGCGTACGCCGTCGCCGCCTCGTTCAGCCGGAACACCGTGATCATCGGGCCTGCCCGCACGAGTGGTGGGGTGAACTGGATCATCGCGGTCATCGCGGCCGTACCGTCTCCGCGCCCCCGAGGCTCGCATGACACCTGGATGACAGCGGCGCTGCCGGCCGCCGCGCGTCCCACCCGATCAGGAATCCTGGTTCGGGTGGGTACCTCTGTCAGGTGATGATGCGGGGCCCTTAACCGGTCTACCGTTACCGGTGAGGTCGGTGGCCATCCACCGCCGCACGCTGCCCCAGCCCTCGGTAGTGCGCTCGACGATCCGTCCGCACACCCGGGAGCAGCATGCGCCCGGACTGTGCTTCACGATGACTGCCGCTTCACTACCTTCACGGCACGGCGACGCCTCGTTGCGGCCGCGTCCAGGCCCCGGGCCTCGGCGCGCCATCCGGGCGTGCGCTGGACCGGCGGGCGGCAGCCGGAAGGGCTTCACGCGATGCCATCGCGCCCCGCACACACCGACGCGACATCCGATCCGGTATCCGCCGCCGGGCCTGCGGCCACCGTCGTGGCCGAGCTCGAGGTACACGGGCCGTGGTCGCGCCGTCTCGGCACCGAGATCACCCAGCGGCTTCGTGAACACCTCGCCACCCGGCCGGCCGCGCTCATCGTCGACCTTCACCACCTGGTCGACCCGGACGCCGCCAGTCTGCCGTTGTGGCTGGCGGCCCGCAGGACCACCAGCGTCCTGCGCCCGCCGATCCAGCTTGCACTGTGTCTGCCGGTCACGGCCCTGCTGGAACAGCGCCTGCAACGGCTCAGCCCGCGCCGTCTGCCGATCTTCGCCACGATGCCCGAGGCGCGCACGGCGCTCGTGGACCGGATGCTCAATCCATGAACTTCTGCCGGTGCCGCAGCGGGCCGGTGCGGATCGAGACCCTGCTCGCCGACCGGGACCCGGCGGAACGTTCCCGCCCGGCCCTGGCCACGACGACTGGGGGCCGCCGCCGGGCACCCCCGCCTGACCGGGCGCCCGCGTCGCCAATCCGGCTCTGTCAGATCTAGAGATGCGGCCCCGGAGCAGCCGATCCTACAGTGACCGCCATCACACCGCATCGGCCCGGACGAATGGCGCCCGGGCCGGCACGAGGGGAGCGGTACATGCCATCGAGACTGGCCACCCGTGTGGCCGCCACCGTCCTGTTATCCGCGGCCACCGCGGTCGCCGCGGGCACCGGCACGGCTCAGGCCGCCGCCGACGGCATCGCGTACGTCGACAGCGACGGCGTGCTGAACTACACCAGCGTTCCCGGCGGCGGCAGCCGCATCGATCTGACCCAGTCGGCACCGGAGTATGTATGGATCCGGGACTACGCCGGGGTCACCGCCGGTGAGGGCTGCGAGCAGTACAACAACAACCGGGCGATCGTCCGGTGCGCCGCCGGGTCGATCACCGCGCTCGTGCTGGACGCCGGCGACGGCAGGGACCGGGTCAGCAACAACACTCAGCTACCCAGCACGATCCGCGCCGGCGACGGCGACGACACCGTCTACGGCAACGGCTTGCCCGAGGTCATCGAGGGCGGCGCCGGCAACGACTGGCTCTACGGCGACGGCGGCGACAACGTGGTCGACGGCGGGCCCGGGTCGGACCGGCTGTTCGGCGGGGCCGACAGCGACACGCTGCGCGGCGGTGACGACCGGGACCGGCTCTACGGCCGGGGCGGCGCCGACCACGTCTTCGGCGAGGGTGGTGACGACGACGTCTACGGCAACCTGGGTGCGGACGAGGCCTCCGGTGGCGCGGGCGACGACAGCGTGCACGGCGACGACGGTGACGACACGCTCCGTGGCGACGACGGTGACGACGCGGTCTACGGCGGCAACGGCAACGACCTGCTGTACGGCGGCGCCGGCAACGACGAGCTGCACGGCGAGAACGACAACGACGACATCTACGGCGAGGACGGCGACGACTACCTGAACGGCGGCGACAGCGGCCTCAACCGCTACTACAGCGGCCCCGGCAACGACGAGTGCGTCGTCGCCGCCGAGGACTCCTGCTGATCCCTCGCGGCCGGCCCGCATCCCCTCACCGGTCGTGAGGGGTGCGGGCCGGACGTCTCAGAAGCGGGCGACGATCCAGTCCGCGACCAGGTCGGCCGAGTCGATGACGGCCTGGTCGTGGCTGGCGCCGGGGATGGTCTCCAGTTCGGCGGACACCCCGTACGCCTGGATCTGGTCCTGCAGGATCTCGGACAGGAAGTACGGCACGGCCTCGTCGTCGGTCCCGTGGACGATGAGCACCGGTGCGCTCGGCGCGGTCTGCGCCGGGTTCTCGTAACTCGCCATCTTGGTGACGACCGCGGGCGGCACCTCGCCGCCGACGACCATCTGCTCCGCGGTGAGGTCCTCGAACGCGTCGAGGATCTCGTAGAGGCAGCCGGTCTGCAGGACGCCCAGTTTGGCCTTGGCCGGGGCGGCCAGCACGGTCAGCGGGTTGAAGGTGGCGTCGACCGCGGCCACGCCGTACATCGCCATCGGCAGGTAGCCCTGGACCGGGGTGCCGGCGATGTACGGGATGATCTCCTGGGTGTTGGAGACCGGTGCGATGGTGGCGGTGCCCTTGAGCACCAGGTTCCCGTCGTAGGACGGGGCGAGCTGGCTGGCGAAGATCGCGCCTTGGCCGCCCTGGGAGTGGCCGTCGACGGCGTAGTTGACGGTCAGCGCGGAGTCCAGGCTGCGGGCCGCCTTGACGCTGTCGATGATGGAGCGTCCCTCACTGGCCCCGACCAGGTACGGGTGGGCGCCCACACTGCCGAGCCCGGGGTAGTCGGGAGCGGCCACGGTGAAGCCGCGGGAGAGCAGTTCGGCGATGGCGATGCGCGCCTCGGGCCAGAAGACGCTCTGGTTCGCCGATGGTGCGCACTGGTCGGCGAGGCCGGTGGTGCCGTGCGCCCAGACGACGGTCTTGTTGTTCTTTCCGGTCTTCGGGGTGAGTACCAGACCGGTCGAGGTGGTGGTGCTGCCGTTGATGGTGGTGGTGACGTACTGGATGCGTTTGCCGTTGGCCAGCCCGGACAGTTCCGTGGGCAGGCTGGCGGTGCTCGATGTGAGCACGAATCCCGGTGCCAGCGCGACCGCCGGTCCGGTGGTCCCGACGACGGCCCCTACCGCCGCGATCAGCGTGGCGAGGAGCAGGCGTGAGATCCTTTTCATGGGAACCCCGTTCCATCGAAGATCCAACATGGTGATCGGTGCAGGCCACAGCGTAAGTCCGATCACGACACTGTGGATCAGTATCGAGGGGTAGGGATCTTTAACTTTTCAGGCATCGGCGCACGTCAACTGCCCGATAGGCGTTCCCGGTAGCAAAGATCGATTTAATCGGCTCTTCATTATCAGAATCAGACACCGGCGGGGGAAGTGCCCGGTTCGTGGCCGTCCACCTCACGAGGGCCGGATTCACGCGAACGAAGGCGCCCGGGGCAGGGCCTTGCGCGGCCGCCGGCAGGCGGGGCGGATGGTGACCAGATCCGGTCGCGGGGCGTGTCGCGGCCGGCGGAGTCCCGCCTTTTCCGAGGACTGCTCATGTAAGACTTCACAGGTTATTCGGCGGCGATGGCGCGCCACGGTTGCCGTGGGTCGGTCTCCACTGCGGCTTTTTTCACGCGTACACCATAGATATCCTGAAAAATGACGCCAAGGTACTCGTGGCCGGTCAAGTGGCACCAGGCCGGCAGGTCGAGGGGCGCGGCCGGATCCGTCGCACGCAGGTGAACCACCGCTTCGGGCTCCAGCGTGGCGATCAGCTTCCGCAGCTCGATCAACAGCAGCACACACCGCTTGTCACCGCCGTCCAGCAGGACCGGTGTCACTTCCCGGTCACCGCCCCGGCCAGCGCCAGCGTCGCCGCCAGCTGCGAATGCAACGGCGCCGGCAACTCCCCCGCACCGAACCAGCCCAACTCGTCGAACTTGTGCGGCTCCCCGATCCGCGCCGCCGCCGGATCCACCCGCACCGCGAACACGATCGCCACCCAGTGTGACGCCGGCTCGGCCCGCACCACGTTCCGCACACCCAACTGGACGATCTCCAGGGGCGCGGTCGCGTACTCCTCGGTGACCTCCCGGGTCACCGCCGCCTCGAACGACTCCCCGAACTCCAGCGCCCCCGCACCGCAGTCCCAGACGCCCGGCTCGTCCCTGGCCTGCTTCGACCGCCGCGCCAGCAGGATCCGCCCCGCACCGTCATGACACACGAACACGCAGGAAACCGAGGGAGTCACCGACTGATGATCTCAGCCCAGCAGCACGAAAATCAAAGCCAGCACCGCCGGAACGGTCTGCACGAACAGGATCCGCTTACTCGCGGTAGCCGCCCCGTAGAGCCCGGCAATCGCCACACACACCAGGAAGAAGATCTTCGCGGCGGTCCCGGTGTCCCCGCCCACGATCAGCCCCCCGAACAACCCGGCCGCGAGGAACCCGTTGTACAGCCCCTGGTTCGCGCCCAGCACCTTGGTCTGCTGCGCGAACTCCGGCGTCAGACCGAACGCCCGGTAACCGCGCGGCTTGGTCCACAGGAACATCTCCAGCACGAGGATGTAGACGTGGATCAGCGCAACCAGCGCCACCAGCACATTTCCCACCATGATCACCGCGTCACCCTACTCCCCCGGGTCCCTCCGGCCGTCTTTCCCCTTCTCCCCATGGGGTACGAGACGACGCGTCCCGGGTGAGGGCGACGGCGATCCGGGCGGTCCGTCCCGGCCGTCCGGCGCTGCCGGGCCCCGCTGCACCCGCACTCCCCACGCCGTCACCGTCCGGCGGGCGTACCGGGCACCGGCGGATCCGGGGGCACGCCGATCCGCCCGGCGACCACCCCGCGAGCACAGTGGACGGATCAGCGGAAGGACGCCGCACTGGGACACGGGGTCAGCCCGGCCAGCCTCGCGTCCGCCATCGACGGCCGGACCGCCAGGATGCACGCGTCGTCGTCGGGATTGGCGCGGCGCAGACGGCCCAGCAGATCGGTCAGCGGCTGCTCCGGCGCGGACCCCGCCGCGTCCATCATGGTGATCACCGAGTCGAGGCCGGCGTCCCAGCCCCACCGGCGGCTCTCCACCAGCCCGTCGGTGTACAGCAGCAGCACGTCGTCGCCACCGAACGGGGTGACCGCGCTCGTGTACGCCGCGTCGTCCAGCACCCCGAGCATCGGCCCCGGCGGACGGTGCAGCGGCGCGGTCCGCCCGGACCGGCTCACCAGCGGCGGCGGGTGGCCGGCCTGCGCCCAGGTCAGCTCCCCCCGGATCGGGTCGAAGCGGGCGATCACCGCGGTCGCGGCGAGTTCCGGGTTGTCGCGTTCCAGGTCGCAGGTCAGCCGGTTGAGGTGCCCGAGCAGCGCGCCCGGATCGCTGGTGACCACGGCCAGCGCGCGCAGGGCGTGCCGCAACTGGGCCATCGTGGTGGCCGCCTGGGTGCCGTGGCCGGCGACGTCGCCGACGGCCAGCAGCACCGAGTCGTCCGGCAGCGGGATCGCCTGGTACCAGTCGCCGCCCAGCGCGGTGTCGTCACCGGCCGGCAGGTAGCGGACGGCCGCACTGAGACCGGGCAGGTCGATCGCCTCGGTCGGCACCGGCAGGATGATGCGCTGCAGGCGGGCGGCCAGTTCGTGTTCGGCGGCCAGGTCACGTTCCACCTCGGCGAGACGTTCCGCTCCCGCCTGCTGTTCGGTGACGTCCTGGATGATCCCGTACAGCCGCAGGGTCCGGCCCTCGCCGTCGCGGACCGCCTCGCAGACGATGCGCAGATGCTTGACCCGGTCGCCGGAGCGGATCCGGGTGACGACGTCGGCGCGCCGGCCGCGGTGCAGGAACTCCAGCGCGGACAGCAGCTGGGGGCGGTCCTCGACCACGGTGAGGGCGTGCCCGTCGTCGAGGCTGAGCGGGCCGAGACCCGGGTCCCGGTCGTAGATCCGGTACATCTGCGGGGACCAGGAGATCTCGCCGCTGACCAGGTTCCACTCGCCCCAGCCGAGGTTGGCCAGGCGTTCCACCCGGGACCGGTCGGTGGCGTCGCGGCGGTCCCAGCTGAGCAACAGGCCGGGGCCGAGCGCGCGGGCCCGGACGGTGAACTCGGCATCGCCGAGGTGCAGCGGACCGATGTCGGCGGGTTCACCGGTCTCCAGCACCCGCTGGTAGGTCTGCCAGCGGTCGGCGGTCAGCACGTCCGGGTAGTGCCGGCTGACCGGCAGGCCGAGCAGTTCGGCACCGCACCGGCCGTCCGGGCTGATCGCGTCGGGGCTGACGGCCGCCCACACCAGGTCGGTCAGGCCGGTGCCGTCGGGGCCGCGGACCGGGGTGAGATATCCGGCCATGCCGGGCAGCGCGTCGAGCACACCCTGCACGATGGACAACCACGGGGTGGGGCCGGTGGCCGGGGCGGGCTCCGGGACGACCGTGCCCGGTCCGGCGAGGGCGACGGCGACCAGGCGCTGCACGGTCTCCGGGCCGGGCCGGTCGTCGACGGCTCCGGCGCTGTCCAGCAGCCGGATCACCCGGCCGGCGACCTCACCCACGTCGCGGTGCTGGGCGGACGCCATCCGCATCAGGTGCCGGTGGGCGTCGGCGAGGCGGCACCGGGCCCGCCCGGCGAGCAGTCCGACGGCCCGGGCCACCACGATCCGGGCCGGTTCGCTGCCGGCCGTCGACCAGAGCTCGCTCGTTGCCTGCGCGTACACCTGACCTCCCACCGGCGACCTCCCCCGTCTCCCGGCTTCCTGCTTACGCCAGTACGACGGGGCGTCGCATCCCCCGATCATCCGGCCACGGCCGTGGCCTGCGGGGACGCCGCCGGTGGTCACCCGGTCGGGCGTCGCATGATCGCCAGCGGTGGCGGGCCGAACGGGGGATCCGGACCGTCGGCGGCCGGATGGTCACATCTCGAAGAGGTCGCGCATCGCCTCGGTGAGGCGGGCCATGCTGGCACCGGTGACCATGCCGATGCGTTCGGCACCGGTGGCGGCGGGCAGGCGGCGCATCCGGTTGACCACGACGACCCCGGTGATCGGGTCCTGCTCGGTGAGGGCGACCGCGAACGGGGGAAGCTCGGTGACACCACGCTGCCGGACGATGGGCGCGCAGAACGGCGCGGCGTTGCCCCGCTCGTTGTAGGTGTCCGCGGAGAGCACCAGGACCCGGTAACGCAGATCGGATCGGTCACCGATCGTCCAGATCTCGCCGCGTCTCATGTCAGCATGATCCGGTCATCGGATGGCGGATCGGCATGGCGAGAAGCGTACCGCCGCACGGATCTCCGCGACGTGCACCCCCGGCCCCGGCGTGCCGTGCGGAAACGCGTCGATATCAGGCGCTCCGGGCGGCCTTGTGCGCGTACATCCGCTCGTCGGCACGCCGGATCAGCTCGTCGGCACCGGCCCCGCCGGCCGAGAGGACCACACCGACGCTGGCGCTGACCGTCACCTGTTCACCGGACAACGTCACCGGCACGCCGAGGGCGTCGTGGACGTGGCCGGCCAGCCGGTCGGCGGCCTCCTCCTGGGCGCCCGGCTCCTCGCAGAGCAGCACGAACTCGTCACCGCCGTACCGCGCCAGGGTGTCCCCGGCCCGCAGCCCGGCCCGGATCCGGGCGGCCACCTCGGTCAGCAGCCGGTCGCCGGCCAGATGGCCGAGCCGGTCGTTGACCGCCTTGAACCCGTTGAGGTCGCAGAACAGCAGCACCACGGCGGGCCGGCCGGCCCGGCGCTCGGCGTCCAGGGCGGCGTCCAGCCGGGACCACAACTCGGCCCGGTTGGGCAGGCCGGTGAGCAGGTCGTGGGTGGCCTGGTGCCGCAGCCGCCGTTCGGCACGCTCCCGCTGCCGGCCCAGCCAGCCGATGCGCAGCATCACCAGCGGCACCACGAGCAGGCTCTGCAGGGCGAGCAGCACACCGTCACCCTGCAGGCCGGCGATCTCACGGATCCCGGCCACGCACGGCGCCAGCCCGAGGGCCCCGCCGAGGAACAGCAACCGGCCGGTGGAGAGGGTGTCCTGCGGGGCGTGCCCGGGCCGGGCCAGACTCGACGCCGACGGATCCAGGACCGCAAGACCCAGGAAGACATACGAGGGTACGTAGATCGCGTCGTACCAGGCGGCGGCCTGACTGGCCGTCGCCCCGGTCGCGGTGATCATCGCGATGTCGGCGGCGAGCAGGCCCGCGACCGCCGCGGCGAAGTACTTGAGCACCGGCGCCCGTCCGTCGGCCAGCCACAGCCGGGTCATCGCACCGAGCACCCCGAACAGCAGCAGCACCGTGGCGAGCAGGACGATCTGCTGGTCGACCGGCACCGCGAAGTCGCGCAGCCGGGGCAGCAGCACCGTGGTCCACAGCAGCCCGCCCGCGCCGAGCGAGACCAGCGTGACGTCGAGCACCCCGCCGATGTCGCTGCGGCCCCGGCGCAGCACCAGCAGCACCGCGGCGGCCAGCATGTGCGCGTTGCCCACGCTGACCAGCAGGTCGGCGAGCGGCACCGCCGCGTCCCCGCCGATCAGCACGGTCAGATTGTTGGCGAGCACCAGGCCCAGTGCCACGCCGAGAAGGACCCACGGCAGACGCTGCCCGCGCGGCAGGCGTGGCAGGATTCCCAGTACGGGAAGAAGCGCGCAGAGTGTGACCAGCACGAACAGGACGCGGCGACCGGTGGCGGGGGTGACCAGCATGGCAGCGGTGAGCACGACGCCGGCCCCGACGACGGCCGGCACACCCCGGATACGGATCACGCCGCAAGCCATCGGCGGGCGGGCGTCACACCTGAGTGAGTTCAACACGTGGACGTGATCGAACCGTCGGGCCCCGCGTCCCGTAAGAATGACCGCGGGGCCCGTAACGGGCGGGTAACGAGGAAGGACGCATGACGATGTCGCAGAAGGCGCAGATCGGTGTCACCGGCCTGGCGGTGATGGGCCGCAACCTGGCTCGCAACTTCGCCCGGCACGGGCACACCGTGGCGTTGCACAACCGGTCCTACGGCCGCACCAAGGAGCTCGTCGAGGAGTTCGGCCACGAGGGCGCCTTCCTGCCGGCCGAGACCGCCGAGGATTTCGTGGCGAGCCTGGAACGCCCCCGCCGTGTGGTGATCATGGTGAAGGCCGGGCCGGCCACCGACGCGGTCATCGACGAGTTCGCCCCCCTCCTGGAGGAGGGCGACATGCTGATCGACGCGGGCAACGCGCATTTCGCGGACACCCGTCGCCGTGAGGCGGCCCTGAAGGCGAAGGGCCTGCACTTCGTGGGCGCCGGCGTCTCCGGCGGCGAGGAGGGCGCGCTGCACGGGCCGAGCATCATGCCGGGCGGCCCGAAGGAGAGCTACGACGCCCTGGGCCCGCTGCTCGAGGACATCGCGGCGAAGGTCGACGGCGAGCCGTGCTGCGTGCACGTCGGCCCGGACGGCGCCGGCCACTTCGTCAAGATGGTGCACAACGGCATCGAGTACGCCGACATGCAGCTCATCGCCGAGGCGTACGACCTGCTGCGCCGGGTCGGCGGGCACTCCCCGTCGGACATCGCCGAGATCTTCAAGGGCTGGAACGAGGGCCGTCTCGGCTCGTACCTGATCGAGATCACCGCCGAGGTCCTCAAGCAGACCGACGCCGCCACCGGCAAGCCGTTCGTGGACATCGTGGCCGACGCCGCCGAGCAGAAGGGCACCGGCCGCTGGACCGTGCAGGCCGCCCTCGACCTGGGTGTGCCCGTCTCCGGCATCGCCGAGTCGGTGTTCGCCCGCGCGCTGTCCGGCGGCGAGGACGAGCGCAAGGCCGCCGCCGAGGCGGGCCTGCCCGGCCCGTCCGCGAACCTCGGCCAGCACGCCGGTGACCTGGTCGCCGACGTCGAGCAGGCGCTGTTCGCGTCGAAGATCGTCGCGTACGCGCAGGGCTTCCAGCAGATCCAGGCGGCCAGCAAGGAATACGGCTGGGAGATCGACCCCGGCGCGATGGCCAAGATCTGGCGGGACGGCTGCATCATCCGGGCCAAGTTCCTGGACTTCATCAAGCAGGCGTACGACAAGCAGCCCACCCTGCCGACACTGCTCGTGGACCAGTACTTCCTGGACGCCGTCAGCGGTGCCCAGGACGCCTGGCGCAAGGTCGTCGTCACGGCCGCCCAGCAGGGCATCCCGGCACCGGGCTTCGCGTCCGCGCTGGCGTACTACGACGGTCTGCGGGCCGAGCGCCTGCCGGCCGCTCTGATCCAGGGCCAGCGGGACTTCTTCGGTGCGCACACCTACCACCGGGTGGACAAGCCGGGCTCGTTCCACACCCTGTGGGCGGCCGAGGGGCGCCCCGAGGTGGACGCCTGATCCCCGGCATGAGTAACGTCTGACTTCCGCGAGTCCCGACGTCCGCTACTCTCCCTTTCGCTAAAAGGCGCGGAACTTCGATACAGCGCGGAACGAACGCCCCGGCCGGGCCATCGGCCGGGGCGTTCGCCTTTTCCGGGCGGGGCGGGCAGGTCTGGACCGAGCCGGGACGGGCGGGTCCGGGCAGGTCCGGGACGGGCGGGTCCGGGCGGGTCCGGGCAGGTCCGGGACGGGCGGGAACACGTCCGAGCAGCGGATCCGGCAGCGCGGCGATAATCGGTGGAGGGCGGGCGGGGGCGCTGCTAGCGTCGCTGTCGCATCGCCTGTGACGTGTGGTCCGGGCGCCGACGAGAGAGGCCGGCCGTTGTATCACCGCTGAGACAGTTCACCGCGCACCGGCAGTCCCGCACGACCGGGGCGGGCGCGGCGTGCCGCCCACGACGGACGGCCACGCCCCTCGCCACACCGTCGTGGGCGGACATTCCCGCGGAGCCGCGTCTCCGCACGCGAACGTCGCAGCAGAACGGCACCCCTCTGTGATCATCACCCTGAGCACCGCACTCAACCGCCGCGACCGGCGCCGGGCCGGCCGCCCGGAGTCGGCCGTCCCGATGTGGGCGGTCTCGCTGACGGCCCGGGGCCGCGGGCGACGCTGCCGTCAGCGCCGCCCCGTTCCCCGCCCAACCCGTCGCCGCCGCACCGGGCGTTCCCTCTACTGAGGCCGCCCACCGGGCACGCCACCCGCTGACTGTCCGGGCCACCCACCGGTCCGGGGTTGCCGAGCCGCTCTCCGATCCGGCTCGGCAGCCTCGGACCGCAGTCCGATCCGGCCCGGAATACCCGAGTCGTTCTTTCAATCCGGCCCGGCAACCCCGGTCCGGATGATCCCGTCACCGACGCCACCCGCCCCCGTCACACGACGATCGTCCTCACCCGGTCCAGCCTCACCGCGACCGTCCCCATCCGGCCCGGCAAGGCCGCGACCGTCCCCATCCGGGCCGGCCCCACCGCTGCCGTCCTCATCAGGTTCGGCGGCACGGGGACGGGCGATCCCGGCGTTGAGACGACGGTAGGGCCGGCTGAGCATCGCCAGGGTCGTAGCGATCACCCCGATGATCCCGGTCAGCACGAACACCAGCGCCAGCCCGCGGGCCGGCCCGGTCCCGAACCACGATCCGATCAGGTCCGCGCCCGCCCCGCCCGTACTCATGAACGGGATGAACACGAACTGCGCGATCGGCGAGATCAGGAATGCCGTCAGCGGTGACGCCGCCTGTTCGGCGCTCTGGGCCAGCCCGAACACCCGGCCCTGCCGCTCGTACGGCACCGCCTGTTGCAGGATCGTCTGTTCGGCCGCTTCCGCGTACGGCACCAGCACCATGTACGCGTAGAAGCCGATCGCCAGCGGGATGATCGACGCCCACAGCGGGAACACCACGATCACGGTCCACAGGGCGATGTTGACCAGCAGGAGCAGGCGCACCGGCCGGCGGCTCAGCCCGGTCCGGGCCACCATCAGGCCGCCCACGATGAATCCGGTGCTCAGGACGCCCCAGAGCAGCCCCCACGTCTGCACCGACACCAGGGACAGCCCGTACGCGTCGGCGAGCGCCATGAACACACCGCCGAGGAAGTTGTTGAACGTGGTGAACAGGATCAGCGCGAACAGTCCCGGTACGCCCGCGATGATCCGCAGGGTGCCGCGCAGGTCCACGCCGCCGGTCGCGGAACCGCCGACGGGAGCGACGCGTTCCGGGATGGGCACGAAGGCCAGGTGGGCCAGGGCGATGATCAGCACCACGATGGTCAGGAGCAGCACGGACCGCATCCCGTCGAACGCCACCAGCACCCCGCTGATCACCGAGGTGACCAGCATGCTGCCGCCCGAGACGGTGCCGACCAGCCCGTTGGCCCGGTCCCGTCCGCCCTCCTCGATGAGCAGGGTGACCAGGGTGGGCAGGGCGATGCCGCGGATGTTGCCGGCGATCACGCCGAACATCAGCAGCAGGACGAACAGCCACAGCCGGGCGCTCGCCGGGTCGGAGAAGTCCGGGGTGGCCAGGTAGACGGCGAAGGCGACCGCGTACAGGGTCAGCGAGGCGGCCGCGGAGATCTGCAGGGCGGTCTTCTTGCGGTGGCCGTCGACGAGGCTGCCGAACCAGATGCCGGTGAGCGCGGTGAGCACCAGGAAGATGCCGGAGATCATGCCGGTGGCGAACACCGACCGGGTCTCCAGATATACCCAGAAGGTGACGGCGAACCAGACGGTGTAGTTCATCACCGACACCAGCAGCGTGTTGGCCAGCAGCTGGTAGAAGGTCTTCAGGTGTCCGTGGATGGCGGGCATGCCACCGAAGGTAAGGCCTCACCCCGCCTTGAGGTCCACCGGAATTGCGGTCATCAGGGCGCCGCATTCGGCGGCGGGCAGGGGTTTCGCCATGAAATAGCCCTGACCGTACCGGTATCCCATTTCGCGGAGCCGGTCCATCTGGTCGCGGCTCTCGATGCCTTCGGCGACGGCTTTGAGTTTCAGGTGTTCGGCGAGCTGGGCGACGGCGGCGGCGACCGCGAGCCGGCCCCGGTCGGCGCCGGAGGCGATGCCGTCGACGAACGACTTGTCCAGTTTGAGGACGTCGACCGGGAAGGCGCGCAGCAGGCTCAGCGACGACTGGCCGGTGCCGAAGTCGTCGAGGGCCAGGCGTACGCCCATCCGGTGCAGGGCTTCCAGGGTTTCGGAGACCTGCCAGCCGTCGGCCACCGACGACTCGGTGACCTCGAGGATCAGGTTGACCGGCTGCAAATCGTGTTCGCTGAGGACCGCGGCCACCTCGTCGACGAACCCGGCCTGGCGCAGCTGGCGGACGGCCACGTTCACGTTGACCGCCTCGATGGCCGCGTCGCCGAGTTCGCCGCGCCACCGGTGCAGCTGGGAGCAGGCTTCGCGCAGCACCCAGGAGCCCAGTGGCACGATCAGGCCGGACTTCTCGGCGACCGGGATGAATTCGGCGGGCGACACGAATCCGCGGTGCGGGTGCTGCCAGCGGACCAGCGCCTCGGCGCCGCTGACGGCTCCGGTGACCAGGTCGTACACCGGCTGGTAGAGCAACCGCAGTTCGCCGCGCAGGATGCCGTCGCGCAGTTCGCCGGCGACCCGGGCGTGGCCGACCATGTCCTGGCGCATCCGCGGTTCGAAGAGGACCGCGGACGCCTTGCCGGCTTCCTTGGCCGCGTACATCGCGATGTCGGCGTTGCGCAGCACCTCGTCGGCGGTCTCGCCGGGCACCGCGATGGCGATGCCGGCGCTGGCGTGCAGCAGCAGTTGCTGGTCGCCGACGCGCAGCGGCTCGGCGAGGGTCTGCAGCAGCCGGGCGGTGGAGTGTTCGGCGGCGGCCGGTTCGTCCAGGGGCAGCAGGACCGCGAACTCGTCGCCGCCCAGCCGGGCCGGGAGTTCGCTGTCCGCGCAGCGGTCCCGCAGGCGTTCGGCGATCCGCCGAAGCAGCTGGTCGCCGGCGGCCGGCCCGAGCGTGTCGTTGATCATCTTGAAGTCGTCGACGTCGATCAGGACCGTGGCGGCGGGCAGTCCGTGGTCCAGGCGCTGGGCGAGCGCCATGCTGTAGCCGGTGCGGTTGCGCAGGCCGGACAGCGGGTCGACGAGGGCGAGCCGTTCGAGTTCCTCCTGCTGGCGGCGGATGCCGCGCAAGGCCACCGTGTTCTCCCGCAGCGACAGCAGCTGGCGGGCGACCACGAACCCGGCGATCAGCACCGCGCCGATGATCACCGTACGCTGGCGGGCGGTCATCTCCTGCGCGCTGACGCTGATCACCATGGCCGCGGTGGCGACCACCGCCACGACCGGCAGCAGGTTGAACAGTGACCGCCCGGAGAGCGGCTCGTCGTCTCCGGCGGGCGCGGCCGGCACCCGGGACTGCACGTGGGCGGCGATCGCCAGGGCCACGCCGACCAGGGAGATGGCCAGCACCGAGAAGGCCAGGCGGCTGGTGTCGTTGCCGGCGATCAGCAGGACCGTGCCGACGACCGCGGAGAGCGGCGCGATGGTGAGGACCCGCAGCGCGCCCGGCGAGATCAGGCTTGCCGGGCGGGCCGCCGATTTGCCGATCACCACGAGCAGCAGCACGCCGCCCACCCCGAGCACGCCGGCGGCCACCCGTTTGACCAGCGAGGAGCCCTCCGGGGCCAGGTCGAGCACCAGGTACCAGAAGATCAGCCCGCTGGCGACGGCGACGGTCGCGCCGTCGAGCAGTGCCCGCAGCCAGCCGGCCGCGGTCCGGCGCGCCACCGGCAGCCGCAGGAACGCGATCATCAGCAGGAGCAGGCCGAGCAGCAGCGGCAGCCCGACCCACGGCGACAGGCCGGTGTCGTTGTTGGCCTGGGCCAGCGAGACGACCGACGCGGCCAGCAGACTGAACCCGGACGCCAGCAGCATCCGCCAGAACGCCCGGGCCGGCCGCGGCAGACCGGGCCGGGCCGCGAGCCGGAACACCGCGACCACACCCGCCGTCATCGCCACCGGCGCGGCGAGATAGCCGTGCGTCACGTCGGCCGGGTCCCGGACGACCAGCCACACCACCGCCCCGGCGATGGCCGCGAGGGAGACCACCACGGCGGTGAGTCCGCCGGGGCCGGACCGGGGCGTGCTCATGGCATACCTGTCGGCGGGCGCATCCGGAACCTGAGTGACGCCCCGGTCAGCCCCCGAGGGCTGCCGAGACGACCCCGCGGGCCTCGTCCTGGATCCGGGCCAGGTGGTCCGGGCCCTGGAACGACTCGGCGTAGATCTTGTAGACGTCCTCGGTGCCGGACGGCCGGGCGGCGAACCAGCCGGAGGCGGTGACCACCTTGAGGCCGCCGATCGCCGCGCCGTTGCCCGGCGCGCTGGTCAGCACGCCGGTGATCGGCTCGCCGGCCAGTTCCTTCGCGGTGACCTGCTCGGGGGACAGCCTGCCGAGGATCGCCTTCTGCTCCCGGGTGGCCGGCGCGTCGATCCGGGCGTAGGCCGGCTCGCCGAACTGCCCGGTCAGCGACCGGTAGTGCTCACTGGGCGTCTTGCCGGTGGTGGCGATGATCTCCGCGGCGAGCAGGTCGAGCAGCAGCCCGTCCTTGTCGGTGCTCCACACGCTGCCGTCGCGGCGCAGGAACGACGCCCCGGCGCTCTCCTCGCCGCCGAAGCCGATCGACGCGTCGATCAGGCCGGGCACGAACCACTTGAAGCCGACCGGCACCTCGTCGAGGCGGCGGCCGAGCTGAGCGGCCACCCGGTCGATCATCGAGGAGGAGACCAGCGTCTTGCCGATCCCGGCGCCCGCCGGCCAGCCGGTACGGGTCCGGAACAGGTAGTCGATCGCCACCGCGAGGTAGTGGTTCGGGTTCATCAGCCCGCCGTCCGGGGTGACGATGCCGTGCCGGTCGGCGTCGGCGTCGTTGCCGGTGGCGATCTGGAACCGGTCCTTCTGCTCGATCAGGGACGCCATCGCGTACGGCGACGAGCAGTCCATCCGGATCTTGCCGTCCCAGTCCAGGGTCATGAAGCCGAACCGCGGGTCGACGGCCGGGTTGACCACGGTCAGGTCCAGGCCGTGCCGGTCGGCGATCTCCCCCCAGTACGCCACGCTCGCCCCGCCGAGCGGGTCGGCGCCGATGCGCACCCCCGCCTTGCGGATCGCGTCCACGTCGATCACCGAGGGCAGGTCGTCCACGTACGCGGCCAAGAAGTCGTAGCCGGAGACGGTGGCCGACTGCCGGGCCCGGGCCGCACTGATCCGCCGCACGTCCTTGAGGCCGCCGGCGATCAGCTCGTTGGCCCGGTCCTGGATCCACTTGGTGGCGTCGGTGTCGGCCGGCCCGCCGTTCGGCGGGTTGTACTTGAAGCCGCCGTCGTCCGGCGGATTGTGCGACGGGGTGACCACCACGCCGTCCGCCTTGACCGGGGACGTCCGGTTGTAGGTGAGGATCGCGTGCGACAGGGCGGGCGTCGGCGTGTAGCCGTCCCGGCTGTCGATCAGCGTGGTCACGTCGTTCGCCGCGAACACCTCGAGCGCGGTGATCATCGCGGGTTCGCTGAGCGCGTGGGTGTCGCGGCCCAGGAACAGCGGGCCGGTGGTGCCCTGCTCCCGGCGGTACTCCACGATCGCCTGGCTGGTCGCGGCGATGTGATCCTCGTTGAAGGCGGACCGCAGGCTGGACCCACGGTGCCCGGAGGTGCCGAACGCGACCCGCTGCCCCGCCTGCGACGGGTCCGGGTGCTCCGTGTAGTAACGCGAGATGACCTGGGGAACATCGATCAGGTCGGCGGCCTCGGCCGGCCGGCCGGCGCGGGGATGGACTGACAAGGCGGCCTCCTGGAGAGCGTGGACCTGCCCCGAATCGTATCCAGCGCGCTTGAACCTTTCTCGGGTGGCATCCGAACTACCCGGTGTGACGAGGCCGCGCGTACTGCTGTTCCTGCTCATCCTGTTCGGCGCGCTGCTCGCCCCCGCCGCCCCGGCGTCCGCGCACGCCACCCCGGTCGGGTCGGACCCCGCACCGGGCAGCGTGATCAGCACCTCACCGTCGGTGGTGACCGTCACGTTCAGCGAGCCGGTGGCGCCGGTCGCCGGGCGGATCCAGGTGATCGCCCCGGACGGCGAGCGCATCAACGGCACCCCGACGATCGACGGCGCGGTGCTGACCATCCCGGTCCGCAAACCGGACCGGCCGCTCGGCACGTACCTGATCAGCTTCCGGGTGATCTCCGCCGACAGCCACCCGATCGGCGGCGCGATCACCTTCTCGGTCGGTGCGCCCTCGGCCCGCCCGGAGGCCGCCACCAGCACCGGACCCCACTGGTCGGTCGCGGCCGCGGTCCCCACCCTGCGTTTCACCGGGTACGCCGGAGTCACGCTGATCGCCGGCCCCGCCCTGTTCCTGGCCCTGCTGTGGCCGCCCCGGCGCTCCCGTCGCGGGGCGCTGCGGCTCGTGCGGGCCGGCGTGGCGCTGACCGCCGTCGCCACCGTCGGCGCCCTGCTGCTCCAGGCACCGCAGGGCAGCGGATCCGCGGCCTGGCAGGTCAGCATTCCGGAGATCGCCGAGGTGCTGAACAGCCAGTTCGGCTGGATCCTGATGGCCCGGCTGGCGGTCCTCGCCCTGATCGCCCTGCTCGTGCCGCCGCTGCTGCGCCCCGCGGCGGCCACCACCGCACCGGCCCGCCCGGTCACCCTGGTCTCCACCGACCCGCCCGCCGACGGGGCCGTGCTGACCCTCACCGCTCCCCCGGCCACCACACTCGCCGCCCGGCGCCCGGACCGGTCGCGGGCACGCGCCGTCCTCGTCCTCGCGCTCGGCGCCGCCGGGCTGACCACCTGGCCGCTCACCGGCCACGCCGTCGCCGCCCCGATGC
Source organism: Actinoplanes sp. NBRC 101535 (assembly GCF_030269225.1). Taxonomy (NCBI): domain Bacteria; kingdom Bacillati; phylum Actinomycetota; class Actinomycetes; order Micromonosporales; family Micromonosporaceae; genus Actinoplanes; species Actinoplanes sp. NBRC 101535. Next base: position 172,326 of record NZ_BSSY01000015.1, on the reverse strand, counting down.
CCTGGCTCACCGTCACCGTCGGTGCCGTGCACATGGCCGCCATGGCGGTGTGGATCGGCGGGCTGGTCACCCTGATCGGGTTCCTGCTGCGCGGCGTGCACCGGCGGGTCCTCGGCCGGATCCTGCCGGTCTGGTCACGATGGGCGGCCATGTCGGTGCTCTGGCTGGCCATCGCCGGCGGCATCCAGTCGGCCGTCCAGCTCGGCTCGGTCGCGGCCCTCTGGAACACCGGCTACGGCCGGCTCCTGCTCGCCAAGCTGGGCCTGCTCGCCGTGGTCCTCGGGTTCGCCGCCCTGGCCCGCAAGCTCGTGCTCACCGCGCGGCACGGGACCGGGCTGGCGCGTACCGTGGGCGTCGAGGTCGTCGCGACGGTCGTGATCCTGGCGCTCAGCGCCGTGCTGGTGCAGGTCGACCCGGGCCGCACCGCGGGCGTCAAGGACGGCGCGATCACCGGCAAGGGCGCCGCCGAGACGCTGGACAGCTCGATCTACGCGCTGCAGTTCGACCTCTACCCGGTCGAGCTCGGCGAGTACAACACGGTGCACGCCTTCCTGTACGCGCCGTCCGGCGCCCCGCTGCGGGCCGCCGAATGGGAGCTGACCGCCCGTCTGCTCGACGAGAACCTCGACCTGGAGGCGGTCGAACAGGAGATCGCCCCGTTGGACAGCCCGGCGCACCAGGCCCTCGGTTCGATCACGTTCCCGCTGCCCGGCACGTACGAGCTGGCCTTCACCATCCGGGTCGACGACCTGAACCGGGCCACCGTGAAGACCACCGTGACCGTCCCGCCGGGCAAGTGATGTGACAGCCAGTCACTTTTTGGGCAGAGAGGGGACTCAAGGAGGTCCCCCATGTTGAATGTTTCGATTGCTGATAACCCCGGATCACCCGCCGTGGTCCTGACCGTGCAGGGCAACCTCGACCTGGACACCGCGCCGCTGCTGGCCGACCGGATCGAGGAAGCCCTGGCCCGGCCCGAGCCACGGGTGGTCGTCGACCTCGCCGGCGTCGACTTCTGCGACTCGATCGGGCTCAGCACGTTCGTGATCGGCCACAACCGGGCCAAGTGGGCCGGCGGCTGGCTGCGGATCGCCGGGCCCGGCGAGTTCCTGGAACGCCTGCTCGACACGGTGGGCCTGACCCAGCGTCTCGGGATCTACCCCAGCGTGGCGGACGCCCTCGCCGATCGTCAGGACGGCCACGCGGGCTAATGTCGCCCGCGTGCTGATCCTGCTTCCCCCGTCCGAGGGCAAGACCCCGGCCGTGTCCGGCGACCCCGCCGACCCGGCCGGGCTCCGGCTGCCCGAACTCGCCGCCGCCCGCACCCGGGTGCTCCAGCGTCTGGTCGCCCTCTGCGGGCGCAGCAGCGAACGGTCGATCACCGACTCGCTGAGGGTGCTCGGGTTGAGCGAGGGGCAGCGCGGGGAGATCGCCCGCAACGCGGGACTGCTGACGGCACCGGCCGCCCCGGCGGCGGAGATCTACACCGGGGTGCTGTACGACGCGCTGGGTGCGGACACCCTGGCGGCGCCGGAACGGGAGTGGCTGGACCGGACCGCCCTCGTCTTCTCCGGCCTGTGGGGCGTGGTCGGGCTCGGTGACCGGATCCCGGCGTACCGGTGCGCGATCGGCGTGACGCTGCCCGCTCCGGTCGGCGGGCTCACCGCGTACTGGAAGAAGAACCTGACCGTGGCTCTGAAGAATGCCACCGAGGGGCGGACCGTGCTCGACCTGCGGTCCGGCGCCTACGCGGCGGTCTGGACGCCGGGGCCGGACGCCGCCGCCCTGCGGGTGCTGCACGAGCGGGTGGTCGACGGCGTGCCGAAACGGTCGGTGGTGAGCCACTTCAACAAGGCCACCAAGGGCCGTCTGGTGCGGGCCCTCGCCACCGAACGCGTCACCGCGACCGGCGTCGACGAGTTGGTCACCGCGCTGCGGGACCTGAAGTTCACGGTCGAGGAACGCCCCGGACCGGCCACCAGGCCCCGCCAGCTCGACGTGGTCGTCACCGACCTGTAGCTATTTGGCGTCCAGGATGTCGACGACGAACCGCAGGTCGCCGCGCTCCGGGCCGTAGGCGAGATCGGCCGGCACGTCCATCTGGATCCGGCTGCCCACCTTCTGCCCGGGAATGCCCTGGTCCCAGCCCTTGATCAGCGAGCCGACGCCGATCTGGCTGGTGAACGGCTCGCCCCGGCTCCACGACGAGTCCATCATCTCGCCGGACGTGTACGACACCAGCTTGTAGTTGAACGTCACGGTCTGCCCGCTCTGCACGACCGGGCCCGCCCCCGCGACGATCTCCGTGATGCCCAGCGCGGTGAGCGGCGCCCCGTCACCCTTGGTGACCTCGGGCTCCTTCTGGAGTTCGGGCGAGAGGGTGGCGGCGGTGCTCTCCGGGGCTGCGGTCGCGCCCTTGTCATCACCGGACCGCACCATGACGAAGACGACGACCGCCACCACGAGGATCAGGACCGCGGCGGCGAGACCCGCCAGCGCCGGACCCCGGCGCGTGTTCGTCGAGGCGTTCTTGTCGGGCATCGCGGTCCCCTTGGGCTCGGAACGGACGGAAAGCAACAGCCCGGACACCGTACTAGTCATCGCCACCGATGTGGCGGGGAACATCCCTCTCTTCACCACCGGACCGGCAGGATGAGATCGTTTACGGCCCTTCCCCGTCCGATCCTGGAGGCGTCCGTGCCTGATCGCCCGCCCACCGGCCGCGCCGCCCGCCGCCGTACCCGGCACGAGGTGCAGGCAGTGCCGATGGACGGTGGACGGCGCCCCTGGCGTGATCACGCCGCGACCGGCGCGGTGATCCTGGTGGGCATCATCGCCGTGGTCTCCTTCGGTCTCGTGGTCCTCGACACCAGCCGGCCGAACCCGCCACCGCCGGCCGGGCCGCCGGTCGACGGACTCGCCGCCACCCCCGGCCCGCAGATCCCGATCCCGCTCGGCAGCGCCTCGGTGGCACCGTCGTTCGTCTCCATCGACTCGGTCTCCATCGAGCGGTCCGCGGTGCCGGAGGCCGTCGACCTGACCGAGGAGGGCGTCGCCGACTGGGTGCACTGGGGCGAGCAGGGCCGGTACGCGATGGACCGCAACGCCGCCGGCGGCTTCGCCATCCTGGAGGGCACCCCCGGCACCGCCCGGGAACGGCACACCCTGAGCCCGGAGAGGTTCAGCTGGACCGGCGGGAAGCCGCTGGCCGCGGCGACCGGGGTGACCAGCGGCGCCCGGGTCTGCGGCGCCGGTCAGGGCTTCACGCTGTCCGCCCCGGCCGGCAGCGGCATCAGCATCCTGCGGCTGTACGTCGGGCTGGCCGCCGCCGAGGGCGAACTGCGCCTGAAACTGTCCACCGGGGGTGAGACGGTGACCGATTCCTGGGAGCATCGGGGCACGGGGCTGAAGACCGCGGCCTACACGGTTCACTACAGCGCGACCCGCCCTGGCAAGATCTCCGTCGAATGGATCACCCGGCAGTCCTTCGACGAGGATTGCGGTGGTGTCGCCCTGCAGGCTGCGACTCTGAGCTGACCTGCGGGAGAAGCATGACTGCGGGAGGTTGCGGTGTTCGCGGGCTGGGGATCACGAGTCACCCGACGTCGGTGGCCGGTACTGATCGTCGCGCTGGTCGCGGTGCTCGGCGCCGGTGTCTGGGGCTTCGGGGTGTTCGGGCAGCTCACCGAGGGCGGTTACAACGACCCGGGAAGTGAGTCGTCGCGGGCCGCCGACGTGGCCGCCACGGCGGCCGGTGGGCAGGGCGGTGACGTCATCGCCATCTACCGCCCGGACCAGGGCGGCATCGACGACGCGGCGCTCGCCGAGCGGATCACCGCACGGCTCGCGGCACTGCCCGCCGACGCGGTCAGCGCCAAGGTGTCGTACTGGGAGACGAAATCCGCGGCGTTCGCCGCCGCGGACAAGTCGAGCGCGGTCGCCATGATCACGCTGGTCGGCGAGAACGACGCGGACAAGCTGGCCGCGTACGCCGGGATCGAGGACGACTTCACGGTCCCCGGCGCGAGCGTCGAACTGGCCGGCGGCATCCCGCTCGCCCACGCCTCGACGTCACGGTCCACCGACGACCTGGTCTTCGCCGAGATGATCTCGCTGCCGATCGTGCTGGTGCTGCTGCTGGTCATCTTCGGTTCGCTGGTCGCCGCGTCCCTGCCCGTCGTGGTCGGCGGCGCCGCGGTCCTCGGCTCCCTCGGGGTGCTGCACGCGGTCGCCCTCACCCACGAGGTCAACTCGTTCGCGGTCAACGTGGCCAGCCTGCTCGGCCTGGGCATGGCCATCGACTACGGCCTCTTCATGGTCGGCCGGTTCCGTGAGGAGCAGGCCAAGCACGACACCGCGGAGGCGGTCCGCCGGACCGTGGCGACCGCCGGGCGTACCGTGCTCTTCTCCGCCACCCTGCTGATGACCGCCCTGGCCGGCCTGCTGCTGTTCCCGCAGGGCTTCCTCAAGTCGCTCGCCTACGGCGGTCTCGCGGCCGTCTTCCTGGCGATGCTGCTGTCCCTGACGCTGCTCCCGGCGCTGCTCGCGATCCTCGGCCCGCGCGTCGACAAGCTGCCGGTCCGGCTGCCGTTCACCGGCAACGGCGGCGGCACCGGCTGGGAACGCCTCTCCGGGGCCGTGCTGCGCCGCCCGCTGCTCGTGGCCGCGCCGATCCTGATCGGACTCGTCCTGCTCGCCCTGCCGATCACCGGCGTCCGCTTCGGCGAGGTCGACGAACGTACCCTGCCGGCCGGCGACCCGTCCCGCATCGCCATCGAGACGCTCAAGGCCGACTACCCGCAGTTCAGCGCCGACGGTGTGCAGGTGGTGGTGCGTACCGCCGACGGCAGCGAACCGGACGTGACCACGCTGACGCAGGCCGCCGGTGCCGTGCCGGGTGTCGCCGCGGTGACCCCGTCCGGTCAGGGCCCGGGCGTCGTGGTGCTGACCGCCGCGCTCACCGACGGCGACTCGTTCAGCGACGCCTCCCGCCAGGTCGTCACGGACCTGCGCGCCCTCACCCCACCCGCGAACGCCGAGATCCTGGTCGGCGGCACCACCGCCCGCAACGTCGACAGCCTGGAGGCCATCGCCGGCAAACTGCCCCTGATGATCGGCCTGCTGGCCGGCGCCACCCTGATCCTGATGTTCCTGGCCTTCGGCTCGATCCTGCTGCCGATCAAGGCGGTGGTGATGAGCGGCCTCAGCCTCACCGCCACCTTCGGCCTGCTCGTCGCGATCTTCCAGGACGGCCACGGCGCCGGGCTGCTCGACGTCACTCCCGCACCGCTGGAAGCGGGCATCGTGGTCCTGATGGCCGCCGTCGTCTTCGGCCTCTCCACCGACTACGAGGTGTTCCTGCTCTCCCGGATGGTCGAGGCCCGGCTCAAGGGCGCCACCAGCCGCGAGGCCGTCACCGCCGGCCTGGCCAGCACCGGCCGCGTGATCACCGCGGCGGCGCTGCTCCTGATCGTGGTCACCGGCGCGTTCGCCCTCTCCACCGTCACCACGATGCGCTTCGTCGGCGTCGGCATGATCATCGCGCTGGTCCTGGACGCCACGGTCGTCCGGATGCTGCTGGTCCCCGCGGTACTCGCCCTCTTCGGCGACGCGGCCTGGTGGGCGCCGGGGCCGCTGCGGCGCCTTCAGGAGCGTGCGGGCCTGGCGGAACACGCCGGCGAGGAGGACGACGACGAGCCCACCGGGCGGCATTCCCTCCTTCCGGGTACGCCTCCGTCAGCTCCCGAAGGTCCCCCCACCCCGAGCCCCGCGGCGACGACGGCGGCGCCGGCCGCTCCCGCCCCGCCCGCCGGCCCGGTTCCCACGGCTCCTCCCGTCCCGTCCGACACCGCGATCGTTCCCGACGACCCGGCGGTCGCCGTCCCCGACGAACCTGCGGCCGCCGTCCCCGACGAACCGGACGTCGCTGTTCCCGAGGATCCCGCCGCCACCGTCACCACCCTCGTGGCGCCCATCTCGCCGGTTCCGACCCACCCGTCACCCCTGACCCGGAGCCGGGCGACACGAACCGATCCCGCCCAGCCCGCAGCGGCCTACCAGGATCCGGCCGTCACCCAGCTCAACCTGACCCGGGACGACGAGACGTCGATGAAGCGCTACGAGGCGCTCCGCGACCTGGACAACCCCGGCAACGAGACACCGGCGAAGCCGTCCGAGGCGCTCGGCGAGGTCGAACACCCCGACGACAAGCCCACCGCTGCGGAGAAGCCCTCCAAGCCGGAGAGACTCTCCAAGCCGGAGAAGCCGTCCGAGGAGTCGGCGACCCACGCCGAGGCGCTCGGCGAGTCCGGCCGCCCGGCCGAGAAGGCAGACTCCGGCCGCCCGGCCGAGAAGGCACCGGACGAGCCGGACGACTCAGACGCGAAGAGCGACCCGAAGCCTCCCGCGCTGACCGGCACGATCGCCGATCCCACCCAGTACCTCACCGTCCTGGCCCTGCCCGCAGGCTCCTCGCCCGCATCGGACGCGGACGTCAACAGAACGGCCATCCTGGACTACGAGACGGTCCTCGACTTCCTCGCCGAGAAGGAGTCCTCCCACGAGGCCACCCGTCTGGTGGAGGCAGCCGGCCGTCAGGACGCCCTCTCCGGCCGCAAGGACACTCCCCCCGACAGCACCGAGCCCCGGGCCACCCCCGACGCCGGCACCTCGCCCGGCACCGCCGAGGCTCTTCCCGGCACCACCGAGGCTCTTACCGGCGGCACCGCCGAGACCGTCCCTGATGCGATCAGGACCGACGAGGCCGAGACCGACGTCGAGGTTGACGTCCTGGACGTGCCCGTGCCGGAGGCGACCACCGACCCCGGTCCGGACGCGACGACAGTCCTGCCGGTGTTCGCCGCCGCCGAGGTCCAGGTAGCCATCTCCGCCGAACCGGTACCCACCTGGTCCGCCCTGATGGAAGACCTGTCGGTCCCCCGCGCCGAGCCCACCGGCACAGAACCCGAACCAGACGAGCCCACCTCTCAGGATTCCCCAGCCCCGGAACCTCAGCCCGAGGAACCGCAGGCCGAAGAGACCCTGCACGAGGAACCGCAGGCCGAAGAACCGCAGGCCGAAGAGACCCTGCACGAGGAACCGCAGGCCGAAGAACCGCAGGCCGAAGAGACCCTGCACGAGGAACCGCAGGCCCCGGAGCAGGTGCCCCAGGAATCCGATTCTTCGGAAGCGCCCCAACCGGCCGGAAGCGACGACATCTGGGCCGAGGTGGATGCCACCCTGGCCGCCGGCGCCGCGGCGATCGAGGCAGAACCCGAACCCGAGACCCCCGAAGCCGAGGAGTCCGAGCCGAAGCCCGAGGAACCAGCCGCCGAAAAGCCGGAGCTGGCGACCGAACTCGAGGAACCCGCGCAGCATGAGTCCATCCAGGACCTTCCCGAGACGGTCCTCGCCGAGCCGTCCGAATCCGCGGCGAATGAGACGGCTGAGGCTGAGACGGCTGAGGTCGTTGAGGCAGTCGAGGCAGTCGAGGCAGTTGAGGTTGTTGAGACAGCTGAGGCAGCCGACGTAGCCGAGGTAGCCGAATCGGACGAGGTAGCCGAATCGGACGCGGACGAAGAGTCCACGCCTGCCGAAACGACGGACGAGGTTGCGGCGTCCCCATCTGTGGAGGCCGACGAGCCTGCGGCATCTCCGCCTGCGGAGCTGAAGGAAGCTGCCACCCCGACAGCCGTTGAGGCGGTCGAGGACGTAGCCGTTGATGTCTCTGATGATGTCGCTAGTAATGATGCGGGCACCCGCGAGGCTGCCCCGGATCCGTTCGCGTGGCGGGCGGATCCCCGGCTGGCGGATCTCACTTCGGGGGCGGGTTCGTTCGACTGGTTGTCGCAGCGCAAGCCGGAGGCGGAACTTCCCTACCCGCCCAGCGCACCCCGGCCCGCAACACTCGACGACTGGCTGATCCGCACCCAGAGCGGCGACGACGGGCCGAACGCCGCCACCGGTTCGACCGCCGCGGGTTCGACCGCCACCGGTTCGACCGTCAGCACACCCGAGACGCCCACCACACCCGAGACTCCCGCCGCGCCCGAGACACCCGCCACATCCGAGGCGCCCGCCGCGCCCGAGACACCCGCCGCTCCCCAGCGGGCCACGCCCCCTCAGCCGGCCACGACCCCTCAGGCGGCTACCACGCCCGAAACGCCCGTGCCGATCGCGGGCACCGCGAGTGAGCGGCAGCGGCGGCCGCACACTCTTGACGAGTGGCTGTCGGGTGGGTCCTCGCCGATCGAGCCGGTTTCTCCCGCTACGGACCGTCCGGCGACCCTGGGCGACCTCTCGACCGGACGAAGCACCGAGCCCAGCACCACGGAACGACGCCCCGTCGAAGCCGAGAACATCGTGACCGGGACCGCCGCGAACCAGGGTGTCGAGGGTCAGGATCCCGCGGGTCGGGGTTCCGGTGTGACGGGGGGCCGCAGGGCGGCCGGCACGCCGGCGCGGCGGCCGCGGACGCTGGAGGATGCCGAGCCCCGGCGGAAGAAGGACGCCGAGTCCCGCAGGACGCGGGGCGAGACGCACGAGGGCGGACGTCACGCCGGCCCTCCGGCGTCCACCAGTGGCGCGGGCGATCACTCGTACCCCGAGAGGAGCCGGCGCCCGGCATCGCTGGCCGACCACCCGGGCACGAAGCGCACCCCGCGCAAGAAGGACGACGAGCCGGACCACAGCCCCGACGCGGGGAAGTGACGGGTCCGCGTTCCGGGGGAAAATCACCTCCCGCAGGCGTGACCGGCATCCTTGCGGGATGATGCCCGGCGGCCGATAGGACCGCCGGGTCAGTACAGTGCCTCCGGTGGGAACAGAGGGCCCCGCGGTGGGATCAGACAAGGACGTGGGAATGACCGGCAGTGTCGCTGCGGGCGTGGAGCCGGGTGTGGAACAGCGCTTGGGACGGGGTGGGGGACCGAGCTCGGACCGAAGCGCCGGGCAGGGCGCGGCATCGGGTGCCGGGCCGGGCGCGGAGCACGGGCCGGAACGGACTCCGGACCTGGATGTGACGCTGGGCGCCGAAACGGACATGGTCCCCGGCATCGAGCCGGAACGGCTCGCGGCCTGCCTCGCGGTGATCGCCGAGGCGGAGGGTCTGCCGCCGGAGCACCCGGACGCGGTCGCGGTGCGGCGGGCGACCGCCAGCCTGTTCAAGACGGTGAAGGTGCAGCGGCGCAAGGACCGGCGGCAGGCGATGCTGGCGCACGACGACGCGGTGACCGCGTCGACCGCGACCGGCGCGCCGGGACGGATCGACGACGAGACCGCCGGCATCCCGTTGAAGAGCACCGTGCGCGGCGCGTCGGCGGGTGTGCTCAAGCAGGCGCGCGGGTGCTACGTGTGCAAGCAGCGGTTCACCGTGGTGGACGCGTTCTACCACCAGTTGTGTCCGCGGTGCGCCGAGCTGAACCATGCGCGGCGGGACGCGCGCACCGACCTCACCGGCCGGACCGCGCTGCTCACCGGCGGGCGGGCGAAGATCGGCATGTACATCGCGTTGCGGCTGCTCCGCGACGGGGCCGATCTGACGATCACGACGCGGTTCCCGCATGACGCGGTCCGGCGGTTCACGGCGATGCCGGACAGCGGTGACTGGATGCACCGGCTGCGGGTGGTCGGCCTCGACCTGCGGGATCCGGCCCAGGTGGTGGGTCTGGCCGAATCGGTGGCGGCGCGCGGGCCGTTGGACATCCTGGTGAACAACGCGGCGCAGACGGTACGCCGGACCGCCGGCTCCTACGCGGCGATCGCGGCGGCCGAGGCCGAGTCGCTGCCGTCCGGTCCGCTGCCCGAGCTGGAGTATTTCGGGACTGCCGGTTCGTCGCCGGCGGCCGCGCTGACGTCGGGTGTGACCACGTTGACGCCGCAGCAGATCACCGAGATGGCGCTGACCGCGCGGTCGGTGGCGATCGACGCGGGTGGCCTGGTGCCGGACACGACGTCAACGAACAGCTGGAGCGACCGGGTGCACGAGGTCGACCCCCTCGAACTGCTCGAGGTGCAGCTGTGCAACGTGACCGCGCCGTTCATCCTGGTCAGCCGTCTGCGTACGGCGATGACCGCGTCCTCGTTCCCCCGGCGGTACGTGGTGAACGTGTCCGCGATGGAGGGGATCTTCGCCCGTGGGTACAAGGGTGCCGGGCATCCGCACACGAACATGGCGAAGGCCGCGCTGAACATGCTGACCCGCACCAGTGCGGAGGACATGTTCGCCGACGGGATCCTGATGACGAGCGTGGACACCGGCTGGATCACCGACGAGCGCCCGCATCCGACGAAGATGCGCCTGCACGAGGAGGGGTTCCACGCGCCGCTGGACCTGGTGGACGGGGCGGCCCGGGTGTACGACCCGATCGTCCGCGGTGAGCGGGGCGAGGACGTCTACGGGTGTTTCCTGAAGGATTACGCGCCGGTCGCCTGGTAGGACGACGGTGACACGGCGAGGGCCGCGCCGGAGTGATCCGGTGCGGCCCTCGTCAGTCCGCGATCTCAGAAGCCGCCGCCGAGCACGGAGATGCTGACGCTGCCTTTCGGCTTGTCCCAGTTGCCGGGTCCACCGGGTCCGCCCTTCGGGCCGTCCCAGTTACCCGGCCCGCCGGGGCCGCCAGGACCACCGGGTCCCCCGGGTCCGCCGGGGCCACCCTTCGGACCGTCCCAGTTACCCGGTCCGCCAGGTCCGCCGGGGCCCCCCTTCGGACCGTCCCAGTTACCCGGTCCGCCGGGACCGCCAGGACCACCGGGTCCACCAGGTCCGCCAGGGCCACCCTTCGGACCGTCCCAGTTACCCGGTCCGCCGGGACCACCGGGGCCGTCCCAGTTGCCCGGCCCGTTCCGGAACGGGTGCTTGTAGGGACCACCGATGTGGTAGACCCCGACCACCCAGTCCGGGCGCTCCGGCCAGTCACCCGGCCAGCCGCCCCGCCAGTCCCGCCACCGCCAGTTGTCCTGCTCGACCTCGAGCACAGTCACCCAGCCGTATCCGGGAACCCGGGCGTTGTAGCACCGGTAGTCGTCCCAGGCGCCCCGCCGCTCGCCGATCCAGCCGGCCCGCTGGCAGCGGCGCTCGGACCGGAAGTAGCCGACCACGTAGTCGTCGTCGTAGGGTCCCTGGACCTGAGCGGTGCTGCTGCTCCCGCCGAGGGTGCTCGTGGTGGCCGCCGGAGCCGCCTGAGCCGGTCCGATTCCCATCATCGCGCCCGCGGCCACACTCATGCCCGTGAGCGCCACCATGCGCGTCACATCATTCATTGCCAACACCTTTTTCGACCACATTTGCTTGACTCCCTCAGCCCATCACGGGCGATAGCAGAAATCAGGCGTTTGCCGAAACCGGGCCGTTCGGACGATCCTTTCCGTGGCCGTGCGGACATATTCCGGCCGATCATGTTTCAAGCGCGTGGAACCTCTTTCGCAGCTCTCCACAGGCACTTGCCAGGCACACGGTGGCCACCGCGTCACCACGGGGACACTTATATGCGAAATGCAGAATCCGTGTTTAACGCGCCATGACCGGGAAATACGAGATTCCGAATCAGTCGGGTAACGCGAGATATGCCTCGCGCAGAACCTCGTTCACTGGACGCCCTTCATGGGTGAGCCCGGGCGGATCCAACTGATCCAGCAATGCATCCGGGCGGGCGCCGGCCGGCGGCTCCACCGGGTCCTCCGGGCGGACCTCTCCCCAGAAGGCGTCCGGATCAGCCGGGTCGACGAGCGGACGCTCCACCCGGCGAGGATCCGACGCCGTTGCCGTTGCCGACGCCGAGGTCGAGGTCGAGGCCGAGGCCGAGGTCATCGAGTCCACCGCCGCCGACTCCCGCAGCCGCCGCAACCGCATCAGCAGCTCGTCACGCTGGCGCCCCCGCCAGGTGAAGACCTCGAACGGATCACTCTCGAACGTACGAGCCAGGGCGTAACACATGGCCGCCAGATGGATACACGGCATCGGCCACCGCTCGCACGTACAGTCCATCGCCACCTCGTCGAGCGACAGCGGCAACAGCCCGAGACCGGCTTCGGCGAACACCGCCTCGATCCCGGCCGGCATCCGCCCGTCGAGCAGGTCCGCCACGAACCGGGCCTCCGCGACCAGGGCCTTCTCCACCCGGGACCAGTCGGCCGCGCCGAACGAGCGCACCGCGATCCGGGACCGGAACGCCACCGGGTCGTCGGGGCCGCGGACCAGCGCGACGGCCAGGCTCCCGGACACGGTCAGACTGCGGACGTGCCCGGCGCGTTCGTCGCGGCGGCCCCGGGCGAACGTGGGCCCCATCCGCAGCGACTCGAACATGCCCAGGAAGGCGAGTGGCAGGTCAGTCAACGATCGCCTCCGGGGCCAGCGTGACCAGGTCACGCAGTTCGGTGGTGGACAGCCCGGTGAGCCAGCCCTCACCGTTGCCGACCACCCGTTCGGCGAGCACGCCCTTGTCGGCGATCAGCCGGTCGATGCGTTCCTCCAGGGTGCCCAGGCAGACCAGCGTGTGGACGTGCACGTCACGCCGCTGGCCGATACGGAAGGCCCGGTCGGAGGCCTGGGTCTCGGTGGCCGGGTTCCACCAGCGGTCGACGTGCACCACATGGTTGGCCGCGGTCAGGTTGATCCCGGTGCCGCCGGCTTTCAGCGACAGCACGAACACGCCCGGCCGGGTGGCCTGCTGGAACTCGCTGACCATGGTGTCGCGGGCGCCGCGCGGGGTGCCGCCGTGCAGGTACCGCACCGGCACGTTGAACCGCGCCGCCAGATGCGGTTGCAGCATCGCGCCGAACGTGGCGAACTGGGTGAAGCACAGCACGCTCTCCCCCGCGGCCAGCGCGTGATCGACGATCTCCTCGAGCCGTTCCACCTTGCCGGACCGGCCGGGCAGCGCCGAATTGTCCTTGAGCAGCAGCGCCGGGTGCACGCACGCCTGTTTCAGCTTGGTCATCGCGGCCAGTACCAGGCCCTTGCGGCGGGTCTCGCCGGGCTCCTCGAGGTGCAGCAGCAGTTCGTCGAGGACCGCCTTGTAGAGGCTGACCTGCTCGGTGGTCATCCCGCACAGGTGGCGGACGTGCCGTTTCGCGGGCAGGTCACCGGCGATCCCCGGGTCGGCCTTGGTGCGCCGCAGCAGGAACGGCCGGGTCGCCTGGCGCAGGCGGGCGGCCGCGTCCTCCTCGGCGTGGCGTTCGATCGGCACGGCGAACCGTGCCCGGAACGTGTGCGCCGAGGCCAGCACACCGGGGTTGAGGAAGTCGAGGATCGACCAGAGTTCGGCCAGCCGGTTCTCCACCGGGGTGCCGGTCAGCGCGATCCGGTTACGGGCCGGCAACCGCCGCACCGCCCGAGCCGCCTGCCCGGCGCTGTTCTTGATGTGCTGGGCCTCGTCGAGCACCACCCGGTCCCAGTCGATCGCGGCCAGGGCGTCGATGTCGCTGACCGCCGTGGCGTACGTGGTCAGCACCACGTCGGCGCCGGCCGCCAGCGAGGCCGGGTCGTCGCGCCCGGCGCCGTGCAGCACCCGCACCCGCAGCGAGGGGGCGAAACGTTCCGCCTCACGCTGCCAGTTGCCGAGCACCGACAGCGGACAGATCAGCAGCGCCGGACCGGCCCGATGATGCAGCAGCAGCGCCAGGAGCTGCACCGTCTTACCCAGCCCCATGTCGTCGGCGAGGCAGGCCCCCAGACCCAGGGCGTCCATGAAGGCGAGCCAGGAGAAACCCCTTCTCTGGTACGCCCGGAGCACCGTCCCCAGACCCTCCGGCTGGTCGAGCAGCTCGAGCCGGGAGTCGAGGCGCCCGGAGAGCAGGTCGGCCAGCCAGCCCTCGCCCCGGGCGTCGGTCACCGGCAGCGGCAGCTCCTCGGGCGGCAGCAGCCGCGTCACCTTGAGCGCGTCGCCGGCCGTCATCGTCCCGCCGCCGCGCGCCAGGAACCGCAGGCCGGCCGCGAGCCGGCCGGCGTCCAGGAACACCCAGCGCCCGCGCAGCCGGACCAGCGGCACCTTGGCCCGGGCCAGGTCGGTCAGCTCGTCGGCGGTGAGCGTGCGGCCGCCGAGTGCCAGCCCCCACCGGTAGTCGACGATCTCCCGCAACCCGACCGCCTGGTCCCGCAGCACCGTGGCGACCGGCTCGCGGCCCCGCACGTCGAGCGACAGGCCGAGCCCGGGACGGCGCTGCCACCATGCGGGCAGCAACACGCCGTAGCCCGCCTCGGCGAGCACCCCGGCGTGGCTGAGGAACCGGTGGGCGCCCTCGGTGTCGAGCAGCATCTCGGCCGGGCGCGCCTCACGCAGCGCCTCGGCCAGGCCGGGGAACAGACGGGCGGCCCGGCCCAGCCCGGCGAGCAGCCGCTCCTGCGGATGGTCGGTCCACCGGCTCAGCGGCGAGTAGTGGTCGCTCCAGACCTCGGCGGCCGACACCAGCACACTGGGCTCGTCGGTGGCCTGGAGCAGGAACTCGAGACGCCACGCGTCCTCCGGCAGCGGCACCTCGTCGGGCATCACCGGCTCGTGCTCGCGCGGATCGGACAGCCGGAAACAGACCCGCACCCCGGCCCCGCGGGCGGCCTGCTCGTGCCAGCCGTCGAGCCGCCGGATCAGCTCGTCGAGCAGCGCGGGCGCGGCCGCGAACGCGGGCTCGCCGGTGAGCGCGGCCAGCCATCCGTACCCGGCCAGCTCCACGCCCGCCTCGGCCAGCCGGGTCCGCACCAGGCCGTCGACGAGCAGTTCCAGCGCGCTCCCGGCCAGGTCGGCGGCCGCCACGGTGGGGTCACCGGCCCGGCACGCGGGCGGCATCCGCTCGATCAGGGCGGCCTGCCGGGCGGTGTCGCCACCGATCAGAACCGGTCGCCAGTAGGCCACCGGCCGCGCGCCGTCGGCCCGCACCAGCGGCAGTACCCGCCCCCGCCGCACCAGCGACGCGGCGAACGCGCACAGCTCGACGAGCCAGGCCGCCGACGGCGCGACCCGCCCCTCGAACTCGGCGGTCACGTCGGCGTCGAGGAACGGCACCGCCACCACCGGCACCCGCCAGGTGCGCGCCCGCGGACGGCCCTGCCGCGGGGGCAGTCCCAGCTGCGGCGAGGCCAGCGGACCGGTACTGGTGGACGGCAGCATCACGGTGACGCCGTCGCGTACCTCCCCGGCCGGCAACTCCCCCGCGGCGACCGCGAACGGATGCCAGGGCGCATACCCCCGCCGCGGCCGCTGCACCGCGGACGAGACCCCACCGGCCGACCTGCCCGGCTGCCCGGCCACGCCAGGCCCACCGGACGTGGCCGCAGGCGCGCCCTCGCGGGACGGGTCCTCGCGGGACGGATCATCGCGGGACGGATCATCGCGGGACGGATCGCCGCGCGACGGATCATCGCGCGACGGGTCGCCGCGCGACGGATCATCGCGCGACGGGATCGTGGGGGCGCCGCCGTCGGACTCGGCCCAGAGAAGCAGGGAACCGTCGCGGGCGACCAGGCCGTGCAGGACACGGACGCCGGTGGCGAGCATCGTGCTCATGCGGGGACCCCGATCGTCCCGGGCCACACCGTCCGGGAACGACCGCTCTCCGGCGGCGTCGTCATCCTCATCAGCACGCCGACGACTCTAGACACGTTTCGCGGTCAGCGTCCCCGTGGTGACTTGGGGCACGCAGCCCGCCCGAATTCACCACACCACCACGGGTGTGGTGACTTCGGGCGCCCAGCACGCCCGTAATCACC
>NZ_BSSY01000015.1:0-156530 GCF_030269225.1 Actinoplanes sp. NBRC 101535 | reverse complement strand
CACACCACCACGAGCGTGATGACTTCAGGCGCCCAGCACGCCCGTAATCAACACACCACCACGAGCGTGATGACTTCAGGCGCCCAGCACGCCCGTAATCAACACACCACCACGAGCGTGATGACTTCAGGCGCCCAGCACGCCCGTAATCAACACACCACCACGAGCGTGATGACTTCGGGCGCCCAGCGCGGCTGAAGTCACCACGCGGGCGGGCTTCCGCACCCGGACCATGAAACGCGTCTTGGCCGCCCCTCCGACACTATTCGGCGGGCCGCGTGGGGAGTGTCCCCGTGCGCGGATGGGGCACGCTGAACGTCATGACGATCATTCTCACGCCCGTACACCGTGACGACCTGCCCGGCTTCACCGATGTCCCCCTCGCCACCGCGCTGAACCGTCCGGCTGGCGCGGCAGCCGCCATTCCACCGTCCTGGGCCGCGCGGTGAACGGCGACCGGCCCCCGGCCCGAAGCGTCGACCGGACCCCCGACGGCCAGGCCCCCAGCCACCGCCATTCCACCGCCGACGACGGCCGAGGCCCGGACCGCCCCGAGCACCAGAACGCAACCGTGAACTACGGCCGGGGTCGGGACGGGAGCGTAAACACGGACAGGAACGAGAGCACGGACGGAAACCAGAACACGCGCGGGAACGAGAACACGCGCGGGAACGAGAGCGCGGGCGGACGGACGCTCTGTGTCGTCGTGTGTGCGGCCGGCCCGGCGGCGCGCGCCGGGGTACTCGTCGGCCTGGCACAGCGGGCCGGCTGGACCGTCCGGGTGGCGGCCACCCCGCACGCGACCCGGTTCCTCGACCTGGACGAGTTGGAGCGGCTGTCCGGTGCGCCGGTGCGGTACGACTTCCGGCCGGTCGGTGATCCCGGCCCCACCTGGACCGGTGCGGACGCCGTGATCGTCGCCCCGGCCAGTTTCAACTCGGTCAACAAGCTGGCCGCCGGAATCTGCGACACGTACGCCCTCACGCTCGTCGCCGACCTCATCGGACGGGCCCGGCCGATCACCGTCGTGCCGTTCGTGAACACCGTCCTGGCGTCGCGCCGGCCGTTCCTGCGGGCGATGGACTCGCTGCGTGACGAAGGCGTACACATCATCTTCGATCGTGACGACTGGGAGCCGCACCCGCCCGGTGAGGGTGACCGCCGACTGGCCGATTTTCCCTGGGCCCGGGCGCTGACGTCGATCACGGGCCGGTGACCGGCGGTCACGGGCCGGCGCCCGGCGATCACAGGTCGGCGCCCGGCGATCACAGGTCGGCGCCCGGCGATCACAGGTCGGCGCCCGGCGATCACAGGTCGGCGCCCGGCGATCACAGGTCGGCGCCCGGCGATCACAGGTCGGCGATCACGGGCCGGCGACCGGCGATCACAGACCGGCGATCATCAGCCGGCGACCGGCGGCCCCTCGCAACCGACCGCGTGGGCCGCGACGATGCCGCGGACGATGCGTTCGAGGTGTTCCCGGTCGGCGGGGGCGAGATCGGTCAGGATGGTGTCGGGCAGGTGGGCGCCGACGTCGGCGTACAGGGCGTCGGCGGCCTCCTTGCCGCGGGGCGTGACGTTCAGGGTGATCGCCCGCCGGTCCTGCTCGGAGGTCTCGCGGGTGACCATGCCGAGTTTCTCGATCCGGTCGACGAGGCCGCTGAGTCCCGGTTTCGCCAGGCCGAGGAGGCGGGCGAGTTCGGTCATGCCGCGGGGCCCGTCCTTGAGCATGCAGAGCAGTTGCGCCTGGGTGGCGGTGAGCCCGTGGTCGGCGCAGATCTGCCCGTAGCGGCGTTGCACCACGATGGTGAGGTTCACCAGTGCCGATCCGAAGCCCTGCTCGTCGCGATTCACGACCGGTTCCTCCTTGCAAAGGTTCGCAATACGAACTAATTTAGTTCGTGGCGCGAACCTTCGGACGCGCTGACCGCCAGGATCTCATGAGGGAGTGAACACGTTGGCATTCGATACCCGCAACGGCAGCCGCGGAGCACGCCAGCCCGGGGGACGGCTGCTCGGCTTCATGAACCGCCTGATGATCGGCCGGGTCCGGCGGGGCGGCGGCGGCAACCTGATCGTGCTCACCACCCTCGGGCGCAAGAGCGGCGAGGAACGCCAGTCCCCGGTCGCCGGGTTCCCGCTCGACGACGGCGCCTGGCTGGTGGTGGCCTCGGCGAACGGCGCCCCGAAGAACCCGGCGTGGTACTACAACATCGGCGCCCACCCGGACCGGATCCGGATCGAGAACCGCGGGCGGACCGTGCCGGTCAGCGCCGAGCAACTGCACGGCGCCGACCTGGAGGCCGCCTGGCAGACCATCGTCGCCGCGCAGCCGCGTTTCGGCGATTACCGCACCAAGACCGACCGCGAGATCCCGGTCATCCGGCTGACACCGCGGGCGGCCTGACCCGGCCCGGAGCGGCCCGGCTGCGCACAACGGGAGCGGATCCGGCCGTCCGACGTTAATGTGCGTTCATGAGGGGTGTGGGCGGACCGGCTGCCGGGCGCTGGCGCGCCACCCGGCTGCCCGGCCTGACCGTGCGGATCTGGTCGCCGCCCACCCGGACCGACCGGATGCTCGTCGCCCACGACGGACCGGAGTACCACCGGCGGGGCGGGCTCGGACGGTGGGCCGCGACCGCCATCGCCGCCGGCCGCGTCGCGCCCTTCCACCTCGCGCTGCTGCCACCCGGCGACCGCGACGAGTGGTATTCCGCCTCCCCCGGGTACGCCCGGCTGCTGACCACCGAGATCCTGCCGCGCCTGTCGCCGGGCCGTGCGGTGGTCGGCGCCGGGGTCAGCCTCGGCGCCCTCGCCATGCTGCACGCCCAGCGCCGCCATCCGGCCCGGTTCGCCGGCCTGTTCCTGCAGTCCGGCAGTTACTTCCAGGCGCGGCTCGACCGCCAGGAGTCCGGGTTCCGGTACTTCCGGCGGATCACCGGGTTCACCACCCGGGTCCGGCACGCCACCCGCGGCCCCGCCGTCCCGGCCGTGCTCACCTGCGGCGCCGCCGAGGAGAACCTGGCCAACAACCGCGCCATGGCGGACGCCCTGCGACGACAGGGATATCCGGCGACCCTGGCGGCGACCGGCGGCGCCCACGACTGGGAGTCCTGGCGCGACGCCCTGGGCCCGCATCTGACTCCGCTGCTGCACCGGATCTGGCCCGTTTGACACTGGGAGGCGGCCGTGGCCGACGTCGAACACACCATCGGACTGCTGCTGGGCACCGAGGACGACTGGCCGCGGGCCTACGAATCCCTGCTGCGCCGCCTCGGCACGGTCACCGGGCCGGACGGGCGCAGCCATCGCGCCCGGTCGGTGCGGGTCACCATCGAGCCGTTCAACCTGCGCGACCGGCCCCGGCACGACCTGGTGATCGACCGGCTGGCCTACTGGTACTACCACCCGCGGGAGTGGCTCAAGAAGATCGCGCTGATGGACGACGTGTACCTGCTGAACAGCCCGTTCACGTTCCAGTCGATGGAGAAGCATGCGGCGTACTGCGCGATGATGCGGCTCGGGCTGAAGGTTCCGGAGACGGTCCTGGTGCCGTTCAAGAACCCCCTGGAGAATTCGCGCTGGGCGTACACCGCGGCCCGGTACAACCGGCCGTTCGATCTGGAGTCGACGGCGGCGGCGATCGGGTACCCGCTGTGGATGAAACCGTACGACGGCGGCGCCTGGGTCGGCGTCTCGAAGATCCGTAACCCGGACGAGCTGCACACCGCGTACGACGCCTCGGGGGAACGCCTGATGCACCTGCAGGCCTCGGTGGAGGGGTACGACGTCTTCGCCCGCACCCTGAGCATCGGGCCGGAGACGATGGTGATGAAGTTCCGGCCCGAGCAGCCGATGCACGCCCGGTACGAGGTGGACCACAACTTCCTGTCCGCCGCCGCCGGTGACGAGGTGGTCACCGTGTCCCGGCTGGTCAACGCGTTCTTCCGGTGGGAGTTCAACTCCTGCGAGACGCTGGTGCGCGGCGACGAGGTGTACCCGATCGACTATGCGAACGCGTGCCCGGACGTGGCCCTGACGTCGCTGCACTACTACTTCCCGTGGGCGATGACGGCGCTGCTGCGCTGGACGGTGTTCTGTGTGGTGACCGGCCGGAGGCCGCGGCTGGACACCGACACGTCGGAGTACTTCGCGATCGCCGACGACCCCTCCCTGGGGTACGCGGAGAAGCTCGCCGGTTACCGGCGGCTGGCCGACGAGTACTTCGAGGTGGAGCGGTACCAGGAGTTCTGCGCGAAGCACCTGGCCGGCGTGGACGAGATCGTCTTCGACTGGGTGTCGTCGGAGGAGTTCCGGTCGCTGCTGCGCGAGACGGTCCGGGCGATGTTCCCGGTGCACGAGCACGAGAAGTTCCT
This sequence comes from Actinoplanes sp. NBRC 101535, assembly GCF_030269225.1. Taxonomy (NCBI): domain Bacteria; kingdom Bacillati; phylum Actinomycetota; class Actinomycetes; order Micromonosporales; family Micromonosporaceae; genus Actinoplanes; species Actinoplanes sp. NBRC 101535. The sequence continues at coordinate 152,154 of NZ_BSSY01000015.1, read as the reverse complement.
CGGGCACTTCCACGGGCTGGTCGACGCGTGGATCCGGGACCAGGGGCGTTGACGCGGTAACACGTACGCAATAAACATATCTCCATGTCTCTATGGGAGCGCTCCCGAATCATCGGCCTCACCTCCGCCTTAGTGATCTTCGGCTCCACCGCGCCCGCGTACGCCGACGAAGTCGAACAGGTCGTCAACGGCGGGTTCGACGGCACCGCCGACCCGTTCTGGTCCACCACCGGCATGCCGATCCAGCTCGACGACGGCCGCGCCTGCGTGGACGTGCCCGGCGGCACCGTCAACCGCTGGGACGCCGCGGTCGGGCAGAACGACATCGACCTGGTCGCCGGCGAGTCGTACCGGTTCAGTTTCGACGCGAGCGGCGACGCCGGCCACGTGGCGCGGGCGATCACCGGGCTCGCGGTCAGCCCGTACGACACGTATTTCGAGGTGTCACCGACGCTCGGCGACACGCAGCACTACGAATACACGTTCACGGCCGGCACCTCCACGGACCAGGGGCAGGTCGCCTTCCAGGTCGGGGGCAGCCCCGACCCGTGGCGTTTCTGCGTCGACGACGTCAGCCTCGTCGGCGGCGTCCCGCCCGAGGTCTACGAGCCTGACACCGGCCCCAGGGTCCGGGTCAACCAACTCGCCTACCTCAACAACGGCCCCAAAGCCGCAACACTCGTAACGGACAAAACCACTAAGACCGCCTGGTCCCTGGCCGACAAGTCCGGAAGAGTCGTCAAGAATGGCCAATCGACGCCGCGCGGCATCGACCCGTCCTCCGGACAGAACGTCCACACGATCGACTTCACCGGCTTCCGCCAGCGGGGCGAAGGGTTCACCCTGACCGCGGACGGCGAGACCTCCCACCCGTTCGACATCGGCGGCGACGCCTACCAGCAACTCCGCACCGACGCGCTCAAGTTCTACTACACCCAGCGCAGCGGCATCGCGATCCGCGACGACCTGCGCCCCGGGTACGCCCGCCCCGCCGGCCACCTCGGCGTCGCCCCCAACCAGGGTGACACCGCCGTGCCCTGCCAGCCGGGCGTCTGCGACTACACCCTGGACGTCCGCGGCGGCTGGTACGACGCCGGCGACCACGGCAAATACGTCGTCAACGGCGGCATCTCGGTCTGGGAGCTGCTGCACGAGTTCGAGCAGTCCCCGACCGCCCGCACCGTGAACCTGGACATCCCGGAGAGCGGCGACCGCACCCCCGACCTGCTCGACGAGGTCAGGTGGGAACTCGACTTCCTGCTCAGCATGCAGGTACCGGGCGGTCACCCGTACGCCGGAATGGTCCATCACAAGATCCACGACGCTGCCTGGACCGGTCTTCCGCTGCTGCCCCACCTGGATCCGCAGCCGCGGGAACTGCACCCGGTCTCCACCGCCGCCACCCTGAACGTCGCCGCGACGGCGGCGCAGGCCGCCCGGATCTACCGGCCCTACGACGCGGCCTTCGCGCGGCGGGCGCTGGCTGCCGCGACGACCGCCTACCAGGCCGCCAAGACCAACCCTGTGGTGTACGCGCCGGAGTCCGACGGCGTGGGCGGCGGCGCCTACAACGACACCAAGGTGACCGACGACTTCTACTGGGCGGCGGCCGAGCTGTTCCTCACCACCGGCGACAAGTTGTATGCGACCGACCTGCTGGCCTCACCCGAGCACACCGCGGACTCGTTCGGCCCGGTCGCGTTCGACTGGGCGACCACCGGCGCGGCCGGCAAACTCGACCTGGCGCTGGTGCCGAACGGCTTCACCGGACGTTCCGCGGTGCGCACCCAGGTGCTGGCCGGCGCGGACGAGTACCTCGCGATCCAGAAGGCGCACCCGTACGGCGTCGCCTACTCCCCCGCGAACAACAGCTGGGACTGGGGCTCGGCCAGCATCGTCGCCGACAACACCGTGGTGATCGCCGCCGCGCACCGCCTCACCGGCAACGGAGGATACCGCGACGGCGTGCTCACCGGCGTCGACTGGCTGCTCGGCCGCAACGCCCTCAACATCTCCTACATCACCGGGTACGGGGAGGTCAGCGCGCAGAACCAGCACAGCCGCTGGTATGCCGCGCAGCTCGACCCGGCCCTGCCGCATCCGCCGGCCGGCACCCTCGCCGGTGGTCCCAACTCCTCGATCCAGGACCCGTACGCCCAGTCCAAGCTGACCGGATGCGTCGGGCAGTTCTGCTACATCGACGACATCCAGTCCTGGTCCACCAACGAGCTGACCATCAACTGGAACGCCGCCCTGGTACGCCTCACGGGCTACGTCGCCGATCTCGCCTGAGTCGAGTCGCTGACAGAGATCTTGCAGGTGGTGGGCCTACGCTGGGGGTGCGATCGCACCCTCAGCGGGAGGTCCGCCCATGCAGGCTCTCCGGTTCGCCGCGGCGCTCTACGCCCGGCAGCTCGGCATCGTCCACCGCGGCCACCTCCGCCGCGACGCCCTGTCGTTGCTGCACCTGGCGCCCGGGCGTGACGACCCCTACCGCATCTACCGCCGGGTCCGCGACGCCGGCGACCTGACCCGCACGGCGCTCGGCCACTTCATCACCGCCCGGCACGCGGTCTGCGACAGTGTGCTGCGCGACCGCCGGTTCGGGGTGCGGGCCGCCGACATGAACGGGCCCGGCGCACCCGGCGACGAGATCGACATGTCGTTCCTGGACCGCGACCCGCCCGACCACACCCGGCTGCGCCGCCTCGCCCAGCCCGCGTTCAGCCCTCGCCGGATCGCCGGCTACCGCCCACTGGTCGAGCGCCGCGTCGACCAGCTGCTCGACGCCGCCGGTCCCATGTTCGACCTGGTCCCCGCGTTCGCGTCGCCGCTGCCGATCACGGTGATCATCGACCTGCTCGGGGTGCCGGCGTCCGACGCCGACGGGTTCGCCGCGCACGGCGCGGTCATCGGCAGCGCCCTCGACGGCGTCCGCTCGCTGCGGCACGCCGCCCGGCTCCGGACCGCCAGCGGTGAACTCGACCGGGTCTTCGAGCGGCTCTTCACGCTGCGCCGCACCGCGCCGGCCGACGACGCGGTGAGCCGCATCCTGGCCGCCGAGGGTGATCAGATCCAGTCACACGAGCTGTTGCCGATGTGCCGGCTGCTGCTCGTCGCCGGCTTCGAGACCACCGTCAACCTGATCGGCAACGCGGTCACCGCCCTGCTGGATCACCCCGACCAGTGGCGCGCCCTCTGCGACGACCCGGCCGGTCTGGCCGGGCCGGCCGTCGAGGAGACGCTGCGCTGGGATCCGCCGGTGCAGCGGACCTCCCGCATCGCCCTCGAGGACGTCGAGGTCGCCGGTGTCCCGGTGCGCCGCGGCCAGTTCGTGGTCAGCCTGATCGCCGGCGCCGGCCGCGACCCGGCCGTGCACACCGACCCGGACCGTTTCGACATCACCCGCACCCCGGGCGTCGACCACCTGGCGTTCTCCAGCGGCATCCACTACTGCGTGGGGGCGCCGCTGGCCCGCCTCGAGGCCACCGTCGCGCTGCAACGGCTCGCCGAACGGATGCCCGGCCTGCACCGCGCGGGTGCCGTCCGCCGCCGCAACTCCGGCGTCATCCGCGGGCCGATCAGCCTGCCGGTCGCCCTCACACCGAGAAGGTCTGCGTCGACGGCGGCGCCGGCGGCAGGCCGAACAGCCCGGTGAGTCCGGTGACCCGCAGCTGCCGGTGCACGAACTCGTTCGGGTTGCGCAACTCGAACCGCGTGCCGAAATCGCGGGCCGCCTCATATCCGGCGACCAGCGCACCGATGCCCATCGAATCCATGAACGTGACGAACATCAGGTCGACGATCATCAGCTCCGGCCGGTCCCGGGACACCGTCTCGACCAGCTGACCGCGCAACGCGCCGACCGTCGCCGCATCGAGACTGCCCCGCACCTCGACGACGATCGTGCCGTCGGCCTGCTGCCGTGCCGTGATCACGGCCTCACCCATCACGCCCTCCGAGCCTGGCGACCTGCCCGTTCGCCTCACCGTACAACTCCGCACCTGCCCCTCGCAGGCTGCCGCGTGGTTCGGTGGACGCGGCGCACAGGGCGTACGCCTGACGACGGTTCGTTTCGCATCGCGCACAGGGCTTCGCATATCGGGCGCCGGTTCCGCCGTTTCTCCGGCCTGTCGCTCCGCTCCCTTCTCGCCGGCGCCCTCGCCGCCGGCCCTTCCCGCCCGGCGCCCTCACCGGCGCTTCTCCCGCCCGGCGTCCGCTCTTCCTCCAGCGCGGCCCGGCAGTCCGGGGAATGGCGGTAGCCGTGGCCCATTCGACAGAGAGTGATCGTCCATACTGTCTCAGCAACGGTATCGATCATCATGAACGGGGAGTGTGCATGCGGACTCTGGTGAGACGGATCCTGGCGGTCGCCGCCGCGTTACTGCTGGTGCCGGTGACGGCGCCGCAGGCTGCCCAGGCCGCGACGACGAAGCGGCTGACCGGCCTGCAGTGGAACGTCAGCGGCGGATGGAAGTACCAGACCGGCGGCGCCACCACGCTGATGATCAACACGCTCTTCGACGCGATCATGTCGAGGAATCCGATCCCGGACTTCGTGGCCCTCAACGAGGTCTGCCAGAGCCAGTACTCCGCACTGATCACGAAGCTTCAGGCAACCGACTGGCCGGCGGACGAGACCAACTTCGCCCGGTTCCAGGCCACCCGGAACGCCGAGGCCGGCCCGGACAACCCGGACGTCTGTCAGGGTAACCCGGTCGGCATCGCCCTGTTCAGCAGGCAACCGCTGGGCGCGGCGATCCGCATCCCGCTGGAACCGAACCCGGCGTTCGACAAGGACGAGATCCGGCACCTGCTCTGCGCGCCGACCACCACCATGACGGTGAAGTACTGCGTCACCCACATCACCCCGACGCCGTTCGGCACCGCCGGCAAGGCTCAGCTCGAACAGGTCCTCGGGCACGTCGAGCAGTTCGAGGCGGCCGGCGAGACCGTGCTGGTGGCCGGGGACTTCAACGGAACCCCGAGCTGGCCCGAGTTCGACGTCTGGTACCACCCGAGCGTCGACACCACGGCGAACAGCGGCAACACCGGCAACTGGCGGGAGATGGACGACGCCGACCCGTACTGCCTCGGGTACGGCGAGGGCACCACCAAGGCGACCACCGGCAGCCCGTGCGGCACCGGCACGAAGATCGACATGATCTTCTTCCCGAACGACCGGCTCGCCGGGCAGCACTCCGGTGACTCGCTGCCGCTGAGCACCTGCGGCAGCGAACTCTGCTCGGACCACCGCATCGTCTGGGGCTGGGCCGATCTGAGCATCGACTGACGACAGTGCCGAAGGGCCGCAACCCGCCGGTGGGCGCGGTTGCGGCCCGGTCCTCTCAACCCTGCCGGGGCGGGTCAGGGGCGGACGGCCGGCAGGAGAACGCCGTCGATGATGGAGACGAGGAAGTCGCGGTCGAACGGCTTGCGCTGAATGAGTGCCCGGTAGGCGGCGATGGACGGGATGACCTGGGCGAGGGTCTCGATGTCGGCGGTGGCGCCGACCTCGCCGCGGCTCACCGCACGGGACAACAGCACACGATTGGCGGCGGTCCACGGTTCCACGATCGCGTCGTTCGCCGCCTCGGCGAGCCCGCGGTCCTGGCTGAGCATCGACGCGAGCCCCGCCATGATCGAGAGCTGGTACTCGCCCTCCTCGACGGATGCCGGTTTGAACAGCGCGAGGATGTCGCCACGGAGGCTGCCGGTGTCGGGCAGGCTGTCGAGGTCCGCCTGGCTGCGTTTCATGTGCCCGACGGCATCGAGGACCAGGTCGGCCTTCGACGGCCAGCGACGGTAGAAGGTGCCTTTACCGGCCTTCGCCCGCGCCGCCACCGCGGCCATCGTCATACCCGTGTAGCCGACCTCCGCCAGAACCTGCAGGGCCACATCCAGGATCTCGGCGTCGCGGTGGGGGTCAGGCTTGCGGCCCGGACGGCGGTGAACGGTCCGGCCGGCCTCGCCGTCCGTGCCGGCGTCACCCGCGGTCGGGTCGTCCTGCGTCATAACGGTGGTCTCCTCGCTGCCAGATGCATGTCCTGCTCGAAGTCGGTCCCGATCCATTGTTGTGCCGACGGCCCGGTGGGCGGCACACGGGGCCGCGTGCCGCCCACCGGCGGTCGAGGCAGGGCTCAGACCGCGGGAACGTGAGACGCCGGAGAGGAATCGGTCAGGCGAGGGTCACTACTCGTGGGCGTTGACCAGCCAGGTCACCCCGTACTGGTCGGTGACGATGCCGAAGCCGGGCGACCAGGTCGACGACGCGAAGTCCTCGACGACGACCGCGTTCACGGCCAGACGCTTCCAGAGCGCTTCGGCTTCGGCGAGGCTGGTGCTGCGCAGGGTCACGAACATCGGCTGCTCCGTGATCGTGGTGCCGTTCGCGCGCCGGGTGGACCCCGGCTTGCCGAAGTCCGGCGCTTGCGTGCCCGGGATGTCGTAGCCCATCAGGAGGACGCCGTCAGCGGTGGTGATCTGACCGAAGACGATCCGGTCGCTGTCGGGCATACCCGCGGGCATACCGAAGTCCTGATAGGTGTGCGACAGCAGGTCGCCGGCGAAGACATCCCGGTAGAACTCCAGTGCCTGGCGCGCCTGGCCACCGGCGAAGTTGAGGTGCGGGATCGCGGAGGTCGACATGAGAAGGTTCCGTTCGTTCGAGGTGCGGGGGTTGATCAGCGCCGGCGCAGTGTCGCGTCGGTGAGCGCGGGCGGGAAGTAGCCGGCGTCGCCGGCGGTCATGTTCCGGCCCGGAGGCACGATCTGGTCGATGCGGTCGAGGATGTCCTGATCGAGAACGAGGTCGGCGGCGCCGAGCTGGCTGTCGAGCTGTTCCACGTTCATCGGGCCGATGATCGGTGCGGTCACCGCTCGGTGGGCGAGCACGAAACCGAGTGCGAGGTGGATCAGGGACAGGCCGGCCTCGTCGGCGAGCAGGGCGAGGGCCTCGACGGCGTCGAGCTTGCCGGCGTTGCGCGGGGCGTCGATGTCGAAGATGCCGGGCATGAGTTCGGTACGGCTGCTGACCTGGCCGGTCGCGCCCTTGCGGAACGTGCCGGAGAGCCAGCCGCCACCGAGCGGGCTCCAGGTGAGCACGCCGATGCGGTGTGCCTCGGCGGCGGGCAGGACATCGGCTTCGATCCCGCGGGCGAGAATCGAGTACGGAGGCTGCTCGGTCACGAACCGGCTCAGTCCCCGGCGTTCGGCGGCCCACTGCGCCTCGACGAGCTGGTGGGCCGGGAACGTCGACGAACCGAAGTACCGGATCTTCCCGGCCCGCTGCAGATCGGTCAGTGCCCCCAGCGTCTCCTCGATCCCGGTCGCCGGGTCGGGGCGGTGCACCTGGTAGAGGTCGAGGTGGTCGGTGCCGAGTCGTTTGAGGCTGCCCTCCACAGCCCGCATGATCCATCGGCGTGAGTTGCCGCGGTCGTTGACGTCGTCACTCATCGGGTTGTGGAACTTGCTCGCCAGGACCACCGCGTCGCGGCGCGTCCCGGCCAGCGCCTTGCCGACGATCTCCTCGGCCTCGCCCCGGGCGTAGAGGTCGGCGGTGTCGACGAAGTTGATGCCGGCGTCGAGCGCGTGGTGGATCGTGCGGATGGAGTCGTCGTGGTCCCTGTTGCCCCAGGATCCGAACATCATCGTGCCCAGCCCCAGGGAGCTGACGCGCAGTCCGGTGTCGCCGAGAGGGCGGTACTGCATGTGATCACCCGTTCTTCAAGACGGCTCCGCATCACATCGCAGGAGTCTTCATCTGAGCCGAAGGCTCCTGAGCTGCGACGGAGCGAAGCTTGCCCCTTAAACGGTACCCGCCGGTTTCGGTAACGGCAAGTATCGGTACCCGCTGGTATTAATTTATTCCGGCGCAACGGACCGGGTGAGGACCGCGATCAAGAAGCCCCTGGACACGTGTCGTGGTCAGCGCCCGCGTGGCGACTTCAGCCCGCCCCCAAGTCACCACACCCCGATACGGGCGTGGTGACTTCGCGCGCGTGGAAGCTCGTCAGTCCCGTCGTTGACTCGACTCCGCGTTCCGGCGGACCAGGGAGTGGCGGTAGCCGTAGACGGCGTAGATGATCAGGCCGGCGGCGAGCCAGACACCGAACCGGATCCAGGTGTCCAGCGGCAGGTCGGACATCAGGTAGACGGCGAAGGCCACCCCGATCAGCGGCAGCACCGGCGACCACGGCACCCGGTACGGCCGGGGCATGTCGGGCCGGGTGCGGCGCAACACGATCACCCCGATGTTGACCAGGACGAACGCGAACAGCGTGCCGATGTTGACCAGCTCGACGATGGTGCCGAGCGGGACCAGCGCGGCCAGGATCGCGATCAGGACGCCGAGGGTGACGGTCAGCCGCGCCGGCGTACCGAAACGAGGGTTGACCTTGGCCATCCGGCGGGGCAGCAGGCCGTCCCGGCACATGGCGAAGAAGATCCGGGTCTGTCCGTAGAAGATCACCAGCACCACGCTGGTGATCGCGACGACCGCGCCGAGCGCGAGGATCCCGGCCGCCCAGGGCATGCCGGCGCCCTGGTCCAGTGCGGCGGCCAGCGGCGCGTCACTGTCCTTCATCTGGTCCGGGGAGGCGATGCCGAGCGCCCCGGCGGTGGTGAGCACGTAGAAGAAGGTGCAGATGATCAGCGATCCGATGATCGCCCAGGGCAGGTCCCGGGCCGGGTTACGCGCCTCCTCGCTGCCGGTGGAGACCGCGTCGAAGCCGATGTACGCGAAGAAGATGATCGCCGCGGCCGCCGTCACCCCGTCCGCGCCCGCCGGGGCGAACGGGTGGAAGTTGGCGGTGCTGAAGTTCACGAACGCCACCACGATGAAGAACACCAGCACGACCAGCTTGATCACGACCATCACCAGGTTGACCCGGGCGCTCTCGGTCACGCCGCGGATCAGCAGGGCGGTGATCGCCAGGACGATGAAGACGGCCGGAAGGTTGAACACGCCACCGTCCTCCGGCGACTTGGCGATCGCGTCCGGAAGGCTGACCCCGAACGCCGCGTCCAGGAACGCGTTCAGGTTGCCGCCCCAGCCGATCGCGATGCCGGCCACCGACACCCCGTACTCCAGGATCAGGTCCCAGCCGATCACCCAAGCGACCACTTCCCCCAGCGTCGCGTACGTGTAGGTGTAGGCCGAACCGGAGACCGGGATCGACGACGCCAGCTCGGCGTAGGACAGTGCCGAGAACACGCAGGCCAGCGCGGCCAGCACGAACGACAGGATCACCGCCGGCCCGGCGATCCCGGCACCCTTACCGATCACCACGAAGATCCCGGTGCCGATGATCGCGCCGACGCCCATCGCGGTCAGCTGGGTGACGCCGACCGCCTTCTTGAGCTCGGAGCCCTCCTCGGCCGTCCCCTTGATCAGCGATCCGACGTCCCGGATCGCGAACAGTCCCGCCTTGGCCATGGCGCCCCCTCATCAACCGCTGGACCTCACTCATCCCGCACTTGCCACGCTCGCAAGCGCAACGACGAGCCGATCAGCGCGATGCGACAACTTCAGTCATCCGGGTTGCCAGTCCCCCTACGAAGTGGATGATGGCCGGCTGATCAGGGTGGTCCGGCACGGAGGGGATCGCCGCAGCATCGGGGCACCGCCCTTGCGCGGACCCGGAGCATCGTCGCCGCTTCCACGCCCGCGGTGTCCAGCACCCGCCGAGCCCTCCGGCTACCGCTGCTTCCGCCACGGTCCGAAGGCCTGCTCGTAGCTCTCCGCCAGTTCCGGCGAGTCGGCCGTCCCGCTGAGACAGTCCCAGACGCCCCCGTCGCCCGCCGTGATCAGGTACGTCTGCCCCTCGCGGTAGGAGACCGCGTCGGGGTTGCCGCCGTCCTGCCGCAACCGCACGGTCGCTCCCGGTTCCCCCCGGAAGGTGTGGGTGACCGTGATGGTGACCGAGGCGTCGACCGTGCCCACCTCCGTCGTCGCGACGTCGGTCACCGACGTGACCGTGCCCTCGAAGACGACCTCGGCGTCCTTGAAGAACTCCGCCTCAGGCTGCGCGCAGCGGGCGGCCGCACCCCCGGCCGTCAGGGTGAGGCCGGAGGATGCCGCCGGGGACGGTCCGGCACCGGGGTCCGCGGTGCCGGCGGAGTTCACATCGTTCGGGTCGCCGGCGCAGCCGGCCAGGGCCAGTCCGAGGGTCAGGGTGCTGGCGAACATCGCGTACTTCATGGTGCCCTCCCGGATCGGATCTCCTCGTCACCTGTATGTGTCCGGGAGGGACGATGGTCTTTCGCCGGTGGTCCGGCCCGACGGACAGTGACCCCGCCATGCACACCGGTCACTGCCCGCAACGAACCCGGACCGGACGGGACCGGACGGGACCGGACGGGACCGGACGGGATGATCAGAAGGCGCGGTGGCGGCCCACCCGCTCGGTGTGTGAGGGGACACCGTCGCCCGGAGGGGCCGCGCAGGGAGCCGCCTCAGGAACACGGACAGAGGAGACGGCCGACGGCGGTCCGGCTGGTTGCGGCACCACGGAAGGGTGCGGCACCCCGGACTCACCCGGAGCCGACGGCCGGGGTGCGACGGCCGGCTGAGCCACGGCGGGGTGCGCGGCGGAGGTCGGGGCCGACGCGGCGCGCTCGTCCCACGGGGAGAGGGCCGGGTGGTGCGGCCACGGTTCCAGGTCCATCAGCGGGACGTAGACGCGCGCGTCCACCGCCTCGGCCAGCAGCAGGGCCGTCACCATCGCCGTCGGACGTGCCGCCGGGTCGCGGTCGAGGCAGCTGAAGCACAGGTCCAGGACCTCCGGCGGGACGCCGTCGAGGTGGGGCAGGGGTTCCGGGTCGGCGAAGCGCTGCGCTATCACCAGGCCGGTGCTCGTGCGGGCGCTCCACGGCAGGCGGCCCGACAGGCAGTGGTAGAGCAGGGTGCCCAGGGCGAACATGTCCGCCGCCGGGGTGGCCGGTTCGCCGTCGAAGCGTTCCGGGGCGATGTAGGCGGGGGTGCCCAGCACCGGCGCGTCCGGGTCGGCGTCGTGGGCGCCGACGGCGGCGGCGATGCCGAAGTCGAGGACTTTCGCACCGGCCGGGGTGAGCATCACGTTCGCCGGTTTGATGTCGCGGTGCACCACGTGTTCGACGTGGGCGGCGGCCAGGGCGGCCGCCACTTCGGCGCAGACGCGGACGCCGATGCGCCAGTCGAGGGGGCCTTCGGCGAGGTGCGCGCTCAGGGTGCGGCCCTCGACGAGTTCCATCACGATGTAGGGGACGTCGCGGCCCGGCGACGGCGAGGTCCCGAAGTCGTGCACGCCGGCCACGTTGGGGTGGGCCAGTCGTGCCGCCGAGCGGGCTTCGGCGCGGACCAGGTCCACTCCCGCCTCACCGAGGGTGCCTTCCACCGCCGGCGCCATGATTTTCACGGCGACCGGCCGGTCGAGGACACGGTCGTGTCCGCGCCACACTTCTGACATGCCGCCCAGACCGATTCGGTTCACCAGCTGGTAGCGCCCGCCCAGGGTCCGCATCGTGCCTCCTCACCGGGGTGGGAGAGGACCGGCCCCGCCCCGCCACCAGGTGTACCCCACTCACCGGGGCACAAACGCCGGTGGCGGCCCGCGGGGGTACGGCCCGGACGGCCCGGGCGCCCGCGGATGTCCGGGTGTAAACATGACGCCGATTCGTCGTGCGGCTCGGCCGAATGGCGGATGTGATCACCTATTCGGCGCGGATTTACCGGAACCTTCATGCAATAGCGCCGGGATGTCGGCGTGCACGGTGGAATCGACGATTCGGGAACGCTCCCAAATCACTTTCGAAGCTGTGTTCCGCCTGTGTGCCTTTGTGGCGGAAACGGGACTCGGGGATACCTTACGGAAACATTGTAGGAGCCTTAAGGAAACACCAAGAGACTCCCCGTCGTCACTTACCGTAGACATCGACTGTCATCGGGGATCACTGCGGGCCCCACGGGGAGACACTCACCGTACCGGCACGCAGAGTGACCGGATGCTCATCGGAAGCCGGTAAAGAAATGGCGGAGACACTCCTTGTGAGAGCGGCTCCGCCATCGACAGTGCGGCCGTTTTCCGCGCACACCTGACGTCGCCGACGACGTTAGGCCATGTGGATCGAGGTGTGAAGGCGGGTGCCGCCGCACGTGACGGCACTCTCACACCGATCGGCGGCGCCGCCCCGAGCCGTCCGCGACTGATCACTGTGCGCTTATACCCGTACCCGCTGGAGTGGATCATGATCACCCACCGCGACCGGCCGGAGACGGCGATCGGGGCGCCCCCGGCGAGGCACAGACCCCGGGAGACGCCCCGATCACACCGGCAGATCAGACCACCTGGGTACGCAGATCATGGGCCCCGTCCGGGCGGGTGGCCTCGTAGTACAGCCGGCAGCGGCCGTCCGGCAACCCGACCAGGCTGAGATAGCGCAGCCCGTGCGGGGCGTGCGGGCTGCCCACCGGCTCGCCGTCGTCCGCGGTCAGCGCGCCGAAGGTGCCGTCCGGCAGGCGCACGCCGCGGGCCACGCCGGTCCGCTCCTCCCAGTTCTCACTCGCGGTCGCCCGGCCGTCGTAGGAGACGGTGATCCCGTCGCCGTCGACCCGGACCGAGGAGACGCGCACGCCCCGTGCGTCCCACTGCCCGGGACGGCCGGCCAGCGCGGTCCCCCGCCAGGTCCAGTGCACGCCGTCCGGGCTGGTCGCGTACCGCGTGGTCATCCGGTCGGCGTCGTCCCAGGACTCCAGGGGGTGCACCGACGCCCACAGGTGCCAGCCGTGCTCGTCGTGGTGCAGCACCGGGTCCTTGACGCCGACGGTGTCGTCACCGGCCAGGACGGTCACCGCGGGCGCGGTGGGCAGGCCCTCCGGGGTGTCCGCCTCGAGCATCTCGACCCGCCAGTGCTTGGTGCCGGGGGTGGCGGCGCTGACGTAGAGCCGCCAGCGGCCCTCCGAGGTGCGCACCAGGGCCGGGCGTTCCAGGGATTCGGCCCCGAACCGCTCCTTGCCCACCTCGGCGACCACGGTGAAGCTCAGGCCGTCGGTGGAGCGGGCCACCACGTTGGCGATGCCGCGGCCGGCCCCGAGCGGCAGGCGCAGACGGTACGCCAGGTAGATCGCCCCGTCGGCGGCGATCGAGCTGGGGGCGCCGGACCACGCCCCCGGCTCGGCGCCCGGCGGCTCGACCACCACCGTGGAGTCTTCCCAGCGTGGCAGGGGCAGGACCGAGATTCCGGTGGTCAAGGCGACTCCCCGAGGTAGCGGCGGCGGGCCCGTCAAGTCTGCACCATCCATCGTGGCGAGCGGGTCAGGCGCGGGCATGCCGGTCCAGGCTGAGCCAGTCGTCGTAGCGCTGGCCGGTCACGTCCTGCAGCAGGGCGATGTCGTCGGTGAAGTGCGGCAGCAGCGCGGCCCGCTCCTGCGGCGTGGTCACCGGGCGGCTGCCCCGCTTGCGGTGCAGCAGGGTCAGCAACGGGCCACGAGCGGCGAGCCGCAGCGGGACCGGGAACCGGTGCCCGACGGTGCCACCGGCCCGGAGCAGGCCACGCAGCACCCGGTTCAGCCCGTTGTCCTCGACGTAGTGCCGGTTGACGTTCTCCCTCGGGATCGAGGTGAGAACGCCGGTGCGGACGCCCAGGAACGAGCAGACCCGGTCCAGCGTCGCGGCCGGGCTGTCCTTGAGATCGCGATACCGTAGCAGAAGCACCTGTTCCGCAGAGAACCGCTGGTAGAGGTGCTCGAGCTGCTGTCCGTAAAGGCCCAGTCCGATGTAGTGCCAGAAGTCCGCCCAGCCCGCGGCCCGGCGTTTCTCCTCGGCGGCACAGGCCGCGAGGAAGTCCGCTTCGGACTCGAGACCGGCGACCCACAGGTGCGTCCAGTTGGAGTGCGCCCGGTCCACCGGGTCCCGTAGCAGGACGATCATCTTCACGTCCGGGACCAGGGCCTGGATCCGGTCGTGGGCCTTCAGGTCGTACAGGTAGAAGGGTGTGGCCTCACCGCGCAGCGCACCCGGCGGGGCCGGTGCGAAGAGGGCCTCGTAGTCGTCGCGCCGCCAGACGTGCTCCTGGTAGGTCTGCACGTCACCGGGGCCGCCGAAGGCCGGTGGGGCGCCGTCGGAGAGGAAGAACTTCGGCTCCTTGACCGGCGACAGGAACAGCTGCGGGTGCCGCGTCAGTGCGGCGTGCAGAGCGGTGGTGCCGGCCTTGGGCACGCCGGCGATGAGGAAGTCGGGCAGCGGCACGGGTCCCCCTGAGGGTGCGACAAACGACCTTTAGCCTACAGATCGACTAGGAATTCGCACCCCGGCGGGCGATCACTGCCGCTTCGGCCGGCTCCGGAGCCGCCACCAGGCGGAACGCCGGAAGCGGGTGCATCCCCCGCGCTCGCACAGAACACACTCGCTGCCCGGGCGGTAGTGCCGGTGCGCGGCGTACGGATGCCCGCAGACGCAGGGCGCGGTGTCGGAAGCCATCGAGTCACCAACGGACGAGAGCGTCGGAGGCTACGGGTGCGCGCCGGCCGGATGCCATGGCCACCACCGTAGCCAGCCTCTGCTCCTCACGCCCAGCAACGGCGCACTCACCCGACCGGGTGACGGATATACGCTGCGTTAAGAGTCAAGCCCGAAAAGTTAGGTAGAAGAAAATAAACCCGAAAATTCTTCTTGTCCGGTTTTGTCATGATCGACTCCGCTATTATGCATTCGTCATAGGCTCTCCGCCTGAGACCGAAGCAGGGAGTATGTCCGTAACACAAGGTAACGATGTGGCCTAGGTCGCGCCGGGTTACCTCGGAGGACTTGCTTTGGCCATACTGAAACTGTCAGCTTTGAGGCCGCTGTGACCCAGACCTTTCTCGCGGTATGTTGACGCTACGTAATCCCTTGCTAGGTTGATTTCCTGAAGCGAGCGGCTGTGCGAACCCAGGGTCGGGAATTCGCGCGACAAGTCGCATTGCCGCCCCCGGAAGGGACCGACATGGAGCTTTCGCACTTGAATACGAACACCGACAGTAACCGTCCGCAATCACCCACAGTAAGTGTGGTGATTCCTACCCTGAACGAGGAGCGGAACCTGCCGCACGTGTTCGCGAAGCTCCCGGAGATGATCACCGAGGTGATCGTCGTCGACGGTGGCTCCAAGGACCGCACCGTCGAGGTCGCGCGTCAGCTGCGCCCGGACGCCGTGATCGTGCAGCAGACGCGTAAGGGCAAGGGCAACGCCCTCGCGTGCGGCTTCTCCGCCTGCACCGGCGACATCATCGTGATGATCGACGCCGACGGGTCCACCGACCCGGGCGAGATCCCGCTCTTCGTCGAGAAGCTGATCAACGGCGACCACTTCGTGAAGGGCTCGCGCTTCAGCCACGGCGGGCACAGCCACGACATCACCGCGCTGCGCAAGCTCGGCAACGACGGCCTCAACCTGGTCGTCAACGTGCTCTTCCGCACGCACTTCACCGACCTCTGCTACGGCTACAACGCCTTCTGGCGCAACGTCGTGCCGGCCCTCGACCTCCCGGACACCGCGCTGCCGCGTCCCGCCGACGGCAGCAAGATCTGGGGCGACGGCTTCGAGATCGAAACCATGATCAACATCCGCGCGGTCGTCGAGAAGCTCAACGTCGGCGAGGTCGGCAGCACCGAGCACGAGCGGATCCACGGCGAGAGCAACCTCAACACCTTCCGCGACGGCTTCCGCGTGCTGCGGACCATCTTCAGCGAGTACGGCCGGATGCGGCGTCGCCGGAGCGCGGGCCTGCCGCCGTTCGTGCAGAGCCTGATGTCGCTGCCGGTCACCCCGGCCGCCCCGCAGAACCCGGGTCTGCAGCAGCAGGTCGCCCACCACCCGGTGGACCCGCGGCGCGAAGCCGGTCACCTCAACCGGTCCAGCGCCCCCCGTGAGGTCGGCACCCGCCGCACCGACGACATCAACAAGCTGCGCAGCCGGGCGCTCGACGACCTCGGCGCCCAGCCCACCCAGGATCTGAGCTCGCTGCGGGCCCGGGTCATGGAAGAGGACGGCACCCGCCTCCCCGCCTCGCTCGACGACTGAGCGCCCCTCCCGCCCACAGGAGCACTCCCCTCGTGAACCCCACCCCTCTCGCCACGACGATCGTGATCCCGACCTACTCGGAGGTGCGCTGGGAGTACCTGACCCGGACCCTGTCCTCGGCCCGGGCCCAGACGTACACCCCAGAAGAGATCATCGTGGTCGTCGACCACAACCCGGCGATGTTCGCGCGGATCCAGCGCGAGCTGCCGGGGGTCACCGTTCTGCAGAACGAGTACGCCCAGGGCGTCTCCGGCAACCGCAACACCGGCGCGTTCCACGCCAAGACGCCGCTGATCGCGTTCCTGGACGACGACATCGTCGCCGAGACGGACTGGCTCGAACGGCAGATCGAGCCGTTCACCGACCCCACCGTGGTCGGCACCGGCGGCGCGATCGAACCCGCCTGGGAGGGGCCGGCGCCCAAGTGGATGCCGGACGAGTTCCTGTGGGCTGTCGGCGGCTCGTACGCCGGCATGCCCACCGAGACCGCGCCGATCCGCAACGTCTGGTCGGCCAACATGATCGTCCGCCGGGACGTGTTCGTGGCGGCGGAGGGTTTCCGGGTCGGCTTCGGCAAGCTCGGTGACCGCAACCGTCCCGAGGACACCGATCTGTGCCTGCGGATGAGCGAGGTCAGCGGCGGCCACTGGATGTACGTGCCGGCCGCCGTCATCCAGCACGAGGTCCCCACCGAGCGGGCCAGCTTCCGGTTCTTCGTGAAGCGCTGCTACGCCGAGGGCCGGGGCAAGGTGCAGATGTCCGGCCTGCACGAGAACGACGCGCTCGGCGCCGAGCGCAGCTACCTGTGGTCGCTGCCGAAGGCGGTGCTGCGCCACGTCGGCGCGGGACTGACCGGCAAGGGCGCCGACCACTTCCTCCGCGCCGGCGGCGTCGTCGCCGGTGTGACCGCTGCCGGAGTCGGCGGCGTTGTTGAGACGGTGAGCGCTCGCCGCAACCGTACGGACGCGGGAGCAGGACAATGACCTCTGGAACCGGCATCACCCCGGCCCCCGGGCTGGACGAGGAGAGCGGCATCCGTCCCGCCGTCGTCCTCGACCTCGAGCTGTCCGAGCCGCTGCCGCCGGTCGCCGCGGTGGCCCCGGACGGCCGCCGGGTGCAGCAGGCCTGGGCACTGGTGCGGCTCTTCACCGAGCCGCTCGGCACCATCCTGGTCGACGTGCCCGACCACGGCCTGACCCCGGCCGACCTGGCCGCGGCCGTCGAGGCTCAGCTGGGTTCGGTGGTCGGCCCGCGCCTGGGCGGTGCCCGGGTGCCGTCGACCGGTCTCGTCCCGCAGTCCGAGCCGGCGTTCCTGGCCGGCCGCCGGGCGGCGCTCGCGGCCGCGCCGGACATCACCGTGGTGATCTGCACCCGGGAGCGTCCCGGCGCACTGGCCCGCGCCCTGGACAGCCTGCTCAACCAGGAGTACGCCCCGGCCCGGATCCTGGTCGTGGACAACGCCCCGGAGACCGACCAGACCGCCGAGGTGGTCCGTTCGGCCGCCCGCCGCGGCAAGGTCGACTACCTGTTGGAGCCGAAAGCCGGGCTCTCCTTCGCCCGGAACGCGGCCGAGGCCGCCACCCGCGGCGAGATCGTCGCCTGGCTCGACGACGACGAGCTGGCCGACCGGCACTGGCTGGCCGAGGTGGCCCGCGCGCTGGTCGAGCACCCCGAGGCGGACGTCGTCTCCGGGGTGATCGTGCCGGCCGAGCTGGAGACCAAGGCGCAGCTGTGGTTCGAGCAGTTCGGCGGGCACAGCAAGGGCCGCGGGTTCAAGCCGGACACGTTCGGCCCGCACACCGCGCACCTGCAGAGCCCGCTCTACCCGCTGCCGCCGTTCGGCACCGGGGCGAACATGACGTTCCGTCCGGGTGTCATCGAGCGCATCGGCGGCTGGGACAACGCGCTCGGCGCCGGCACCCCGGCGATGGGCTCGGAGGACACCCTCGCCTTCACCAAGGTGCTGCTGGCCGGTGGGACGATCGTCTACCAGCCGACCGCGGTCACGCACCACTACCACCGGCGGGACTTCGCCGGCCTGCACAAGCAGATGGTGGGGTACGGCACGGGGCTCACCGCGGCGTACACCGGTCTGGTGCTGGGCCGCCCGGGACTGTTGTTCAAGCTGATCCAGCTGGCGCCCACCGCGCTGCGTGATCTGACCGGCGCGGACAGCCTGCGGGTGTCCACGCTGAAGGACGACTTCCCGAGGGAGCTCCTCACGGCCAACCGGCGCGGGATGATGGCGGGACCGCGGGCTTACCTGCGCGGACGACGCGCCGCCCGGGCCAAGCTCCGGGGCACCCGCTAACTGATCATGAAGAAGTACCATCTACCGGGAGTTCCGCCCGCCGACTGGCATCCTCGATTCCGGGGGTGACCGCGGGCGGCCCCGGTGGTGGAACCGCCTCATCGTGCCCGACCTTCGAAGAAGCTGTGGAGGCTGTTTTCATGGGGGACCAGCCGACGTCCGACCGGAAACGGACGCCGGAGGAAGCGACCGCGAAGCCCGCGGATCCGCGACCCGACGAGACCGTCGTGCTCACCAAGCAGGGCGGTGCGGGACAACCCGCGAAGACAGCCGGCCCGGCGAAGGCGGCCACTCCCCCGGCCGCCCCACCCGCGACGGCGGATCCGCCCGCGCCCGGCAAGCCGCAGACACCCGGGAAGGCGACGCCGCCCGAGGCCGGTGGCACAGCCGTGCCCGGGGCCGCGAGGACCACCCCGGGCCGGTCGACCATGGGCCGGGCCACCCCCGGCACAGCAGCCCCGACCACACCCGGCCGCTCCACCCTCGGCGGCGTCCCCGCCGCAAACCCGACCACGCCAGGACGGTCCACCGTCGGCGGCGCGCCCGTCTCGAACCCGACCACACCGGGACGATCCACGCGTGGCGGCGCACCGACCCCGAACCCCACGGCGCCCGGCCGGTCCACCCTCGGCGGCGCGCCCGTCTCGAACCCGACCCCGCCCGGACGATCCACCCTCGGCGGCGCACCGGCCCCGAACCCGACCGCGCCCGGACGATCCACCCTCGGACGGGCGGCCCCGCCCGCGACGGGTGCCGCCAAGGCCACCCCGCCGGCGGGCAAGGCTCCGGCCTCCCCCGCGCAGGCTCCGGGCGTACCCCCGAAGAATGTCCCCCCGGCCGCGCCCCCCGCCAAGCCCGCGCCGTCGCGGGCCGAGGCTGACGAGACGATGATCCTGCGGATCCCGGCGAAGGCCACGCCGCACCGGCCCGCCGCCGACGACACCGCACCGGTCAAGCAGGTCCCGCCCCCGCCGGCCAAGAAGCCCGCCGACGACACCGTCGTGATCGGCAAACTGCCGCCGGCCGAGAAGACCCCGGGCAAACCGGCCCGTAAGAAGCCGGCCGGCGAGGACACCGTCATCATCCGGCTCCCCGGCAAAGAGGCGCCGGCGCGCAAACGCGCGGTCGGCGACGACACCGTGATCATCCGGCTGCCCGGGTCGAAGCCGAAGAACGCGCCCCGCAAGCCGCGCGCCGACGACACCGTCATCATCCGGCTGCCGCAGGCGCCGAAGAAGAAGGCCGCCGGCCGTGCCACCGTCGACAAACGTTCGGTCGGCGAGGACACCGTCATCATCCGGGTTCCGGCCTCGCCGAAGCCCGCGCCGAAACCGGTCCGGCCGAGTCAGGTCGACCTGGGGTACGCGCCCTGGGTCCTCGCGCTCTCCAGCCTGGGTGTGGTGATCGTGGCGCTGGCCTACGGCGGCGGGCGCGCGGACACCGGATGGGCGATGACCGCCTACTGGATCGGCCAGATCATCGTCTTCTCCCCGGTGGTGTTCCGGCTGCTCAGCCGGCTCGCCGGGGTGGCCGAGTCGTTCCTGCTGGTGATCGGTCTGGCGACCAACCAGTATCTCCTGAAATGGCTCTACAGTCCGGATCAGTTCCGCTTCCCGGACGAGTTGCAGCACTGGCTGGCGACCACCCTGATCACCGAGTCCGGCCAGTTGTTCCGGCTGAACAACGCGCTGCCACCGGCCGTGCACTTCCCGGGCCTGGCCGAGATGGGCGCCTCGATCTCGTCGCTGACCGGTCTGCCGGTCACCGCCGCCGGGGTGATCGTGGCCGGGATCGCTCACCTGATCTTCGTGGGGATGCTGTTCTCGGCCGTGCTGCGGGCCAGCAACTCGCCCGCGATGGCCGGGGTGTCCTGCGTGACGTACGCAACGGCCATGCACTACCTGTTCTTCAACTCGATGTTCCTGTACCTGACCGCGGCGCTGCCGTTCTTCATGATGACGGTCTGGGCACACCGGCGGTGGCGGACCGGCGGTGGCCGCAAGTTCCTGGCGCTGGCGCTGGTCGGGATCCTGATGACCACGGTCAGCCACCACGTCACGGCGTTCGCGCTGGTCGCGACGCTGCTGCTGCTGTCGGTCTCGGAGCTGGTGCTGGAGAAGCCCCGCCAGTGGATCACGCTGGTGGTGCCCGCCGTCGCGCTGGCCGTGGTGACCGGGTGGATCCTGCTGGTCGCGCAGGACGTCATCGCCTACCTCGAGGCACCGGTGCAGAGCCTGATCGCCTCACTGGAGTCGATGTTCGGCGGTAGCAACGCCGAGGCGACCGCCTCGCAACCGGTGCCGCTGACGCAGCTCGCGGTGCAGGGCGCGGGTCTGCTCGGCCTGCTGGTGCTCTTCCTCGCGGTGGCCCGGGACATGCTGCTGCGCAAGGACCGCGACAGTTGGCGCTGGGCGGCCCTGGTCGGCGGCGCGGTGTTCTTCGCCGGCAACGGCGCACGGTTCCTCGGCTCCGGCGGCCCGGAGATCGCCGGGCGGCTCTCCACCTTCACCTACGTCCCGATGTCGATCATCGCGGCCATCGCCATCGTGTACGCCGTCCAGATCATCCCGCCGAAGGACGAGAACGGCCGGCGCTGGCTGTCGGTGCCGCCGCCCGGCGTCTCGGTGACCACCGGGCGCCGCCTGGCCGGCCAGGTCTACCTGGGCACGGCACTGATCACGGTGCTGATGGTCGGGGCGCGGACCGGTGGCTGGCCGCCGGTGTCGGCCCTGCTGCCCGGGGGTTATCTGCCCGCCGCGTACGAGCGGTCGGTCGACGCGTACGGCGTGGAGGCCGCCCTCTGGCAGGCGGCGAACCTCAGCCACGACTCCCGGGTCGGCGGTGACATCACCGCGGTGGCGCTGTCGTCGACCTACGGCCGGACCGACCCGGTCCGTGAGGTGGGCGAACTGTTCTACGCCACCACGTGGGGCGGCACCGAGCAGGAGATCGCCCGGTCGCGGGGTGTCGGCTACCTGGTCGTGGACGACCGGCTCGGCGACGCGCTGCCGTCCAACGACGCGTACTTCCAGGGTGACCCGATGGCCGGCCGGATCACCGAGCCGCTCTCCGAACTGCAGTTGCACAAGTTCGACACGATCACCAGCGTGTCCCGCATCTACGACAACGGCAAGGTCCGCATCTACCAGTTGGGAGCCTCGTGAACACGGCCCGGGCCGGCGTCCTCGCCGGGTTGACCGTCGTCGCCGGAGCGGCCGTGATGTTCGGCCCGCTGCCGCTGTCGGTGCCGGGCGGGCTGGCGCTCGCACTGGTGCTCCCGGGTCTAGCGCTGGTCGAGGCGATCTTCCGGCCGGGGCGCCGGGACATCGGCATCGTGGAACGTCTGGTGCTGATCCCGTCGCTGAGCCTGGCGCTGATGGTGCTCGGCGGGCTCGCGGTGTGGGCGGTGGGCGGCACGCTGAACCGGATCGCGTGGATGCTGATCGCGGCGGCGGCGACGCTGATGGGGTTGTCGCTGGCGCTGTTCCGGGCCAAGACCCTGCAGCCGGGGCCGGTCCGGATCTCCACCGCCGAACCCGACAGATCACCGTTCTGGACGAAGAAGCGGATCCTGAGCGACATCCTGCCGCTCGCCCTCGCCGTCGTGCTGATCTCCGGGATCGGCTGGTGGTCGTTCCTCGACTCCGAGCAGACCTACGACAGCAAGCTCACCACCCTCGCCGTCTCCCCGCCGCCGAGCACCGGCGCCGACGGCAACCGGACCGTCGAGATCACCGCCACCGGCCTGGACGTCACCGCCGGCCCGTGGACCCTGGTGCTGATCGGCACCGCCGGCGAGAAGCTCGCCACCAACGTCCTCACGCCGGACGACGACGGCGTCTGGGACGGCCCGTTCACGCTTCCCGGCGAGGACCGGGTGACCGCGAACCTCTACCGCGGCACCGACATGACCTCCCCGTTCCGCACCGTGATCATCGCTGCCGCCGCAGCTCAATAGAGAAACGGGTTCATGACCACCCCTGCTCGTAAAGCCTGGATCGCCTCGGCCGCCGTCGTCGTGGTAGCCCTCGGCGTCGGTGTGGCCGCCCTGACCGGCAAGGACGACGAACGGCCGGTGGCCGCCACGCCGAGCGCCTCGGTCAGCGTGGCGGCGCCCGTCCCGGTGGCCACCGACAGCGCCTCGCTCCGGTCGGCCCGCACCCGGATCGCCCTGCCCAAGGCGGCCGGCACCTGGCCGGGTGACCACGGCCTGTCCGGCGTCAACGGTTTCCCCACCCTGAACACGAAGTCGGTGACCGAGTTCTGCACCGCCCGGGGACGGGGCTGCACGGTGGCGCACACGTACACCGACCGGACCTCGTACGAGTCGATGACCCGCGGCAGCGCCTGGACCTTCGAGTACTTCGCCGACTTCGACGGGGTGCTGGTGATCTCCCAGGCACTGGTGCCGGACAAGGGCGAGAACCTGGTGGCCGGCTGTGCCGCGGGTGAGTACGACGCGTACTGGCGCGACTTCGGCACCCTGATGGTGAAGCAGAACCGGGGTGATTCGGTGCTGCGCCTGGGCTGGGAGATGAACGAGGCGACGATGGCCTGGCGCGGCCTGAACGCCGCGAACTACATCAACTGCTACCGGCACGCGGCGACCGCGATCCGCTCGACGAACCCGCAGGTCGTCCTGGACTGGACGATCAACGCGCACAACTCGCCGGCCGACCTGTGCGGCGGGCTGAGCACCACCTGCTACCCGGGTGACGACTACGTCGACATCATCGGCATCGACAACTACGACCACCACCCGTGGTCGCCGACGCGGCAGGACTTCGAGCGGACCGCGGACGCGCAGGAGGGCCTGGACTGGCTCCACGACTTCGCGCGCGCCCGCGGCAAGCTGTTCTCGGTCGGCGAGTGGGGTGTGGTGCCGACCGGGGACGCCGGCAAGGAGAACCCGGACTTCATCACCTGGATGCACGACTGGTTCGCGGCGCACGCGGACACGCTCGCCTACGAGATGTACTTCCAGCGCTGTGACGGCACGGTCAACCAGTCGGCGATCCTGCGGCCGAACGACAGGAACTGCCTGCCGAACACCGCGTCGTCGAACGTCTACCGGGAGCTCTGGGGTTCCTAGCCGGCGAACCGGGCGTTCTGCGCGAGCGCCCGGTACGCCGCGATCGACGCCTCGTCGGTGTCGGTCCGCCAGTCCTCGGTGTAGCTCTCGTGGGTGTCGGTGTCGAACCAGACCACCGCCCCGATCGCCGGGCGCTCCTGCACATACCTCGTGAACGCCGTGATCCAGTCGGCCTTCGTGGTGCCGCCCCAGTCCATCGACCCGACCTCGGTGATCATGATCGGCTTACGGGCGGAGAATCCCTGGTAGATCCCGTCGAACAGGGTCTGCGGGGACTCCTCGTGCAGGTTGTACCCGGAGACGCCCACCCAGTCGACGTAGTCGTCGCCCGGGTAGTAGTTCTCGGTGGCGTTCCAGGCCTCCTGCGGGTTGGCGTTCCAGTTCGGGCTCCACACCCAGGAGACGTTGTCCGCCCCCTCCTCGTCGAAGATCCTGTGCAGCCGGCGGTAGCACTCGACGTAGCCGTCCGGGTCGTCGCCGTTCTTCTTGCCGCCCCACTCGTACCAGTGGCCGTTCATCTCCCAGCCCCAGCGCAGCAGGGTCGGCTGGTCGAGCGCCCTGATCCGGCGGGCGGCCGCGGCGATCAGGTCGTCCGACTTGCCGTTGAGGATGTTCTTGTACTTCGCACCCCGCCAGGAGACCAGCGGAACGGCGCTCTTCGGCAGGTACGGGATCGACGTCGGCAGCCGGTCCTCCCACGCGTAGAAGACGTGCACGATCCGCTCGGTGCGGCCGAGCTGCTTCTTGCGCAGGGCGAGGGCTTCGGCGTACGTCTTGCCCTTGAGCCCCAGGTAGGAGCCGCGCATCGCCTTGCCGGCCCGGTACGGCACGGTGCCGCCGAGCTTCTGGTCCGGATCGGCGTCGGCGAACGGCGACGGGGTGACGCTCGGCGCCGCCGACGGGGCGCTCGGCGCGGGGTCGACGATCTCCGGCGCCCCGGCGGCCCGCATCTGGTAGGCGCCGATGGCCGCGGCGGGTACGCCGAGCCCGGCGATGCCGAGCAGCGTGCGCCGTCCGATGCCCGACGAGGGACGCCGGTGCCCGTGCGGCGTCGTCACGTGAGGTTCCGGCCCGCCTTGCGGGCGAGTCTGCGAACCATCCGCCAGCCCGGCTGGGCGGCCTGCTTGAGGGTCGGCACCAGGGTGGAACCGCCGCCTTCCACCAAGGCGACCAGGTCGGCGCCGGTGTGGTCCGGGGTGGGCTGGAAGCGCGGCACGGCCAGCCGTTTCTCACCCGGGGTGTGCAGCCTGCGGCCCACCTCGGTGGCGTTGTCGTGCCCGGCCGCGGCGACCACCTCGCGCACCCGGCGGCTGTTGTAGCCGTGCGGGTAGGCGAACGAGCGCACCTTGACCTGCAACCGCTGCTCCAGTTCGTCGTGGCTGCGCACCACCTCGTCGCGCAGCTGCGCCGGGGTGAGCACGTCGAGCGGGTGGTGGATCAGGCTGTGGTTGCCGATCTCGATCCCGGCGGCGGCCACGTCGGCCAGCTCCTGCCAGGTCAGCATCGGCCCGAAGTCCGCCGACCACTGGCCCAGCCAGCCCGCGTACCCGCCGAGGTGCCCGACGGAGGCGTAGAGGGTGGCGCCGGCACCGGCCGCGGTCAGCGCCGGGACCCCGGCGGTGACGAAGTCGCGGTAGCCGTCGTCGAAGGTGACCGCGACCATCTTCTCGGTGCTGCCGGCGCCGAGGAGGTCGAGCGCCTCGGTCAGGCCGACCAGGCGGTAACCGGCTGCGGTGAGAGCCCCGAGCTGTTCGGCGAGACGCTCCGGCGGCACCGCGAGATCACGCAGCGGGCCGGCCACGGAGGAGACCGAGTGGTACATCAGTGCCGGCAGTGTGGTCCAGGCCTGCGTCGCCGAGTCGGTCACCGAATCCCCACCACCGATATCTCCCCTTAATTTCCTTTACCGGCGCCGAAGCCTACCAACCGGAATCACCCGATTGCCTCCCCCGTTCGCCCAGGCTTCCGTGACGCTCGCCCCTGGCGATCAGACACTACGCGGAGTAACGTTCGACGCCTTCCGGCCCTCCGGCCTGCGCTTACGACGTCACGAATCGGCAACTCACCGTGATGTCTGAACCTTTATCGCATCGGAGACGTATCGGAGGGAGTCACCGCAACCGCTCTAACCTCGGGGAGCGCGCACCATGTTCCGGCTCATCCAACTGCACACCGACAGTGGTGTGCCACGCATCGGCGTCGACGCCGACGGTTACGTCAGCGCCCGTGCCGCCCTGGCCCATTACCGCACCGCGCCGGCGACCTATTTCGCCGTCGGCCGCTTCGACCACGAGGGCACCCTCACCGAGGTGATCCTCGACCCGATCTGCGGCCTCGACGGCGCCTGCCAGCGGCCCGCCTCGGTGATCCACGCCAAGACCTACGAACGGCTGTGCGAGCGCTGCGCCAAGGGCCTGGAGGTCCTGACCGTACCCCAGCTGGCCCGCCGCCTCGGCATAGCCTGCCGGCTGGCCCCCTCGGTCGCCCGCTTCCGGCAGACCTCCCTCGGCCTGCGCGCGCCGTCCGGCAACCGGATCGCCCGCGAGTTCGCCGACCACGTGCACGACCCGGCGTGGCGCTCCGAACTCTGCGCCGAACTCGCCACCAGCCCGATCGCCCTCAACGGCCTGCTCATCGGTGCCGGAGCCCTCTCGCACCGCCAGGTCCTGGACCTCTACCCGGCGCTCTGCACCCTCGGTGACGAACTCCCCGACTCGGTCCGCACCGACCTGCGCCGCGCCACCGCCCGTCCCCTCTCCCCCGCGGGCGTCGCCGGCCTGCGCCTGGGCCTGCTCAACTCCTGAGCCATGGATGGGGGTCCGGCCAGGACCCCCTCCCCCGCTTCCTTCGGGGGTACGCGCCGAACCGCCCCGCCCGTGCCCTCTGCTCCACCCGCACCGCCCGTGGCTGCCCGCGACCACGTGCCGGGCCGAGGCCGCAGCGCGCCCACCGGCCGTATCGCGACTCACCGCCCCCCACGCCGGCCGATCGGTGCCCCGCTGACCTATCGGGGAATGCGGACGACCGTGCCACCGACCGGACAACCGGCACACACCGTCACGTAGGCGAACCGCCCCCGGACCGCCAGCCCGCCCGGCGACACCAGTCCGGTGGACGCCACCGTCGTCCGCCGCCCACCCGGGCCGACGGCCAGCAGAGCCGTGCTGTCCAGGACGTAGAGCACCCCCTCCGGAGAGCAGGCCAGATCCACGATCGACCGGAAACCGTCCGCGAGGACGCGCGGCGGTGCACCGGCTTCGATCCGCCAGACCCTCGTCGCCGCGGCCACCACGACCGAGCCGTCCGGCGCCTGCGCCACCGCCACCGCACCGGCCGGGGCACGCGCGACGACGGTCAGCCGCCCCCGGACACCCACCCGGAACACCGTCCCCGCCGTCACCTCGACCCGGCCGCGTCGCGGACCGGCGGCCGTCAGCGGGTCGGCCGCCTCCCGGGCCGCGACCGCCGACCACGACGGCGGCGCCGGGCCGGAACGGTCGAACCCGACGACGCCGACCCCGGTGCGCTCGGCCACGTACAGCTCGCCGGACTCACCGAACGCCAGCCCCCGCGGACCGGACAGACCGGTCGCCACCGTCACCCCCGCGAAGCCCGGCCCGGACGTCTCACCGGCGCCGGCCGGCGCGAGCGCCAGCACCGCGGCGAGAAGCCCGACCGGACCCGAATGCCCGTTCATCCGTGTCCCCCGTGTGGTCGATGCCTCCCCAGGCTGCGCCGCCCCGACGGCCGGGACGACCGGGGAGTCCTCGATCCGACGTACCCGTAAGGCTTC
This sequence comes from Actinoplanes sp. NBRC 101535, assembly GCF_030269225.1. NCBI lineage: Bacteria > Bacillati > Actinomycetota > Actinomycetes > Micromonosporales > Micromonosporaceae > Actinoplanes > Actinoplanes sp. NBRC 101535. The sequence continues at coordinate 124,921 of NZ_BSSY01000015.1, read as the reverse complement.
TGTCACACGGCGGTGGCATGCTTGCGCTCATGTCTGTGGGTGAGGCGGTCGAGGTCGAGCCGCGCGGGCGCGCGTCGCGTGCCGCCGGTTTCGGTGTGGTTCTGGTCGCGGTGGTGCTGCTGCTGTTCGGCGTGCCGTGGGCGACGCTGGTCTGGTCCGGCGACTGGCCGGTCCCGGTGTTCGCGGCGGGCACCGCCCTGTTCGTGCTGGCCGCGGCGGGTTTCCCGGTGCTGATGATGCGCGGGCACGGCGCCGCGCACAGCGACGCCGCGTCCCGGGTGGCGGACACCACGCTCGGTGTCGCCTGGGTGCTGTTCACCTGGTCGGTGATCGGTCAGGTCGCCGGCCTGGCCCTGCGCCTGGCCGGGGTGGCCGATCCGCTGCGCTCCCGGGTGATCGCCGCGGTGGTCCTCCTGATCGCGATCCCCCTGCTCCTGTGGGGGTACGCGGAAGCGATGCGTGTCGCCCGCGTCCGCCGGGTGGACGTCACGATCGACCGTCTGGGTGCCGGCCTCGACGGTCTCAAGGTGGTGCTGATCACCGACACGCACTACGGCCCGATCGACCGGACGCGGTGGTCGCAGGGGGTGACCGAGGTGGTCAACTCCCTCGAGCCGGACGTGGTGGCGCACACCGGTGACATCGCCGACGGCGAGGTGGCGCAGCGGCTCTCGATGGCCGCCCCGCTCGCCGACATCGAGGCGAAGCACGCCCGGGTCTACGTCACCGGCAACCACGAGTACTACAGCGGCGCCCTCGGCTGGGTCGAGCACATGACGAGGCTCGGCTGGGACGCCCTGCACAATCGGCACATCGTGGTGACCCGGGGCGGCGACTCGCTCGTGGTGGCCGGGGTCGACGACCGGACGGCGGCCGGTTCCGGCCTGCCGGGGCACCACGCCGACCACGAGGCGGCGCTGGCCGGCGCCGACCCGGACCTGCCGATCCTGCTGCTGGCGCACCAGCCGGCCCAGATCGGCGGCGCCGTCGCGCACGGCGTCGACCTGCAGTTGTCCGGGCACACGCACGGCGGCCAGATGTGGCCGTTCCACTATCTGGTCCGGCTGGACCAGCCGGCGTTGCAGGGCCTGTCCCGGCATTCCGAGCGCACCCAGCTCTACACGTCGCGGGGCACCGGGTTCTGGGGCCCGCCGTTCCGCATCTTCGCACCGGCCGAAATCACGCTGCTGACCCTGCGCGCCGGGTGAAAAGCCGGGAATAAACCGGTTGAGCGGTCCTCCGGCGGCCGAGCAGGATGAGGGCACCGCCTCTCATCCCCGCCGGAGGACCCTGTCATGCGCCTGCTTCGCGACCTATGGGCCACCAGCCCACGTCGCACCACGATCACCGCGATCCTGATCGTGATCGGCGCCACCGGTTCAGCCGCCTCGTTGGCGCTGGCCGGCCCGGTGCTGGTCGACCGATCCGCCACCCTGTTCACCGTGCTGGCGGTCGCGCTGGTCGCCGCGGTGCTCAGCGACGTCGCGGTCGGCCTGGTGGCGGCCCGCCTGACCGCCGACTGGGCGGCCCGGGCCCGGCGACGGCTCAACCGGGTCGCCTTCGGTCAGGACATCCCGACCCTGGAGAGCACCCCGGTCGGCGAGCTGCTCGACCGCATCGACTCCGACGTCTACCAGGTCGGCTCCGAGCTGCGCAACGCCGGCGTCCGCCTGGCCCAGTCGCTCGCCGTCGCCACCCTCTCGATCGCCACCACGTTCTTCGTCTGGTGGCCCGCCGCCCTCGCCATGATCGCGGTCTGTGTCCTGCTCTTCGCGGTGATGAACAAACCGGTGCAACGGATCGGCCCGATCCGCATCGCCGAGGAGGAGGCCTGGTCCGACCTCGCGGCCGTGATGGAGGAGGCGGTGCACGGGCAGGACGACGTCCGGACCAGTCTGGCCGCGCCCTACGTGCGCCGCCTTTTCGCCGAACGGGCCGCCGAGGTGCTGGCCCGGGGCCGCCGGGTCTGGCGCTCCGCGTCCCGGATCACGATGACCGCCGGCGCGATCACCCGCATGCTGATCGCCGGCCTGGTGGTCGGCGGCGCGTGGGCGCTGGCCACCGGCCACCTGGGCACCGCCCGGCTGACCGCGGTCTGGCTGCTCGCCCTCGGTTTCGGCGGCACCCTCGAACACGTCACCCGGATGGTCCCCGAGCTGCAGAACGCGCTGGGCGCCTGGGGCCGGGTGCAGTTGCTCAGCGCGGTGCCGCAGGAACCCGTCGACGGTGTCCCGCCGGCCGACGGCGACCTGGTCGTCCGCGGCCTGACGTTCCACTACGGCAACGCCGACTCCGGCCGCCCGGCGGCGCTGCGCGACGTCAGCGCCACCTTCGCCCGCGGCCGGTCCTACGCACTGATCGGGCGCACCGGCTCCGGCAAGTCCACCCTGGCCAAGGTGCTGACCCGGGCGGTCGACGTGCCCCGCGGCACGGTCTTCCTCGGCGACGTCGACATCAACGACATCGGCGTCGAGGGCCTGCGCCGGTGGACCGCGATCGTCCCGCAGCGCACCGAGATCCTGGCCGGCACCCTGGCGGAGAACATCGCCCTGTTCGACCCGGAGCTGCTGCCCCGGGCCGGTGCCGCCCTCGACGAGCTGGGCCTGACCGGCTGGGCGGCCGGCCTGCCCGACGGCCTGGACACCCGGCTCGGCGAGAGCGGCCACAAGCTCTCAGCCGGCCAGGAACAGCTGGTGGCGTTCGCCCGGATCCTGGTCCGCGCCCCGCAAGTGGTGATCCTCGACGAGGCCACCGCCCGGATGGACCCGGTCACCGAGTCCTGGGTGCAGCGGGCCACCGACCGGCTCCTCGAGGGCCGGATCGGCGTGATCGTGGCACACCGGCTCTCCTCGGTGCAGCGCTGCGACGAGGTGATCGTGCTCGCCGACGGCGCCGTCCTCGAACAGGGCCCGCTGCGCGAGTCCCGCCGCTTCGCCGAGCTGATGGCGAGCAGTGCCCTCGCCGTCCCGTCGCCGGCCACCGTGGCGGACAGTGCACCAGGCGCCTCCTCGCCGGGCGCCTCCTCCCCGGGCGCCTCCTCGCCGGGCACCATCTCGCCGGGCACGTCGTCCCCGGGCGGCGTCCCGCTGGTCTCCGGCGGCGACTGGGATGCCGCCCTGCGGACCGAACTGGGACGGGACACCCTGGCCGGCCCGCAGCCGGCAGAGACGGGACTGGACGCGCTGGCCCGGCCCCTGCCCACGGTGGAGCCGCCGCCACTGCCGGCCCCGCCGCCGGCCCGCACCATGCGCGAGATCGCCCGGCTGGCCACCAACGACCCCCGCTACGGTCTGGGCGCGGTCGGCTTCTTCGTGCTGATGGTGCTGTTCGGACTGGACGGCGCGATCCTGCCGCTGCTCTGGGCCGACGTGGTCGACGGCGTCGGCAACCCGCTCCACCCGGCGGCCGGGATCGCCGCCGCGCTGATCCTGCTGATCCCGACGCTGTTCTACACCGGGGCCTGGTTCCCGGAGTGGTGGGTCCGGCAGATGCTGCGGATCAGCCTGCGCCTGGTCAACGGCCAGGTCGGCCCGCGCCGGGTCAGCAAGCACACCCCGGCCGAGGTGGTGGCCCAGGGCGGCGACACCGAGCGGGTGGTCATGCTCGCCGACAACCTGATCGACAACGGCGTGGCCCTGTTCACCGTGGTCGCGATGACCGCGGCCTCGCAGTCGGTGGTCCCGGCGATGTTCTTCCTCGGCACCATGCTGGTCTCCGGTCTGGCCGCGACCCTGTTCGGCCCCCGGCTGGAGCAGGCGGCCCGCAAGACCGTCGCGGCCCGGGCGGCGTTCGCCACCGCACTGGTGTCGTCGCTGTCCGCGGCGCGCACGGTCAAACTGGCCGGCGCCACCGAACCGGTGCTGGCCCACCTGGCCGGCCTCGACACGACCCGCAGCGAACTGCAACGCCGGGAGATCGCCATCCAGGTGTGGGCACGGTCGACGCCGTCCATCGCCAGCGGCCTGCTGCCGATCGGGGTGTGGGCGCTCTACCTGTCCGGTGGGCTGTCCGCGGCGGCGGCGCTGATCGCGGTCTCCACACTGGGCTCGGCCCGCTGGTTCGCGTGGACGACGGCGTCACTGGTGTCGCACTACCCGTCGGCGAAGGTGTGGACCCGCCGGACGGTGGCCATGACCGGCGTCTCGGAGTATTCGTCGGACGTCCCCGGCGTGGACATCGCCGAAGGCACCGCACCCGCCCCCGAGGGCTCGTCCCGGCAGCCGCTGCGCACCCTGCGCCTCGGACGGTTCAGCGCGGTCCACGAGAACGGCGCGCTCGGCGTCCGCGACGTGGACCTGACCGTCGAACGCGGTCAGCTGGTGCTCGTGGTCGGCCCGGTCGGCTCGGGCAAGTCGTCACTGCTGCGGGCGCTGGCCGGGATCGTGCACCACACCGGCGACCTGCAGTGGAACGGGGAACAGGTCCGCAACCCGGAACTCTTCCTGCGCCCCAACCAGGTCGGCTACGTGGCCCAGTTGCCGCGGGTGCTGTCCGGCACGGTCGCCGAGAACATCCAGCTGGGCCACGAGGTGGACGCGGCCGACGCGGTGTCGGTCGCCCAACTGGAACACGACCTGGCCGCGGCCGGCGGCGGCCTGCAACTGCTGATCGGCCACAAGGGCACCCGGCTCTCCGGCGGTCAGCTGCAGCGGCTGGCGCTGGCACGGGCCCTCGCCCCACGCACCGAACTGCTGATCGCCGACGACGTCTCGTCCGCCCTGGACGTGACGACGGAGCTGGCGCTGTGGCGGGCGCTGCGCTCGCACGGCGTCACGGTCGTCGGCTCCACGTCGAAACGGGCCGCGCTGGCCCAGGCCGACAAGGTGGTCGTGCTGATCGGCGGCCACGCCGAGGACCAGGGCACCTGGTCCGACCTGGAATCCCGCTGGGGCCACCTGGCCGGCTGACCCCTCCGGTTCACCGGCCTCCGTCCCGCCGCTGTGCTCTGCCGCCGCTGCACTCTGCCGCCGCTGCACTCTGGCACTGCTGCACTCTGGCACCGCTGCACTCTGGCACCGCTGCACTCTGGCACCGCTGTGGCGAGTTCGGGCGTCCACAACGCCCGAACTCGGCACGCAGCTTTCGGCGATGGTGCGGTTCGGACGCTCTCGGCGCCCGGACTCGGCGTGCGGGGCTCGGCTCCGAGGGCTCGGCTCCGGGGGGCTCGGCTCCGGGGGGCTCGGGGTGGTGGCGGGGACGGGAGTGGGCTTTCGGCGTACCCGGCAAAGAAGGACTGGGGCAGTTACGCCGGTCAATTGGTGGTGTTGATCTGCGCGACGAGCTTGCGGACGACGCTGGTGACGGTGTCCGACGGGATCGCGAAGCCGAGACCGACGCTGCCGGTGCTGTCGCCCGACGTGGCGATGGCGACGTTGATGCCGACCACCTTGCCGGACATGTCGACCAGCGCGCCGCCGGAGTTGCCCTGGTTGATCGCGGCGTCCGTCTGCATCAGGCCGGAGAGCTGCTCGTCGCCGGTGTCCAGGCTACGGTCGAAAGCGGACACGATGCCCGAGGTGACGGTGCCCTCCAGGCCCAGCGGCGCGCCGAACGCCAGCACCGTGTCACCGACCGCGACGCTGTCGTCGGCACCGAACGTTGCCGGCGTCAGACCGGACAGACCGGTCGCCTGCACCAGCGCCAGATCGTGCGTGGTGTCGGTGGCCACCACGGTCGCCGGCACGGTCTCACCCGTCGACAACCGGACACTGACCGAACCGTCCTCGGCGATCACATGGTTGTTGGTGAGGATCATGCCGTCCGCGCTGAGCACCACACCGGAACCGAGCGACGAGGACTGGGCGCCGTCGACCAGCACGGTCACGATGCTGGGCTGCACCTTCGCCACGATCGGGGCGAGGTCGGTACCCTCGGTCACCGCACCCGCCGTGGTGCCCGCGACGGAAGCCTGCGCGGCCCTGCCGTCCAGGTAGCGGTCGGTGGCGTACGCTCCGGCGCTGCCACCGCCGGCCACCAGCACCAGCACCGCGGCGCCGCCGGCGAGACGGCGCTTCCAGCGGGGGTCGCGGGGCGGCCGGACCATCATCGGGGGGATGTGGGTCGGCGGGAGCGGCGGCAGGTCGGCCACCGAGTACTCGGTGCGAGGGGCGTTGCCGGTGGGGCGCGTCAGCAGGTCGGTCATGAGAACGACAGTGCGCCCCGAGATTGTCGCCGACCGGTGAACGCTCTGTGACTTCGCTGTGTGGCGCTGGTCGCCCATCCGAGTGGCTTCGGCGCGCCGCACGGCGTGTCCGTCAGCGAGGTCTAGGGTCGTCCGGGTGTTCTCGCCCCACGTCTCGAACGTCGTGTCCTCCGAACTCCCCCACACCTCCCGTACCCTGGTCGAACGCCGCCCGTTCGGCCCCACCGTCACCGGGCCGCCGGCGATCCGCACGTCGGCTCCCGGTGAGCACCGGGAGCCCGCCGCGGGCCCGGGTCAGCCCGGCGCGGAGGCGGGGCCGCTGACCTGGGCCGCCCTGATCACCAACTGGGGTCGCACTACTCCCGGTGATCATGCTGTGCGCTCCCTGCGCGTGGGCTGACAGCCCGCTATAGCCGATCCGCGCATCGGCTGAAAGAGGGAGTAACGCACAGCGGGTAGAGACCAATGTCAGATGCCGGGCACAGAACCTGTCGCGATGCTGGAGAGCACCAACAGCATCAAGGAGGTCGCGATGTCCGCACGAGGAATGCTCACCGTGGTCGGCAGCGCCGTCGGCGGCCTGATCGGATGGGGCGAGACCGCGCCGTCCGCGGATCCGGACGAGCTGCGGGCACTGTTCGCCACGCTCGGGGTGACGATCGGGCCGGACGACGCCGAACTGGCCGAGGCGGTGCGCTACTTCCAGGAGCGCACCGGCCTGCCCGTCGACGGACAGGCCGGCCCGCGCACCGTGCATCTGCTCGCCCAGTACGCGACAGCCGCCCGGGACCGGATCCGGATCGACGCCGCCTGATCCCCGCCACGAGTGATTCCCGCCCGGCCACGGCGGCGCTATCGTGTGGTCGCGATGAGCCACGAACTGATCACGTACTACGACGACGCAACCGGGGAACGCTCCGGGCTCACCGCCGGAGAGCTGGGCTCCTGGACGGCCGCCACGGCCGCGCTGCTCACCGCCGAGTGCGGCCTGGCCCGCGGCAGCCGCGCCGGCGTCTTGCTCCCGCCGCACTGGCAGACCGCCGCGGTGCTGCTCGGCGCCTGGGCGGCCGGCATCGAGGTCGCGTTCCGCGGCTGGAGCACCGCCGGGCTGGCCCCGGACACCGGACCGCCACTGGACGCGGTGTTCGTCGAACGGCGCCGGGTCGGCAGTTGGCTGGAGGACGTGCCGGAGGCGCCGCACCGATTCGTCCTCGGACTGGCCCCGCACGGCGCGCCGACACCGGACGTGCCGCACGGCTACCGCGACTTCCCGGCGGTGGTCCGCGACCACCTCGGCACGCCCCCACCGGCCGACGGTGTGGGCCTGCGCGAGGTGGCGACGGTCGACGGCACCACCTACGGCGAGTACGGCGTGGTCGCCGCCGAAGTGGCCCGGAACCGCGGTATCGGGCCGGGCGACCGGCTGCTGATCGACGCGACAGCCTCCGAGGAGCCGTTGACCTGGCTGATGTCCCCACTGACCGCCGGGGCGTCGATCGTGATCTGCGCGAACCTGGACCGTACCCTGCTGGACGCGCGGATCGCGGCGGAAGGCATCACACACTTCGATTGATCTTCCACGGTGGACCGTGGTGGGCTACGGTCGCTGAGCATGGAGGTTTTCGATCAGCTAGCCGAGCTTTATCAGAACGAACACAGTCATAACCCCTTCCAGAACGCCCTCGTGTCCCAGCTCGCCGACCTGCTGCCGCCCGCGTCGACGGTGCTCGACCTGGGCTGCGGGACCGGCGTACCGACCGCCGCCATCCTGACCGCGTCCGATCACCAGGTAGTGGGTGTCGACATCTCCCAGGGGATGCTGGCGCTGGCCCGGGCCCAGGTGCCGGAGGCGGAGTTCGTCCACGCCGACTTCGCCGCGCTGCCGGACGACTTCGGCGCGGACCGGGGCGGGTTCGCCGCGGTGACGGCGTTCTTCTCCCTGCTGATGCTGAGCCGCGCCGACATCGAGACGACGATCGCGAAGGTGGCACGCTGGCTGCAGCCGGACGGCCACCTCGCCATCGGCATGGTCAACTTCGACCTGGACAGCGCGCCGGTCGAATTCCTGGGCGTGCCGGTGAAGGTGTCCGGCTATCTGGAACCGGACCTGGCGGCCCTGTTGGAACGCCACGGTTTCCACGTGGAGAGCATCAAGACGGTGGAGTTCACGCCGGCCGGGACCCCGCCGGAGAGCCAGATCTTCGCGCTGGCCAAGCTCAAATCCTGAGGCACGCCCTCCCTCCCTCCCTCCCTCCCTCCCTCCCTCCCGGCGGCCCGGCTCCCGTTCCGCACCGGGCCGCCGGTTCCGTTCCGTACGGTTCCGCGGGCGCTACAGTCGAGTCGTCATGGCGCCCACCGTTCGCCCCCATAGCCACACGACCAGAGACCACGTAGCTCGTAGCTCGTAGCTCGTAGCTCGTAGCTCGTAGCTCGTAGCTCGTAGCTCGTAGCTCGTAGCTCGTAGCTCGTAGCTCGTAGCTCGTAGCTCGTAGCTCGTAGCTATCAAAAGCGGTCATAGATCTCCGGCACAGGCTGGAGATTCCGGTTTTTTCATCTTTTTAGGCTTTTTCGGCCGAATCCGAGCGGGCGCAGATCCGTTTGTTCTGACGTGTCTGCTCCCCGAACCGCACTCCTCGGGGTGCTCGCCGCCCTCGGTATCGCCGCCCTGGCCACCGCCACCGTCGTGCGCCCGGACACCGCCCGCCGCACCGTCTGGGTGGTGCCGTCGAGCCCGGCGCCCGCCACGCCCCCGCCGGTGACCATGGCCCGGTACGCCTTCGACGGTGTCCCGCCTCTGGCCTGGACCGACCTGACCGGCAACGCCCAGCACCTCCAGCCGGTGGCCGGCAACCGCGCCAAGCCGGCTTTCGTGGCCCGCGACGGCGGCCACGCCGTCCGCTTCCCCGACCCGTGCACCACCGAACCGTGCCCGCGCCTGGTCCTGCGGGCCCCGGCGAAGGACAAGCTGAATCCGGGACGGCAGAACCTGCGGTTCGGCGCGATGGTCCGGCTCTCCCCGCGGAACACCAGCAACGGCCAGAACATCCTGCAGAAAGGCTATTCCGCCGAAGGAAGCCAGTACAAGCTGCAGGTCGACGGCCGGGCCGGCCACCCGAGCTGCGTCCTGGTCGGCGACGCGGACCGCCGGGTACGCATCGCGGTCGCCGACCTGGGCGTGGCCGACGGCGGCTGGCACCGTCTGGAATGCCGCCGCGACGCCGGCACCCTGACCGTCCTGATCGACGGTAACCCGCGCGGCAGCGTGGCCGTGCCCGCCGCCCTCAGCATCACCAACGACGACCCGCTCAGCATCGGCGGCAAGAGCGCCCACGGCGACAACGACCAGTTCCACGGCGACCTGGACGACGTCTGGATCGCCATGGGCTGACCACCGGCGGACCCCGATGCCGGTGGGCGTCTCAGACTGGCGAGATCCAAAGTCACTCATCGCTGCCGGCAGGCGGGGATCCACGCACCACTCATGATGCCGAGCCCGAAGCCCGACAGTATGAGGGTCACTGGTCGAAGTCGACGACCACCTTTGCGGAAGTGGGCACGGACTGGCAGGTCAGCACGAAGCCGGCGGCGAGCTCCGCCTCCTCCAGAGCGAAGTTGCGCCGCATCGTCACCTCGCCGTCGACCAGTTTGGCGCGGCACGTCCCGCACACGCCGCCCTTGCACGCGAACGGCAGGTCCGGCCGGGCACGCTGCGCGCCGTCGAGGACGGTCGTCCCGGGTTCGACCGGTACGCTCGTCGACCGGCCGTCCAGCAGCACGGTCACCTCGCACCCACCGGTGATCACCCGATCCTCGGGGCGGACCGGTTCGGGTGGTGCCTCGTCCACCCAGAACAGTTCCCGGTGCACCCGTTCCGCGTCGACCCCGGCCGCGGCCAGCACCGTCGCGGCGTCGGTCACCATCGCGTACGGTCCGCACAGCCACCAGTGGTCGACGGCCGAAACGTCGACCATCAGCGGCAGGAGCACGCCCAGCCGCTCGGCATCGAGCCGCCCGCTGAACAGTTCGCTCTCCCGCGGCTCCCGTGACAGCACGTGCACGATCTCCAGCCGGTCCGGATGACGGTCCTTGAGGTCGGCCAGTTCTTCACCGAACATCACGGTGTCCGCCCGCCGATTCCCGTAGAACAGGGAAACCTGCACCGCGGGCTGATCAGTAACGGCCACCCCCGGCGAAAACGACTCCGGCGAAGCCGCCCCGGAAGACGTGGAGGTCGCCACGGATGCCGACTCCAGCAACGAGGCCGCGATGGACAGCACCGGCGTGATCCCCGACCCCGCCGCGATCAGCACATGCCGCCCGCCCCCCGCCACATCCGGGGTGAACGTCCCCGCCGGCGGCGCCACCTCCACCACGTCCCCCACCCGGAGTTCGCGCACGAGCCACCCGGAGATCCGCCCGCCCGGCACCTCCCGTACCCCGATCCGCGGCGCCGACCCCGCCGCCGCGCAGATCGAATATGTCCGGCGTTCCTCGCCGCGCCGCACGGTCAGCGACTGTCCCGGCCGGAACGTGAAGGTCTCCCGCAGCTCGCCGGGCACCGCGAAGGTCACCGCCACCGCGTCGGCGCACAGCCGGTCGATCGCCGCCACCGTCAGCGGATGGAATCCCCGGGCCGCCACCTCAGATCTCCTTCATGTGTTCGAAGGGCTCCCGGCAGTCCGGGCATCGCCGCAGCTCCCGGCAGGCGGTCGCCCCGAACCGGGTGATCAGTTCGCTCTCCGCCGCCCCGCACCGGGGACACGCGACAGCCGGCGGTCGCACCCTCAGGGTCAACGGCACCGGACCGCTTGCCCGCCGGGGCGCAGGCCCGGGCGGGACGATGCCCGCCGCGGCGAGTTTCCGTTTCCCGGAGGCGCTGATCCAGTCGGTGGTCCAGGCGGGCGCCAGCCGGGTACGCACCACCGCCCCCGTGAATCCGCTCTGCTCGAGGGCCGCCCGGATGTCCGCCCGGATCACCTCCATGGCCGGGCACCCCGAGTAGGTGGGCGTGACGGTCACGACGACCCGCTCCCGTTCCGTAGTGACCTCGCGCACCACGCCCAGTTCGACGAGCGTCACCATCGGCAGCTCCGGGTCCACCACCCCCGCCACCACCCGGTCCGCGGAGACCGCACCGTTCACCACACACCTCCCGGCACCGACCGGGCGAACCCCTGCATCTCCTCAAGAATCGCCACCAGGTCGGCCCGCTCACCCCCGTCTCGCCCGGTCCCACCCGGATCACCGTCACCCGGGTCAAGACCATCCGGATCAAGCGTCGCCGCCGCCAGAACCTGCCGGAACACCGCGCGACACTCCGCCAGCACCTCGCCCGGATCGACCGCGACCCCACCCGCGCCCAACCGGGACTCCACCTCGCCGGCCACGAACAACTCCCCGAGGAACGGCCGCAACGTCGACACCGCCGCCACCATCCGCTCCCGCGACACAGCGGTCCCGTCACCGAGCCGCACCACCCACTGCGCTGCGTAGTCCCGGTGGTAGGTGACCTCTTTGACGCCTTTCGCCGCGACCGCCGCGAGCACCGGGTCCCGGGAGGCGGTCAGCCGGTCGAGCAGCGCCAGCCGCCACGTGGCGAACACCAGGAGCCGCCCGACCAACTGCGCGAAGTCCGCGTCGGCCCGCTCCACCAGGCGTACGTGGTGGAACTCGGCCGCCGACCGTCCGAACGCCAGGGTGTCCTCGCTGCCGGTGCCCGCCACCGCCGCCGCCCGGGAGAGCAGCAGCCGAGCCTGCCCGAGCAGGTCCAGGGCGATGTTCGCCAGCGCGAGTTCGTCCTCGAGTTCCGGCGCCCGGGTCACCCACTGCTGCAGCCGGTGCGACAGGATCAGCGCGTCGTCGCCGAGCATCAGGGCGTATGTCGCCAGGTCGGCGCGGGAGACCCCGTCCGGCACGTCCGCGGGCACCCCGGCGAGCGGGTCGGTGAACCCCGTCCCGTAGGCCCAGCGGCTGTCGTCGTCGTGGTCGGTGAGCGCGTCGTACGCGTCGTCGAATCCCATGTCAGATGTGCGGAACGGAGTCGGCGATGACGTAGTGGGTCGGATGCCGGTAGGCCTTGTCGCCGCTGGGCTCGAAGAACGCCGGTTTCTCGTCCGGATCGGTGGCGGCGATCTGGTCGGAGCGGGCCACCCAGATGCTGACGCCCTCGTTGCGCCGGGTGTAGAGGTCCCGTGCGTGGTGCAGCGCCATCTCGTGGTCGGCGGCCCGCAGCGACCCCACGTGCACGTGGTTGAGCCCCCGCTTGGCCCGCACGAACACCTCGAACAACGGCCACTCGTGTTTCATGTGGTCCCCCCTGACGATGACCGGGCCGCGTGCGCCGCCGCGGCCTCCCGCACCCAGGCCCCGTCGGCATCGGCCTGCCGCCGCCGTGCGAGACGCTGGTGGTTGAGCGGCCCGTCCCCGGAGATCACCCGCTTGAGCTCGTCCCAGTCCGGCGCGCCGAAGTCGTGCTGTCCCCGGGCCTCGTTCCACCGCAGCTCCGGGTCGGGCAGTGTCACACCGAGCGCGGACGCCTGCGGCACCGTCATGTCGACGAACCGCTGCCGCAACTCGTCGTTGGTGTGCCGCTTGATCTTCCAGGCCATCGACTGGGCGGTGTTCGGTGAGGCGCCGTCCGGCGGGCCGAACATCATCAGCGAGGGCCACCACCACCGGTCGACCGCGTCCTGCACCATCGCCCGCTGCTGCGCGGTGCCGCCCATCATCGTGGTCAGCAACTCGTAGCCCTGGCGCTGGTGGAACGACTCCTCCTTGCAGATCCGGATCATGGCCCGGGCATACGGCCCGTAGGAGCTGCGGCAGAGCGGCACCTGGTTGCAGATCGCGGCCCCGTCGACCAGCCAGCCGATCACGCCCACGTCGGCGAAGGTCAGCGTCGGATAGTTGAAGATCGACGAGTATTTCTGCCGGCCCTCGATGAGCCGCCGGGTCAGGTCGCCGCGGTCCGCGCCGAGGGTCTCGGCCGCCGAATACAGGTACAGCCCGTGGCCGGCCTCGTCCTGCACCTTGGCGAGCAGGATCGCCTTGCGCCGCAGGCTGGGCGCCCGGGTGATCCACTCGCCCTCCGGCTGCATGCCGATGATCTCGGAGTGGGCGTGCTGGGCGATCTGCCGGATCATCGTCGCGCGGTAGGCGTCCGGCATCGTGTCCCGCGGTTCGATCCGCTGGTCCCGGGCCAGGGCCCGCTCGAAGACAGTCATGCCGGATCCCCGTGCCGGCGTGACTGCAACGTGAAGAACCGGCCGGTCACGAACGCCTCGTCGGTCAGCGCCGCCGTGGCCGCCGGGTTGGCCCCGGTGCCGTGCAGGTCGCTGAAGGCCGCGGTCTGGTTGACGAAGACGCCGCCCGTCAGGTTCTCCGAGAGGTGCACCCCGGCGTCCAGCGCCGCCTCGCGGGCCGCCTCGATCACCTGGGGGGACGTCGTGTGCACGAGGGCGGTCAGCGCGCCGTGCGTGCGGACCGTCTCGGTGAAGATCTGCAGGCTGTGCTCGGTGGAGTCGGTGGTGACCAGGAAGGACACCGGCCCGAACCACTCCCGGGTGTAGACCTTCTCGTCGGCCGCGTCGAGCCGCGCCACCAGCGGGGTGCGGATCGTCGCGCCGGGGAACTGCCGGTCGTCGACGGCCGCCGACGGGTGCAGCGCCGGATGGGTCGCGGACGCCTCGCCGAGCCGGGACAGCACCCCGTCGTTGACGATCGCCCCGAGCGTGCCCGCCGCCCGCGCCGGATCACCGAGCAGCTTGCCGAGCGCCGCGGCCAGGTCGGCGCCGAACTCGTCGGGGGTGCGCCGACCGGCGTCGGTGGTGATGCCGTCCCGGGGGATCAGCAGGTTTTGCGGGGTGGTGCACATCTGGCCGCTGTAGAGCGACAACGAGAACGCCAGGTTGCGCAGCAGACCGCGGTAGTCCGCGGTGGAATCGAGGATCACCGTGTTGAGCCCGGCCTTCTCGGTGTAGACGACGGCCTGCCGCGCGTTGGCCTCCAGCCAGTCGCCGAACTCGCTGGACCCGGTGAAGTCCACGATCCGCACGTCGGGGTGGGTGGCCAGGGTCGCCGCGATGCCGTCGCCGGGCTCCTCGGCCGCCAGCGTCACCACGTCCGGGTTCTGCCCCGCCTCGGCCAGCACCTCCCGGCAGATCTTGACGGTCAGGGCCAGCGGCAGCACCGCGCCGGGGTGCGGTTTCACGATCACCGGATTGCCGGTGACCAGGCTCGCGAAGAGGCCGGGATAGCTGTTCCAGGTGGGGAAGGTGGTGCAGCCGATCACCACGGCGACGCCGCGGCCCACCATGGTCGCGGTCTTGGTCAGGCTGAGGGGGTCGGCGCCGCGTTGCGGTTTGGCCCAGGCCGACACCGCGGGGGTACGCCGTGCCGCCGCGAGGGCCACCGCCACGGCCTCGAGGCCTCTGTCCTGGGCATGGGTCCCGCCGGCCTGGAACGCCATCACGAACGCCTGCCCGGTGGTGTGCTGCACGGCATGGGCCATCGTGAACGTCGCGGCGTTGATCCGGCGCAGGATCTCGGCGGCCACCCCGGCGCGGCCCTCGGGTCCGGCGGCTCGCCAGCCGGGGACGGCTGCACGGGCCGCCGCGATCAGGGCGAGCGGATCGGCCCGTGGATAGCTGACGCCGAGCTCGAGCCCCCACGGGGAGCGCTCGGTGGTGACGCTGCCGGAGGCGCCGGGAACCTCGATCGGGAAGGGTTTGCCGAGCAGCGCGGTGAACGCGCGCTCGCCGGCCGGCGCGGCCTGTTCGCCGTAGACCGATTTGCTCGGCGACTCCGGGAAGGCCGACCAGAAGTCCCGCTCCGCCGCCGCCTGAACAGCGCGGTCCAGCAGCTCACGGTGGGTGCGGTAGAGCTCTGCGGGGTTCGTCATCTTCGCTCCGATGCGACGGCGACAGGCAGGGACAACACGAGCCGGAACAACACGAGCCGGAACAACACGAACAGGGAGCACACAAGCAGGGAGCACACGAAGAAACAGCTCCCCTCTTATTTACCAACCGCACGGTCAGTATTTCAAGTCCCGGTAGATTCAGCCTGTGGAAACTCCGACAACACGGCGACGTGGCCGGCCCGGCCACGACCTCGACGCCGTGCTGGCCGCCGCGGTCCGCCTCTTCAACACCCACGGGTACGACGCCACCAGCATGTTCGACATCGCCGAGTCGCTGGGCATCACCAAGTCGGCCCTCTACCACCATGTCAGCGGCAAGGAGCAGCTGCTGACGATGGCGGTGGACCGGGCACTGGGCGGCCTGGAGGAGGCCGCCGCCGAGGTACGCGCCACCGCCGCCCCCGCCGCCGCCCGGCTGGAGGACCTGATCCGCCGCAGTGTGCTGGTCCTCGCCGGGCGACTGGAGTTCGTCACCCTGCTGCTGAGGGTGCACGGCAACACCGAGGCGGAGCTGCACGCCCTGGCCCGGCGCCGCGAGTTCGACCGGAGCGTCACCGACCTGGTCCGCGAGGCCCAGTCCGAGGGCGGCGTCCGGGCCGACGTCGATCCGGCGGTCGCCGCCCGCCTGCTGTTCGGCATGGTCAACTCGCTGGTCGAGTGGTATCGCCCGGATCGCGGCGCCCCGGAGACCATCGCCGCCATGGTCACCACCCTGGCCTTCGACGGCCTGCGCACCCGTTGACAAAAGCAGCACCCCATTGACGAAAAGCAGCACCACATCGACGAAAGCAGCACCCGGCGACGAGAAGCAGCACCCATCGGCAGAAACGGCACCCCGGTGTGTCGGGCACCCGTCTCCATCTCTTGACCCGGCTGCCTAGCGTGACCCGCAGAGCACCGTTCGTGGGCCCCCCGGCCGTCGCGACGCCGTCTCGCCGGCCCTGCCGTCTCCGCAGGGAAGGGTTCCACCATGCCGCGTCTCCCACACGGGCGCCCCATCACCGAGGACCAGATCAACGCCGCCCGCGACGACCTCGCCGATCTCAGCACCCGGGCACCGTTGCTGTTCGCGCTCTCCGGCCCACCGCCGACAGGAAGGTTCGACCTGCTGTTCCCAGGACTGCAGGACGACGAGGCCAACCTCGTCGAGCAGACCGCTCAGACCCCGGCCCGGCTCGCCGCGCTGGGCACCGCGATGGCCGACCCGGACACCGGGCCGGACAGCCCGATTCCGGCGGCGTACACCTATTTCGGGCAGTTCGTCGACCACGACATCACGCTGGAGATCCAGCAACCGGGTTCGGGCACCATGAGGGAGCTGCTCGACCCGGCGATGTCGCCGCTGCCGCAGGCGCTGGTCCGCAAGGCGCTGCGCAACCGCCGGACCGCCACCCTGGACCTGGACAGCGTGTACGGCGAGCCCGCCCCGCGTGACCCGGCGAACCGCAACAAGCTGCTGGTCGGCCCGGTCGCCGACGCCGGGGCCGACACCGGGGTCACCAAGCCGGTCCCGGACAAGGGCCGGGACAACGACCTGCCCCGGGAGGGGCGCAGCGCGGACATCGAACACGACCGGGCGGCCCTGATCGGCGATCCGCGCAACGACGAGAACCTGATCATCGCGCAACTGCACGTCGCCTTCCTCAAGGCGCACAACCGGCTCGTCGACACCGGTCTCTCCTTCGAGGGGGCCCGGCGGGTGCTGCGCCAGCACTACCAGCACATCGTGGTGCGCGACTTCCTCCGGCTCGTCTGTGAGCCGGGGATCGTCGACGACATCGTGAAGAAGGGCAACCGCTGGTACGACCCGTTCTCCCCGTCGTTCTTCATGCCGCTGGAGTTCTCGGTCGGCGCCTACCGGTTCGGGCACTCGATGGTGCGGGGCAGCTACGACTTCAACCTGAACTTCCCGCGCGCGTCGCTGCAGCTGCTGTTCACCTTCACCGCGCTGGGCGGGCAGCTGGGCGGGTCCGACACTCTTCCGGACAACTGGATCATCCAGTGGGAACGGATCATCGGTGACCGGGCCCAGAAGGCTCGCAAGATCGACACCAGTCTCGCCCGGGTCGGCAACCAGGCCCTGTTCGCCCTCCAGACCGTGGACGGCCAGACGGAGACGCCGGATCTGGCGGCTCGTCTGGCCGTACGCAATCTGTTGCGGGGTTATCGCCTGCGCCTGCCCACCGGCCAGGCCCTGGCGCACCACCTGGGTCTCGCGGTTCTGAGCAAGGACGACGTGCTGGCGGCGTCCGGCGGCGGTGACCAGGCCGCGGCCCTGACCGCCGGCGGTTTCGAGACCCGCACCCCGCTCTGGTACTACGTGCTCGCCGAGGCGAAGCACTTCCACGACGGCGCGCGTCTCGGGCCGGTGGGCAGCACGCTGGTCGCGGAGGTGCTGGTCGGGCTGGTGCGGCGCAGCGAGGACTCGATCCTGAAGGTGCCGTCCTGGCAGCCGACCCTGCCGTCGGCGAAGGCGGGCACGTTCGAGCTGGCCGACCTGCTGCGGCTGGCCGGGGTGCTGCCGGGGGCGACGCAGCCGCCGCGGACGTACACCGTCAAGGCGGGTGACAGCCTGTTCCGGATCGCCGAGCGGGAGCTGGGCGACGGCAACCGCTGGACGGAGATCTTCCTGTTGAACCGGTCGGCGATCCGCGACCCGAACCGGATCTTCCCGGGTCAGGTGTTCGTGCTGCCGCCGGCCCGGCCGTCCGGACCGGTTCCGCGCCTGCACACCGTCAAGCGCGGCGACACGCTGAGCGGGATCGCGCGTGCCGAGCTGGGCGATCCGAACCGCTGGCCGGAGATCTTCGCACTGAACCGGGACGTCCTGTCCAACCCGGACCGGATCATTCCCGGTCAGATCCTGGCTGTTCCGGCACGCTGACGAAAGGTCTCGGGCCCGCCTTGGAGAAGGCGGGCCCGAGACGTCGGTCCTACGAGGGGCGGGACAGCTCCTCGGAGAGACTCTGCAGCTCGTCGCCGCCGGACATCTGGAGGGTCAACTCCTCCAGGGTGACCTCGGCACGCCGCGCGTCGAGCACCGCCGCACCCAGCTTGAGCACCACGAAGTGGTCTCCGACCAGGTAGGCGTGGTGCGGGTTGTGGGTGATGAACACGACGCCCAGGCCCCGGTCACGGGCCGCCGCGATCTGCTTGAGCACCGCGCCGGACTGCTTCACGCCGAGCGCCGCGGTCGGCTCGTCGAGAATCAGTACCCGGGCGCCGAAGTGCACCGCCCGGGCGATCGCCACGCCCTGACGCTGACCGCCGGAGAGGGTGCCGATCGGGCGGTCGATGTCGTCGATCTCGATGCCCATGTCGCGCAGCGCGGCGTCGGTGATCCGCCGCATCTCCTTGATCCGCAGGCCGGCGAACGGAAACCGCCCGCCGGTCAGCTCGGAGCCGAGGAAGAAGTTGCGCCACACCTCCATCAGCGGCGCCACCGCGAGGTCCTGGTAGACGGTGGCGATGCCGAGGTCGAGCGCCTCACGCGGGGAGCCGAAGACGCGCGCGGTGCCGTCGACGGTCAGCGTGCCCTCGCTGTGCGGATGCAACCCCGACATGATCTTGATCAGGGTGGACTTGCCCGCACCGTTGTCGCCGAGAACGCAGGTCACCGACCCGGCGTCGACCGTCAGCGAGACGTCCCGCAGGGCGCTGATCGGGCCGTAACTCTTGCCCACGCCGGCCAGTTCGATCACCGGGACCCCCATTTCCGGGCGTAGAGGTTGACCGACACGGCGAGCAGCAGCATCACGCCGAGGAAGGCCTTGAACCAGTTCGGGTCCCACCCGGCGTAGACGATGCCCAGGTTGGTCATGCCGAAGATGAAGGCGCCGAACGCCACCCCGATGGCGTTGCCGAACCCACCGGTGAGCAGGGTCCCGCCGACCACCGCGGCGATGATGTAGATGAATTCGTTGCCCACACCGTTGCCGGCCTGCAGGGTGTTGAACCGGTAGAGGGTGTGCATCCCGACGAACCAGCCCAGAAAAGACACCGACATGAAAAGCATGATCTTGGTACGCACGACCGGCACACCCACCGCGCGGGCGCTCTCCGGCGCTCCGCCCACCGCGTAGATCCAGTTCCCGGGGCGGGTCCGGTGCAGGATCCACGCGGCGACCGCCACGAACAGCACCCAGAAGAGCACCGTCGTCCACACGGTCACGCCACCGATGCCGAAGTTTCCGGCGAAGACCGCCTGCAACGAGCGGAAACCGTCGATGTCGGCGATGTTCGCGCTGGCCACCGAACCGGTGACCAGTTTCGTGACACCCAGGTTGACGCCCTGGAGCACGAAGAACGTGCCCAGCGTGATCAGGAAGCTCGGGATGCCGGTCCGCATCACCAGCCACCCGTTGAGGAAGCCGATAGCCAGGCAGACCAGCAGGGAGAGCAGCGCACCCACCCACAGGTTCACCCCGAACCACCAGCAGAACAACGAGTTGACCAGACCGGCCGTGGTCACGACGACCCCGGCCGACAGGTCGAACTCGCCGCCGATCATGAGCAGCCCGACGCCGACCGCCACGATCCCGATCGTCGACGCCTGGTAGAGCACGGTGAACAGCGCGCCGGTGGACCGGAACGCGGGCGCCACCGCCAGGAAGAACGCGAAGATCGCCAGAGCGGCGACCAGCGCGCCGACCTCGGGACGGGCGAGCAGCCGGACCGGACTCCTGGTCACCGGGTGTTCTTCTCGGTGAACGGCAGGATCTTGTCGATGTTGCTCGCGTCGACGTACGACGGGCCGGTCAGCGTCGGACCGCCGCCGCCGATGTCGTTGCCGTTCTTCAGGTACAGGTAGAGCGACGACACCGCCAGGTAGCCCTGCGCGTACGGCTGCTGGTCCACCGCGAACTCGATGGTGCCCGCCTTGACCGCCTTGGCCGTCTCCGCGTTCAGGTCGAAGGTGGCCACCTTCGCGGTGCTGGCCGCCTGCTCCTTGGCCTGCACGGTGTCCAGCGCGATCGGGGCGCCCAGCGTCACCACGTAGTCGATCGTCTTGTCCTGCGCCAGCTTGGCCTGCAGCGCGCTGACCACGGCCGCGTCGTCGGCCCCGTTGACCTGCAGGTTCTCCGTGCCCGGCACCTTCGCCCGGACACCGGCACAGCGGGCCTCGAGGGAGACCGAACCCTGCTGGTGGATCACACACAGCGGGTGCTTCGCCCCGGCCGCCGCGATCCGCTCGCCGATGCTCTCGCCGGCGACGGTGTCGTCCGAGCCGAAGTACATCAGCGCGCCGAGGTCCTTGTACTGGTCGATGCCGGCGTTGAGACCGACGACCGGGATGCCCGCCGCGCCGGCCGCCTTGACCGAGCCGGCCAGCGCATCCGGGGTGACCAGGGTGGTGGCGATGCCCTGCACCTTGGAGTCGACCGCCTGCTGGATCAGCACCGCCTGCTTGCCGGCGTCCGGGTCGTTCGAGTATTTCAGCGTGACGCCCTCGTCCTTGGCGGCCTGCTCGGCCCCGGCCCGGACCTTGTCCCAGAAGGTGTCGCCGGGCGTCTCGTGCGTGATGAACGCGATGGTGTATCCGGAACTGCCCGGGGCGTTGCCGCCCGAGGCGCCGTCCTCCTCGGTGGCCTCGCGCCCGCCGCTGCTGCAGGCGGCGAGCAGCAGAACCGTCGCCGCGCCGACGGCGAGGAATCCTCTTCTCATATGTACTCCCGATGTCAAGCCGGTGTTGATCAGTTTAAATCCTTGATCGGATCGACCCGGCGCTTCTCCGTCACCGAGGTCAGCGGGAGCCGAGAGCCGCCCCGCCGATCCGGAGGGATCACGCCGTACGCCGGATCGTCACGGTACAGACACCGCCGCTCACCGGCACCGGCCAGCACGTTGAGGTGATACAGGTCGTACCCCGGGGAGGCCATCGCCGGACCGTGCGGGCCCTCCCGCACGAGTGCCACGTCCCCGGTCCGCACCACCGAACAGGTCTCCCCGGTCCGGTGATACCCACAACCGGCTCCGGCCACCTCGAAGTAGTAGATCTCCTCCTGGTCGTGCTCGTGCGGCGGGTACGACGACCAGTGGCCGCCCGGGACCAGCACCTCACAGGCGATCAAGGAGTCGGCCTCGAAGCTCTCCGGCGTACACAACCGGTTGATCTGGCGGCCGGCCGGGCCGGCGCCGCGGATCTCGACCGGCACCTCCTCGGCCGGTCCGTAGCGGAACGGCAGCACCCGGCCGGCGCGGGCCGACGGCAACGCGAACCGTCCGCCGACCGGCGCGCGCAGAATGACCGTGGTGTCCCGCGGCAGATAGGCGAAATCGGTCACCCGGGAGAACACCGATCGTCGACCGGTGAGCGTCAGGCGCTCGTCGTCACAGGCCACGTCGCAGCCGCCGGCCAGCGGCAGCACCAGCATCTCGTCCGGCCCGGTGCCGAACCGGACCCGGCCGCCGACCGGCAGGCGCACCACCCGCAGACCGGCGTGCCCCCACCCGGCACTCTCCGGCGACACCACGACCTCATAGGGACGCTCCGCCACCCCGTCAGGTGTAACGACGGGACGGCGGAGCGTCAAGAGCGCGGCGTGCCTCAGGCTGCCCTGCGCCACATCCGGTAGAACGGCGTGCCGTCCGGCAGGTAGATCTCGAACGGGTCCATCTCGGCATAACCGTGCCGCTTGTAGAGCCGCACGTTGTTCGGGTTGGTCGCCTCCAGGTACGCGTCCACGCCCCGCTCGTCCAGGTCGCGGTGCACGTTGTCCATCAGCCGGCCGCCCAGCCCACGGCCCTGCTCACCGGGCCGGACCGCGAGGAACGCCAGGTGCCAGTGCTGCTCGGTGGGGTGGTTCTTCTCGAAGAGCTCGCCGAGCGCGCCGAACCGGTCGACGTGCTCGCCGGCCAGCGCGGTGAGCCGGTCGGAGTACCCGTCCGGTTCGGGCAGCTCGCCGACCCGGTCGAACCACACCGCGGCGGCCGCGTACCCGCCGTCCTCGTGGTCGATGACCTCGACCCGCCCGTACGCGAAAGCCGTCTCACTCTCCAGCGCGAAGAACTCGCCCATCACCCGCTTGCGGTCGGCCGGCACCGGGACGAGGTACGCGTCCGCCGCCAGGTCGTCGAAGGAGTGCGAGATGTGCGCGCCGACCGCCGGGATCTCGTCCCGGCGGGCCCGCCGGATCACCGGTTCGCTCATCGCCGGCCGTCCGGCTCGTTCAGGGCGGCCGCGAAGCCACCGCCGCCGGTGGTGGCGCTGCGGGCGCCGAGGCCGATGCCCTCGTACACGTTCGGGCGGGCCCCGCGCAGGTAGAGCGCCCAGAGGACGCCGGCGACGAAGAGCAGCCCGAACGAGCCGGGCACCGCCAGCGCCGGGGTGCTGCCGGGCTCGACGCCGAGCAGCAGGGCGATGTTGGACAGCGCCAGGTACGACATGACCAGCAGCAGGATCGCGCCGATCACCGGGGCGACGACCCGGTGCAGGACGTCCTCACCCTGGGGGTTACGGGCGAAGTAACCGATCACGGCGAACGCGGTGATCGTGACGAGCAGCAGCACGCCGAGGCCGCCGCCGGTGCCGCCCCAGAAGAAGAGCTGGACCAGCGGGTCCCAGCCCATCACCGCGTAGAGCACGATGACGATCAGGCCGAGGGCCGACTGGGCGAGCGAGCCGTTCTTGGGGGCGCCGGTGCCGGGCACGGTCTTGCCGAAGGTGCGCGGGAGCACGCCCTCCCGGCCCAGCGAGAACATGTACCGCGAGATGATGTTGTGGAACGAGATCATCGCGGCGATCAGCGAGGTGAGGAAGAGCGCGTGGCCCAGGTGCAGGGCGGCGCTGCCCAGCTGCCCGGAGGCCAGGTTGAAGAAGAGCTCCGGGCCCTCCTCGCCGGCCCGCGCCACGACCTGGTCGGCGCCGGCCGCGGAGATCATCGCCCAGGAGGCGAACGCGTACAGGACGGCGATCAGGGCGATGGCGATGTAGGTGGCCCGGGAGACGGTACGCCGCGGGTCGCGGGACTCCTCGCTGAACACCACCGACTGCTCGAAGCCGACGAAGCCGGTGATCGCCATGACCAGCAGCGCGCCGGAGCCGGCGCCGACCAGGGTGCCGGGGTCGAGCGGGGCGGCCGAGGCGGTGAAACCGTCCGCGCCGATCTCGGCGACCGCGAACACCACGGTCAGCGCGATCTCGGCGACCAGCAGGGTGGCCAGGACCTTGCCGTTGACGGCGACGTCGCGGACCCCGAGGATCGCGACCAGCGCCCAGGTGACCAGGGCGAGCGCCCACCACTGCACGTCCAGGCCGAACCAGTCCAGGAACAGCGGCTGGGCGATGGCGCCGAAACCGCCGTACGAGGCGACCTGGAACATGTTGTACGCCAGCAGCGCCACCCACGACGCGCCGACACCGAGCGGGCGGCCCAGCCCGCGCGACACGTACGCGTAGAAGGCGCCCGCGTTGGAGATGTGCCGGGCCATCGCCACGTAGCCGACCGCGAAGATCGCGAGAACCAGGGCGACGGCGATGAACGCGATGGCGATGCCGGTCAGCCCGGTGACCGCGAGGCCGGTGGGGACGACCCCGGCGACCACGGTCAGCGGGGCGGCCGCCGACATGACGAAGAAGACGACGGAGGCGACACCGAGACGGTCCCGGGCCAGCGCGTCGGTGAGCTGGCTCCCCGGGGCCGGGGATTGGGTTGCGGTCGTGGACACGCGTTCTCCAGTTGTGAATGTTTCTCTAGGGGTGGGGTGGGTCAGGCGCGCCGTGCCATGACGGCGTCGCCCACGGCCGCCTCCGCCTGCGCGACGAGCTGTTGCAGCATCGCCGGGAAGAGGCGGCGGAACTGGTCGAAGAGCCGGGCCCGGTCCCGGGCGTTGAGGGTGGCCAGCACGTGCTGGTCGAGACCGGTGGCGAGGATCAGCCCGGCGAGGAGCAGGTCGGCCACGTCGAGGGACTCGTCGCGGGAGGCCTTGGTGCGGATGCGGGTGGCCGGCCAGCCGGCCGTCATCGAGTCGGCCGGCACGAAGGAGACCTTGGTCCCGCCGAGCAGACCGCGTTTCTCCACCCGCTGGATCAGGCCGACCCGGGCGAGACGGCGCTCGACGAGGTCGGTGGCGATGCCGGTGGAGAGGTAGGCGAGCCAGTTGCGGACCCCGTGCTGACCGGCCTCGCGGCGCAGCTGCTCGAGCACCGCGCTGGTGGCGGCGTCGCCGGTCGGGCGCTCGTCGATGACCACCAGGTCGGTGTCGACCAGATCGACGCGGCGCCAGAGCATCAGCTCACCGAGCAGGGCGGCGCCGAGTCCGAGACCGAGCGTGGCCGGGGACAGCAGAGCCTTGCCCTTGGGGGTGTCGTGAGCGGTGAGGTAGAGATCGTCCGCGGGTGGTAGCTGCGGCGGCGACGCCACGGCAGGTTCTCCTCTCGACGCCTTGGGAAATGCCCGCGAAGTTCACCGACAGTAATGATGGTGACGTGCCACGAAGCAATTACGAAGCGCTCCCCCGGGCGCAACCCGCAGTAGCCTGCCAGCTCCGCGCGCCGCGCGCAACACGCTCCTCAGTCAAATGTGGACTCCATTGTGAACCAATTCGATCACGCCCCCCATCAGGGAGTTTGAGCGTTGATCAATAAAGATTGAGCGCTTCGGGTGTCGGCAAAGAGACTTAACAATCTCCACGTATCGATATTGACCGACATTTGACCCGACTATGGGCGCGCTCCCATGATCGAATACTCAGAGTAACTAGTTGACGGATCAAGCATTTTGGGCGTACGGTGGTGACGGATTTAGTTGAAGTTTCAACGGAGGCCCTCGTGCGGATGCCCGCTCTCTTCCTCAGCCACGGCGCCCCGCCCCTGGTGGACGACCCCACCTGGACGGCGCAACTGCGCGACCTCGCGGCCGCACTCCCCCGGCCGACGGCCATCCTGATGGCCTCCGCACACTGGGAGTCGGCGCCACTGATGCTCGGCGCCACCGAGACAGTCCCGCTGGTCTACGACTTCGGCGGCTTCGCCCAGCGCTACTACCAGGTGCAATACCGCGCGCCGGGAGCACCCGAACTGGCCGGCCAGGTGGCCGCGCTGATGCCCGACGGCGAGACCGTCACCCGCACCGACCGGGGCCTCGACCACGGCGCATACGTGCCGCTCACCGTGATGTACCCGGAGGCCGACATCCCGGTGCTGCAGATGTCCCTGCCCACCGACGAGCCGGACAGACTGCTCGAACTGGGCCGCCGGCTGGCCCCGCTGCGCGACGAGGGCGTGCTGATCATCGGCTCCGGCTTCACCACCCACGGCCTGCCGTTCCTGCGCGACTGGCGCCCGGACGCCGCCGCACCCGGCTGGTCCCGCGAATTCGACGCCTGGGCCGCCGAGACGCTGGCCCGCGGCGCCGTCGACGAACTGGCCGACTTCCGCGACCGCGCCCCCGGCATGCCCTACGCCCACCCGACCGTCGAGCACTTCTCGCCGATGTTCCTCACGCTCGGTGCCTCCGGCAACCCCGAGCAGGCCCCCGAACAGCCGATCGACGGCTTCTGGATGGGCCTGGCGAAAAGATCGTTCCTGGCCTCGTAAAGGCACGCCAAGCAGATACAGCTGAGGGTTTCCTGATAGGAAAGAATCGAGAAACCCGCCCGATTCCTCAGCATGCTTGCAGGATCTTCAGGGAATCTTGAAAGCATGCTAGAGGTCTCCGCGCTCGGGTGGATCGTGACCATCGGGGTCATCGTCGCCCTGCTCGCCCTCGATTTGACTCTCGGGGTGCTCCGTCCGCATGTCGTCGGCTTCAAGGAAGCCGCCGCATGGTCAATCTTCTACATCACCGTCGCGCTGCTCTTCGGCGTCGTCTTCGCGAGCATCGCCGGCTGGGACTACGGCACCGAATACTTCGCCGGATACATCGTCGAGAAGAGCCTGTCCGTCGACAACCTCTTCGTCTTCGTGATCATCATGACCACCTTCGCGGTGCCCGAGAGGTACCAGCAGGAGGTGCTCACCTTCGGCATCATCATCGCCCTGGTGCTGCGGGTCATCTTCATCGTGCTCGGCGCCGCCCTGCTCAACGCGTTCAGCTTCATGTTCCTGATCTTCGGGCTGATCCTGCTCTACACCGCGGTGCAACTCTTCCGCCACCGCGACGAGGACCCCGACGTCCAGGAGAACGGCCTGGTCAAGACCGCCCGCCGCTTCCTCCCGGTCCACGAGGAGTACATCGACGGCAAAATGATCACGCGCGTCGACGGCAAACGCGTCGTCACGCCCCTGTTCCTGGTCCTGCTCGCCATCGGCGGCACCGACCTGCTGTTCGCCCTCGACTCGATCCCGGCGGTCTTCGGCGTCACCGAGGAGGCGTACATCGTCTTCGTCGCCAACGCCTTCGCCCTCCTCGGCCTGCGAGCCCTGTTCTTCCTGGTGAAGGGCCTACTCGACCGCCTCGTCTACCTCTCCACCGGCCTGTCGATCATCCTGGCCTTCATCGGCGTCAAGCTGATACTGCACTGGGGCCACAAGGACATCAGCGACGCCGTCCCCGAGGTGAGCACCCCGGTCTCGCTCAGCGTCATCATCGGCATCCTGATCGTCACCACGGTGGCGAGCCTGCTCAAAACCCGAAACGACCCGACCGCGAAGGCCCACCCCGGCAGCCTGAAGGCCAACCCGAACTCCGAGCCGGCCGACCGCTGACGACCTGACTCCCCCACCGTCGTTCCTCAACCCCACCGTCGTTACTTCCCCACCGTCGTTCCTCAACCCCATCGTCGTTCCTCAACCCCACCGTCGTTACTTCCCCATCGTCGTACCTCGCCCCACCGTCGTTCCTCACCCCAGGAGGTCCGGGCACCCTGCCCGGGCCTCCTTCTCCTTCGGGGGTACGAGCCACACCCACCACAACCGCACCACCCGGTCCCCGAGCTACCCACGGCTGCCCACCTCCCACCCCCAGGTCAGGCAGTCCCGCACCCGACCACGAAACCGGGGATGCTCACCATCCCGGTCAAGGCGGTCCCCGCACCCGACCACGGAGCCGGTCACCACCCCGGACAAGGCGGCAACGGCACCCGATCACGCAAACAGGTAACCCGACAGCCCCCAAAGACGGTCACCGCCCCCAAAGCGGCATCGGGTGCACTCACCACCTCGTCAGGACCGTGAGCGTCCCCGGTCTCGTGATCGGGTGCATTCACCAACCCGACCCGGCAGTAAGCGCACCCGATCACGGAACCGGGGACGCTCACCACATCACGAAGAACGGCCGTGACACCCGATCACCCGACCGGGGGCTCCCACCACCGGCGAGAACGCCCACAGCACCCGATCACGAAACCGGGTGCACTCACCGCCCGTAAAGACGGTAACCGCACCCGAAGCGGCATCGGGTGCGCCCACCAGCCAAACGGGACGACGAACGCACCCGATCACGGATTCGGGTACGCCCACCAACCCGAAAATGACGGCTCCGACACCCGATCACGGGACCGGGGACGCCCACCGCGGAAAAGGACGGCTGCGGACCCCAAAACGGCATGGGGCGCTCTCACCACTCCACTGAGACGTCGAGCGCACCCGGTCTCGTGATCGGGTGCATTCACTGCCCCGAACGGGATGGCCAGCGCACCCGATCACCAGAACGGGGACGCCCACCGCCGACACGGGCGGCTGCCACACCCGAACACCAGAACGGGAGCGCCCACCACCAGCAAAGACGGTCAGGACACCCGATCACCAGAACGGGGGTGCTCACCGCGGTCGGGCGGGAGGGGTGGGACGCGAAACCGCCCCTGGTGTGTGAGTCACCAGGGGCGGTTTCGGGTCGGCCACGAGGGCTGCCCGGGGACGGACCGGGTGCTGCTTCCTCGGTGGACCCTCCGGGTCGGCGTTCGGCCCGGGGCTTGGGGATGTGATGCGGGAACGAGTGATGCGGGGACGGCACTGCCGGGGATGGAGCCGCGAACCACGGCGGGCGACACCAAGCCGCGAACTGCGAGACCGGAGCCGCGAACTGCGAGACCAGAACCACGAACTGCGACTTTGGGGTGATGCCGCTCGCGGGACGGTGCCGCATCGCGCGGGCCGACCCCGCGCTACGGCACTGAGCCCGAGCTGCCGAAAGTGAGCCAAGCTGCCGGGGGCGAGCCCGAGCTGCCGGGACTGAACTTAGCCGCCCGGGGCGATCCCGAACTGCCGGGGCTGAGCCCTAGCCGCCCGGGGCTGAGCCCGAACTGCGGGCGGCGCCGCGCCGGGGGTCAGGCGTGGTAGCCGGCGGCCGAGTAGCGGCGGTCGGCGTCCTGGCTGCTGAGGATCGCGTGGACTTCGCGGGTCTCCTCGGCGGTGTGACGGCTCAGCATCATGTCGAGTTCGGAACGTTCCGCAGCGGTGCGGAACGCGGCCAGCTCGTCGCTCAGGCGGCGGTGGGCGCGCCGGGTGGCGCGGTAGTCGGCGAGGGCGGCGCGG
Organism: Actinoplanes sp. NBRC 101535; assembly: GCF_030269225.1. Classification (NCBI taxonomy): domain Bacteria; kingdom Bacillati; phylum Actinomycetota; class Actinomycetes; order Micromonosporales; family Micromonosporaceae; genus Actinoplanes; species Actinoplanes sp. NBRC 101535. The sequence continues at coordinate 96,445 of NZ_BSSY01000015.1, read as the reverse complement.
GCTTCACGGATGAACTGCATGGGGCACTCCTTGACGGATAGTGACGGAGAAAGCCTCGTCGCTTCCGCTGACAACAATCCACGTCTTCGCCGTCATCCCCAAATCGACCAGGTAAAACTTTCGCTCCAAAAGTGACCGCGACCACTGAAAAGCGGTAACCCGGGTCACTCTGCGTCGCGTAATCGCTGGTCAACTACGGGTAGTGATCCCGGCCTCAGTCGGAAGGCTCAAGTAGCACCAGCCTGGACGAGAGTTGGGTACGCGAGCGCACCCCGAGTTTGCGGTACACCCGGGTCAGGGTGGCTTCGACGGTCTTCACGCTCAGGTAGAGCCGGTTGGCGATCTCCCGGTTGCTGGCGCCGTCGCGGACCATGCCGGCGATGCGCAGCTCGGTCGAGGTGAGGCCTTGTTCGGGGGCCCAGCTGCCCTCGGTGCGGGCCAGTGCCCGTTCGGTCTCCTCGGCCCAGGGGCGGGCGTCGGCGGCCAGGAAGATGGCCAGGGCGGCGCCGATGGCGACGCGGGCGGCGGCGTATCTGCGGCGGCGGCGTTCGGCGCCGCCGGCGACGAGGAGGGCGTACGCCTGCTCGACCGGCTGGCGCAGCTGTTCGAACAGGCGGGCGGCTGCCGTCGACAGGGCCACCGCGTCGTCGGGGTGGCCGGACTCGGAGCGGACGATGGCGTCGGCCCGGTCCAGGTATCCGGCCAGGGCCGGAATGCTGCCGAGGCGTGCCGCGGTGGCTCTGGCCCGGGCCAGGATCTCGGCGGCTTCGGTGTGTTCGCCGAGGGCGGCCAGTCCGCCGGCCAGGTCGGCGTGCCAGCGTACGATCATCGGGTCGGCGTTGCCGGTGCCGTCTTCTAGGTCGCGCAGCCGGCGCAGGGTGGCCACCCCGGCCCTGGTCTCGCCGAGGCGCAGTTCGGCCTGGCCGAGTGCGTGCAGGTGGCGGCGCAGGTAGAGGCCGTCACCCTCCTGTTCGGAGGCGCGGATGCCCCGCCGGGCGAAGCCTGCTGCCGCGCCGAGGCTGCCGCCGGCGAGTTCGGCGACCGCGGCGGTGTACCAGGTCGGGCCGGGGCTCAGTCCGGCTGCCGCGGCCGCGTGGACGGCGCGGTGCGCGTACCGCAGAGCCTCCTGGCACCGGCCCGCCCGGGTGGCCACCTCGGAGAGGCTGCGAAGCACCTCGACCCGCGCCTCGCCGACCCGGTCGTGTTCGGCGACTGCGAGCAGCGTCAGCAGTTCGGCGCGGGCCTCGTCGAGCCGGTCGTCGAAGAGGGCGAACCGTGCCGCCATGTACTGCGGACCGTAGTGCAGCCAGTCGGGCGCCGGGGTGGCCGGCAGCTCGCGGGCGGTTGCGAGGGTCTTGTCCCAGGCGGGTTCGCCGCGGACGCGCTGGATCTGGGCGAGGACGCTGAGCGCCATCGCCTGGGTGGTCGGGTCGTCGGCCTGCTGGGCGGCCTGCTGGGCGCGGGCCGCTTCGGCGGCTGCCCCGTCGAGGTCGCCGACCAGGAAGGCGGCCCAGGTGAGCCGGAGCCGGACCGGGGCGCCCAGGGCCGGGTCGTCGCCGGCTTCGGCGAGGGCCGCGGCGAACATCTCCCCCATGTCGGCGAGGCCCTGCCCGGCCAGGTCGATGAGCACCACCCGGGCACGGACCCGGTGGCCGGCCGGCGAGTCGGCGGCGATCACGGCTTCGGCGGCCCGGCCGGCCAGGGCGGGGGCGCCGCCGGTCAGGGCGGTCCGGGCGGCGGCGACCAGCCAGTCGAGGCGTTCCTCGGCGAGGGTGTGCGGGCTGCGGTCGGCGGCGAGCAGGTAGAGCTCCGCGGCGGTACGTTCGGCGCCCCGGGCGGCACTGTGCCGGGCGGCGTCGGCGAGCCCGACGGCGACCACGGCGTCCGGGCGGGATGTCCGCAGGGCGCGGTGCCGTAGCGCCTCGACCGGGTCGAAGGCCGCCCCGGCCAGGTCGGTGTGCACCCGGGAGCGGGTGTCGGCCGGGGTTTCGTCGGCGAGGACCCGGGCGACCAGCGGTGGGGTGAAGCGGATCGCCTCGCCGGTCAGGGTCACCACCCCGGCCGCGGCGGCGAGGCGCAGTTCGCGGGCGGCGTCGGCCCGGCCGGCCCGCTGCAGCAGGGTGGTGGTCGGTTCGGTGGCCAGCGCGGCGACCAGCAGGGTGGCGGTGACGTCGTCGCCGAGGGCGCGCAGGCGTTCCCGGATCAGGTCGCGGGCGGCCTCCGGGAGCGGGGATGGTCGCCAGGCCGGGCCGGCGCCGCTGGTGGCGCCGAGAGCCAGGGCCAGGAACGGGTTGCCGGCGCTGGCCTCGTGCAGTCGGCTGGCGGTGCGGCAGGGCAGGCCGCGGGCTTCGAGCAGGGCGGTCAGGTCGTCCGGGTCCAGGGGCGGTACTTCGATCTCGAGTACGGGCGACGGGCACAGCCGGGTGGCGCGGGGCCGGCCGGCGGTGAGACGGCGCTCGGCGGCGATCACCCGGATCCGGGGGCCGGGGCGGCGCCGCATGGCGAAGCCGATCAGTTCGGCGGATTCCGGGTCGAGCCATTGGGCGTCGTCGAGGACCAGCAGCACCGGGGCGAGGCGGGCGCAGTGGGCCAGCAGTTCGGCGAGGACCAGTCGCCGGGCCAGGGCGGGCACGCCGGTGCGGTGTGGCCGGCCCTGGCCCAGCGCGGCGAGCGAGTGCCGGGGTGCGGGGGCCAGCGCGGCGACCGCATCGGCCGGGGCCTGCCGGACCAGGTCGGCGGCCCCGGCGTACGCGACGGCCCGTTCGCCCCGGGCCGGGCGCAGGCGGAAGACGAGTTCCCCCCGCGCCGCGGCGGTGTCGGCGACGGCGTCGAGCAGCGCGGTCCGGCCGATGCCGGGCGGACCGTGCAGGGTCACCCCGCCTCCGGCGCTGAGCCGGGTCTCGATCGCCGCGAGCAGCGCTTCGCGGCCGTGCAGTGCGGGCGCCGCGCTCACCTCCCAGGTCAGTGAAGGTGTCAGCCTAGGATTCGCCGGGGACGCTCATCAATGCCTTTCTCGTTACATCACATCGGTCACTTCTTCGTCACGGTGGTGGCGGTGACCGAGCCGTCGTCGGCGGTGTCGCCCTCGACGGTCACCGAGTCGCCGGCTTTGACGTCGCTGAGCTTGCCTTTCTCGGCCGTGGAGACGGTCGTACCGGCGCCGGTCTTGACCGTCACGACGCTGCCGTCCTCGGTCTCCACATAGATCGTGGTGCCGTTGACCAGCTTGACCTTGCCGGCGGTGTCCGACGACGCGGCCTGCTGCTGGCCGAACCCGCCGCCACCCGGCGCCCCGCTGGCACTCATCCCGCTGGGGAAGCCGCCGGAGCGTCCACCCCCGGACCCGCCGGGGCCCGCGGCGCTGGCGGAGGACGTACCCCACTGTTTCTGGGCCTGGACTCCGCCGAGGAACCCGCCCATCAGCAGCAGGCCCACGCCGAGCACCACGGTGCCCTTGTTCCACCAGCGTTTGGGGGCGGCGGCGGCCAGTTCGGCGGAGAGGCCCTCGTGGGCCTCGGCCTCGGACCGGGGCACGGCCGGGATGACCGCGGTCTCGTCGTTCAACCGGTTCACAGTCAGATCCTCACTCGTAACGCAGCGCGTCGATGGGCCGCAGCCGGGCGGCGCGGGCGGCGGGCAGGCCGCCGAAGAAGAGCCCGATGGCGATGGAGACGCCCACGGCGTATCCGATGGAACTGGGCACGATCACCGGTTTCACGCCGACGATCTCGAATTGGCTGCCGATCAGCGCGGCGGCCACCCCGAGGGCGCCGCCCATCACGCTCAACAGGCTCGCCTCGATCAGGAACTGGGTCAGGATCACCCGGCGGGGCGCGCCGAGGGCCTTGCGGATGCCGATCTCCCGGGTCCGTTCGGTGACCGTCACCAGCATGATGTTGGTGATGCCGATGCCGCCGACCAGCAGACTGATCGCGGCCACCGCCCCGAGCAGGGTGGTGAAGGTGTCCGCGGTCTCGGTCTGGGTCTCCAGCAGCGACGAGGCGTTCTGGATGCGGTACGGCGTGGACGACGACGAGTCGGCGACGGCGAGTTTCTGGTCCAGGATCGTGGCCACCTGGTCCTGCGCCGCGTCGACGTCGTCCGGGTCGGCCGCCTCCACGATGATCGAGCTGAGCGCGCCGTACCCGGTGAGGACCTGCTGGACCGCGGTGAGCGGGGCGACCGCGGTGTCGTTGGAGTCCTGCTGCCCGGTGGAGCTCTTCTCCTGCAGCACACCGACGATGGTGAACAGGGCGCCGCCGACGGTGACCTGCTTGTCGATCGGGTCGATGCCGGGGAACAGTTCCTCGGCCACGGTCTGCCCGATCACCACCACCCGCCGGCCCTGGTCCACGTCGTCCTCGGTGAACGCGCTGCCGGTGCCGACCGGGGTGCTGGAGGCGGCGAACCAGGCCGGGGTGGTGCCGACGAACGAGCTGACCGAGTGGTCGCTGCCCTCGTACGTCATGGTCGCCGAGGACGCGCTGACCACTGGTGACACCGACTTGACGGCCGGCGCGAGTTCCGGGTCGACGAGCGCGTCGGCCATCTCCTTGGTGAGCGAGGTGCTGCTGGAGCCGCCGCGGCCGGTGCTCATCACGGTGATGGTGTTGGTGCCGAGCGCCTCGATCCGGTCGCTGATCGCCTTGGCCGAGCCGTTGCCGACCGCGACCAGCAGGATCACCGCGGCGACGCCGATCAGGATGCCGAGCATGGTGAGCGCGCTGCGCAGCTTGTTGGCGGACAGGCCGCGCAGCGCGAATCTGATGACTTCGAAGAGGCTCACTGTGAGTGCCGTCCCCCGGAGTAGACCGCCGCGCGGCCGTGGTTGCGGGCCATCGCGGCGGCGGCCGCGGCCGCGCCGACCGGCGGGCGGTCCAGCGGCGACTGGCGTACGTCGGAGACGATCGAGCCGTCGACCAGGCGGATCAGCCGCTTGGCGCGGGCGCCCACCTCGTCCTCGTGGGTGATGATGACGATGGTCCGGCCGGCCGTGCTGAGGTCGTCGAAGACCTGCAGCACGTCGTCGGTGGACTTGGAGTCCAGGTTGCCGGTGGGTTCGTCGGCGAGCAGCAGGGCCGGTTCGGTGACCAGGGCCCGGGCCACCGCGACGCGCTGCTGCTGGCCGCCGGAGAGCTGGTTGGGTTCGTGTCCGGCCCGGTCGGCGAGGCCGACCACGTCCAGGGCTGCCATCGCGCGGCGCCGGCGTTCCTTGGGCTTGACGCCGGCGTACGCCAACGGCAGCTCCACGTTGGCCACCGCGCTGGTCCGCGGGATCAGGTTGAACGACTGGAAGATGAACCCGATGAGGCGGTTGCGGGCCAGGGCGAGCTGCGCGTCGGACAGCCGGCTGACGTCCACCCCGTCCAGGTGGTACGTGCCGGAGCTGGGGATGTCGAGAGCGCCCAGGATGTTCATCAGGGTCGACTTGCCGGAGCCCGACGATCCCATGATGGCCGCGTAGTCGCCGCGCTGGACGGTCAGTGACACGCCGCGGAGGGCGTGCACGGTGGCCTCACCCGTACCGTAGATCTTCTTGAGGTCTCGCACCTCGAGGACCGGACGGCTCATCGACCGCCACCGCCGCCCTGCGCGCCGCCGCCGCCCGGGGCGCCGCCGCCACCGAAGTTGCCGCCCCCGCCGCTGATGCCGCCGAAGCCGCCGCCCATCTGGCCGCTGGTCCCGCTGGTGCTGCTGGACGTGGTCTTGACGACGACCTGCTCGCCCGCGGTCAGACCGGACGTGATCTCGGTGGCCGAGTCGCCCTCCAGGCCGATCTCCACCGAGCGGCTCTCCTGGACACCGTTCGCGACGACCGTGACGGTGTGCCGGTTGCCGGCGGTGGTGAGTGCCGCCGGGTTGACGTAGACGGCGTTCTCCACCGAGCCGGTGGTGACCGACACCGAGACGGTCTGGCCGACCTTCGCGCCGGTCGGCACCTTGTCCAGGGTGAGCGTGACGCCGTAGGTGACGACGTTGTTCGAGGTGGTCGCGGACGGGTCGATCGCGGCGAGTCTGGCGCTCTGCTCGACGCCGCTGAGCGCGTTCCAGGTGACCGTGGCGGCCTGCTTCTCCTTGAGACTGGTCGCGTCCGCCTCGGCGAAGGCCGCGGAGACCTGCATCTTGGTCAGGTCGGCGATCTCGACGAAGCCGCTGCTGCTGGAGGACGACGACGAGGAGGAGGACGAGCCGCCTCCCTGGGAGCCGCTGCCGCCGGAGGAGGAGCCCGAGGACGAGGAGGCGGAGCTGCCGAGGGTGCCGCTGACCGCGGTGACGGTGCCGGCCATCGGGGCGGTCAGCGTGGTGCCGTCCACCCCGGCCTGGGCCTCGTCGACGGCCAGTTCGGCCTCGTCCACCTGGTTCTCGGCGTCCGCGGTGTCGGAACCGGCGGCCTCGACCCGGTCCAGGGCGTCCTGGGCGGCGTCCAGGTCGGCCTCCGCGGCGGCGAGGGTCCGCTGCGCGGCGGCCGGGTCGACCTTCGCCAGGACCTGACCCTTCTTGACCTTGTCGCCGACCTTCACGCTGATCGCGGTGACCGTGCCGCCCGTGGTGAAGCTGGCGCTGGCGGTGCTCGCGCTCTCCAGCGTGCCGTCCGCGGTCACGGTCTTGGTGACCGTGCCCTGTTGTACCGTGACCGTCCTCTCCGAGGCCACGGCGGCCGTCCCGTCGTCGGTTCCAGAGAATGTCTCGTACACCGCGAACGCCCCGGCGACGAGCGCGACGCCGATCACGGCGTTGACCACCAGAGACGGGTGGCGGCTCAGACGTACCTTCATGCCGACACTCTGGGGGCACGTCCTAGGAGGATCTTCGGCGGAACCTGGGAGCCAGCTCGGAACCTCACACGGCGTCACGAATGGCGGGGAGGATCACCCGGAAGGTGGCCCCGCCGCCGGGCGTCTCGTGCAACTCGACCCAGCCGCCGTGACCGTGCACGATCGCCGCCACGATGGCCAGGCCAAGCCCGGAACCTCCGCCTTTGGCACGGGTACGACTCGGATCGGCCCGGAACAGGCGTTCGAAGACCCGGTGCGCGTGTTCGGCCGGAACGCCCTTGCCGCCGTCCTCGACCTCCAGGATCGCCGCCGACTCGCCCTCACTGAGGGTAGCCGGGCCGGAACGGACCGCCCCCGTCGTGACGGTCACCGTCCCGAGGCCCACCCGGACCGTGATGGGCGCCCCGTCCGGCGTGTGGCTGAGCGCGTTCGCCACCAGGTTGGTGGCGACCTGGCGCAGCCCGTGGTCGTCGCCGAGCACGGTCGCCGGCTCGAAGGTGTCCTCGTCGTCGTCGAGCCCGGAGAGCAGCACCGGGCGGTCCGGGACGCGGGCGTGCGCGTCCCGGATGGTGTCCGCGGCGATCTCCAGCAGGTCCACCCGGCGCAGGTCCAGGGTGCGCTGCCGGTCCAGCCGGGCCAGCCGCAGCAGGTCCTCGACCAGCACGCCCATCCGGCCGGCCTCGCCCTCGATCCGGGCCATCGTCTCGTCCAGCTGCGGTCCGGGCGCGGCCCCGCCGCGCCGGTACAGCTCGGCGAACCCGCGGATCGAGGTCAGCGGGGTCCGCAACTCGTGCGAGGCGTCCGCGACGAACTGACGCAGCCGATTCTCGGAGGCGGTCCGCGCCTCCATCTCGGTCTCGATCCGGCCCAGCATCGCGTTCAGTGCCAGGCCGAGCCGGCCGGGTTCGGTGTGCGGATCGGTCGGGACACGGGTCGACAGCTCACCGGCCGAGATGCCGGCCGCCGCACGTTCCATCTCGGTGAGCGGGCGCAGCCCCAGCCGGACCACGAACGCGGCGCCCGAACCGAGCAGCCCCAGCAGCAGCACCATCACCCCGGCGTCGATCAGCAGGAGCTGTTCGGTGGTCTGCTGCACCTCGACCAGCGACGACCCGACCAGGGTGTACTCGCCGGTGCCGGGACGGCCCACCGCGATCACCCGCCAGTCGGTGCCGTCCGGCGCCTCGATCGTGTACGGCTCCGGGCTCAGCGCCCGGGCCGCCACCTCCGCGAGCGTGGGGGCGGCCGGGCGGCTGCCGTTCGGGGTGGAGCTGCGGTCCGGCTCCAGGGTGCCGTCCGGCAGGTACGCGTACGTCACCTGGTCCGGACCGATCCGGAAACGGTTGCGCGGGAGGAACCCGCCGGGCATCGGCTCGGCCGAGGAGAGCGGCCGGCTGATGCCGAGCAGCTGCTCGTCGATCCGGTCCTGCAGGTAGTTGCGGATCAGCAGCACGCCGGCGACGTTCGCCACGATCAGGGCGACCGCGCTGAGGACGCCGACGACCAGGACGAGGCGAGAACGCAGGGTCCAGTGCCGCCAGCGACGCAGCACTACTCCTCGCCGCGCGGAAGCCTCAGGGCGTAGCCCACGCCGCGGACCGTGTGGATCAGCGGCGGATCGGTCCGGTCGATCTTGCGGCGCAGGTAGTAGACGTAGGACTCCACGATGCGGCCGTCGCCGCCGAAGTCGTACTTCCAGACCCGGTCCAGGATCTGCGCCTTGCTGACCACCCGGCCCGAGTTGATCATCAGGTAGCGCAGCAGGTTGAACTCGGTCGGGGACAGCTCGATCAGCCGCCCCGCGCGGCGTACCTCGTGGGCGTCCTCGTCCAGCTCGAGATCCGCGTACCGCAGGATCCCGGTGTCCGGTTTCGGCTCCTCCGGCTGGCTGCGCCGCAGGATCGCGCGTATCCGTAGCACGACCTCCTCGAGACTGAACGGCTTGGTGACGTAGTCATCCGCGCCGGCCGACAGTCCCAGGATGCGATCCTCCACCGCGTCGCGTGCCGTGAGGAACAGAACCGGGACCCGGGACCCGGCGGCACGCAGCCGCCGGGCCACCTCGAGACCGTCCACGTCCGGGAGCATGACGTCCAGGACGATCAGGTCCGGTTCGAACTCACTCACCGCGACCAGGGCGCTGTGGCCGGTCTCGGCGACCCGGACGTCGAAGGCGACGAGCCGTAACGTCGCGCTGAGCAGCGCGGAGATGTTCGGCTCGTCGTCGACGACGAGGACGCGGGACGGCCGCGCCGCAGAGTCACTGAGGGCCACGTTGCCGCGGGTTTCGGAGAGCACCGTAGAGAACTATCAGCGCTTTCTTTGAATTCGCTATGAAAGGATCAGGAACAGGCTGAGACGCCTACCACGACTTCGCCACCACGTCGCCGACAGCGAGCCCGGAGGCCACCTCGGTGTACTGATCGCCGCGCAGGCCGATCGTCACCTTCGTCTCCGCACCGTCCTTGAGGACCGTGCCGTTCTCCCCGGCGACGTCGTGCACCGCGGTGCTCGGCACCCGGATCACGTCGTCCTTGCTGCCGGTGGTGACCCGGACCGCGGCGCTCTGCCCGACCAGCAACTCCTCCGGCGCGGTGTCGAAGGAGAGCACCACGCCGAACCGGGTCAGGGTGCCGTCGCTCGTACCGACCGGGTCGACCTGCACCACGGTGGCCTCGAACGTCTCGCCCGCCCGGTCGGCGAGCGTGATCACGGCCTTCTGGGTGACCTCCAGACGATCCGCGTCGGCCTCCGGGAAGTCGGCGCTGATCTGCATGTCGTACACGTCGGCGAGGCTGACGAAGGTCGAACCGGAACTGACCTGGCTGCCGACCTTGCCGCTGACCGCGAGGACCTTGCCGGCGATCGGCGCGGTGATGGTCGCCCCCTCCAGGGCCTCCTGCGCCTCCTCCAGGGTCACCTCGGCCTTGTTCACCCGCTGCTGGGCGGTGAGGATCGCGTCACCACCGCTGCTGCCACCGCCGCCCTGTTGGCCACCTCCGCCGGAGGTGCACTCGCTCGACCCGGTGGTCTTCCCCGGGGCCGGCGCCTTGGTCGTCGGGGCCGGTGCCTTCGTGGTCGCGGCGGGCGCCTTCGTGGTCACGGTGGGCGTCGCGGTCGCGGTCACCGTCACGGTGGGGGTCGGCGAGGCGGTCACCGTCGCGGTGGGCGAGGGGCTTTCCGAGCTTGCGGTGTACGCGGCAGCGACGTCGGTCCCCGAGCAGCCCGAGGATCCGGCGGCCGACGTGGAGCCGGAACCGTCCTCCGCGTCGTCCAGCGCGTCGCGCGCATCGGAGAGCGCGTCCTCCGCCGCCTCGACGGCCTCGGCGGCATCCGTGTCGTCCACGGTGGCCAGCACCTGACCCGCCTCCACCGTCGAACCGGCCCGCACCTTGACCGTCTCCACGGTGCTGCTGACCGCGAACGACAGGCTGCGCGTCTGCGCCGGCTGCAGGGTGCCGGTGGTGGCCACCTCGGTGGTCACCGCGCCCTTGTCCACCGTGGCGGGCTCGGCCGCCTTCGACTCCTCCCGCGTGGCGCCGGCCGTCAGCGCACGCACCACGCCGAAGGCGAGCAACGCGAGCACGACGACCGACACGCCGAGCCAGATCAGACGCCGGCGACCGGCCAGTGCAACTCCCATGGGCGGCAAGTCTGGCGACCCGTCCTCGCCGCGGGCTCGGTCCCACCTGGGAGTTCGCTCGAAGCCATGATCACCATTCTTAGCTAACTCCTAGCAACCACCGACGTTGCGCACAGGTCCGACCGTTTGATTGTCACGGTCGCGCCCGCCTGGGGCGAGACCGTGGTCGAACAGGAGACACATCGTGCCGCTAGTCAGTTCGAAGGCGCACCGCCGCGCCGCCGCCCTGCTCATCGCTTCCGTGGCACTGCTGTTCACGGCGGCCTGCGCAGGCACGGACGAGGAGAGCACGGCGAGCGACTCCACCGGGCAGAACGGCGGCGGCAACAGCGCCTTCACCGAGTACGTCGCCTGCCTGAACGAGAACGGTGTCACCATCAGCCTGCCGTCCGGTGGTCCCGGCGGCGGCAACGGCGGGCAGCCCGGCGCGATGCCGTCCGGCGGCGCGATGCCCTCCGGCGGTCCCGGTGGCGGCGACGGCGGCGCCCGGCCGTCCGGCCAGCCCCGCCCGTCCGGCAGCGCCGGCCAGCGCGGTGGCGGCGGGTTCCCCGGCGGTGGCGGCCTGAGCCAGCCCGAGGGCGTCGACGACGCGACCTGGGAGAAGGCGCAGACCGCGTGCGCGTCGCTCAAGCCGAGCATGGGCGCCGGCCGGGGCGGCAACAACGGCGGCGGCGGACAGCAGGGCGGCGGCAACGGGGCGAATGCCGCGTACACCAACTGCCTGAAGGAGAACGGCGTCACCGACACCGCGAACCTGGACACCTCGGACACGACCGTGAAGAAGGCCGTCGAGACCTGCTCGGTCCTCAAACCGACCGCGACCGCCGGCTCCTGAAAGCTCCGTGCCGGCGCCGTCGTCCCCCCGTCGATGTGGCGCCGGCACGGTCTCCTATGGCCGGGGTGGACCGCTCAGGTGGTCCGCCTCGGCCAGGATCCGTTCCATCACCGTGACCGGAAGATGTGGGTTGGCAGAGGCCGCGGCAGTGGTCTCCGGGTCCGCGTACAGCTCCAGCACCCTCTCCGCGGACAACCGGCCGTCGCCGGCCACCGCGGAGCGCACCCAGGGATCGGCGTCGTGGCTGAGCCGCTCGATCAGGCCGGCCGGGGCCCGGCGGTCCAGCGGCACCAGCGCCCGGGCGCCCGGGTCCGGGTCGTCCGCGTACCCCGTCAGATCCGCGGCCCGCAGCGCCGGATGCCAGAGCAGGTCCCCGATGTTGATCGTCGTCCCGGCCAGATGGGTCCGGACGACCACGTCGACCGGCACCGCGGCCTGGAACTCGCAGAGCAGCAGGCGCACCGGGAAGTCGTCGTCGGCAGCCAGGATCGCGATGTGCTCCGCGGTCAGGTCCCGGTGGAACGCCGCGGCCCGCCGCAGCCCCGGATGCGCCGACCGGACACACGCGGTGAGCAGATCGCCGTCCGCGTCGAGCACCCAGTCCGGGACCGCCAGGTAGTCGCCCTGCTCGACCCGGTAGTCGATCGCGGCCCGCTCCGCCTCGGTCAGTCCGGCCCGCATCGCCACATGCTGCCGGACCGTCGGATGCGGGTCCCGCGTGAGCCGGCCGACCGTCCCGGTGGACAACGCCGGTTCCAGGGCGGCCCTCGCCCGTTGCCACTCGTCCTCGTCGTCCCGGGCCATCTCCTCGGCCTCGGCACGGCTCAGCGGTACGGGCCGCACCCTCTCCCGGGGCGGCTGCCCGGTCACCTCCGGCGGCAACGGCACCCACCAGCGGGCGTACGGGCCCACCAGCAGCGCCTTGATCACCTCCGGGCTGGGGTCGTCGAGCATCCGGGCCCGCTGCCCCGGGGTGGCGCCCTCCGCCTCGGCCAGATGGACCCGTACCCGCGCGTCCGGATGTGCGGCCAGCAGGTCGAACGTCGCGTCGGTGAACTCCCGCCGCGCCATGACGTGGTAGGACTCGACGGCCGGGTGGTCGATCACCCGCAGCAGCAGATCCGGCGGCAGACCCGGATTGCGGGCCAGGCCGCGCAACCGGGCGCGACCTGGCTCCTGATACCAGTCCTGGTATCGGTCGTGGTAGCTCAGAGCCTCTCCCGACGACGGCGCTAGAGCGGGCAGGTGGTGCGGTAGTCCGAGATCGACAGGTTACTCGGTCCGGGGCAGAGGAACTGGTCGTAGCGGGTGTCGTCGTCGACGAAACGCTTCAGCCAGGAGACCGCCTGCACGGCCGTCCAGGTGTCCACGGACTGCGGGAAGAAGTGGCTGGCGTTGTTCAGCTCCAGATACGCCTTCTCCGCGGACGCCGGGATGCTGGTGTAGAACGGGATCGAGTGCGAGGCGACCGGCGCGACGGTGTCCGCCTCGCCGCCGACGATCAGGGTCGGCACGGTCAGTTCGGTCCACGACTTGTCCAGGTTCCACGGCGCCAGCGGGACCGCCGCCTGCAGCGACGGGCGGTCGCTCGCCGCCTCCAGGCTGCCGCCGCCACCCATCGAGTGCCCGGCGACCGCGAGCCGGCTCGCGTCGATGCGGGACCGCACCGAACTGGACCGGGTCAGGTAGTCCAGCGCGGCGAGCAGCTGGTCACCGCGGGAGTCCGGCTGGTCCAGGGTGGTCAGCGTCTCGATGCCGATCACCACGAAACCGTGCGAGGCCAGGCGCGGGCCCAGCCACGAGATGCTCGACCACAGCGCGGTGTAGCCCGGCGAGACGGCGATCGCGCCGAACGTACCCTCGCTGGTCGAGGTCGGATAGTAGATCTCGCCGCCGCCGAACCCGGTCACCGCCAGCCGCGACACCGACGTCTGGGAGACCGCGAACGGCCCGCGGGAGGCCTGCAGGGCGGCGAGGGTGGGTGCGGGGCCGCGTTCGTAGGGGCTTGCCGCGGCGGACGCGGGAACGGCGCCCGGCCCGGCGATCAGGGCGACGGCCGCGGCCGCGGCGAGCAGGAGACGGCGGGTCCGGGTACGAGCGGGGGTACGTTGCACGACGGTGCTCCTGGGTTCGGGGACGGGTTGACGAATCGATGCCCGTCAGTGTCGACACGGTCCGGGGCGGCACGCATCGGCGAAACCACCGGCTCCGCGGCAACAACCCGGAAACACCGCGGAAATTTCATCCAGCGAAATCCGGCGACACGCCCCTTTCGTGACACCGGCCGTACCGGAAAACTCGCCCGCATGATTGATGCACCCCTCGTGCAGAAACGTTGCTCTCCGGCGGAGGCCGCCGACCTGCTCGCCCGGTACGCCCCGGGGATCACCGACGACGTGGCCACCGCCCTGATCGAGCTGGCGGGAACCACCCCGGCGGCCCTCGTGGCCCTGGCCGGAGCGCTGTCGCCGGAGCAGACCCGCGGCTACGCGCCCCTGCCCACCGCCCTGCCCGCGGACCACCAGCTGCGGCGGGACCTCCGCGCGCGGCTCGACGCCCTGCCGGCCCCGGCCCGCGACCTGGCCGACCTGGCCGCCGCTCCCCCGCACGTCCCGCTCCCGGTGCTGCTGGCCGCCGCCGCGACCTTCCCCCCGGCGACCACATCGGAGCCGGCGGGCGCCGCTGACCTCGCCGGGGCCGAACTGGCGGGTGTGGTCACCACCGACGCCGCGGCCGTGCGGTTCGCGTCGCCGTTGATAGCCGCCACGGTGTACGCGGAGATGCCTCTCCACCGGCGACAGGCCGCCCATACGGCGCTCGCGGACGCCCTCGCGCCTCTCGCCGGAGCGCCTGGACGAGACGAGGTTCCGGAGACCGCCGAGGCTGCCGAGGTTCGGGCGTCACGGCTGGCGGCGCTGCTCCACCGGGCCGCGGCGTGCACCGGGCCGGACGCGGACCTGGCACGCCGGCTCGTCCACGCCGCCGGAAAAGCCCTGCCGGGCGACGCCGCCGTGGCCTGGGAGCAGGCGGCCCGGCTCGCACCCGCGCCCGCCGACCGGGCGCCCCGGCTGGTGCACGCCGCACGGGCCGCATGGCTGGCCGGACGCGCCCATGCCGCCGCGACGATCCTGCACGCGACGCCACTCGCCCGGCAGCAGACCGGACCGGTCCAGGTGCGGGCCCGGGCCCTGGTCGCCGAGACGCGCCTCGCCCAGGGGCGGCCCGGTGCCCGTGACCTGCTCCTGGACGTGGCCGCCGACCTGACCGGCAGCGACCCTCTCGCCGCGCTGCACGCGCTCGCCCTGGCGGGCGAGGCGGCCGGCCACCCCGGCGAACGCGACCGTTTCCGGGCCGTCGCCGCCCGGGTGATCGACGACCGGGCGCTTGCGGGAGCGGCACGCGGCGGCGGGCACGCGACGCCGGCGGAACACGTCGGCGGACCGGCGGCGGCCCTGCTCACCGTCGCACACGTCACGGGGCTCACGGCGGTCGCCGCCAGTGACGAGGAGGAGGCTCTGCGGTGCTTTCGGCGTACCCTGGACATCGCCGAAGGCGTCGGTGAGCCGACGGCATTGCTCCGGGCCGCAACCGCCGGGATTCTGGCCGGGGACGGACGCCGGGCCGCCGCCTGCGCCCAGCGCGCCGCCGTGATCGCCCGGGCCCGCGGGACGACCGTTCTGGTGCCGCAAGCCCTCGAACTGGCGGCGCTGGCCGGGCTGGCCTGCGGTGACTACGCGGCGGGGACCGAGGCGGCGCTCGACGGCGCGGCGATCTCCCGGAGTGCGGGGTCACCCCGGCTGGAGAGTTCCCACCTGGCGATTCTCGCGGTCCTCGCGGCGCTGGCCGGGGATCGGGACACCGCCCGGGTACGCCTCGACGGCGCCCGCGGCGACCAGTGGCGGCCGCTCGGCGACTGGGCGCTGGCGCTGCTGGATCTGTGCGACGGGCAGTTCCCGGCGGCCACCGGCCGGCTCGCCGCGGTGGTGGCGCAGACCTCCGGTCCCGGGTCGGCGCTGCTGCGGTTCGCGGTGGTCCCGCATCTGCTGGAGGCCGCGCCGGGCGATTCTGATCAGTACGGTCCGGTGGCGGCGGCGTTCGACCGGTGGGCCGGGCTGACCGGGCAGCCGGCCTGGCTCGCTCTCCGGGACCGGTGCCGGGCGCTCCGTTCCGGCGATCCCGCGGCGGCCGACGGGCACTTCGGCGCGGCCCTCCGGCACGACGGCGAAGCCGGGTTCCCGCGGGCCCGCACCGAACTCCTCTACGGGCGTTTCCTGCGACGGCGGCGACGCCACATCGAGGCCCGCGACCATCTGCGCCGGGCCGCCGAGACGTTCCGGCTGCTGGACGCCGGGCCGTGGGCGGCGCAGAGCATCCGCGAGCTGCGGGCCGCCGGGGAACGCACCGGTCGTCCCGTGCACGCCGCGCCCCTCACCGCTGCCCTCACCGCTCAGCAGGAACGGATCGCCGCGCTGGTCGCCGGTGGCGCGACCAACCGGGAGGTGGCCCGGGAACTGCGGCTCAGCCCGAGGACCGTGGACCACCACCTGCGTAACGTCTTCGCCCGCCTGGGCGTGCGGTCCCGCACCGAGATGGCCCGGGTCCTCGACCACTGAACCGGGCCGTCACGCGGCCTCCGGCAGGCCGGTGTCCACCCAGCGTTCCACCAGTTGGCGACGCCGGCAGGCGACCAGGTGCCCGGCCAGGATCGCCGGGTGGCCGCCGCGGACGCAGACGTCGGCGCCCGCACTGAGCACCCCGGCGACGAGTTCGGAGGCGGCCCAGTCGTCGATCAGCGCCACCACCCGGGTCTCCCGGGGCAGGACGGCCCGGGCCAGCCGGACGTCGTGCACGGTCGCGCCGCTGATCACCACCAGCTCACCGGGGCGGACGTCGTCGAGCGCGGGCAGCATCCGCAGCGACCAGCCGGACGGAAGGTACTGCGCGAGCCCGGCAACACGGCTCCGGTGCCCGAGAACGGCCACGGCCGGTGCGCTGCGTGGTGTCTGTGGTCCACGATCCAACTGCTGTACGAGCATGGTGTCCGACTCCCTCGGTGAAGCTCTCGTGTTCCTTCACGATTCGCCTCACGCCTGTGGGCCACCATGTACCGAACCTGTGCATCGGGTGTCAGCGCAGCGTCACCGGGGATCAGGCGTTCCAGCCGGCCAGCACCGCGTCCCGCTCGTGTTCGAAACCGAGCACCGAAACGGTGGCCGTGTCCAGTTTCAGCAGGCCACCGGCTTTCGGCGGCAGACCCACCCAGCGGGCGCCGGCGACCCGCAGACAGTGCCCGTGGGCGACCAGCGCGACGTCGCCACCGGTCAGCAGTTCGCGGGCGCGGGCGAGCACCCGGTCGAGCCGCGCACCGACCTGCTCCGGGGACTCACCGCCGGGACAGCCGTCGCTCCACAACGACCAGTCCGGCCGGCCGGCGCGGATGTCGCGGGTGGTGATCCCCTCGTAGTCGCCGTAGTTCCACTCGGCCAGGTCCTCGGTCACCTCGGTGACGTCCAGCCCGGCCAGTTCGGCGGTGCGCAGGGCACGCCGCCGGGGGCTGCTCAGCACGGCGGCGAAGGTGCGCCCGGCCAGGCGGTCACGCACGGCGCGGGCCTGCCGCTCACCCTCGGCGGTCAAGGCCATATCGGTGTACGACGTGTGCCGTCCCGTCGCGCTCCACTCGGTCTGTCCGTGCCGGACCAGGACGATCTCTGCCATCCCCGGAGTATGGCGCGCTACTCCCGGGGCAGGGGCATCGGGTGGCGTTCCTCATCCCGGGCCGCCAGGCAGGCGAGGGCGTCCCGGTACTGCTCACGGGTGAGTTCACCGCGCAGGAGCTGGACGACGAACAGCCCCTCGGTGCTGTCCGCGAGGGGCGGCAGGACGACCGGTGTGTCCGGCCTGGACGCGACGGCTGGTCGGCGCAGCACGAAAAGTCCCGCCGCGGCCAACAGCGACATAATCATCATCCGGCGTTCTCCCCTCAACGGTTGATCTTTCCTGTTACCCCGAACCCCCGTCGTCGACGCACGATCTCCGTCGATCTTCACCGACGTACCTGTGCGTTTCCATTGTGTTACAGGTCTTCCTCCTGACCAAGGTCCCGGGTACCGGGACCTGACGGCCCTGCCCCCGTACCGCCGAACGGCGTGGAATTCCTCAAAACGGGACAGAGGAGGAGCCATGTCGCAGCGCACCGTCATCGTGGCCACCGACGGAACCGATTCGAGCCGGGCCGCGGTCCGCTGGGCAGCCGGTGAAGCCCAGCTCCGCGGCGCCGTCCTACGGATCGCCCACGTAATCGACTGGGAGTGGGCGGAAGCCCGGTACGACTTCGGCGGCGACCACTTCGCCGTAGCACGCCACATGGCCGAAACCGTCGCACGAGCCGGCGCGGCCCTGGCCCGCGACGCCGCCCCCGGAGTGACCACCGAGACCGACGTGCTCGTCGGCAACCCGGCCGCCCGGCTACTCGCCGAATCCGACAGCGCCGAGCTGCTGGTCGTCGGCAGCCGCGGCCGCGGCGGATTCGCCAGCCTGCTACTCGGCTCGGTCAGCCAGCGGGTCGCCGTCCAAGCCAGCTGCCCGGTGGTGGTGGTCCGCGGCCGCGGCGACGTCACCGACGGCCCGGTCGTGGTCGGATACGACGACTCCAGCACCGCCGACCACGTGCTGCGCAGCGCGTTCGAACTGGCCTCGGCACGCGGCTGCGGCATCGACGTGATCCGCGCCCGGCTGCCGATGCTCGGCGTCTACCCGATCGGGGCGGTCACGGTCACCACCCCCGAGGAAGACGCCGCCGAACGCTCCCACCTCGACGAGCAACTGGAACCATGGCGGGCGAAATACCCGGACGTGCCCGTCCGGACCCGCCTGTCGTTCGACACCGCGGCGGCCGTCCTGACCAGCGCGTCCCAGGCGGGCCGGATCGTGGTGGTCGGCAGCCACGGCCACCGGGCCATCGCGGGAGCGCTGCTCGGCTCGACCGGCCTGCAACTGCTGCACCACGCCGACTGCCCGGTCTACCTGGACCGGGCGACGGCCCGCCCCGCGGCCTGACCCTGCCGAAGGTCCGCCCGGCGGCCTGACCCTGCCGAAGGTCCCGAAACGGACAGGCCCCCGGGTGCGGGACCTACGGTCCTCCGGCACGGTCCCCCAACCGGGAAACGGAGGAGATTCATAGGTGCAGACGACATCCAAGGAGGGCCGCAGAGATGGCCACCATCCCCCGCGAGACCAGCACCACCAGCCTCGAAACCGTGGAAGCCCCCGGATCGATGCTGACCCACACGGCCGCCCGGGCCCTCGCCGTGCTCCGGATCGCCACCGGGCTCGTCTTCCTCTGGGCCTTCCTCGACAAGACCTTCGGGCTCGGCTACTCGACCCCGGCCGCCCGCGCCTGGATCAACGGCGGATCGCCGACAAAAGGCTTCCTCAGCTCGGTCGACGTGGGACCGTTCCAGAACGTGTTCCACAGCATCGCCGGCGCGACCTGGGCGAACTGGGCATTCATGCTGGGCCTGCTGGGCATCGGCGTCGCCCTGATCCTGGGCATCGGCCTACGGGTCGCAGCAGTCTCGGCCGCCTTCATGATGGCCTTCATGTGGATGGCGGAATGGCCGCTCGCGACGACGACCACGGCGGGCGACCCGACCGGTTCAAGCAACCCGCTGGTCGACTACCACGTGGTGTACGCGATCGGCGCCGCCCTGATGGCCCTGACCTACGCCGGTCACACCTGGGGCCTGGGCCGCCGGTGGGCGCAGCTCCCCCTGGTCCGCAAGAACCGCTGGCTCATCTGACCCGCCCGCTCCTTCCCCCCGCTCCTTCCCCCGCTCCTTCCCGCCCGCTCCTTCCCAACCTCGACGCACCGCACTCGCACCGGAAGTATCAGCCCGGCCGGCTCTCCCGGCCGGGCTTCTCCGCGTCCGTCCTCCGCAGAAGTCGGCCTCGGCCGGGCTTCTCCACGCGCACCCCTCACAGCAGTCGCCCGGGCCTGGGCTTCTCCACGCCCCGCTCCCGCAGACGGCATCCGCCGTTGCTGGACCATCCCGCAAGAGCCCTGCACAGCGGTCGGCCACATCACGGCGGTGAGCCGACCCGATCAGGTATCGGGTGCTCCTACCCACCCGTCAGGGGCAGCCAACCAACCCAAACCCATGATCGGGTACGCCCATCGGCCCCCGAAGCGGCGACCGCACCCGATCACGAGGTCGGGGTCGCGCACCATGCACTTGGAGCACTTGGAGCACTTGGAGCACTTGGAGCACTTGGAGCACTTGGAGCACCTCGAGCACCTCGAGCGGTGACCGAACCCGATCACAGGTACGGGGTCCCTCACCGTCCGGCCTCGATGGTCAACGCACCCGATCCGGTAGCGGGTGCGATCACTGCCTCCGCGACGGCGAGCGCACCCGACCGAGAGCGCGGGTTCGCCCACCACCCCAGCCCCGATGGTGAACGACCCCGTTTCCGTGATCGAGGGCGCCCACCACCCCGACCGTGATGGTCAACGCACCCGATGCGACCTCGAGTGCGACTACCCACCTCCCCGACGGTCACCGCACCCGGTACCGCATCGGGGTCGCTCACCATCCCGGTCGCGGCGGCGAACGCCCCCGATCACGGTTATGGGTACGCCCACTGCCCCAACCGGCATGACGAACACACCCGATCACGAGTACGGGTGCGTTCACTGTCCCAACCGATGACGAACGCACCCGATACCGCATCGGGTACGACCACCCGCCTCGACGAAGGTCACCGCACCCGAACCTGTGATCGGGTGCATTCACCATCCGGATCGCGGCGGTGAGCGCACCCGATCGCGAAAACGGGGTCGTTCACCTCCCCGGTTGCGGTGGTGAACGCACCCGATCACAGGTTCGGGTGCGGCTGCCCGCCTCGACGACTGTGGCCGCACCCAATCACGAGTACGGGTGCGGCCACTGTCCCAACCGAGATGGCGGTCGTACCCGATACCGCATCGGGTACGACTGCCCGCCTCGACGATGGCGAATGCACCTGATCACTGATGCGGGTACGGATACCGCCCCAGCGAGAGGTGAACCCGCCCGATCACCGGTGCGGGTACGGATACCGCCCTAGCAAGAGGTGAACGCACCCGATGCGGTGTCGGGTGCGTTCGTGTGGCGGGGCCTCGGCGCAAGACGTCGGCGGGACCTCGGCACGGAACCTTGGCGGGACCTCGGCACGGGACCTCGGCACGGGACCTCGGCACGAGGGCTGAGCGAGACCTCGACGCGAGGGCTGAACGGGACCTCGACGCAAGGGCTGAACGGGACCTCGACGCAAGGGCTGAACGGGACCTCGACGCAAGGGCTGAACGGGACCTCGACGCAAGGGCTGAACGGCGGGTCAGGCTGTGGCTGGACGGCGGGCTACCGAGAGCACGTCCAGCAACAACGCGCCCGCCGCGACCACGCCCAACAGGACGAGGCCCAGCGCGTACGACTGGAACCGGCCGTAGATCGCGCCCATCACCAGCGGCGGCACGAATCCGCCCAGCCCGCCCGCCGCACCGACCACCCCCGTCACCGAACCGACCTGGTCGGCCGGCGCCACCTGGGCGACCAGGGCGAACGTCGCGCCGCTTCCCGCGCCGAGGGCGGCCGCCATCGCCAGGAACGCCAGGGTGCCGATCGGCGCCAGGGCGGGGGTGAAGGATTGGACGGTGGCGCCTGTGGCTACCACGCTCAGGGCCACGGCGAGCACCCGGCTCGGGGTGTAGCGGTCCGACAGCCAGCCGCCGGCCGGGCGCATCAGCACTGCCAGCAGGACGAATCCGGCCATCCGGTTGGCGGCGTCGGCCTGGGTCAGCGCGTACGCCGTCTTCAGGTAGGCGGGCAGGTAGACGGAGAAGGCAACGTACCCGCCGAACGCGACCGCGTACAGGGCGGAAGCCTGCCGGGTGACGCGCAGCCGGAGTACGGCGCGGAGGCGGGCGTTCAGCGGGGACGCCGGGACCGGGCGGTTCGGGGCGTCGCGCAGCACCAGCCAGGAGAGCAGTGCGTACGCCGCGAGGGCAGCCGCTGTGATCAGGAACGGGACGGGCGTGCTCGTCGCGTCGACCAGTTTGACCGTGGTGAGGGCGCTGATCGCGGTGCCGCCCATGCCCATGCCGAACACGCCGACCGCGAATCCGCGGCGCTGTGGCGGGAACCAGGCGTTGACGAAGGGGACGCCGACGGCGAAGGTGGTGCCGCCGACGCCGAGGAAGAAGCCGCCGATCAGCAGGGCGGTCAGCGAGTCGTGCCCGAGGAGGCCCAGGTAGAGGACCGGGACGATGGTGGCGAGCGAGACCAGCGGGAACATCACCCGGCCGCCGTACCGGTCGGTGAGGGCGCCGATCGGGATCCGGCCGACCGAGCCGACCACGACGGGTACGGCCACCAGCAGTGCCTGCTGGAACGCGCTCAGTCCGAGGACGGTCTGGAAGGTGGTGGCGAGGGGGCTGAGGAGTGCCCACGCCCAGAAGTTGACCGCGAAGCCGAGGGTGGCGACGGCGAGCATCAGGCCGGGGCGTGATGCGCCGACGGAACGGTCCGCCAGTGCCGGGGTTGTGCTCATGTCGAACTCCACTGTCCGTGCCGGGATGTCCCGCCGGTGATGCGGGACCCTGACCTCAGGCTTCCGCGATCACGGTCCGCTCGGCAGGGACGTTGGCCCCGGACCGGCGGGACCCCACACCTTCCGAGAAGGGCTCACGGAAGATGCCGGCGTCGACAGGAGAGGGGTCAGGCGGGGCGCAGGACAGCGACCAGGAAGTCCGCTCCAGGGTTGTACGGGCGCAGGTCCCACGTCGACAGGAGCAGGTCGGCGGCCAGGCCGGCTTTCTCCGCGTCGGTGAGGAAGTCGTCGAAGTCGTAACCCCGGCCGGCGCCGAAGCCGACCACCGCGCGCCCGCCCGGCGCCAGGTGTTCGTGGAAGCGGGACAGGATCGCCGGCCGGCTGGACGGGCCGGCGAAGGTCACCACGTTGCCCGCGCAGACGATCAGGTCGAAGCGGGTGTCCAGTGCCAGCTCGGACAGGTCGCCGACCTGCCAGGTGGAGCCCGGGTGGTTGCGCCGGGCTTCCTCGATCAGCACCGGGTCGAGGTCGACGCCGGTGACCTGGTGGCCGGTGGCGGCCAGCAGACCGCCGACGCGGCCGGTGCCGCAGCCCGCGTCCAGGATGCGGGCGGCACGCGGCAGCATGGCGTCGATCATGCGGGCCTCACCGCCCAGGTCGTCGCCGCGGTCGGCCATGGCCTTGAAGCGGTCGATGTACCACTGGGAGTGGCCCGGGTTCTCGGCGATCTGACGGAGCCAGAGGTTGTCGCTGGTCATGAGGTGAAGTCGACCTTCGCGGTTTCGACGGTCTCGGCGGTGCGCCCGGGGCCGCCCTGCCACTGCCAGTAGAGGTTGGTGTGCGCGATGACCTGCTCGGGAGCGGGTGCGCCGTACTTCGTCAGGTCTTCGGTGGTGTGCGCGTCGGAGACCAGGGTCACGTCGTATCCCCTGACGAATCCGCCGTGCAGGGTGGCCCTGATGCACGCGTCGCTCTGCGCGCCGGTGACGACCAGCTTGCCGATGCCCCGGGCGGCGAGGACCTGCTCGAGTTCGGTGGCTTCGAACGAGTCGCCGTAATTCTTGTGGATCAGCGGCTCGGTCTCGTCGCGGCGCAGCTCCGGCACGTACTGCCAGTCGTCGCTGTCGCGGGCCAGGTCGTCGTCGGAGTGCTGCACCCAGACCACCGGCACGTCGGTGGCGCGGGCCCGGCTGATCAGCGTGTTGATGTTGGCGATGACGTCGTCGCGCCGGGGTGCGCCCGCGACCACGCCTTTCTGCACGTCGATGACCAGCAGTGCGGTGTGGGGACGGTCCGTCAGAGTCGTCATGCTGAAACCCTAGACCGGCGGTACGAGGCGCGGACCTCGGCTGGCGCCGGTCCGGGAGCGGGAAAACCGTTACGCCGGGCGCGGTGGACGCTGTACGGACGTCACAGGTAGGCGAGCGGCCGTCCCCTCTCAGCCCGGGCGGGTACCGGTCGGAGCGGTGCGGGAGCCGGGCGGGTAACGGTCGGAGCGGTGCGGGAGCCGGGCGGGTAACGATCGGAGCGGTACGGGAGCCGGGCGGGTAACGATCGGAGCGGTACGGGAGCCGGGCGGGTAACGATCGGAGCGGTGCGGGAGCCGGGCGGCCCGGCCGGGGTGGGACCTGCGGCCCTGCCCGGCGTGCACCCGCGACGCTTGGCTGAGTGCATGATCGCCACTCTCTTCGCGCTGGTCGGCATCGCCCTGATCGCCGCCGCCGTCATCATGATCGCGCAGGGCCTGATCGGCCGGCGCAGCGTCACCGCGGAACTCGCCCGCCAGCGGATCAGCTTCCCGGCCGACCACCTGCCGGCCGGCCTCGACGCGTACGCCGGCCGCACGGTCCGCACCGGGACCGAGGCCCGCGCCTACTCCACACTGATCGGCGCGCACGTGGCGAGTGCGACCGGTGGCCGCACCTACGCGGAGATCACCGCCGAGATCCAGGCCGGCGACGAGGACGAGAAGCTGAGCAGGCTGCGCGAGACCGCCTTCATGGGCGAGACCCTGCGCGGGGCGTTGCTCGGCGCCTACCAGGCCTGGCAGGTGACGCTGCTGGTGATCGGCTTGGGGGCGCTCTGCCTGGCGATGGGGGCCGGCTTCCTCGGCCTGGCCTTCTCCTGACCCCGGTTTCTGTCACACCCGCCGCCTATCGTTCTCCCGTCGCGAGAACGAAGGAGCACAGTGCCGACCGTCCCGCATTCCCGACGAGTGGCCGCCGCAGCGGTCAACGCCCTCCGGAGCCTTCTGGAAGACCACGAGCACATCGTCGAGGAAATCGACCAACGCAACGACTTCGGCGAAGACCTGTACGTCAGATTCACCGATCGGCGGCAGGTCACCGGAGACGTGGTCAAGGTGCAGGTTAAGGGCGGGACGTCCTGGCGCAGCCCGGGCGGCGGCTACCGAGTGCCGGTCGGCAAGCACGCCGCCACCTGGGCCGACGGCAACATTCCGGTCCTCTGCGTCGTACACGACCCGGAACGACAGGGCCTCTACTGGACGAACGCCACCCGGCAGTTGCTCGCGGCCCGGCGGAACCGGCTCGTTCTCAAGACGATCGTCGTCGACGAGGAGGATCGCCTCGACGACACTACCGTGACGGACTTCGTCCAGGAGACCCGCCGATTCCTCAACCGATACCGCGGCAACCTCGCGCTACGGGCCCGTCTCGGTGAGATGGCCGGCGTCGAGTTCGACTCCTTCGACGTCGTCATGCACTTCATCAACGAGCTCGGCGAGGACCTGATCTTCTGGCAGCGCAGGGGCGAGGGCTTCGCCACCCTGCTGCACAGCGATCTGGGCTGGGCACCCGAATACGTCGGCCCGGAGATGTTGTGCCTCGACGTACTCCCCGGGCATCCCGGCTTTGGACCGGTACCGCGTATCGGCGAGACGATCCTCGACCTCTCGGAGATCACCTGGCTCACCGCCTGTTTCTCTGCCACGGCATGGGCACGGCAGGAGGCGCCGGACGGCCACGCGGACATCAGGGCGGAGGTCGCGGACAACTACGTCTCCCAGCGCATCATCCGCAGGCTCGACACCGAGGACGGTCTGCTGATCCGGGCGGAGGCCGCGTTCCAGGAGGCGCTGAAGTCCGACCCCGGCCTCGTGACGAGGCAAGACCTGTCGCTGGAGGACGCCGCGATCCGGGACGAGGCCGTCTCGGCCTGCGGCCAAACGTGGTGGGACATGTCGCACGAAGCGAGGGTCCTCGTCCTCGCCTACCTCATCGGCAGCGTCTTCATCGGCGCTCCGTCGATGCCCATCGCCGAACAGATTCGCATCGTGTGGCGGATCCCGCTCCCACACAAGGCCACCTAATCAGTCAATGTCGATGGCTTTGCGCTGTTACTGGACGAACCACTCACTCTGGTTGAAGTCGCCGGGTTCGCCCTCATCGCCGGAGTCGTCATGCTCAATCTCCACGGCGGGTCAGCCCAAGCGGCGATCCGGCGGCTGATCACCGGGCCTCAGGCCCCCTGGAGCCGGTGCCCACCGAACGCCTACCGTGACGGCATGGCGACCGTCACCATTGCGCCCGTCCGCCGCCGGCGCACCGTCCGCACGTTCCTGCCGCCGCAGCACGGGGCGTGGGCGATGCTGCTCGTGCCCTACCTCGCCGGGATCGTGGTGGGCGGCTTCCACTGGCTGGACCTGCCGTTGCTCGGGGCGTGGCTGGGCGGATACCTGTTCTCTTACTACGCGTTTCAGGCCGTCAAGACGCGGCGGCCGGGACGGTTCCGGGAGCCGTTGCTGCTCTACGGTCCGGTCACCGCGGCCCTGGCGATCCCGGTGCTGGTCGCCCGGCCGCAACTGCTGTGGTTCGCCCCGGCCTACACGGTGCTGCTCGCGGTCAACGGGTGGTTCGCCTGGCGGCGGCGGGAACGGGCGCTGGTCAACGATCTGGCGTCGGTGGTGCAGAGCTGCCTGATGGTGCCGGTGGTCGCCGTGGTCGCGGGCGTCGCGCCGACACGGGTCGCGGTCGCCGGGCTGATCGTGCTGCTGTACTTCGCGGGCACGGTGCTGTTCGTCAAGACGATGATCCGGGAACGGGGCGTTGTCGCGTACACCCGGGGGTCGGTGCTCTATCACCTGCTGGCGTTCGCGGCAGCGGCGGTGATCGGGGTCGTGCCCGCGCTGGTGTTCGCGCTGCTGCTGGTCCGCACCTGGTCGCTGCCCGGGCGGCCGCTGACACCGAAACGGGTGGGCCTGATCGAGATCGGCGCATGCGTCCTGGTCCTGCTCGCAGCGTGGTCAGGCGGCCAGTGAACGGATCGCTCGCAGATAGCGGGAGGTCGCCAACTCCTGGGCCAGGGTGGTGAGTGGACCGCCGGCTCGGGCCAGCGCGGACGCGGGCCGGGAGAACGCGGTGATCCGGAAGCGGACCCGGCCCGCCTCGGTCAGGTGTACGGCGAACGCCTCCTCGCCGCGCTCCGGGTGGCCGCCCAGGGTGCCATAGGCGAACCCGCGCTGCCGGGGGTTGTCCAGGCAGTACACCACCCGGCACGGGAAGGTCAGGCCGAGCAGTCCGAGGATCACCACGGCACCGGGGATGGCGTGCGGGGCGGACCCTCGCAGCACCGACAAGCCGGCGGCCCGGTGCATCTCCCAGTGCATGAGTCCGGCGGCTGCCCGCTCGAAGGCCTCCTGCCCGGCGCCGATCTCGACGTCGCGGCGGATCCAGCGGTAACCGGCGGGCAGCGGCACGTCACGGGTGGCGCCCACCTCCGCATAGGTGAACGCGGCAGAGGCCGGCCCGAACCGCATTGATCCACGCTACCGCCGGACGGGCCGGGCCGCTCACCCGTCAGTCGTTCTCCGCCACTCCCGCATCGCCGGCAGCAGAACCGACCGGGCCCGCCACACCCGTCGGCCGCTCCCCGGGCTTCCGCCTCTCCGACGGCAGGCCGGGACGGCGCCGGCCGGTCATTCGTTCTCCAGGATCTCCCGGATCGCGGGGGGTGTGTCCGGCGGCAGGTCGGGCAGCGGCGGGTCGTCGGGCGGCGGCCCCCACGGGGTGGGGAGCAGCCCCTCGCGCTGGAGGCGGCGGCTGCGGCGGGTGTTGTGGTACTCGAGGGGGATCTCGTCGAGCGGCACCGCCTCGCCGGTGGACTGCCGGTGGGCGGCGCTGATCCGCACCAACGGCCGGGCCGCGTCCGGGCCGGTCGCCGCCCACTGGGCGAGGCTGGTGTGGCCGTTGCCCCACGGGTGCGCCACCGTCACGATCACGTCGTCGAACTCGGAGCGTTCCAGCATCGTCGGTTCATTCTCCCCGGTCGCGGCGGATGCGGTCTCGGATCTCCGGCGGCAGGGCCGACAGCGGGGCCTGCTGCACGTCGTCCGGTGGCGGGCCCCACGGCGTCGGCAGCCGGCCCTCGCGTTGCAGGGTGCGGCTGTGCCGGGTGTTGTGGTATTCGAGCGGGATCTCCTCGAGGGACACCGGGCGTCCGGTGGATCGGCGCCGGGCCCGGACGATCGTGACGAGCGGCCGTGCGCCCGGACCTCGCGACGCCCACTCGGTCAGGGTCGCGTCGATGTCTCCCCACGGGTGCGCCACCGTCACGATCACGTCGTCGAACTCGGAGCGATCGATCATGGAACGCCTCCGGGCGGGCTCATCGGGAAGGGGTTCGGACGAGTATCCACCAGGAAGTCGGCCAAGTCGTCACCGTGGAACAGGCCTTCACCCTCCGAGAGGGACAATTGGTTGGACGGCCAGACCACCCGGTCCCGGGGCACCTGGAAGTGGCTCAGGTCCGGCGCCTGCCGGTAGGCCGGATGCGGTGTGCCGTTGATGATCGCGGACAGGCCGGGGTCGGTGGTACGGGCTGCGGCGAGCGGGTCGGTGGTGATGCTGACGAACGGGCTGAGCGAGGTGTTGCCGGTGGCGTGCGCCTCCGCTGCCGCCCGCAGCTGCTCGGGGGTGCTCAGCCGGTTCGCCCTCACCCAATCCTGGATGTCCGGGTGGTCGGAGAGGGGCGAGCGCAGTGTGCTCGGGTCGGCGGCGGTGTGGAAGCGGTAGACGTCGATCAGGTCGTCGGCGGCGCCGGAGCCGCCCACCCGGCCGCCGGGGGCGGGGACCGTTCCGCCGCTGAGCAGGTCCGTCGCGAGGGCTCGGGGGTTGAAGATGTCGCCGCCGGTGAGGCCGCGTTCGACGCCGCCGCCGACCAGGGACTCCGCGCCGTTGATCGCCAGCTCGCGGACGAACGGGTTCGTCGCCGCCAGCCGGGCCGAGTTGCTCGCCACCGCTGCCGCACCCGCGCCCAGCCCACCACCGGCGGCACCGATCAGGCCGTCGACCGCGACCTGACCCCAGTCCACCTCACCGGTCGTGAACTTCTGGACACCCGCGCTGATCCCGCCGGCCAGCAGACCGCCGGACGCCGCCATCAACGCGATCCCGGCCGGGCCGCCGACGCCGGTGAACATCAGCGCCACACCGCCGACGATCATCGCCCCGGCGGCGAGGTACTCCCAGTTGTCGCCCACCCAATCCGCGGCGTCCTCGAAGAAGCCGCTGCCCATGTCGTCCCGGTAGGACCGCAGCTCGGCGTCGGTGATCGGCCGCAGGCCCGACGGGTCCGCGTGGCCGACCGGGTCGTTGCCCGCGTAGTGGTACGGGTTCCCGGACCAGGCCGTGCCGGGGACGGCCGGCAGCGGGTCGGGGCTCAGGAACGAGCGGGACGACGGGTCGTACACCCGGTGCCGCAGCCAGGTCAGCCCGGCGAACTCCAGCTCGCCGCGGAACCCGATACCCGGGTCGGTGAGCGCGGGCGCGCCCCACGCGTCCCGGCTGTCCCCGTCGGGGGTGCCCTGCCAGTCCGCGGACGGCGCTGTCCAGGATGGCGGGAGCGGGGCGTCGCCCAGCCAGCAGGGCGGGCCGGCCGGGCCGGGATCCCAGAGGACGGCCCGGTCGGCGACCGACGCCAGTTCGCCGGTGATGTCGACGCCGACCGGGATGCGGTGGCCGTCGACCACCACCGCGGCGAGACGGCCGAAGACGTCCCACTCGTACGAGCGGCGATCACCCTCGCGGATCCGGCGGCCGGAGCCGTCGTACTCGTAGACGACCCCGCCTCGCGACACCAGCTGCCCGGCCGCGTCGTAGACACACGCCACGTCGCCGTCCGCCACGAGACGGCCGCTTTCGTCGTACGCAAAACGGGTCTGACCCTCCGCGACCAACTGACCGGCCGCATCGTGCCGTGTCAGCCGGTCCCCCGCCTGCATGATCCGGCCGTCCGCGTCGTGTTCCCAGGTCACGCCGCTGTCGGTGCCGATCAGCCGGCCCAGCGCGTCGCGGCGCAGCGTGACCGTGCCGACCGCGCTGAGCAGGCCGCCGTCGTCGTAGCCGCGGGTGATCTCCGTGCCGTCCGGGAGGACCGTGGCCTGGCGTTCGCCGTCCGGGCCGTACCGGTGACGCAGGGTGAGGCCGTCGCGGTCCTTGGCGACCAGCCGCCCGGCCCGGTCCCACCGGAACCGGTGGCGGCGGCCGGGCTCGTCGATGACGACCGGCCGTCCGAGCGAGTCACGGCGGAAAGTGATCGTCGCGCCGTCGCCCGCGGTGATCGTGACGATCCGTCCGGACCCGTCGTGGGTCCAGCGGACCGTGCGGCCGGCGCCGTCGGTACGCCCGACCAGCCGCCCCGCCGCGTCGTGTACGAAGCGGGTGGACCGGCCGAGCGCGTCGGTCTCGACGACCAGGCGTCCGGCCTGGTCGTACTCGCGGGTGCAGGTGTTGCCGAGCGGATCGGTGATCGCGGTCAGGCGTCCGAGGGAGTCGTGCCGGTAGGTGGTGCGGCGGCCGAGCGGGTCGATCGCGGCGCTGACCCGGCCGGCCGGGTCGTACTCGAAACGGCGGGCGCCGATCGCGGTCAGCCGGCCGGCGTTGTCGTAGCCGAACCGCAGGTGTCCGCGACGGATCAGGTGCCCGGCGTCGTCGTAGTCGAGGGTGATCGTCCCGGCTGCGGTCAGGTTGCCGTCCGCGTCGTACCGGCAGACGGTGCGCCGCCCGGCCCCGTCGACGACCGCGGTGCGGCGGCCGGCGGCGTCGTACTCACAGGTGGTGACCCGGCCGCCCGGTGAGGTGGTACGGCGGACCCGGCCGGCCGGGGTGTATTCGATCCGGGTGACGCCGCCGGACGGGTCCTCGATCGTGGTCCGGCGTCCGCACCGGTCGTATCCGGCACGGGCCGTGGTGCCGTCCGGGCGTCCGTGGGCGGTGGTCCGGCCCAGCGGGTCGTGCTCGAAGGTACTGCCGGTCAGGCCGTCGCCGATCCCGGTGACCCGGCCCTGCGTGTCGACGGTCGCGGTCCGCCGCACCCCGACCGGGTCGACCGTGCCGGTGCGGTGGCCCTCGGGGTCGTACTCGTGCAGCCAGGTGGCGCCGGACGGGTCGGTGACGCCGGTGAGGCGGGACAGCACGTCGTACGTGAAGTCCCACGCCCCGCCGTCGCTGGTGGTCAGCCGGGCCAGGTTGCCGAACGGGTCGTACGCGCGGGTCGTCTCGTGGCCGAGCGGGTCGACGGTGGCCGTGACCGCGCCGTGCTCGCCGTACCGGGTCTCGCGGCGGGCGCCGGACGGGTCGACGATCGCGGTGAGGCGCCCGGCCGGGGTGTACTCGTAGTGCCGGCTGTGGCCGGCCGGGTCGGTGCGTTCGACGAGGTGGCCGCGGGCGTCGTGGCGGAAGGTGGTGCGGCGGCCGAGCGGGGTGGTGGTGGCGAGCACCCGGCCGTCCGGGTCGCGGTCGACGCGGGCGGTGTTGCCGAGACCGTCGGTGACCGCGGTGACCTGCCCGGCCCCGTCGAGGGTGAACGTCAACGTCACACCGTCCGGGTCGGTCACCCCGTGAACCAGACCGTCACGGACATCCAGGCGGGTCAGGCCACCCTCGGCGTCGCGGATCTCCGACGGGATCCGCCCGGCACCCTCGTAACGGTGATGGACCTGCCCGCCGGTCGGGGCGACGACCGTCACCACCCGCCCGAACTCGTCGTACGTGTACCGGAAACCGTCACGTTCGAGCAGCCGGCCGTGCTCGTCCCAGCGCATCGTCACCGTGTGGCCGTTGCGGTCGGTGACCGTGACCGGATTGCCCCACTCGTCGTAGGTACGGCGCAGCGTCCGCCCAAGCCCGTCGGTGACCGCCAGCAACCGGCCCTGCTGATCGTGGACATAGGTGTCGGTCTCCCCGACCACGGTCACGCGGCCCGGCAGGTAGACGAAGTTCGCGATATTTCCGAAGTTTCGGGTTTGTGTGACGACGCGGCCGGCGTCGTCGTAGGTGTTGCGAGCCTCCGCGACCCCGTCCGCGTCGACCGCGGCGACGATCCGCTGCCGCTCGTCCAGTTCGAACCGGCGGTCGCCGACACCCGTCAGCGCACCCCCGTCGTCGTAGGCGTAGACCACCCGCCGGCCGCCCGCCGACGTCGCCGCGACGATCCGGTCGCCGTCCCAGGTCAGCGTCACCGGACCGGCCGTGACCAGCCGGCCCTCGGTGTCGTGGCCGAACGCGGTGCGGTCCGCGGTCACCGGCCGGCCCGCCGCATCGAAGATCCAGCTGCGGCCGTCGGCCCAGGCCAGCTCCAGGCCGTCGCCGTGCGGCCGGACCCACGCGGCGACTCCGGCGATCCGGCCGTACCCCCCACCGTGCCGCGGGAAGACCGCGCGCTGCCCGTCCGGCCCCGCGTAGGCGGCCCCCTCGGCCGTCGCCGCCAGCCGCACGTCCGCCCACGACGACCAGCCCGGACCGAACGCGCCGGCCCCGTCCAACCGGCTGTTGTAGACCCGCCGCCACGACGGGAAATCCGATTCGGCGAGCAGGAAATTGCCGGTGGCGGTGTTCACCGGATCGTCCGCGAATCCACTCGTCGGCGGAAACCCGTAGGCGATCGGATCGTCGAACGTCACCGAACCCCGGCCACCGTCCAACCCGGCCGACCGCAGGCTTGCCGCAAGCGCCGCATCCGGCAACCGCGACAGATCACCATCCCCGCCGGCGGCCCGGAACGCGCGGGATATCTGCTCCACCCACCGAGCGTCGATCTCGTTCAGATCGAGATACTGCCCGAACGCATTGATCAACGACGAGGCATCAAGCCGACCCCACCGATTACCGTCCTGAAAATCGGCATAGGCGGACCGCAACCGCGACACCCGAACCCGCAGCTCATCGTCGGCGGCACGACTGCCCCGCACGAACGCGTCCAGATCGTCAGGACGTGCCGCACTCGTCCCCATCGCTCACCATCACCCCCGGACAATGGCGCAGGGGCCGATCGTAAGCACGCTCCCCCGAAATTGCCAGCACCAATCACACTGATCAATTTCAAAAGATCTTCATCGGGTACGCCGTAAAGCACTCCCGATCATTTCCTCATCGAGGCGACGGACCGGAAACCGTGGCTCCTCCGGTCCGCCGGTCCACGGTGACCACCAGATTTCCGCCCCGGAAGTCGGCCCGGGTCCGGATCGTGTACCGCCACCATCCCCAGCCGACATGAATCGGCCCGATCCACTCCTTCCCGGCCCGGTCGGCAGCAGCCCGGGCGATGGCGACGGCCTGTTCACGGTCGATCCGCACCGAAGATCCCCTCCGCCAGTTGATAGCCACCGAATCCGAGCCCTCCGACGACTCCGGCCGCCCCGGCCGCCTCGGCGATCAGGCGTTTCGGCGCGATGTCGTACCCCGGGGCGGTCAGCGGGAAGGTCAGTCCCTTCAGCGGGCTCAGAGTTCCGTAGGTCTCCGAGAGCGCCTCCTCGGCGTAGCGCCAGAGGTGGGACGAGTTGTAGGCGGACATCTGCAGGTCCGCCACCCTGCGATTGCTCGCGGTCAGCATCGAGTGCACCGTCTCGTGGCGCAGGGTCTCCGCGAAGTCGTCGGCCGACAGTCCCGGCCGGATGACGATGTTCCCGGCCCGGTCGGTGGTGCCGAGGATGTTCTGCGGAAGGCCGGCGATCGCGTAGGGACGGGCTGACCGTGGCCAGCCGCGCCGAGTTGCTGAGGAACAGGCCCGCGCCCGCCCCGACCACACCGGTGGCGCCGCCGATCAGGCCGGCGGTCAGCACCTCCCCGATGCCCACCTCTCCCAGGCCGTCCCGCACGTCGAGCCTGGTCACCCCGCCCTCCGGGTCGACGATCTCGCTCGGCATCCGCTCGCCGTCGTAGTGCAGGTGGGTCGTCCCGTCCATCCCGATCGCGATCACGCGTCCCGCGGTGTCGTACCGGTACGACACCGGTCCCCGCCGCAGCAGCCGCCCCCGCTCGTCCCATGCGAACGTCGTCACGTGCCCGTTGCGATCGGTCACCGTGACCGGATTGCTCCACGCGTCACAGGTACGGCGCACTCGTCCGCATCGCTCACCATCACCCCCGGGCCGTGGGTCACTGCTCCAGCACGACCACGTAATCGTCGGAGCCGACATACGGGTCGCTGGTGCCTCGCTCGACCGAGACGATCACGCCGTCCCGCACGACGATGTCGTAGACCCACTCGGGTTCGTCGCCGCAGACCGGGCAGGGCTCCGGATCGCCCATGACCTGCACCAGGCGGGCCGGCTCCCCCGCGTCGCCGGCACCCCACTCGACGGGATCGCCGACCGCGTACCGGTTCGCCCACAGGGCGCCGTACTTGAACTGCACACCCCGCCGGATTCGGCTGCCGCAGTGCGGGCAGGTCTCCTCGGGCGCGGTGACCACGCTGAACGCACCCATCAGAACGGCTCCACCGGGTAGGGGTAGTCCTTGAGGAAGTTCGTGAAACGCCGGTCGTCGGTGATCAGCGGCACCTGGTCACGCATCGCCGAGGCCGCCACCCGCGAGTCGCCCTCGCCCAGTTTCCGGGAGTTGCCGAACGGATCCTTCATCTCTGTCGCACGCTCCCTCAATGCTGCGGCTTCCGCGTCGGTCGGCTGGGCTCCCACCCGGCCGCCACGTTGCTCCAGGAAGTCGTCGATGCGTTCCTGTGAGCCTCTGACCAGGTATTCGTTCATCGCCTGCGGCGACACTACCGGCGCTCGCCCGGCCAGGGCGGCGTCCAGCCGGGCCGTCTGCCCGAAGTCCAGCCCCTGGATGAGGGGGTTGGCGTCTACTCCCACCTCGCGGGGCGGCAGCGGTGGCCCTCCCCCACCCGACAGCTTGCCGGCCGGCACCGGGACGGTTCCGCCGGTCAGCAGGTCCGTCGCGAGGGCCCGGGGGTTGAAGATGTCGCCGCCGGTCAGGCCGCGTTCGACGCCGCCGCCGACCACCGACTCGGCGCCGTTGATCGCCAACTCCCGGACGAACGGGTTCGTCGCGGCGAGCCGCGCCGAGTTGCTCGCCACCGCCGCCGCACCCGCGCCCAGCCCACCACCGGCGGCACCGATCAGGCCGTCGACCGCGACCTGCCCCCAGTCCACCTCACCGGTCGTGAACTTCTGCACCCCGGCACTGATCCCGCCGGCCAGCAGACCCCCGGACGCCGCCATCAACGCGATCCCGGCCGGGCCGCCGACGCCGGTGAACATCAACGCCACACCGCCGACGACCATCGCCCCGGCGGCGAGGTACTCCCAGTTGTCGCCCACCCAATCCGCGGCGTCCTCGAAGAAGCCGCTGCCCATGTCGTCCCGGTAGGACCGCAGCTCGGCATCCGTGACCGGCCGCAACCCCGACGGGTCCGCACGGCCGACCGGATCGTTGCCCGCGTAGTGGTACGGGTTCCCCGACCAGGCCGTCCCCGGAACCGGCGGCAACGGATCAGGACTCAAAAACGAACGGGACGACGGGTCGTACACCCGATGCCGCAGCCAGGTCAGCCCGGCGAACTCCAGCTCGCCGCGGAACCCGATACCCGGGCCGGTAAGCGCGGGCGCACCCCACGCATCGCGCCCGGCCTCCTCCCGTGGCGGCACCGGCCGGTCGTCCAGCCAGCACACGTCGTGGTCCCAGAGCACCTGCTGCCCGGCCACTTCGGCGAGTTCCCCGAGGGGGTCGATCCGCAGGCCGGTCCGGCAGCCGTCGTCGTAGACAGCGGCGAGACGGCCGAAAGCGTCCCACTCGTACGAGCGGCGGTCGCCCTCCCGGATCCGGCGGCCGGAGCCGTCGTACTCGTAGACGACCCCGCCCCGCGACACCAACTGCCCGGCCGCATCGTAGACACACGCCACGTCACCGTCCGCCACGAGACGGCCACTCTCGTCGTACACGAAACGGGTCTGGCCCTCGGCGACCAACTGACCGGCCGCGTCGTAATGCAGCGGCAGCACCCGGGCAGGGGTCTCCCGCGGCGTCCGCTCCCACGTCGAGCCGTCCGGGAGGACCGTGGCGAGGGCTTCGCCGTCCGCGCCGAAGCGACGGCGCACGGTGCGGCCCCCGCGGCTCTTGGCGATCAGGCGTCCGGCGCGGTCCCAGGTGAGGCCGACCGCGCCGTGCCCGTCGGCGACGGCAACCGGACGGCCCACCCTGTCACGCCGGAACGTGAGGCGGGTGCCGTCACCCGCGGTGAGCTCGACGATCCGGCCCGAGCCGTCGAAACGACGGCGCAGACGCCGCCCGGCGCCGTCGGTGCTCTCGACCAGGCGGCCGGCCCGGTCATAGGCGTAACCCCTGACCCGGCCGAGGGGATCGGTGACCGCGGTCAGGCGCCCGGCGGCGTCGTACCGGTACGCGGTGACACCGCCCCGGGCATCCACGACGCGCGTGAGCCTGCCGCGTGGATCGTAGCCGTAGCGGGTGTGCCGGCCGAGCCCGTCGGTCGCGCTGGTCAGGCGGCCCGCCGGGTCATAGCCGAAGCGCCGCTCGCCGAGCGCCACCACCCGGCCCACGGTGTCGTAGCCGATCGTCACGTCGCCGCGCCGGGTCAGCCGGCCGTCCCCGTCGTACCCGAACTTCAGCTCCCCCGCCGCGATCACCGCGCCGTCGGCGTCGTACCGCAGTCCGGTCCGCCGTCCGGCATGGTCGATCACCGCGGTACGCCGGCCGGCCACGTCGTATTCGAAGGTCGTCACCCGCCCGCCCGGTGAGGTGGTCCGCCGGATCCGGCCGCCCGGCGTGTACTCGATCCTGGTCACGCCGCCGAGCGGGTCCTCCACCGTGGTCCGGCGTCCGCACCGGTCGTAGCCCGCCCGGGCCGTGGTGCCGTCCGGCCGCAGGTGGGCGGTAGCCCTGCCGAGCGGGTCGTGCTCGAAGACGCTGCCGGTCATGCCGTCGTGCAGAGCGACGACCCGGCCGCGGGCGTCAGTCGTCGCGGTCCGCCGGGTGCCCTCGGGGTCGACGGCGGCGGTCAGATTGCCCTCCGGGTCGTACTCCCGCAGCCAGGTGTACCCGGACGGATCCGTGGCGCCGGTCAGGCGGGACAGCACGTCGTACGTGAACTCCCAGCCGGATCCGTCCGCCGTGGTCAGCCGGGTCAGGTTGCCGGACGGGTCGTACGCGCGGGTCGTCTCGTGGCCGAGCGGGTCGACGGTGGACGCAACCGCGCCGTGCTCGCCGTACCGAGTCTCGTGGCGGGCGCCGGACGGGTCGACGATCGCGGTGATCCGGCCGGCGGGCGTGTATTCGTAGGTCCAGCGGTTACCGGTGGGTGTCCGGCGCTCGACGAGACGACCGGACGCGTCGTACCCGTACCGGGTCTCCCTGCCGAGTGGGGTGCGGGTGGCGATCACCCGGCCGACGGCGTCCCGCTCGATCCGGGCCGTGCCGCCGAACGCGTCGGTGACCGCGGTGACCTGCCCGGACCCGTCGAGGGTGAACGTCAACGTCACACCGTCCGGGTCGGTCACCCCGTGAACCAGACCGTCACGGACATCCAGGCGGGTCAGGCCGCCCTCGGCGTCGCGGATCTCCGACGGGATCCGCCCGGCACCCTCGTAACGGTGGAGGACCTGCCCGCCGGTCGGGGCGACGACCGTCACCACCCGCCCGAACTCGTCGTACGTGTACCGGAAACCGTCACGTTCGAGCAGCCGGCCGTGCTCGTCCCAGCGCATCGTCACCGTGTGGCCGTTGCGGTCGGTGACCGTGACCGGATTGCCCCACTCGTCGTAGGTCCGCCGCAGCGTCCGCCCGTGCCCATCGGTGACCGCCAGCAACCGGCCCTGCTGATCGTGGACATAGGTGTCGGTCTCCCCGACCACGGTGACTCGGCCAGGGAGATAGGCGAAACTACTGACATTTCCGAAGTTTCCGGTCTGTGTGATCACCCGCCCCTCGTCGTCATAGGTGTTCCGAACCGCGGCGACACCGTCGGCGTCCACCACGGCGAGCACCCGCCCGCTCGCCGAGACCTCATAGCGGGTGTCCCCCGCCGCGACCAGCACCCCGTCCGCGTAGCCGAACGACACCTCCCCCACCGACGTAACCCGCTCGCCGGACCACGCCAGCCGGGTCTCCCCCACCCGCGCCAGACGCCCCTCGGCGTCGTACTCAAACCGGGTCCGTTCCACCGACACCGGCCGGCCCGCCGCGTCGAACACCCAGCTCCGGCCGTCGTTTCCGAGCATCTCCAGGCCGTCACCGCTCGGCCGCACCACGGCTGCCAGCCCGGCGACCCGGCCGTACCCCGCACCGTGGCGCGGGAACACCGCCCGCCGGCCGTCCGGGCCGACGAAACTCGCCCCGGCCGCGTCCGCGAACAACCGGGCGTCCGCCCACGACGACCAGCCCGGCCCGAACGCCCCCGTCCGGCCCGAGCGGCTGTTGTGGACGATCGTGAACCCCGGCGTGACCCGGAACAGTGTGACGAGATTGCCGGACGCGGTGTTCACCGGATCGTTCGCGAAGCCACTGGTCGGCGGGAACCCGTACCCGATCGGGTCGTCGAATGTCACCGCCGCCCGCGCGTCGCCCAGCCCGGCCGACCGCAGACTCGCCGCGAGCGCCGCATCCGGCAACCGCGACAGATCACCATCCCCACCCGCGGCCCGGAACGCCCGGGCGATCTCCGCCACCCACCGCGCGTCGGCCTCGTTCAGATCCACATACTGGCCGAAGGCGCCGATCAGCGACGACGCCTCGAAACGTCCCCACCGGTTGCCGTCCTGGAACTGCGCGTACGCCTCCCGCAGCCGCGACACCCGAACCCGCAACTCCTCGTCCGCGGCCCGGCTGCCCCGCACGAAAGCGTCCAGGTCGTCCGGCCGCGCGGCGCTGGTCGGCATGTCACTCCCGGCTGCCGACGGTGGTCACGTCGGCGGTGTAGACCGGCGGGGTGATCGGGTCCGGGACCGGTGGCAGGTCGTCCTCGCCGAAGAAGAAGTCGCCGATCTGGTCCAGCAGGCCCTCGTCCTCCTGCCGGCGCTGCCATTCGCGGGCCTGTTCCCGGCGCTGTTGCTCCTCGGCGGCCAGCCGGCTCAGTTCGTCGACCTGGTTCGCCGCCTGGCGCATCGCCGTCGCCAGGCGGCGGGCGTCGGCGTAGCAGATGTCCATCCGTCCGGTGAACTGTCCGGCGTAGACGCCGCGCCACTGTTCGGCGGCGATGCCCGCGACCGTGCTGCGGCGCGGGATCTGGCCCTCGCATTCGTCGGCGGAGGCGCGCAGCTGGGCGGCGAGCCGAGTCGCCGCCGCATGATCGAAAGGAACGTCCTCGGTTATCCCCCGTAGATCGACCATCGCCATCCCCTCGGATCCGGCAATGATTGCGATGATAGGGCCACCGTGCTGACAATGGCAGTCCGGAGAAAGGGAGTGGACAGATGGCGGGACGCGTACTCTCGACGGACCAAGCGAAGACGTCCATCCAGCAGGTGCAGGCGATCGTGAACGGCGGCCTCACCGATCAGATCGCCCAGCTCGACGCGCAGGGCAAGATGCTCTCCAACCCCGATGTGTGGGACGGGCCGCTGGCCCAGCAGTTCCGTGATCAGACGTGGCCGGAGACGAAAGCCGCATTGGACAAGGCCAAACAGGAATTGGATCAACTGCGGGACCAGTTGCAGAAGATCGCGCAGAACATCATGACCGCCGGCGGCGGCGCATGAACGATCAATAAACGATCAAGAAAGGTCACGGGGACATGGAGCCACTCGGCCGCGAATACCTCCTGCACGAGGAGATCGGCCGCGGCGCGGTCGCGGTGGTCCACCGTGCGTCCAGCCGGCACGGCGGCCCGCCGCTGGCGGCGAAACTGCTGCGGCCGGAGTTCGCCGGTGACCGCCGGGTCCGGGAGCTCTTCCTGCGGGAGGAGGAGGCGCTGCGCGACCTGGACCATCCGGGCATCGTGGCGCTGCGTGACCTGATCGTCGAGGGCGGCACCCTGGCCCTGGTGATGGATCTCGTCGACGGGCCGAACCTGCGCCGTCACCTGGCGCAGCACGGCGGCCGGCTGGCACCGGCCGAGGTCGCCACGATCGCCGCGCAGACCGCCGCCGCGCTGGCCGCCGCGCACGCGCAGGGCGTGGTGCACCTCGACCTCAAACCGGAGAACGTGCTGGTCGTCCGGGGTTCCGCGCCGCCGCTGGTGCGGATCACCGACTTCGGGGTGGCGGTGCTGCTGCACGACGCCGACCGGGGTGCGGCCGGCGGCACCCCCGGCTACACCGCGCCGGAGATCTTCGCGGGGGCCACGCCGACCGCCGCCGCCGACGTCTGGTCGCTCGGGGTGCTGCTCGTCGAGCTGATCACCGGCAGTCCGCAGGGTGATCCGGCGGCACTGCCCGAGGCGCTCGCCCCGATGGCCCGGGACTGTCTCGCCGCCGACCCGCGGGCCCGGCCGGCGGCCCGGCAGGTGGCCGCCTACCTGCGCCGGCTCGCGGACACCTTCCAGCCGGTGGCGCCCGCGCCGGCCGCCGGCGACAACCTGTCCGACTGGGCGGGACGCCTGCTGGGCGGCGAGATGCACGAGACCCGCCTGCGGCCCGGCGTCGGCCCGGCCGCGGAGACGCCCGCGCCGCCGCCGCCCCGGGAGCCGTCACGATGGCGGCGCGGCCCACTCGTCACCCTCGGCGTGATCACGCTGGTGGCGGCGGTCCTGACCGGCATCACCGTGACCGCATCGGCGAGCGAGCGGAGGAAAGGCGAGCGGGGGAACAGTGCCAATCAACTGGTCAGTGTCCCGCCGGCGGTCGCGACGACGCCGGGGGCCGTGCCGTCGACCACCGCTCTGGCCGCCCCGGCGACCACCACCGCCACGGCGGAACGCCTGCGGGTCACGCTCGCCGGGCGGGTCGACGACGACGGCGGCACGCTCGCCCTGTCCATCCGGGACGGTGTCGCCATCGCGTACGTCTGCGACGGCAAGCGTGTCGAAGCCTGGCTGAAGGGCACCGCGAAGGCCGGCAGACTCGCGCTGAAGGGCTCCGGCGGCAGCCGGCTCACCGGCACGTTCTCCGCCCGCGAGGCCGAGGGTGACATCACCGTCGAGGACGAGACCCGCGGCTTCACCGTCGGCGTGGTCGAGAAGCCGTCCGGGTTGTACCGCACGACCGCCCAGGTCCGCGGCGCCGAGGTCGAGGGTTCCTGGATCGTGCTGCCGGACGGCAGCCAGGTCGGGGTGCTCTCCTCGGACGGCGTGCCCGGCCCCGCGCCGAGCCTCGACGTGTCCGGCCGGACCGCCGTCGTCGACGGGGTGACCGTCGGCGCGACCGGCGTCGACGCCGACAGCGGCGAGGGCTTCTAGGTGCTGCGGGTGTGGCTGCCCGCGGCGGCGGGCGTCGGCGTCGCGGTCGTCCTCGGCGTCTACGCGCGCCTGCACACCCCGGTCCCCGCGGGTTTCCTGGACGTGCGGGCGAAGGTGTGGCTGGCGTCGGCCGCCGCCGCCCTGGCCCTGCTCCAGCTGCTGTCGGCGCTGTCGCTCTACGGCCGCCTGCCCGCCTTCCGCGGCAACGCCGCCACGCACCGCTGGACCGGCCGCCTCGCCGTCCTGGTCTCCCTGCCGATGGCGGTCCACTGCCTCTACGTGCTGGGTTTCAGCACCGCCGGCCCGCGCACGCTGGCGCATTCGGTGTTCGGCTGCCTGTTCTACGGCGCGTTCGTCACCAAGATGCTGCTGCTCAGCAGTCCCCGCGCCACCCGCCCGTGGCTGCTGCCGCTGCTCGGCGGCCTGGTCCTCACCACGATCACCGGCCTGTGGTTGACCTCGGCGTTCTGGTTCCTCTTCCTGTCGGGTACGCCCTGAGCCCGGTCCCGCCGAGCCGGCATGTGACGGCGCCCTCGGAGAGAATGTCGGCATGGAACCCCTCGAGGCCGCTCGTGCCGTCGTCGGCGACCGGTTTCCCGACGCCAGGTGGGCGCTGCTCACCGGGAGTGTGCTCGGGCCGCACCGGACGGCCGGGTCGGATCTGGACATCGTGGTCATGCGCGACGACGGTCCCGGTTTCCGGGAGAGCCTGGTGTTCGAGGGCTGGCCGGTCGAGCTGTTCGTGCACACCCCGGAACGCCTCGCCGGCATCCTGGAGCGCGAACGTGCCGCCCGCAAACCGAGCACGCACCGGATGCTGGCGCACGGCGTCCCGCTGGCCGGTGATCCGGGCGAGCTGCGGGAGCGGTGCGCGCGGGTGCTCGCCGAGGGGCCGCCGCCGCTGAGCCCGGCCGAACTCGCCTGGCTGCGGTACTCCCTGACGGATGCCCTGGACGATCTGCGGCACGCCACCGACCCCGGGGAGCGGGCCGCGATCGCCGCCGACCTGTGGCCCGCGTCGGCGCGGGCCGCGCTGTCGGTGGCGGGCCGCTGGCTCGGCTCCGGCAAGTGGCTGTGGCGGGAACTGCACGACCTCGACCCCGCGCTGGCCGGACGCTGGCTCGCCGTACGGGCGGATCCGGGGCCGTTCGCCCAGGAGGTGCTGTCCCGGGCGGGCGGCCCGCTCTTCGACGGCTACCGAGCCTGATCGCCGCCGAGGCTGACCCTTTCCGGACAGGAACCGGTACGGCCCGGCGTCGTTGAGAGTGACATGTCGCGCGCTCTCGTACTCACCGCCGCCCTCGCCCTCGGCCTCGCCCTGACCGGATGTTCCAGCGCCAAGACCGACGAGGAGGCCACCGCCGCCGTCCCGGCCGCGCCCGCCTCCGCCGCGGCGGCCTCCGGGACCACCTCGCCGGAGATGCGGGCCAGCATCGAGGCCCAGCTCGGGTTCCCGCCCGCCCCGAACCCGCAGACCACCGCCGCCTACCTGGCCGACCTCAAGACGA
Organism: Actinoplanes sp. NBRC 101535; assembly: GCF_030269225.1. Classification (NCBI taxonomy): domain Bacteria; kingdom Bacillati; phylum Actinomycetota; class Actinomycetes; order Micromonosporales; family Micromonosporaceae; genus Actinoplanes; species Actinoplanes sp. NBRC 101535. The sequence goes on along the minus strand of NZ_BSSY01000015.1, from coordinate 54,493 downwards.
TCAGCCCGGCGATCATCAGCACCGGAACCCCGGAGTCGCTGGTCAACCGGGGACGTGACCAGTGTCGTGACATCAAGCAGCTGCCCGAGGCGCAGTGGACCACCCGGGCCGGTGAGCGTTTCGCGTCGCCGGAGCAGCCGCTTCCCGCCGCCGAGGCGGAGAAGGTCGTCCAGGTGGTCCGCAAGCGTCTCTGCCCCTCCTTCTGACGGTTCTCCACCCCGCACCCCTCGCGACGCGGCGGCCCGCCCCTTCCCCGGGCCGCCGCGCACCCCTCCCCCAGCCGGGCCCGTTTCTGCGACGGCGATGTGCCCGCGGCCGGTGACCACGCACCCGGCCCCGGATGCCGGCCCTACGGCCGTGCCCCGCGCCCACGTCGCGAGGGAGCCACGGGACTCCCCGTCACGCGTACCCCCGAAAAAGCCCGAAGCTGACCGCTCAGTGTGACCCCCGCCGCTGAACAAGTTCTTTGAATCTGAAATAGTTTCCCCGTCAAAGAAGTTGGACAGGGCACAGGCACGACGAGCACCAGGGAGCCGGTCATGCAGTTCGGGATCTTCAGCGTCAGCGACATCACCACCGACCCCACGACCGGGCACACCCCGACCGAGGCCGAGCGGATCAAGGACATCGTCACGATCGCGAAGCACGCGGAGGAGGTCGGCCTCGACGTGTTCGCGCTCGGTGAGCACCACAACGAGCCGTTCTTCTCGTCGTCGCCCACCACCACCCTCGCCTACATCGCCGCGCAGACGACGACGTTGCAGCTCAGCACCGCCACCACGCTGATCACCACCAACGACCCGGTGAAGATCGCGGAGGACTTCGCGATGCTGCAGCACCTCGCCGACGGGCGCGTCGACCTGACGCTGGGCCGCGGCAACACCGGGCCGGTCTACCCCTGGTTCGGCAAGGACATCCGGGCGGGCATCCCGCTCGCCATCGAGAACTACTCGCTGCTGCACAAGCTGTGGCGCGAGCACGTCGTCGACTGGCAGGGCAAGTTCCGCACGCCGCTGCAGAGCTTCACCTCGACGCCGCGGCCGCTCGACGAGGTCCCGCCGTTCGTCTGGCACGGGTCGATCCGCAGCCCGGAGATCGCCGAGCAGGCCGCCTACTACGGTGACGGCTTCTTCGCGAACCACATCTTCTGGCCCGCGTCGCACACCGAGCGGATGGTCCAGCTGTACCGGCAGCGCTTCGAGCACTACGGCCACGGCAAGGCGGACCAGGCGATCGTCGGCCTCGGCGGTCAGGTGTTCATGAACAAGAACAGCCAGGACGCGGTCAAGGCGTTCCGGCCGTACTTCGACAACGCCCCGGTCTACGGCCACGGCCCGTCGCTGGAGGACTTCTCCCGCGAGACGCCGCTGACCGTCGGCAGCCCGCAGCAGGTCATCGACCGGACGCTGGGCTTCCGCGAGTACGTCGGCGACTACCAGCGTCAGCTGTGGCTGCTGGACCACGCCGGCCTGCCGCTGAAGACGGTGCTGGAGCAGCTCGACATCCTCGGCGCCGACGTGGTGCCGGTGCTGCGCAAGGAGTTCGCCGCCCTGAAGCCGGCGCACGTGCCGGACGCGCCCACCCACGCGTCCCTGGTGGCAGCCGCTCGTGCGAAGAAGGAAGAGGTCACGGCATGAAGCAGCGCAATCTGGTCGTCGTCAGCGCCGGCCTGAGCCAGCCGTCGTCCACCCGCCTGCTCGCGGACCAGCTGTCCGCGGCGGCGGTGGCCGCGGCCGCCCGGCTCGGCGTCACCCTCGACGTGCGGACCGTGGAACTGCGCGACCTGGCCCACGAGATCACCGACCACATGCTGACCGGTTTCCCGCCGGCAGCGTTGAAGGACGCGCAGGACGCGGTCACCGCCGCCGACGCGCTGATCGTGGTGACGCCGGTTTTCTCGGCGAGTTACAGCGGACTGTTCAAGTCGTTCGTGGACGTCCTCGACAAGGATTCCCTGGTCGACAAGCCGGTCCTGCTGGCGGCGACGGCCGGCACGGCCCGTCACTCGCTGGTCCTCGAGCACGCGCTGCGGCCGCTGTTCGCCTACCTGCGGGCGTCGGTGCTGCCCACGGCGGTCTTCGCGGCGAGCGACGACTGGGGTTCCGACTCGGTGGAGGGCCCGCTGCGGGCCCGCATCGACCGGGCCGCGACGGAGCTGGCCCGCGAGACGGAGCGCCGGGAGCCGGTCACGGTGGTGGACCCGTTCGCCCTGACGACCGACTTCGAAAACCTTCTCAAGAACCTTTAGGGGTACGCGCAGAGCCCCGTCCCCACGCCCCCGGCGGTCCGGTCCTCCACCCGGGCCGCCGGCTCGCGTTGTCGGCCGGCGTATGCGTTGCCGGCCGGCGCGTGCGTTGCCGGCCGGCGTGTGCGTTGTCGGCCGGCGCGTGCGTTCGGCATGTGCCCGGTTTTTGCCCACACCCGTGGCGGTTGTGGGCACACCCACCACGGGCGTGGGGAAGAACCTCTGTGTATGCCCTGGGCTCAGACGGCGGCCCGCTCCCGTGCAGGGACGACCCACTAGCTTGGGAGGCACACCCCCGGAACAGAGGAGAGCCCTGTGGGCAAGGTGGTCATGTACAGCTCGGTGTCGGTGGACGGCTTCATCGCCGACGACAACGATCAGCCCGGACCGCTGTTCGACTGGCTGACCGGCGGTGACGTCGCGCTGGAGGAGAGCGGCGTGCTGACCGTGTCGCAGACGTCCTACGACTACACCCGGCCGTACTGGGACCGGATCGGGGTGACCATCGTCGGCCGGCACGTCTTCGACATGACCGACGGCTGGAGCGGGCAACCGCCGGGCGGGGTCGACCACGTGATCGTCGTGTCGCACCGGCCGGCACCCGACGGCTGGGACGCGGAGGCGCCGTTCCATTTCGTCGACGGTGTCGAGGCGGCGGTGACCCGGGCGCAGGAGCTCGCGGGTGACCGGATCGTCGAGGTCGCGGCCGGTGACGTCGGCGGTCAGGTGCTCGCCGCGGGCCTGGTCGACGAGGTGCGCATGGATGTCGTCCCGGTCGTGTTCGGGTCCGGCAAGCGCTACTTCGGGCGGGTCCGCGCGCAGCACCTGCTGGAGGGCCCGGACGTGGCGATCCAGGGCAGCCGGGTGCTGCACGTGCGTTACCAGGTGCGCCGCCCGCAACGATGAGCCTCAGGGCGTGGCGGCCTGCACGATCTCCCAGTCGCCGTTGTGGATCAGGTAGCCGCGGCCGGCGTCCAGGCGTACCGGCGACCGCCTCGGCAGCGTGACGCCCAGCAGGTCGCCGTCGAGGTCGATGTTCGGGCGCAGCAGCAGGCCGACCTTCGAGCGCCGGACCGTGCCCGTCCAGTGGCTGTACAGGGTCCGGACCGTGTCCGCCCGGGCCGCGATCACCACGTGCAGGTCCGGCCGGTGCGCCGCCAGCAGGCCGGCGATCGCCCCGTCCGCGTCGTCCAGGGCCTCCGCGTCGTCGATCAGCACCGCCACCGGGCCCTCGACGGTACGGACCGTGGCCAGCAGGGCCGCCGCCTCCCCGCCGGCGGCCGCGAACCGGTGCAGCGCCGGATGGTCCCGCAGCGGGGAGCGCCGCCCACCGATCCCGGCCACGTGCACGCCCGCCGCGCGCAGCACCCCGGCGATGGTCAGCAACGTGGTGCTCTTGCCGCACCGGGCCGGGCCGGCGATCAGCGCGTGGTCCCCCTCGTAGAGGACGAGCTGCCCGGCCGTCAGGTCGGACTCGCGGATGCCCAGCGGGATCCGCCACGGCTCGCCGGTCACGTCCGCGGGTGGCAGCGCCGATGCGTCGACCGTGGTCGGCAGCACCCCGATCCGGGCCGCGGGCCGGGGACCGTCCGGGTATTTCGCCGCCACCGCCGCGGCCATCGCCGCACCGGTCGGGGCCGGTCGCCCGACCTGGGCCTGCAGTCCCTGCGGCAGCGCGACCATCCGGCCGGGGGTGCGGGCGGGCACGTCCTTGCGGGTCAGTCCGGCCTGCACGTAGTCGTACGGGTCCGGCAGCCGGAACAGCCACCGCTGGGTGGTGACCGACGTCCAGGCCTGCGGGATGGTGCTGAACCGGTCGGCGGTGACCGCGAACGATATCCCCGCCGCGGTCCCGTCCGCGTACAGCCGGGTGAGCACGTCCATGATCGCCAGGCCTTCGACGTCGTCGAACTCGGCGCGCATCGCGGCCAGGTTGTCGATCAGCACGACGATCGGGCGCCGCGACGAACCGGATCGCCGCAGGTCCAGCTCGGCGCGCAGGTGCCGGATCAGGCGGACCTGGCGTTCCCGGTCGTCGGCGGCGATCACCGTGCCGACGTGCGGGAGTGCCTCGAGGACGGCCAGATCACCGGTCCCGTAGTCGACGGCGTACACCTCCAGCTGCTCCGGCGGGCGGGCCACGGCCAGCGCGAGTCCGAGGGAGATCAGGGTCGTGGTGGTGCCGCTCCCGGTGATCCCGAACAGCAGGAGGTTGCCCTCGACCGGGTCCCAGCCGACCGGGTACTGCTGCTGCCGGTCCGGGTCGTCCGCCAGCGCCACCACGGCCCGCGAATCATGCGGCGGCAGACCGGCCAGGTCGACGTCGTCGCCGAGCGGTTCCGGCCACGGCCGTCGTGGCGCCGGCAGGTCCGCCGCGGCTGCCACGATCGCGTCGACCAGCCGCGCCAGGTCGGTCCGGCCCTCCTCCGGCCGGCCCGGTGAACCGGGTTCGCGGGAAGGATCCGGGTCGAAGGTGAACGGCACCACCCGCACCGGGGCGTCGTCGCCACCACCGGACGCGGTGGTGACCAGCGCGGTCTGGATCGGCACCACCTCACCCGGGCCGAGCCGCACGTAGGCCCGCCCGGGCAGCAGCCGGCTCAGCTCCGCCGCCTCCCGCACGCCGATCACGTCCACCGAGTCCGCCGCGTCCTGCACCCGCAACGCCACCCGCAGGTTCGTGTTCGTCCGGATGTTGTCGTTGACCGCCCCGGACGGTCGTTGCGTGGCCAGGATCAGGTGCACCCCGAGGGTCCGTCCCCGCTGGGCGATACCGACCAGCGCCGCCAGGAAGTCCGGCAGTTCCTTGGCCATCGTCGCGAACTCGTCGATCACCACGACCAGCCGCGGCATCGGGTCGGCCACGGCCGCGCCGCTGCGGACGTACTCGATGAGGTTGTCGGCCCGCACCTCCCGCAGCCTGCGCTCCCGGTGCCGCAGCTCCGCCTCGAGCGCGCGCAGCGCCCGCTCGCCCAGCTGCTCGTCGAGGTCGGTGACCATGCCGACGGTGTGCGGCAGTCGGGAACACTCGTCGAAGGCCGCGCCGCCCTTGTAGTCCATCAGCACGAACGTCAGCCGGGTCGGGTCGGCGCCCGCCGCGAGAGCGGCGACCAGGCTGCGGAGCAGTTCACTCTTGCCGGAGCCGGTGGTGCCGCCGATCAGGCCGTGCGGACCGTCGCGGATCAGGTCGAGGACGAACACCCCCCGGTCGGTCATGCCGAGCGGGGCGGTGAGGCCGACCGGGTCGGCCCGGTTCCAGCGGTCACGGACCGCGGGCGCGTCGACCTGGGCGAGGCCCAGCATCGGCAGCAGGCGCACCCCGTCGGGCAGGCCCGCTCCGGTGCGCCGCAGTTCCGGGTCGTCGAACCGGGCCAGGTGCCGGGCGCAGGTCCGGGCGTCGGCCACCGGGATCCCGGCGAGCAGCACCTCCTCGACGGCGACCCCGTCGGCGGGGCGGCGCACCACGGCGTCGCCGTCCGGCCCGACGATCTCGACGACGGTGTCGCAGGCCGCCGGGAGACGGTCGGCGGTGGCGGCCAGGACGATCCCGGCGACCGGCGCCGGCGGCTCGGACCGGCCGAACGGGGTGGGCGCGGCGATCCGGGCGGCGTTGAGCAGGTCCCGGCCGGGCGAGGCGACACCGTCGGTGAGAACCTCCGAATCGATCACCACCAGGGCGGTTCCGGCGGCCGCCCCGGCGGCGAGCTGCCGCAGCAGGGCGTCGCTGCGGTCGCGCCGGTGGGCGAGCCAGCGCCCGCTGTCGTCGGGCAGCCGGGTGTGCGGCAGCCATTTGCACCAGTCCCAGGCGGGTTCCCGGCCGTCGTCGGCGAAGACCGCGACGGTCAGGTCGGCCGGCCCGTGGTGCACGGCGGCCTGGCAGATCAGGCTGCGGGCGACGGCGAGGGCGGCGGCGCGGTCGCCGACGATGCCGGTCACACCGCCGTGCGCCAGGGTGATCTCGACCGGCGCCGCGGCCAGCCGGATCGCCGCGACCCGGTCGGCGGCGTCGTCCGGGAGCCGTCCGCCGCTGTCGGCCCGGGCCGGTGGTGGCCACGGCCGGTCGGCGATCCCGGCGTACAGGCGCAGGAAGTCGTCGTGGTGGGTGCGCCGCTCCCACAGCCGGGTGCTGGGCAGCCCGGCCCGGCGCAGCGCCTCGGCCGGGTCCGGCAGCACGTGCCGCAGCCGGTCGCGTTCGGTGCGGGCGGCGGCCGCCAGCGTCTCGCCGAAGGCGTCCAGGGCGGTGTCGTAGCGTTCCCGGTCGGCGGCGGTCTCCTTGCGGACCCGGCGCCGCGACTCCAGGTGCGTGCCGATCCCGATCACCGGCGAGAGCAGCGCGAACAACCCGAAACGCAGGTCCCGGGTGACCGCCACCATGATCACGGCGAGGACGATCGGGCCGAGCGTGGACGCCAGACTGAAGTGCGGCTTCTGCGGCTCGCGCGGCACGGCGGGCGCGGTCGCCTCCTCGGGTACGGGCGGGGGCGCGGCGCGCGGCGGCCGGTTGAACGCGATCGTCCCGCCACGGCCCAGGTGCCGGCGCAGGTCCAGGCCGGCCGGGCGGTCCGGGTCGCCGGCCCGCCGCACGGCCAGGGCGACCGCGCCGACCCCCAGCACGTCGTCCGGGTCCAGGCCGGCGGTCCCGGACACCCGCACCCCGTTCTTGAGTACGCCGTTCGCCGCGCCCAGATCCGTGACCGTCACACCGTCGGCGCCGACGTCGAGCCGGCAGTGTTCCCGGGAGACGGTGTCGTGTTCCAGCCGCAGACCGGCCGACGGGGCACGGCCGACCACCCACCGTCCGGGGAGCAGCGGCCACGCCCGGCCGGCTTCGAGTCCCGCCACGGTGACCGCCTGGTACGCCGCCCGGGTCGGCGGTCCCGCCCCGGCCGGCGGTCCCGGGGCGAGGACGGCGCCCTCGTGGAGTCCGGAGTCACCGATCGGGACGGACGTGTCGACCGGGCGCCCGTCCACCGCGGCCACCGGCGGGACGGGTGCTCCGAGCGTACGAAAAAGGTCGGCGAGAGTGGCATCGCGGCTGCGCGGGCGCACCTCGATCTCGAAACCGGCCGTGGCCGGTCCCGCCGGTGTCCAGACGATGTGCACGACCACCCCGCTCGATCCGACGAGTCGCCCCGGACCAGGCTAGCCGCATCCACACCCGTCAGTCTCGCCGCAGACGCTCCGCAAGCCAGGCGACCGCCAGCGGATAGCGATAGTCGATCGCCCCGTGACCGGCCGGGAACAGCTCGAAGTGGATCCGGTCGGCGGGCACGCCGATGCGCCGCAGGCCGTCGTGGAACGCCTCGGCGCCCAGGTCGAGGAACCATTCGTCGCGGGTGCCGGCGTCGATCCACACCGCGGACAGTCCGCGCAGCGCGTCCGCGTACCGGTCGATCATCCGCACCGGGTCCCAGGCCAGCCACCGCTCCCACAGTTCCGGGATGAGCTGCCCGGTGCGCGGGTCGAACGGCAGGCGCGGCGTGCCGTCCGGGTCGGCGGAGAACGCGGCCGAGCAGCCGAGCACCATGACCAGGCTCATGTCCTCCTCCTTGGTCAGCGCCACCCGGCTGTTGAAGTCCGCCCACCAGACCTGGATGTCGTGGCCGTACTCGCGCAGCGCCCGGGTGGCCTTGGCGAACTCGTTCAGGTACGCGTACTCGTAGAGGTTGTCGCCGGCGTGCGTGGCGAGCATGCCGAACAGGTCGGGCCGCAACATCGGCGTGATCATCGCCCCGAACCCGCCGGACGACTTGCCGGAGATCGCCCGCGCGGCCGGATCGGCGATGGTCCGGTACCGCGCGTCGACCCACGGCACGACCTCGTCGCAGAGGTACGTGTGGTACTTCCCGGTGCCGGGCGAGTCGACGAACTGGGAGCCGCCGTACGCGGTCCACGCGTCGACGTAGACGATGACGCACCCCGGCGCCCGGCCCTCGGCGAACACCCGGTCGGCGGTCTCGACGAACGGCTGGCGGAACGGGGTCCGGTTGCCCCACATGGTCACCGCGCCGGAGTACCCCTGGATCACGTAGATCACCGGGTACCGTGCGTCGCCGCCGTCGTAGCCGGGCGGCGTGTACACCCAGATCGGCCGGACGTGCGGGTCTCCGAGGGGGTTGTCCCGCAGCACCACCGAGTCGATCGTCTCGTGATGCAGGACACCGCTGAGCTCACTGCTCCATATCGACATGATCTGGAGTCAACTATCTTTTGCCGATGTCCGCAGCACCCGAGCACGGTCGCATGGCGTGGCTCGACGCCCTGCGCGCCGTCGCCGTGCTGCTCGTCGTCTATGCCCATCTGACGCGGTACGTCTTCACCGACGTGCGCGCCGTCACCGGTGAGTGGCTGCACGCCGGCCCGGCCGGGGTGATGCTGTTCTTCCTGGTCAGCGGCTACATCATTCCGGCGTCGCTGGAGCGGCACGGCGACGTGCGGCGGTTCTGGACGGGCCGGGCCCGGCGGCTGCTCCCGCTCTATCTCGCGGTCGTCGTGGTGCTGCTGCCGGTCGCCTGGCCCGCGGATCCGCTGCGCACCCTGACCGGGCACGCCACGATGCTGCCGTTCCTGCTGGACGTGCCGCTGATCACGCCGGTGCTGTGGACGCTGAGCTACGAGATGGCGTTCTACCTGCTGGTGAGCGGCCTGTTCACGGTCGGGCTGCGGCGCGTGGAGGCGGCGGTCGCGGTGCTCCTGGCCGGGCTGGCCGTGGCGACCGCCCCGCTGACCTCGTCGCTCGTGCCGCTGCCGGTGGCGGTGCTGGTGCTGACGGCCGGTTTCGCCGCGGTGTACCTGCGCCGGATCCGGCTGGGCGGCATCGTGCTGGGCCTGCTGGCGGTGGCGTTGCTGCTGCTCAACCAGGATCCGGCGCACGCCTGGGACGGCCTGCTGATCGTCGCGGTGATGTTCACCGGCACCACGCTCTACCGGGCCGAGCGGGGGCAGATCCGGTGGCGGCAGGCCGGCCTGACCGCCGCCGTCGTCGCGGCGGCCCTGCTGTGGAACTGGCTGGCCGAGCTGCGGGCGCTCGACGGGTTCACCCCCGGTTACATCGCCCGGTCGATGATCACGCTGCTGGTGGTGGCCGGCACGTTCGCCGTCGCCTTCCGGTGGCGGCACCGCCGGGTGCCCGCGTGGCTGGCCCGGACCGGGGTCCTGAGCTACTCGATCTACCTGGTGCACTACGCCGCGATCCAGCTGCTCCAGCCGTGGCTCACCGCCGACCTGCCGGACGTGGTGGTGGCCGCCGGCTATGTGGCCATGGTGCTGGGGGTGTCCGCCCTGACCTACCGGTGGATCGAACTACCGGCCCAGCGCCGTGCCGCGCCGGCCCCGGCCGTCCGCTGATAATGCGATACGGACGTCGGGGCCCGTGGCGGGTGTGGCAACACCCGCAGTGGGTGTGGAACCGATTCAGGAACAGCTCCCGAGAGGCACCAGGGCGGCCACCGCGTCGGCGACCCGGTCCACCTCGTCCTCGGTGTTGTAGTAGTGCGGGGACAGCCGCAGGCACCAGTCGACGCCCTTGTCGCCGAAGTCGAGGATCGCGAACTCGCGCAGGCTGAGCGCCGAGTTGATGCCCTGCCGGTCCATCGCCGCCTTGAACGGTTCCGCGTCCCAGCCGTCGACGGCGAAGGTGACCAGGGCGGCCAGGTCAGCGCCACGGTCCAGGAGGCGGACGCCGCCGATCGCGGCGAGCCGGTCCCGGAGCCGGGCGCCCAGGGCCGCGGTGCGGGCGGCGACGGCCTCGATCCCGACCGTCCGGGCGTAGCGGATCGCCTCCGCGCAGCCGAGCAGGGTGGCGTACGGGAACTCCCAGTACTCGAACCGGGCGGCGGTGGCGACCTGCTCGTAACGGTCCTCGGTCACCCAGTCCGCGCCGTTCGTGTCGACGAACAGCGGCTCGTACCCGGCGTCCAGAACCCGCTGGGAGACGTAGAGCAGTCCGGTGCCCCGGGGCCCGCGCAGCCACTTGCGGCAGGTGGCGGCGAGCAGGTCCGCGCCGATCGCGGTGACGTCGAGCGGCAGCTGGCCGATCGACTGGCAGGCGTCGACCAGGTAGAGCAGGTCCTGGTCACGGCAGTGCCGGCCGATCGCGGCGACCGGCTGGACCAGACCCGAGTTGGTGGGCACGTGCGTGACGGCGACCAGGCGAGGTCGCAGCGTACGCATCAGGGTGGCCATCGCGTCGACGTCGACGCCGCCCTCGGGCAGGTTCGGCGCGCGGACCACCCGGACGCCGAAGCGCCGGCGCAGCGACAGGAAGGCGATCTGGTTGCTGACGAAGTCGTCCCGGGTGGTGAGGATGACGTCACCGGACCGGAAGTCGATCGCCGACAACGCCGTCGCGTACGCGTGGGTGCTGCTGTTGGCGAACGCGATCTCCTCGGGCCGCGCGCCGAGCAGCCCGGCGGCCTCGGTGTAGAACCCGCGGATCCGCCCGGCCCGGGCGGCGGCCGCCTCGTAGCCGCCGGTCTGCGCCTCGAGCGTCAGGTGGCCGGTCATCGCGGCGAGCACCGAGGCGGTCATCAGGCCCGCTCCGGCGTTGTTGAAGTGGATGACCTGTTCACAACCGGGGGTGTCGGCCCGCAGAGCCGCGACGTCGAGCGGCGGCAGCTCCCTCTTGGAATCCATATCCGACGATATTAAAGGACCGGCATCTGGCGGTGTTTGCACTGGTAGGGCAGGATGCCCGCCATGCAGAAGAAGATCTTGGCGGGGCTGGCGGCGGTGGCGCTGTCGGTGGGTGCCGGCACGCTGGGCCTGACCCGCCCGTGGGCCGCCGCCCCCGGCGACCGGGTTCCCGGCGGTCTCGAACTGCCCTGGATGTGGCAGGCGACCGTCGACATGGGCGCCCCCGGGCCCGCGTCGGTGCTCGCCGGCGGGGACACCCTCGGATTCCAGGGCGGAGACTTCTACGACGCCGAAGGCAAGATCGCGGTGGTGGGCCGCGACGGCGACTACCGGATGCTGCTCCAGGGCGGCTGGAACGACGTGGCCGCCGGTGAGGATGTGCTGCTCTCCCCGGACGGCACCCGGGTCGCCCGGCCCGCGGTCGACGTCAGCGGCCTCGAGGTCGTCGACCTGACCAGCGGGAAGGCACCGGTCTACACCGGCGGGAACGCCGACAGCCTGATCGGGCCGGTGGCCTGGTCCCCGGAGGGCCGGTCCCTGCTCGTCGCGCTCTACGCCGGCGGCGCCCCGGAAGGGAACCGGTTCGCCCTGCTCGACCTGGACACCGACACGCTGCAGCCACTCGGCGAGGTGACCAGCACGGTCGGGATGCAGGCCGCGGCGCGCGGCGCGATCAGCCCGGACGGCACCCGGATCGTCCTCACCGACGGTGCCACGTTGCGGGCGGTGGACCGTACCGGAGCAACCGCCTGGACCACCACCCTCAGTGACCGGCAGCGGCTGGCCGGAGTCGGCGCCTTCAGCCCGGACGGCGCCCGCATCGCCGTCGCCGAACTGGACGGCTGCCTCGACGCCTGCGACGAGGACGCGCTGGCCGCCCGCCGATGGACGATCAGCTACCGGGACGCCACGACCGGCGCCGCGACCACCGGGCCGGTGCTGCCGGCGGTCACCGGCAGCGGCATCCGGGCGCTGGGCTGGAGTCAGGGCCGTGACCTGGTCGTCCTGCGCTACGAGCCGGAGGACGACGCGTTCCGCCCGGCCCGCGGTGACGCCTCGACGACCGGCTGGGACGACACCGGCTGGTACGAGACCGGCCACCTCACCCTGCTCGCCCTCGGCCCGGACGGCACCACCCGGACCCTGCTCGACCCGCCGGACGGCGTCCTCACCCTGGACGTGGCCCGCGACCTGCTCGAAGCCGGCAGTTTCGGCGGGCCGACACCGACCGCCGACCCGTTCCCGGCGCGCGGCATCATCTGGCTGGCGATCGCCCCGGTCCTGCTGGTCGCGTCGCCGCTGCTCTTCGGCCTGGCCCTGCACCTGCGTCGCCGCCGCCGGACCTACCCGGTCGCGACCGGCAGGGTGGCGTAGCCGCGCAGCGTCAACCGGTCGCGCCGCTCCGGAACACCGTCCAGGTGCAGCCCCGGCCGGATCGCCAGCAGCAGCGGGAACGCCACCTGCGCCTCCAGCCGGGCCAGCGGCGCACCCAGGCAGTAGTGCGCTCCCCCGCCGAACGACACCGGCTGGATGTTCGGCCGGTCCGGGTCGAAGCGATGCGGCTCCGGGTAGCGTTCCGGATCCCGGTTGGCCGCGCCGAGCATCATGTTCATCCAGGATCCCTCGTCCAGCCGGTGACCGTCGCCGAGGTCCAGGTCGGTGCTGGTGTACCGGCTGGTCAACTGGACCGGCGAGTCGTACCTCAGCATCTCCTCGACGAACGCCGGGGCGAGATCCGGGTCGTCGCGCAGCCGCGCCGCCTGCGCCGGATGGTCGAACAGGGTCGTCAGGCCGGTACCGAGCAGGTTGGTGGTGGTCTCGAACCCGGCGACCAGCAGCAGCACCAGATTGGCCAGCAACTCCTCACCGGTCAGCGAGCCGGCCTCGACGAGCGCGCCGGTCAGATCGTCCTGCGGCGCCCGCTTCCGGTCCGCGATCAGCCCGGTGAAGTAGTCCTCCAACTCCCGCCCGGCCACGTCGGCGGCCCGCATCTCCTCCTCGGAGCTGATCGGCTCCAGCACCACGGTCAGGTCCGAGGTCCGCTGCCGGAACCAGGCCCGATCCTGCTCCGGGATGCCGAGCAGCGCACAGATCACCCCGATCGGCAGCGGGAAGGCGACCGCGCTCATGAAATCGGCCCGCGCAGGCATCGCCTCGATCAGCTCCCGGGCCTGCCCGGCGATCACGTCCCGCAGCCCGGCCACCCGGCGGGCGGTGAACGTCGCCGCGGCCGCCCGCCGCAGCCGCGAGTGGTCCGGCGGGTTGGTCTGCAACATGGACAGCACGATCGAGGCCACCCCACGGTTCTCCCGCCAGTCCGGCCACGACCGGTCGTAGTCGGCCGCGTCCGCCACCCGCAGGCCCGGCTCCCGCAGCAGCCGGTTGACCAGGGCGTGCGAGGTGACGAACCAGGTGTTCCCGGCCTGCACGATCGGGCCCCGTTCGCGGATCACGTCGTAGGCGGGATAGGGGTCGAGGCGGCCCTCCGGCTGGAACAGCGACGCCAGCGCACTGTCGAAATCCATACCCCATTCTGCGGGTACGGGGTCAACGCCGCCGCCCGCCCGGGCGTGGGTGCCGTTGTACGCTCGCCGGCATGCCGGACAGCACCGCGACGTCACGGATGGCCGGTGACGACGTCATCCAGGGAAGACAACGCCTCATCTTCGTCAACCGGGGCGACCGGTACGCGCTCAGCACGCTCGGTGTCTTCGCCGACGGCGCCGTCCTCTGGCGATTCGGTTCGACCGACGTCGACGGGCTGCGCGCCGCGTTCGCCGACGGCACGCTGACCCTGACGCCGCCCGAGGGCGCACCGCTGATCATCGAGGGGACAGCGAGCGGGACGGTGCCGGCGCTGGAGTCGTGGCTGACTCCCGAGCTGCTGATCGGCGACCTCGCCGACGACCTGGACGATCTCAACGACCGGCCGGACTCCTCCCGGCGCTGCTGGAACGCGCTCCTGGCGTACGCCGCCGACCCGACCGCGGCCAACCTGGAGACCGTCCGCGGGTCGTACCACGCGGTGCCGGAACACCGCCGGATCTACATGCTCGGCGACATGGACCAGAACGACGTTCCGGTCCGGATCCTGCTCGCCGAGGTGGGTGAGACGATCCCGGCCCGCAACGAGGGAAGCACGCTCACGGTGACCCCGGAGGTCCGGGAGCAGGCCCTCGACTACTTCCGCCGGAGCAGGGCCGCGGTCGCCGGAAGCCAGGCCCGGCGGGTGGCGGACGGTCCGGAGTCGACCGTTGCGCTGGCCGTCGGCGGGCACGTCTACCCGAACGGCTGGCCGGATCCGGCGGGCCTGGAGGTCCTCCAGATCGACTACCCCGCGACGGTGGTGCGTGACGGCCGGCCGTACGCCAGTGTCATGCACGCCTACTGGGCGCTGTCCACCGACGACACCGGCTGGCACGACCGGATCGCCGCCGCCGACCGGGGCCTCGACGCCAGGAAGCTCGGCGAGGAGGCGCCCCGGCGGACGGGCTGGCCGGCGGCCCGGCTGGGCGTGATGACCGCGCTGCTGCGGGACAAATTCGAGCGCCACCCGGCGATGGCGGCGACACTGCTCGGCACCGGCGACGCCCAGTTGTCCTACAGCGACTGGGCGTCGCGGTACTGGAGTTCGAGCGGCGCCAACTGGCTGGGCCGGCTGCTGGAACTCGTGCGGTCCGAGCTGGCGGCTCGGTGAGCGGGCCGCCACGGTGATCAGCGACCCTGGAAGGACCTCACCGTACGGGCAGCCGGGATGATCAGCGGCCCTGGAGGGACTTCACCGTGTCGCCGAAGGTCCAGCCCTTCGAGCCGTCCCAGTTGATCGACCAGGTCATCAGGCCCTTGATCCCCGGAACACTCTGGTACGCCTGCGTGACCAGCGCCGGCGTCATGTACCCGCCGCCCGCACCGACCTGCGCCGGCAGACCGGGGACCTGCTTGTCGTACGGGATCCGGATCGTGGTGCCCTGAATGGTGAGACCGTTGGCAAGACACTGGGTCTGCACCGTGAAGCCCTGCACGGTGCCCGCGCCGTACGAGTCGCCGGAACACCCGTACATGCTGCCGTTGTAGTACTGCATGTTCAGCCACCACAGGCGGCCGTTGTCCAGGTACTTCTTGATGATCGGCAGGTAGGAGCCCCAGATCGAGCCGTAGACGACGCTGCCGCCGGTGACATAGGCGGTCTCCGGTGCCATGGTCAGCCCGAAGTTCGACGGCATCGCGGCCAGCACCCCGTCGATGATCCGGATCAGGTTGGCCTGCGACGTGGACAGTGTGCCGATGCTGCCGCTGCCGGTGAGCCCGGTCTCGATGTCGATGTCGATGCCGTCGAATTGGTAGGCCTTGAGGATCGGCACGATCGTCGCCACGAACCGGTCGGCGACCGCGCTGGAGCTGAGATCCACGCCGGCGGTGGCCCCGCCGATCGACATGAGCACCGTCGACCCGGCCGCCTTGGCCGCGCAGATCTGGGCCGCCGTCGGCACCTTCACCCCGGCGTCCATGCCGTCCTCCCAGAGCACCGTCCCGTCCGGCCGGATCACCGGGAACGCCGCCATCAGCACGTTGTACCCGTGCTGCGCGATCCGGGAGTCGTCGACCGGGATCCAGCCCATGCCCGGGTGCACGCCGTTGGACGCGCCGTCCCAGTTCTCCCAGTACCCCTGCAGCACCTTGCCGGTCGGTCGGCCCTTGGTGGCGCAGGTCCCGCCGCTCCCGGTCGGCGACGGCGTCGGGCTGGCGGTCGGTGTCGGGCTGGTGGTCGGTGTCGGGCTGGTGGTCGGTGTCGGGCTGGTGGTCGGTGACGTGGTCGGCGTCGGTGACGTGCCACCGGTGCAGGCGCCGAGGTCCGTCCACAGGGTCGGCGTGGCCGCCGGGTTCCAGCCGGTCCCGGCGTAGGCGGTATGCGTGACCAGCGCCTGGTAGAGATGCCCCTGATAGGTCACCTGTTGTCCCGCGGTGTAGGTGGGACCCTCCGCCCACACCGTCGACGAGCAGGCCACCGCCGCCGCCCCGCTGGGCGACCATCCGATCACCGCCCCGGTGGCCACCAGCACTCCGACCACCACGGATATCAACCCACGTCGAACTCCCATGGCCTCATCCTGGCGTTCACATCTATAAATATCAAGGCTTGTTAACTGTTAACACCGGGCCGCCGGCACGGCCGGCGCTCCCACGCAGCCCGGCGCTCTACCCCAAGCCGTCGTCCATGGTCACCACTCATCGGCCGTTCAGCGCCGCCCAATGTCGGCCGATGTCGATGTCAGCCGATGCCGCTCGATGCCGGCCGATGCCGGTGTCAGCCGGTGCAGGTCGGTGTCAGCCGGTGCAGGTCGGTGTCAGCCGGTGCAGGTCGGTGTCAGCCGGTGCAGGTCGGTGTCAGCCGTCGCCCACGGTCGACCGCATCCGGCCCGACAGCCGTGGTCGACGGCTGGGGTTGCTCGGCCGTCGACCACGGCTGTATTCGATCACCCGGAGAGCCACCGACGACGGCTGACCGCTCCGAGCCGTTCACCACGGCTCAGGACGGAGGCCAAAAATGCCGTAACCGACGGCCGCCCACCGCCAGCCGTCGCGCAGGGCTGTCACGGTGGGCGGCGAGCAACGAGCAGCGGATGACAGGCGGCGAGCAGCGAGCAACGGCTGACGAGCGGCGAGCGGCAGGCAACGAGCAACGGCTGACGAGCAGCGAGCAACGGCTGACGGGCAACGGGCAACGGGCAACGGGCAACGGGCAACGGGCAACGGGCAACGAGCAACGAGCGACGGCTGACGGGCGGCGGACCTTCACGGGGCTGCGGGCACGGTGCCGTCGTCGAAGGTGGAAATCACGTCGCCGGCCTACAAGCTCGAGCGGCGTGTAGGTGGGATGGAACTCGAGACGTCGAGCGCGGCGGTGCGGCGGCGCCCGGCCCGGGCGTGTTGGTGGGATGGAGCATGGCCGGGCGGCGGTGCCCCGGCCCGCGCTGGCCGCTCCTGGTGATCGCCTGCCGGCGTGCCCGGCCTTGCGCTCGAGATGGGGACGGCACCGTCACCCGCAAACGGCACCGTCACCCGCAAGGGGGTCAGACGGGCTTCACGATCATGGGGAGGTCGAGATAGGCGGCGTATCGCTCCAGCGCCGGCTGTGCGTCTGAAAGGTCGAAGTCGGCCAGCGGGTTGACGGTGATCGTCACGGCCTTCCTACCCAGGGCGCGCTTCCATGTCGCCATCACGTGGCCGTCCCGCACCAGGGTGGACTGGAACACGCCGTTGCCGCCGGGGATCACGGCCGCCACCTGGGCCGGGGTGGCCATCAGGGAACGATCCTTGTAGCCCAGCATGTACTCGTCGAAGCCGGGCAGCGCCCACCAGCCGCGCACCGGATCCGCGTCCAGGGTCTCCGGGGTGGCCCACATCGCGGTGCCGTCGACGTCCACGGCGACCAGGCCGGCCGCCGTGGCACCCAGGCGGCAGTCGCCCATGGTGAGGCCGGTCCAGCCGGCGAAGTCCTTCAGCGGGGCCGGGCCGTGGCTCTGGAAGTAGCGCCGGGCCAGGATCGCCAGGCCTTCCTCCCGTTCATAGGTGACCCGGGACGCGGCCCACTCGTCCAGGAGCACGAACGTCTGTTCGGTTCCGCGGTTCGGGGCGATGGCTGTCACGCCGAGTTGGCTCGCGTACCAGAGAAGGTGGTAGCCGAGCTGACCACTCACCGCGACGCCGCCGTCGGTGAGGGCGGCCAGGCACTCGGATCGCGTCAGGCGGCGGCCGCCCGCGAGCGCCTCGCCGAGCATCTGCGCCGCCTTGTCGACCGTCTCCTCGGACAGGCCCAGGATCTCCCGGCGTTTCGCCGCGCCGGCCAGCGCGCGGACGCCGGTGAGCTGCAGCATCCAGTGGGCGTCGGCGGACGGGATCAGGTGGACCGTGCCGCGCATCGGCCAGGTTCGCACGACCGTTCGTTCTTCGGTCTCAGCGATCACCGACGCGAGTGACGAGCCAGACAGCCGGGCGCCCAGCGACCAGAGCACGCTGTTGAGGTCCTGCGCCTGCATCGCGCCGAACCACTCGGCGACCTCGAGCACCGAGCGACAGGGGTGGGAGCCGAGCAGCAGGCTGGAAAGGCGAAGGCTCAGTGCCGTAGACGCGTCCACGACACTGAGCCTAGGCAACGACTACCGGCCGCGGGCCGCCCGGTACCGCTTGATCAGGGCGTTGGTGGACGAGTCGGCGTCGTCGGCGGGCGCGTCGGCCGAGGTCAGCTTCGGCGCGAGCTGGTTGGCCATCACCTTGCCGAGCTCGACACCCCACTGGTCGAACGAGTTGATCTCCCAGATCACGCCCTGGGTGAACGTGATGTGCTCGTAGAGCGCCACCAGCTGACCGAAAGTGGTCGGCGTGAGCGAGTCCGCGAGGATCGTGGTCGTCGGGTGGTTGCCCTGCATGACCCGGTGCGGCGCGACCTTGGGGTCGGTGCCCTCGGCCTTGACCTGCTCCAGGGTGCGGCCGAACGCGAGCGCGCCGGTCTGCGCCAGGAAGTTCGACATGAACAGGTCGTGCATCTCGCCGATGTCGTGGTTCGGCTTGCTGAACCCGATGAAGTCCGCCGGGATCAGCTTGGTGCCCTGGTGCACGAGCTGGTAGAAGGCGTGCTGGCCGTTGGTGCCGGGCTCGCCCCAGAACACCTCGCCGGTCTGGTACGTGACCGGGTCGCCGGACAGGCGCACCGACTTGCCGTTGCTCTCCATGGTCAGCTGCTGCAGGTACGCCGCGAACCGGTGCAGGTACTGCGCGTACGGCAGGACCGCGTGCGACTGCGCGCCGAGGAACGTGTCGTACCAGACGTTGAGCAGCCCGAGCAGGGCCGGAACGTTCTGCTCGATCGGCGTTGTCCGGAAGTGCTCATCGACGGCGTGGTAGCCGGCGAGCATCTCGGCGAACCTCTCCTTGCCGATCGCGATGAGCACCGAGAGGCCGACCGCGGACGGGAGCGAGTAGCGGCCGCCCACCCAGTCCCAGAAGCCGAACATGTTGTCCGTGTCGATGCCGAAGTCGGCGACCTTCGCGGCGTTCGTCGAGACGGCCACGAAGTGCTTCGCGACGGCGGCGTCATCGTTCAGCGATGCGAGCAGCCAGTTCCGGGCCTCGCGCGCGTTGGTCAACGTCTCCTGCGTGGTGAACGTCTTGGAGACGATGATGAACAGCGTCGTAGCCGGGTCGAGGTCCTGCGTCTTCTCGTACAGGTCGGTCGGGTCGATGTTCGACACGAACCGGGCCTCGATGTCGCGCTGCGAGAACTCCTTCAGCGCTTCGTAGGCCATCACGGGACCGAGGTCGGACCCGCCGATGCCGATGTTCACGATCGTCTTGATCCGCTGACCGGTGTGCCCGGTCCACTCGCCCGAGCGCACCTTGTCGGCGAACGCGCCCATCCGGTCGAGGACCTCGTGCACGTCGGCCACGACGTCCTGGCCGTCGACGACCAGCGAGGCCGTCCGCGGCAGCCGCAGCGCGGTGTGCAGCACGGCACGGTCCTCGGTGATGTTGATGTGTTCACCGGAGAACATCGCGGTGATCTTCTCGCTCAGCTTCGCCCGGCCGGCCAGGGCCACCAGGGCGCTCAGGACCTCGTCGCTGACCAGGTTCTTGCTGTAGTCGACGTAGAGGTCAGCGACCTCGGCCGCGTAGCGCTCGCCGCGCCGCGGGTCGCCGGCGAACAGGTCGCGCAGGTGCACCGCAGCGAACTTCTCCGCGAGTCCCTGAAGGTTCTGCCACTCGGCGCTGTCGGAAACGTGTTCGCTCATCTCTCCCACTCCGGACCGGGCCACTCGCACGTATATCGCCCATGGTGGCACGGGCCCCGTGCCACCGGCGGCGAAGTTGCAGCTCACAGACGGCCCACAGATTGATCACAGAGCCGTCGTAGAACTACTCGCGAGGTTAGTCCCATGACGACGACTGCACGCCACCGGTCCCGAAGTGTCCCAGAGCGTGTTCCTTTGGTACTGCTTCTGCTCGGGACCGCGGTCCTGTACCTGTGGGACCTCAGTGCGTCGGGATGGGGCAACAGCTTCTACGCGGCCGCCGCACAGGCCGGCGCGCAGAGCTGGAAGGCATGGCTGTTCGGCTCGCTGGACGCGGGTAACGCGATCACCGTCGACAAGCCCCCGGCCGCCATGTGGATCATGGGCCTGTCCGCGCGGATCTTCGGCGTGAACAGCTGGGCGATCCTGGCACCGCAGGCCCTGATGGGCGTGGCCAGCGTCTACCTGCTGTACGCGGCCGTGAAACGCTGGTTCGGGCCGACCGCCGGACTGCTCGCGGGGGCGGCCCTGGCGGTCACCCCGGTGGCGGTGCTGATGTTCCGCTACGACAACCCGGACGCGCTGCTGGTGCTGCTGATGACGGCGGCCGCGTACACCACGGTCCGGGCCACCGAGACGGCGAGCGCCAAGTGGCTGGCGCTGACCGGCGTGCTGCTCGGGTTCGGCTTCCTCACCAAGATGATGCAGGCGTTCCTGGTGCTGCCGGCGTTCGCGCTGGTCTACCTGGTGGCCGCCCCGGCCGGCACCGGAAGACGGATCAGGCATCTGCTCCTCGCCGGCGGCGCGATGATCGTCTCGGCGGGCTGGTACATCGCGCTCGTCGAGATCTGGCCGGCGTCCTCCCGCCCGTACATCGCCGGATCCACCAACAACACCCTGTGGGAGCTGGCGCTCGGCTACAACGGCCTGGGCCGCATCCTGGGCGGATCGGGCAACGCCGGCGGTGGCGGCGGCATGGGCGGCGGCGGGAACACCGCGTTCGGCGGGTCCACCGGCATCGGACGGCTCTTCGGCGAGGCGATGGGCACCGAGATCTCCTGGCTGCTCCCGGCCGCACTGATCGCCCTGGTCACGGTGCTCGCGGTGACGTGGACGGCGCCGCGGACCGACCGGGCGCGGGCTGCCGCCCTGCTGTGGGGTGGGTGGCTGCTGGTCACCGGGATCGTGTTCTCGTACATGAGCGGAACGATCCACCCGTACTACACCGTCGCGCTCGCCCCGTCGATCGCCGCGATGGTGGGCATCGGCGCCCGGGTGCTGTGGCTCTACCGCGCCGAACTCTGGGCACGTCTGGTGCTGGCGAGCATGGTCCTGGCCACCGCGGGCTGGGGGTTCGTGCTGCTCGGGCGTACCGAATGGATCCCGGCACTGCGGTGGGTCGCCCTGGCCGCCGGTGTGGTCGCGGCGCTCGCGCTCGCCGCTCCCGCCGCCCAGCTGCGACGTCTCGCGGTAGTGGGTGTCGTCGCGGGCCTGCTCTCGGCGGGCCTGGGGACCGCGGCCTACGCGACGGTCACGGTCACGGTGGCGCACACCGGGTCGATTCCGACCTCCGGGCCGTCCGGAACGTCCGGCATGGGCGGTGGTCCGGGTGGCGGCGGAGGGGGTACGCGCGGGGACCGGCCCGACCGCACCAGCGGGGCCGAGTCGTCGCCGGAGGATTCCACCAGTTCCGACGGTGCTTCCGCCCCTGCTCCGACCGGCACCTCAGGTTCCGGCTCCTCCTCCGGCGGCCAGTCCTCCGACAGCGGCCAGTCCTCCGACAGCCAGTCTTCCGACAGCGGCCAGTCCCCCGACGGTCAGTCTCAGGACGGTGGCGCTCGGGCGCAGGGCGGCGGGCCCGGCGGGGGCGACGGCGGCGGTGGCATGGGTGGCGGGTCCAACAGCAACAGCGAGCTGAACGCGCTGCTCGAGAAGACGACCACCACCTGGTCCGGCGCGGTCTCCGGCGCCACGTCGGCCGCCGACCTGGAACTGGCCACCGGCACCGCGGTGATCGCCCTCGGCGGCTGGGACGGCTCCGACCCCGCGCCGACGCTGGAGCAGTTCCAGGCCTACGTCGGCAACGGCCAGATCACCTACTACATCGCCGGTGGCCGCGGCGGCGGCATGGGCGGCGGTGACGGCGAGACCACCCAGTCGTCGCAGATCGCCACCTGGGTCGAGGCGAACTACACGGCCACCACGGTCGGCAGCGCCACGGTGTACGACCTGACCGCCGCGAAGTGATCCCGCAAGCCTGATTCCACCCCCGGTCCGGTCCCCGCAGCCCCCACTGCGGGGACCGGACGCTCACCGATTCGCTCCGTCACCACCCCGCCAGGACGGGGCAGCACGGCCGGATCCGGGCGCTCTCCGCACTCAACGACCTCAGTACGCACAGTTAACAATACCCTCAGTCACCTCACGGGAATTATCGTGTGACATGCGCCACTAGCTTGAGCAGGCGGGTTAACCGGGCCGACTCGCGTGCGCCACCGCCGTCGTCACGCACTGTTCGAGCGGTGCGGTCACGCGAAACCGTTCCGGTTGATCGATCCGCGCCGCCCTCCCCCGTTCCCGGATGCCGGGAAATCGTAGGGTCCTCACGTCAGCGGGTCATCTCCGCCGGCACCCGGCAGGAGCCGCGCCGCTCAGAAGGCAACGCGGCTCGTGTCGGCCGATCCGCCGGTGGTACCGGTGCCCGGAACCTCAACGTCCGGACCACCGGCGGATCCAGATCGGCCCGCCGCGACGTGAGTCCACCGTCGCCCCCACGCCCCCTGCGCTCGTTCTCCGCCGCAGCCACGATCGCCGTGCCGACGCGTACCCCCTATGCCGGAAAGCCGACGCCGAACGCCGGGCCGGACCACCGCGAACGGCCGTGCGACGTGCCCGAACGGGCCAGAGGAAGACGCAACCGACCGGCACCGGTAAGGGCACTCGACTGCAACTCCCGGCCTGAAATCTCTCCCCCATGCCCGGCGGGTCACCGCCGGAACGATCTGGGGGAGATCGCAACGATGCGTCGAGCCAAGCTTTCCAAGACGGTGCACACTCTGACCGCGCTGTTCGCCAGTGGCACCGCCGTCCTGATCCCGGCCGCGGCCAAAGCCGCCCCCACCGTCAAGAAGACCAGCAAAGAAGTGGCGATCAAGGCGACCGACGACACCTACACGTCGACGGCACGGTCCGCCGCCATCTTCGGCCACGAGAAGAAACTGGTCGCCGGCAAGGACGGCAACGACGTCAAGACGACGTTCGTGAAGTTCACCGTCCCGGACGGCACGACGGTCAAGGGCGCCCGCCTGGAACTGCACCCGGACGGCGCCCCGCACGGCGAACTGACCGTCAAGCGGGTCCTCGACAACGGCTGGACGCAGGGCAAACTCGACGGCGCGCACATGCCGAAACTGGGTATGGCGGTCGCCGCGGCCACCCCCCGAGAGGGTGACGACACCGTCGGCTTCGACCTGAGCGGCGAGGTCTACGGCCCCGGCACCTACTCGTTCGCGGTCACCTCGAACGACGAGGTCACCCGGTTCGGCTCGACCGAGAGCGACCACGGTCCCGAACTGGTGATCATCACGGACGCCGCGGCACCGGCCGCAGCACCCGACGCCACCCCCGCACCGTCCGGCCAGGCCCCGAAAGCCGGCAAGGACTGCGTCACCGACGCGAAACTCGTCCCCAGCTGCAACATCCTGTGGGGCGGCGCGGCCGGCGGGTTCTCGCCGACACCCCGCGACGAGGCCCTCAAGACGTTCGAGAAGGCCAGCGGCAAGACCGCGGCGATCTTCCACCAGTACCACAAGGGTGACGAGAAGTTCCCCACCAAAGCCGAGATGGCGATGACCGACGACCTGTCGAACCCGCGCGTCCTGATGCTGAACTGGAAGGTGGCGGTCGGCGACGAGACCTGGGCGGACGTGGCCTCCGGCAAGCTGGACAAGCGGATCGACGCGGCGGCGGCGCGCTTCAAGGCGTACGGGAAGAAGTTCTTCATCGTCCTGAACCACGAGCCGGAGAACGACGTCTCCAAGACGCCCGGCAAGGGCATGGACGCCAAGGACTTCCGCGGCATGTACCGGCACACCATCGAACGGCTCCGTAAGCAGGGCGTGACGAACGCGGTGAACGTGATGGCGTACATGGGCAACGAGCGCTGGATCAACCAGTCCTGGTGGAACGACCTGTACCCGGGCAACGACATCGTCGACTGGATCGGCCTGGACTCGTACGTCTCGGTGCAGAAAGGTCAGTACCACTACGGCGACTTCGGGGACCTGCTGGACCGCAAGGGCAAGAACGCGCCGGACGGGTTCTACAACTGGGCGGTCAAGAAGGCACCGGGCAAGCCGTTCATGGTGGCGGAGTGGGGCGGATACCACCGGGTCGGGCAGGACACCGACAAGTCGGCGATGTACAACAGCGTGCTGCCGGAGCTGGCGAAGCGGCCGGCGATCAAGGCGATCGTGCACTTCGAGACGAAGAAGGACGACCAGGGCGACCGCGACATCAGCATCGACAGCACGCCGGGAAGTCTGGCGGCGTTCAAGAAGCTGGCCGCGAACCCGGTGTTCAACGTGAAGATCGGCAAGTGAGGGGTGTAGCCGTCTGATCGTCGCGTTGTTAGACAACGCACACTGTGAGCGCCGCTTGGCTCCCCAGACGGGCGGCGCTTCACATATTTATCCGGACATTTCGTGTTTTGTGTTGTTCGGTGTTTTGGTCAGCTTGAGTCGTTGCTGTGCGCTCGGATATTTCCTTGTTTTAATGTTTTATGGAGCTTTTCCTGACTTAGCGGACGAGCGACGGTGACCCGGGAGGAAACAGCCCTCCCGGCGAACCTGAGGAACCCCCGTGAGCTGCTGATACGTACACTTCCCCGGATTCGCCGACGGGGAAGGAACTCCATGCCCGACCAGAACCAGCCACCGTGGGGCTCGACGCCCGGCACCCCGGGCCAGTCCGAGCCCGCGCCGGAGAAACCGTCCTCCGGGGTTCCCTCGTCCGAATTCCCCCTCCCCGAACCTCCGGTGTTCGGCACCCCCGGCCCGCTGCCGCCGCTGCCCGCCCCACCGACGTTCGGCGTCCCCACCGCCACACCCCGGCCACCGGCCTGGGGCGCCCCGGCCGGGCCGTCCCACCCGGTACCGCCGGACCCCACCTCCGGGCCGGCCGGCACACCGCGGCCGCCGACGTTCAGCGCACCCACCCCGCAGCAGCCGCCGTTCGGAACACCCGCGCTTCCGCAGCCGCCGTCCGGGGCACCGCAGCCGCCTTTCGGAACACCCGCGCTTCCGCAGCCGCCGTCCGGGGCACCGCAGCAGCCATACGCGGCATCCACTCCGCAACAGCCGTCGTTCGGGGCGCCAACCCCACAGCAGCCCTCGTGGGGCGCACCGCAGCAGCCGGTGTTCGACGGACCGCCGCCGTTCGGCGCACCCACGCCGCAGCAGCCACCGTTCGACGGGCAACAGCCGTTCGGCGCACCCACGCCGCAGCAACCACCGTTCGACGGGCAACCGTCCTTCGGCGCGCCGGCGCCCGGTTTCCCGCCGCCCGCGGGTCCCGTATCCGGTGGTTCTGACGTCACAGCCATCGCCGTGACCACCAAGTACCCGTGGCCCGCGTTCCTCCTGGCCTTGTTCCGTCCGTTCCTGGCGGTCAACGGCCACCGGGTGCCCGGCGCGTGGGGCCGCACCGTCATCCCGGTCCCGCCCGGTCAGCACCACCTGCACGTGCACGTGCCGTACCTGCTGCCGTCCCGGATCGGCACCGCCGAACTGTTCGTCCCGGTGTACCCGGGCCAGATCGTCGAAGTCGAGTACCGCGTACCGCTGATCGTCTGGCTCGACGGCTCGATCGGCCCCGCCCCGCAGAAATACCGGGGATTGGCCGCCTACATCGCCCTCATGGTGATCCCGCTCCTTCTCATCCTGTGCATGTGCGGCCTCGGCGCCATCGGCCTGTCCAGCAGTTCACAGACGACGTCCACGCTGCCCACGTTCCCCGCCTATTCGGCGCCGGCCCTGCCGACCGTCCCCACGTACTCCGCACCGTCCGCCGGCCCGACCGCCACGTCCGGCCCGAACGGGTCCACCTCGTCCGGTTCGAGCGGATCAGCCACCTCCGGTTCGGAGGCGAAGCCGACGCTGCGTTCGGCGACCGCCCGCACCCTGAGCGGTCCGTCGTACAGCTCCAACGACGAGACCTACACGATGGCGCTCAGCGGCTACCCGTTCGCGTTCCGTACCCCGTCCGGCTGGGGATGCCTGGCCGGCAAAATCGACATCGAGGACGCCAAGGCGTGGGTCTGTGTCGACGAGGGCAACCCGTTCGACGCGAGCGCCCCGGAACCGGACCGCGGTAAGCGCCTCCAGATCATGCTGCGCCCGTGCACTTCGCCGTGCACGGCGGCCACCCGCAAGGAGATGAGCGCGCTCTGGTTCGACGACGGCGCCACGTCGAAGTCGCTCGACGCCACCACCTCGTACGTGGAGAAGGCCAAGGACGCCAAGGGCCGCTACATCCTGGACATGAGCCACTTCTTCCCCTCCACCGGAACCCCGAAGTACCAGATCGCAGTAGGCGTCTACAGCCAGCCCGCCACCAAGGCCGTGGTCCAGAAAATCGTCAACGACATCCTCACCCAGGCCGGCTGACCCGCCCTGTCGCCGCCCTCTCGTCCAGCGCCTCGCCGAACACCACCCCGGTGTTCCTCCTACGAGCCACGCGGACCGGCCGTGTCTGCACGTCCTCCCGTACCGCCGAAGTCGCCCCCGCCCTGCCGGCCCGAACCGCTCGTCCCGGGCCGGAGGGGCAGGCTGGGCCGGTGGAGGCCAGCCCTGCCAGTGGGGCAGTCCGGGTCGGCGGGCAGGCCCGGAGGCGGCCGGCGAGGCAGGCTGGGCCGGTGAGGCGGGCTGGGCGTCTCGTCCGGCCAGCGAGCCACGCCCTCACCGCACCTGACTCTCTCGTCCACGCCCGGTGAGGATCGCCAGCAGCCGCTTTGCCTCGGTGACCAGCCGAGAGCTGCCTGGTCGCCGCGCGACCTCCTCGAGTCCCTCGATCCCGCCCGTGATCCCCGATTCCGCCGCCACCTGGGTAGCCAGTTCGAGCAGATCCGGCACGGCCCGCAGTTTCGTCCGCATCAACGGTGGCAGGGCCGCGACCAACAGCTCCCACAACGCCGCAGAAGCTCCCGCGCGGTGCAGGTCGGTGAGCACCGGAATAGCCCGGCTCAGCTTGATCGTGCTGTCCGCGGCCAGATCAGCGAGGTCGACACCGACCGAGGAAGCGGAGAACGTCGGCTCCCCGGCCGCCAGCGCCAGGAACATGTCGACGCCCGCGGCCCGGTCCGCCTCCTGCTTAGCGGCGAACACGTAGGCCAGCGCCACCGACATAGCAGGCCCGAACGGCCCGGAACACTCGGCGAGGATCGGCAACAGCTGCCCGCTGCCCCGCTGGTCCTGGTCGGCGAGGGCGGCCAGGTCCCCCAGTGCCCAGGCGACGGCCGCCTCACGGTGGTGCGGCAGCACCATGGCCAGCACGTCCGCGACCCCGTCGAAGTCACCCGGCGTATACGACGGATGCCGCCCCGGCTCTCGGGTGAGCAACTGTCGTTCCAGCCGCAGACCGCCGTCCCGAGCCGGCCGCAACGACGCCACGACCCGGCGACGGACCGGCGCACTCCAGGTGTACTCGCCCCGCAGGTTCCTCTCACCCTCCTGGACGAACCGTTCACTGACCGGGTCGGGCAGCCCTCCGGACACGAGCCACTGGGCGAACT
Source organism: Actinoplanes sp. NBRC 101535 (assembly GCF_030269225.1). Lineage (NCBI taxonomy): Bacteria > Bacillati > Actinomycetota > Actinomycetes > Micromonosporales > Micromonosporaceae > Actinoplanes > Actinoplanes sp. NBRC 101535. The sequence continues at coordinate 27,039 of NZ_BSSY01000015.1, read as the reverse complement.
GCCGCCCAGCCGGCGTGGTGAGACGCTCTGCCCGCGCGACGACCTCAGGAGCTGCGGTATGCGGCACCCGGAGCAAAGCCTGTTCCAGGTCGAACGCCCACGGCTGCCATCCCTCGGCCTCAGCCCGCCGCAGACGGTCGAGCAGAACGGCGGCGTCGAGGCTGCCGTTCACGTGAGTGGGGGTAGCGACGAGCGTCGGCGTGACCGGCCCACCGAGGTGCACGGCGATCTCCGCGACCCGCAGCGCCAGCACGTCCGACGGACGAATCCCGATCGGCGAGTCGGCCCCGCCACGCCGGCCCTCCTGCCAGGCCGTCCGGACCGTGGCGACCGTCCACTGATGGTTCGCCTCGTCGCGGGGTTCGCCCGCCGCGGTGCGGATCGCCGCGGCCAGGTAGACGCCCGCCGAACCAATGTTCCAGTTGTTCTTGATGAACATGCGCGGATACCGGTCGAGAACCGGCGGCAGCGCGACCGCGATCGCCTCCCGCTCCCCGGCGGCGTGCAGCGCGACGAGCCCGGCGAGCACGCGCTCCCACCCGACGGCCGTGGAGTCGTGAACAAGACTCGCGACCGCCTCAGCAAGCTCGGCCGCGTCATCGATCGGCGCAGGCATGGCGGCGACAGGCGGCACGGACAGCAGCTCCGCAACGCCCGATCCCAGGCCCGAGACCACCGACGGCCCGCCCGCATCGCCAGGCACAAGTCCCGGCACCACAGGTGGCGCACCCGAGTCGACAGAGGGCATGGTGAGCCAGTCGACGTCGCTGCGATCGGTACCGCCGGTGCGATCGGTACCGCCGGTGCGCACCTCGACCCGGTCTGCGACCTCGGGTGCAACGGCTCCGGGCACCGTGGCACTGCCAAGCCTCGTCGCAGCACCGAGCGCCGTGACACCGCCAGACGCCGTGGCACCACCAAGCGACACGGCAGCACCAAGCGGCGTGGCAGCACCAAACTCTGTAGCAGCGCCGAACACCGCGGCAGCCCGGGCCGGCATGTCGCCGGTGAGGGCCCCGGCGGCGTCGGCGAGACGGGCCACGGTTGCCGGGTCCAGGTCGCCGATCCTTTTGGCGATCACTGTCAGGGCGCGTTCCTGCAGGGCGAGTGACGAGTGACCGAAGGCGACAGCGATCGTCTCGAGGATCTCGCCGGCCCGCTCCGGCATCCGCCGGCAAACCTTGTCCAGCCAGGTCAGCTGGGTTCTGACCAGGGTCTTCTCGGGGCGGAGCAGCACCGGGGCACTGGCGTCAAGCAGGGTTTCCAGGTCGAGGCGCCCGCTGTCGTCGACCGCGCGCAGGGACCGCTGACCGAGGGCGGCGACCGCGCCGTTGCCGTCGGCCATCATCCGGGCATAGTCGAGCGCGTGCGTGGACAACTCGTCCTCGGTAGGGGCGAGCACGTCGTGCAACACCGCGAACGGGCGCAGCGCGGTGGCCCGGTCACCGCGGACGAGACGGTCCACGGTGGCGGCCAGCACGGTCTTGCGTTCCAGCCGGCCTTCACCGACCAGGTGCGCGATCACCGTGACGATGCGGGGCGCGCCGTCCCACTCCTTCGTCTCCTCGTTCCACTGGACGGCGGCCAGGTTCATCCCCAGCCCGTCGACCGTGAACAGGGCCGGAATCAGCAGATCGAGGAACGGCTCGTCGCGCATCCGCATGCTCAGCGGCGGAACCGGCCGGTTCCGCCAATGCGGCCGGGTCAGGTCGAACAGCCAACTCCGCACCGCACCCTCGGTGATCGTCGGGGTAGCCCCACCGGCGTGCAGGAACGCACTCGCCACGGACCATTCGGAGGCGTGCGGACTTCGGGCCGGGATCCGCTGGGCGAGCCGCGCACCGAGATCGCCGATCCAGGCCTGGTCACGGGTCCGGGCGATTTCCAAATATCTTTCCGGGGTACGCGACCAGGTCCACGAATCCAACTGACGCCGCCGGAGCAATGCCGCCGCACGAGCAGCCGACGGCAGGCACCCGATGATCGCCATCGCGTAGCCGGGAGCGGGATGGTGGTCGGAGCGCCACCCGTCATCGGGCGGCAGCGCGGTGATCCCCGCCTCGATCGCGGCCGCCTGCGCCCGGCGCTCCTCCGCGGTCGCGGCGAGCAGCCGGCGCTGGAGAACCCCGAACTCGCCGGCCCGGGAGAGCCGGTCGATCTCCTCCCAGGTGATGCTCATGCGCAGGCCTCCGCGGTCTCCGTGAAAGCGGTGCCGGTGACCGTACCGGCATGAGCGCCACCAGCCGCACCCGCACCACGGGCAAGACCAGTACCGGCGCCCGCACCACCAGCAGCAACGTCGGCGCCGGCATCGTTGTCGGCTTCGGCTTCGGCTTCGGCTAAGACGATCCGGACTGCGAGCGCATGCTTGCACGGGCCACGGCCGCCACGGTGTCTCGCCCACCACGGGCAGGTGCAGGAGAAGACACCGTCGGCGTGCCGCACGTGGTAGGTCTCGTCGCCGCTGACCACCACCGACACCCCCGCGCCGGCCGTGACCGCACCGGCGGCGGCCAGTGACCGGGCCCCGGCCAGACGAGGGTTCATCTTTTCCACCGCGTCGGCCGCGTAGGGCAGGGTGCGGTGGAAGTAGCCCCCCTCGGCGACGTCGAAGCCGACCCGGCCGGCCGTGCCCAGCTGGGTCAGCGCGTCACGGACCCGCTGCGCGCCGAGACCGGACGAGGCGGCCAGCGCGTCGACGTCGATCGTCGGATCCCAGGAGAGCAGTGCGCTGATCAGGTCGGCGTCGTCGGCCGCCTCGTCGCTGGACAACGACTCCAGCACCGCCCCCTCGCCGGAGAAGCCGCGGTACGGCTCCGGAGACAGGGTCAGCGACAGGCGCAGCGACGGCGTGCCCAACTCCCAGGTGCTGGCCACCGGTCCGCTGCCGGCCGCGACGGGCGGGCCGTAGACGGTGAGGCTCACCGCGTACCGCAAGAAGGGCTTCAAAGCGACGAGACGCCCGGCGCCCGGCAGGCAGACCGCGCCCGGCGCAGGGCGGGAGGTGAAGCGCAGTGTGCGGCCGGCGGGAACCGCCCACAGCACCGACCGGTCCGCCGCCGCAAGACGGTTGAGCAGCGCCCGGGCCTCGGTGACACCGATCCTCGCCCGCGGGTCGAAGCGGGAGGTGAGCACCTGCGCCTCGGCGAAACCGCGCAGCCACCGGGACGGCAACGGCACCTTGCGCTCGACCACCTCGCCGTCGAACGTCGTCACGGTCAGATCGTCGGGGCCGACGGCGACCTGCAGCGGATCGGTGCGCCCGACCCGCGACAGGGCCCGCTGCAGGGGCGCGTTGACGTCCACATTGGTGGTGCCGTGCGCAACGATGTCACCGTCGAGTCCGGCGGGCAGCACGTCCATCCGGGCATAGACGCCGCAGCAGCCGGAGAACGACTCGAATCGCAGCCGGTCGGAGCCGGCGGTCACCACGGGGTCGAGGCTGGCCGGGCTGACCGGCCGGAAGTATCGCGTGCGGGCGACCTCGGCCACGCTCAGCAGGCCGGTGGCCGCGGCACCGGGGTCGGTCAGGAATCCGGTGAAGAACCGGGGATGCGCCGCCGGGCCGCCGGAGGTCTGCAAGGTGAGCCCGTCGTCCAGAGTCGACGAACCGAGGTAGCTGTATGCCGCGGTAACCATGGGCGAGAGATTAGAACAGGGGTACGACAGTTTTCGGCGTCCACTTCTGCCCCGCCCGCCGGCGTTCACGGGGAAGCCGGGCGAACGAATCCGCCCGGCCCGGCGTGTGGCTGGAGTTGGACGGCTGGGCACGTCGCTGGGACGGCACGGTGTTCAGCCTGCCCTCGGCACGGGCCACGCCACTCCACCGCGTGTCATACCGAGGCGACCGATTCCGTGATCGCGGAATGAGCGCTCCATTCGGCTGTCGTCGACCCACCCGAGCCCACATCATGCGCGGACCTCGTCGGACGCGAAGGGGTGCGATGCCGCTCGCAGCCTCGGCTGGTTTGCTGCGAGCGGCAGGGCCGATGCGGTGGCACTCAGACGGTGTCCTCCGGGGATTCCGACGAATCAGCGTTGTCCGGGGCGACCGGTCGCGGCCGCCGGGGCGACCGTTGACGGGGTGTCCGGGGCCGGGGCTTGTCGACTGCCGCCGCTGCGTCAGCCTCGGTGGAGGACACGACACCCTGGTCCCCGGCATCGGTGGTGTTGCCGGTATTCGTGGTGTTGCCGGTATTCGTGGTGCTGTCAGTGTCCTCGAGGGCGGGACGAGAACGCGGCACTCGGGGACGGGGGCTACGGGGACGGGGAGACGGGGCGCGCTTGCGGGGGCTCGGACGCTGAGGCGTGTCGGCGACATCCTCGCCGGCATTTTCCGTATCCCCTGCGACAGTTCCTCCCCCGGCACCCTCGTCAGCACCCGACGCCGTGTCGTCCTTCCCCGCACCGACGACAGCGCCCGATGGGGCCTCCGCCCCTGCGCCTTCGCTGACGCCCGAAGGCGACACTGTTCCAGCGGCCGGGCCGGCACCCGCGTCCGCCTCTCCGGCGGAAGAGCCTTGCCCGGCGGAGGCTCCGCGGTCTTCGGCAGTGGCTTCCGTATGCGGGTCGGCTCCCGGTGTCGACTCCGTTGCCGCCGGTGTCGCATCCGCGGGAGGAAGCGGTGTCGACTCCGTTGCCGCCGGTGTCGGGAAGCTGGTGGTCGCGGCCGGTGGCGTCGAACCGTTCCGGGCTGCCGCCGGGCCGACGCCGGTTTCCGCAGGGCCGGACCCCGATCCGCTGTTCGTCGTCTCGGTACCCGTATCCGCGATCGACGGTCCGGGAGGGTTGGGTCCGCCGACGCTGCCGTTGCCGCCGTTGATCCCGGTAGCCGCGCCGGAGATCTGGCCGTCCGATCCCGAACCGCTGCTGACGCTCGGCCTCGTGTCTGCGTCGGTACCGACACCGGAACGGGTGGCAGCACCAACGCTCGGCCCGTCACCAGTGGCGGGTTCAGCGACAGTGCCGGGCTCCGCGACAGCACCGGGCTCGGCGACGGCGCTGGAATCAGTGGCGGCATCCACGCTGGAGTCGGCGTCAGCGTCAGCGTCGGTGCTGGTGCTGGTGCCGGTGACGACGCCGGTGTTGGAGTCGCTGCTGCCGTCGGCGGCGGTCACCGGTGCGGCGGCCGGAGTGGGCGCGCCCGGCGGTAGGCCGGTGCCGATGGCGGCGTACACCTCGGGGCTGGTCTTGCGCAGTTTGCGACCCCAGTAGACGCCACCCAGGTAGGCCAGCAGGAACGACAACGGCGCCGACACGACCTGGAAGGTGTTGTCGTTGCCCAGCAGGTCACCGAAGAACGCGACCGTCAGCAACAGGATGAGCGTCAGGAAGACCGTGGCGATCCACGGGGCGACCGATCGGCGCCAGCGGGTCTCGCCGTGGTCGCCGCGCCGGAAGAAGCGGAGCACGGCGATCGAGGCGATCGTCATCAGGACCAGGACGCCCAGGCCGCCGGAGACCGTGCCGAAGAAGAACAGGTCGGTCGTCGGGTTCCACCCCGCCAGAGCGAAGATCGCCAGCACGGCGACGGTGAGGCCGGACTGGGCGAGGGACGCGTTGACCGGGACATCGTCGCGGGTGCGGGCCAGCGCCTCGGGCAGGACTCCCTCGCGGGCGACGGTCAGCGCGTACCGGGCGACGGTGTGGTGGAAGGCAAGCATCGCGGCGAAGAGACTGGTTGCGAAGAAGATCCGGCCGAGGTCGACGACCACCGTGGACAGGTACGGCTCGGGCAGGAAGAAGAACAGGTCGTCGAGGTGGTCGGCGGCGACCGCGACGATCTGGTCCGGCCCGGCGACGACCGACATCGCCCAGGCCGTGCCGCCGTACAGGAAGGCCGCGACGAGCAGGGTGAGCCCCATCGCGCGGGCCACGGTGCGGCGCGGGTCGCGGGCCTCCGCCGCGTAGACCAGCGGCGCTTCGAAGCCGACCATGCCGGCGACCGCGGCGACCAGCAGCGAGATGCCACCGGCGCTGGCGATCAACGCCGGGTTGAGCGTGTCGAACGAGACGGTGTCACCGGCCGGGTTGCCGAGCATGACCGAGTCGAAGATCAGGACGATCAGCACCTCGGCGCAGACCAGGACGGTCAGGATCCGGGCGTTGAGGTCGATCTGCAGCCGGCCCAGCCCGGCGATGACCGCCCAGCCGAGGAACGCCCACACCACCCAGGAGACGTCGAGTCCGAAAATGGCCGCCGCGTTGTGGGCGGCGACGCCGAAGGCACCGTAGAGCCCGATCTGCATGGCGTTGTACGCGAGCAGCGCCACGAAGGCGGTGCCCACACCCGCGGGCCGGGTGAGTCCCGCAGCCGCATACGCATAGAAGGCACCCCGGTTGGGAACGTGCCGGGCCATCGCCGCGAGCCCGACGGCGAAGACGCCGAGAACCGCGGCCACCAGCATGTACGCGACCGGCAGCCCCTTCTCGCCCACCTGGCCGTAGCCGAGCGGCAGAGCCCCGGCGACCACGGTGAGCGGCGTCATGGCGGACACCGCGATGATGAAGATCGGCCATGTGCCGAGCCGCCGCTCGGTGACCGCGTCCTGCTGCGAGGTGGCGCCCGGCTGGGACATGTCGCCTCCTTCGATGGGATGACCGTCCCCCATCATCGCGTCCACAACGAACTATTGATATAGAAACTTTTCGATCATGACGAATCTGATCCACTCCGCCGATCCCGATCAACCGGTCGGACGAGGCCGCGCCGGTATCCGGCACACGCCCGATCCGGGTACGCGGGTACGCGGGTACGCGGACCGGTTTCGCCACGCCGACGGTGGGTAGGCTTCGGCGCATGCCGATCGGTCCGCAACCACAAGGCCGCCGGGGCACGGTCGAAGAGCCCTACAGCCCGCTGAACCTCAGGCTCGCCCTGGCCTCGTTCGGTCTGGTGGTCTGCGCGGTCCTGGCCGTGCTGCTGCTCCGCGCGGGCTGGACCCTCCCGGGGTGGCTGCTGGTCGGCTGGGCCGTGGTGGCGGCCGTCGATATCGTGGTGATCCAGCTCCGCCGCCGGGCCCGTGCACGGGCCGAGGGCGGTCGCGACCACTCGCTCTTCGAATAGCATCTCCTGCCGGACTTGGGCCGTTCGCCGCCGGGATCCGCTCCGATGATCTCGGCCCTCGGCGGTTCATACCAGCCCCGCGTCGTGTACCAGAAGCGCCACCTGGACCCGGTTGTTCAGATCGATCTTGGCCAGCACCCGCGACACGTGCGCCTTGACGGTCGCCACCGACATGAAGAGCTCCGCCGAGATCTCGGCGTTGGTCCGGCCCCGGGCAATCGCCAGCGCCACCTCCCGTTCTCTCGCGCTGAGCCGCCCGAGCAGTTCCGCGGCCCGGTCCCGCGGCGGCGGCGCCACGACCGCGACGTGCGCGATCAACTGACGGGTCACGCTCGGCGACAGCATCGCCTCACCCCGGGCGACCCGCAGCACCGCTTCCACGATCTGCCCCGGCGGCGTATCCTTGAGCAGGAATCCGCTCGCCCCGGCCCGCAACGCCCGCAACACGAACTCGTCGGCGTCGAACGTGGTCAGCACCAGCACCTCGGGCGCACCGGGCCGCCGTCGCAGTGCCTCGGTGGCGGCGAGCCCGTCGACCCCAGGCATCCGGATGTCCATCAGCACGACGTCCGGCCGCTGCACGGCCACGGCGGCGGGCACCTCTGCCCCGTCGGCCGCCTGCCCCACCACCCGGATCGTCCGGTCACCGGCCAGGATCATCGCCAGCCCGGCCCGGACCAGCGGATCGTCGTCCACGATCAGCACCCGGACCACGCTCGGATCCCGGTCGTCCGCGCCGCCCTCGCCGTCCACGCCGTCACCACCGCCCCCACTGTCGCCCACGCCGCCATCACCCTCGCCATCGCCCTCGCTGTCGCTCAATCCGCCGATACTCGCCCTGCCATCAACGCCCGCACTGCTACTACTCATGACGCCGCCACCACCGCTGATGACGCGACCATGGACGTGATTCCGATGCTGAGGACACGGCCGTGAACATGGGCACCGGTCCACGTCATGGCACCGTCCACGGCAGCCAGGCGGTGAGGACGAAGTCGCCGTCCGCCGGGCCGTGGGTGATCCGGCCGCCCGCCAGCCCGGCCCGCTCGGCCAGCCCGACCAGGCCCACGCCGGTGCCCGGGATGGGCCGTGCGGGAGCGGTCGCCGGCATCGGGTTACGGATCTCGATCGTCAGACCGTCGCCGGGATCGCCGTCGACGGCGACACCCACCGCGGTGCCGGGCGCGTGCTTGCGCGCGTTGGTGAGACCTTCCTGCACGATCCGATACGCCGTGAGCCCGGTCGTCGCCGGCACCTCGTCGAGGGCCGCCGAGACGGCAAGTCGCACCCGGCTGCCGGAGGACCGCGTCTCGTCCACCAGCGCCGGCAGCGCGCTGAGCGTGGGCTGCGGGCGTTCCGGTACGTCGTCACTCTGCGCCCCGGTTCGCAGCACGCCGATCACCGCCCGCAGGTCCTGCAGCGCCTGGTGCGCACTCGCCCGGACGACGGCGGCCGCTCCGGCGATCTCGTCGGGTGGCGCGTCCGGCCGGAACTCGATCGCCCCGGCGTGCAGGCTGATCAGCGAGATCCGGTGGGCGAGCACGTCGTGCATCTCCCGGGCGATCCGCGTGCGTTCCAGCACCTGGGCCTGCGCGACCCGCAGACGCTGCTCGGACTCGGCCCGCTCGGCGCGTTCCCGCCAGGAGACGATGAGCTGACGCCGGGTCCGCAGCACCATGCCCCAGAGCGCCACGATGATCACGAAGGCGGTGCCCCAGCCGACGGTCTCCCAGTAGGTCTGCCCGTTCTCGTGGCGGAGACCCGCGAAGACGAAGTTGCTGGCCACGATGGCTGCCAGGTAGCCCGCGAGTACGGCGAACCGCCGGTGCACGCCGACGGTCAGGATCACGACGAGGATGGAGACCGCGCCGGCCAACGTGAACAGGGAGAGGACCAGGTGGTATCCGGCCACCGCGGCGAGGAACCGGCGGCGCCACCAGAGTGAGAGCCCGGCGACGACACCGGCGGCGCCGTCCGCGATGCTCAGCCAGCGGGGTGTGTCCCACCATCGCGGGACGCCGTTCGACGGATCGTTGATCAGGTTCAGGGTGAGGATCACCGCGAAACCGGCGGCGACAGCGACGCAGAGGCCGTCGACCACCCAGTCACGGGTGGACCGCCGCACCGGTGCGGGACCGTCCGGGTCCGCGACCAGCGCGGACGGTATCAGCCACCGGTGCTCCGCCATTTCCACATCGCGACTGTACGAGCCCGCGCTCGCGCCCCGATACCGACCAAAGTAGGGGTCCTGACCCCGACCTTGGTTATCCGGCATCGACCACCGGCCGACGCGCGGACCGGTCCGGCAGCAGCACGCTGATCGCATGATTGAGGTCGAACATCTCACCAAGAGGTACGGGCGGCATCTCGCCGTCGACGACGTGAGCTTCACCTGCGAACCCGGCACGGTGACCGGGTTCCTCGGGCCCAACGGCGCCGGGAAGTCGACCACCATGCGGATGATCTGTGGTCTGGCCACGCCGACCTCCGGCACCGCGACGGTCAGCGGCGTGGAGTATCGCCGGCTCGGCAACCCCGGCCGGCAGATCGGCGTGCTGCTCGACGCGTCCGCCCAGCACGCCGGGCGGACCGGACGGGAGACTCTGGCACTCGCGGCGGTCACCATGGGGCTCGACACCGCCCGGGTGCCCGAGCGGCTCCGGCAGGTCGGTCTGGAGGGAGCCGCCGCGCGGCGGCGGGTTCGCGCGTACTCACTGGGCATGCGGCAACGCCTCGGTCTCGCGTACGCGATGATCGGCGATCCTGCCGTGCTGATCCTGGATGAACCGGCCAACGGCCTGGACCCGGAGGGCATCCACTGGATGCGCGGGCTGCTGCGGGGGTTCGCCGACCGGGGTGGGACGGTGCTGCTCTCCTCGCATCTGTTGCGGGAGGTGGAGGTGGTGGCGGACCGGCTCGTCATGATCGGTGGCGGCAGGGTTCTGATGCAGGGCGACAAGGCGCAGTTGCTCGGCGCCGCCGGCACTCTGGTCCGTGCCGCCGATCCGGTCGCTCTCGACGCGCTGCTCGACCGGATGGGCGTGACCGGTTCCCGCTGCGCCGACGGCGGCGTGCTGGTGCCGGCCGGCCCGCAGAGCATCGGGCAGGCGGCCGCCGAGTCCGGTGTGGTGCTGCTCGAGCTGCGAGCAGCGGGGTCGGGCGGCCTGGAGGAGATGTTCCTGCGGCTGACCGCGAAGTCCGAGCTCGAGGAGGTCTCCCGATGAGCGCCCTGTCCCCCGCCGTCTCCCGCCCGGTGACGCTGGGCCGGCTCACCGTGGTCGAGCTGCGCAAGCTGGCGGACACCCGGGCCGGGCTGTGGCTGCTGATCGTGATCGTCCTGGCTACCGCGGGCACGTCGGTGCTGCAGTTGGGGTGGGCCGACGAGTCCGAACAGAGTTTCCCGGCGTTCTTCCTGTTCGGCCAGGTGCCGTCGGCGGTGCTCCTGCCGGTGCTCGGCATCCTGTCGGTGACGAGCGAGTGGTCGCAGCGCACCGTGCTGGGCACCTTCACCCTGGTGCCGGCCCGCGGCCGGGTCCTGGGCGCCAAGGTGGTCGCCGGCGTGCTGATCTCGGTCGCGGCGACGGCTCTGGCCGCGATCTTGGCCGCGGTGGCGACCGTGATCGCCGGTCCGCTCGGTGGTGCCGCGTCGTGGCGGCTGGAGCCGTCGCTGATCGGGCAGAGCCTGCTGCTCCAGGCCGTTTTCGTGCTGATGGGAATCGGGTTCGGCACGCTGCTGCTGAGCACGCCGCTGGCGATCGTCGTGTTCTTCGCGCTGCCGACGGTGTGGTCCGTCCTGGGCAGCGTGGTGAAGAGCCTGAGCACCGCTTCCGAGTGGCTGGATCTGAACTTCACCTCGCAGGCCCTGACGAACCCGGACATGACCGGTGGCGAGTGGTCCCGGCTGGCGGTCTCGGCCACCGTCTGGGTGGTGATTCCGCTGGTCGCCGGTGTCGTGAGGGTGCTCCGCCAGGAGGTTTCCTGATCCACAACAACGGGTGTTGGCGTCACGGGCTCGCGACTTTGGGTAGCCTCGCGAGACGTGACGCGCATCCTTTTTGCGAGCTTCGCGGCTGTTGCCGTAACCGTTCCCTTCCTCGCCGCACCGGCTCCTGCCGCGCCACCACCACAGCCCCCGGCCGCGGCACCCGCAACGGCCGATACGACTGGCATCGCCGCCGCTCCCCCGCCTGCACCACCCACGGCCGATACCCGGGAGCTGACACCGGCCCGGCTCACGCTGGACGGGATCCCCCTGCCTGCGCCCGCCTACCGCGGCCCGCAGCCCGCCGGGCGCCGGGCGGCCGCCAAGACCCCGCCGCTGGGAACGGTGCGCAGCTGGGCCGGACTCAACGCGGTCAAGAACGACATCTACCGCAAGGACTACACCCTGCGGGCGGTGGGCGAGCACATCGAGGTGTGGGTGGCCGCCGATGTGGCCTTCCCCAAGGGTGACTGCCGCCCGGACACCACGGTCACCGTCACCGACGCGCAGCTGGCGACGCTGGTCAGAGAGTTCGACCAGACGATCTATCCCAAGGAGACGACGGTCTTCAGCACGCCGCCCGATCGGTCGGGGACGAACCCGGGCGTGGACGGCGACTTCAGCGGCGACGGCGGCCGGACCGTGACGCTTGTCGACAACATCCGCGACGACAACTACTTCAGTTTCCCGGAGCGCCCCACCTACGTGTCGGGGTTCTTCTCGGAGCAGCTCAACGAACTCTTCGACCGCAACGTCATGACCATCGACGCGTTCGACTGGCCGCACCGGATGGGCGCGGATCCCCGCAACGAGCCGGACGACGATCTCTGCGTCAGCCGGCCGGCCCGCCCCCGGATGTACGAGTCGACGTTCGCCCACGAATGGCACCACCTGCTCAGCTATTACACCGACCCGCAAGAGGAGACCTGGGTCGACGAGGGACTCTCCGATTACGCCCAGACCCTCACGGGGTACGTCGACGCGAGTCTCGGCGTCTATCACCGGGGATTCGACAACCACATCACCTGCTATCAGGGCTTCGGCAGCGTCAAGACCGGCGCCAACCCGAATCCGCGCGACTGCGGTGGCCCGTCGAACTCGCTGAACCTGTGGTCCGAAGGCGGCCCGGACGCGATCCTGGCCGATTACGGCATCACCTATCAGCTCATGGCCTATCTGCGGGACCGGTTCGGCACGAAGGTCCTCTCCGCGCTGCACAACGACAGGGAACATCGGGGCATGGACGCGGTCGCGGCGGTGCTGCCCGAGGGCACCTCGTGGTATGACGTCCTGCACGATTTCCAGCTCATGACCCTGGTGGACAAGCCGGCCGGCGACCCGGACGGGTCGATCACGGGTGTCCCGGCCGGGCGGGTCGTCGTGCCGAGCCTGCGGTCGGCGGTGAACCTCGGCAACCCGGAGTCCACCGGAAAACCGGGGGCGCCGCCCAACGGCGCGGATTACGTCCGCCTGCCGAAAGGGTTCGGCACCGTGGAGTTCCAGGGCGCCGCGACACTGCCGGCGAGCCCGCTGAGCTGGACCCTCGACGGCGGGACGCTCTTCTCCGGGAACGCCCCGAAAACAGACGCGACGGCGGTCCGGGCGGTCGACGTGCCGGCCGGCGACCCGGTGCTGCGGGTCACCGCGTCGTTCGCCATGGAGGAGAAGTTCGATTACGGCTATCTGACGGTGTCGTCGGACGGTGGGCGCACCTACCGCCCGGCGACCGGGAACCGGACCGTCAAAGGGCCGCTGGGTGCGGCGATCACCGGCACCGCCGTGGACGCCGATCTGACCTACGACCTTTCCGCGTACGCCGGGAAGCAGGTCTTTGTGGGTTTCCGGTATGTCAGTGACGCGGCGGTCAACCTCGGCGGCTGGCACATCAAGAACATCACCATCGGTGGCACCGCGGTGCCGGCCGGCACGCTGGACGGCTGGCGGTCGATGACGCAGATCCGCCCGGCCCCGGTGCACGCCTGGCACGTGACCCTGGTCGGGCTCGCCCGCGGCGAGGCGACGATCGTGCCGCTGGCGGAGGCCGACAAGCTCCGCGCATTCACCAAGGTGGTGGCGGTGGTCGCCTTCGACGAACCGACGGGCACGGTCCAGCAATACGCGCCATACACCCTGAAGGTCGACGGCACCGCTCTGCCGTAGATCACGCCTGCCGCTCACGCCACCCCTCCTCGCCGCCTCCGTCGATATTGACAGTGTCACGGTGACAGTGTCAATATCGACGGCATGTGGACGATGGAGCAGTTGGTCGAGCGGGTTCACGCGGCCCTCACCGCGGAATACCCCGGTGCGCCCAACGGACGCGTCCGGGACCTGCCCGACCGCCGTGCGATCCGGTGGTACACGACGACGGGCCTGGTCGACCGGCCGCTCGGCATGCGGGGGCGCACCGCGCTCTACGGCACCCGTCATCTCCTGCAGCTCGTCGCCATCAAGCGGCGCCAGGCCGCGGGGCGCACGCTCGCCGAGATCCAGGCGGAGCTGGCGGGCGCCACCGACACGGCCCTGGCGGACGCCGCCCGGGTTCCGGACGATCTTCTGGACGCCGACGTCCCCCCGGCCTCCCCACCGGCCCGGCCCGATTTCTGGAAGAACCCCCCACGGGTGCCCGCGCCGCCCGTCACGTTCGCGCGTCCCTCGGCCCCGATGGCGCTCGACCCGGCCGGTCTCCACCACGGCAACAGTGACGCGCCCCTGCTCACCGGCATCCCGCTGAGCGAGGGCGTGATCCTTTTGGTCCCCCACCCCGTGGACGGCCTGGACCGCGACGCTCTCGCCGTGGCCGCCCGTCCTCTGCTCGACCTGCTCGCGTCCCGCGGGCTCACCGATGGGAGAAATGAATGATCATTTCCGTCAACCCGATGGGTCCGGCCGAGCTGGAACGTCTGCCCGATCTGCCCGACGCCGGGATCGGCACGCTGCGCACCGAACGCGGCAACCTGCCGCTCGACCGGCTCGACGTCCGCGCCGCAATCAGCGGCCTGCTCGTGCGCACCGCGCTGACCACCGAGTTCGTCAACGCGCACGACACCGCACTCGAGGCCACCTACGTCTTCCCCCTGCCGGACCGGGCCGCGGTCACCGGCATGAGCATGACCGCCGACGACCGGACCATCACCGCCGTACTGCAGGAACGCGGTGCCGCCCGGGAGGAGTACGCCCAGGCGATAGCCTCCGGCCAGCGCGCGTCGATCGCCGAGGAGGAACGGCCCGACGTCTTCACCATGCGGGTCGGCAACATCATGCCCGGTGAGCGGGTGACCATCCGTCTGCAGCTGGTGGGACCTCTTCCCTACGAGGACGGCGCGGCGACCTTCCGGTTCCCGCTGGTCGTCGCCCCCCGATACCTTCCCGGAGTTCCGCTGTCCGTGCCCTCGGCCGGCGACGGCCAGCACCCCGACACCGACGCGGTCCCGGACGCCTCCCGCATCTCGCCGCCGGTGCTGCTGCCCGGATTCCCCCATCCGCTGCGGCTCTCCGTCGGGGTGACCATCGACCCGGCCGGCCTCGAGCTCGGCGACGTGCGGTCGAGCCTGCACACCGTCACCGACGAGGGCGGTGTCCTGCGGATCGCGTCCGGCGACCGGGCCGACCGCGACTTCGTCCTGCGCCTGGTCTACGCCCCGGGCGGCGAGTCCGCGATCGCAGTCCCCGACAGCGGCCCCGACGCCCACCCGACCGCTGCCGGCGCTGCCTCCAGCGACAGCACCCCGCCGGTCGGCGACCGTGCTGGCGGCGAGCAGGCCGGCACCTTCCAGCTGACCGTCCTGCCGCCCGACCCCACGGTTGCGCCCCGGCAGAAAGACGTGGTGCTCCTGCTGGACCGGTCCGGCAGCATGGGCGGCTGGAAGATGGTCGCCGCTCGCCGCGCCGCCGCCCGGGTGATCGACACGCTGACCGCCGGAGACCGGTTCGCCGTGCTCACCTTCGACCACCAGGTCGACCACCCGGCCGACCTGGGCGCCGGGCTGCACGCCGCGACCGACCGCAACCGGTTCCGCGCCGTCGAGCACCTGGCCAGGGCCGACGCGCGCGGCGGCACCGAGATCCTCGCCCCGCTGACCACCGGTCTCGGCCTGCTCGCCGACAGCACCGGCCGGGACCGGGTGCTCGTCCTGGTCACCGACGGCCAGGTCGGCAACGAGGACCAGATCGTCCACGAGGTCTCGTCGCTGATCGGCTCCACCAGGGTGCACACCATCGGCATCGACCGCGCGGTCAACGCCGGGTTCCTCGGCCGGCTCGCCACGCTCGGCGCGGGACGGGCCGAGCTGGTGGAGAGCGAGGACCGGCTGGACGAGGCGATGGAACACATCCACCGGCGGATCGGCGCCCCGGTCGTCACCGGGCTCGCCATCACCGCCGACGGGGACGATCTCTCCCTCTCCGACATCAGTCCGGCCCGACTTCCCGGTCTCTACCCCGGAGTTCCCCTGGTGGTGACGGGTCGCTACGCCGGAACCCCGGAGGGAACGCTCACGGTGACCGGCCGGACCCGGGACGCCCAGGAGTTCCGGACCACAGTGACGCTCCAGCGACGCGACGAGTCCGCGGTGACCGCTCTCTGGGCGCGAGCATGGCTGCGTCATCTCGAGGACGCGTATGCCTCCGGGGAACTGTTCCGGGAGGAGGCGATCGTCGGCACCTCGCTGCGGTTCGGGGTGTTGTGCCGGTTCACCGCCTACGTCGCCGTCGACCAGCGGGTGGTGAACGAGGGTGGCAAGAACCGCCGGGTCACCCAGCCTGTCGAGTCGCCGTCCGGTTGGGAACAGCCCGTGCCGGCCGCGCCGCCGGTGTATTTCGCGGGGACCGCCTCGCCGTTCGTGGCAGCTGATACGGCGGCCTTCGCGGGTCCGCCGCCGCCCTCGCCGTTCCCGCCTGCGCCGCCCGCGCCGGGTGCACCGCCGCCTGCTCCAGCCACCCCGTCGCCCGGTCCGGGCACACCGCCCACCGCGCCGCCGTCTTCTCCGACCGCTCCCAGTGCTGCGCCGCCTGCGCCACCTACAGGTGCACCGGCGCCCGGTCGGCCGAGCTTCGCCCCTCCCCGTGCCGGATCGCCTGGATCTGGGGCATCTCGGTCGGGGATGCCGCGACCAGGCCCGATGACCGGACCGCCGGCCGGAGTGTCCCGCGGTTTCGCCGGGCCGATCGGACGTGCCCGCCTCGGCAAGGTCGCGTCGGCAGGTTCCGCAACGTCGATCCCGGAGCTCCGGAGTCTGGCCACGGTGGAGGCGGACCGGCTGCGCAACGCGGCTGGTGAGCCAGTGCTCGATCGCAAGGATCTTCTGGAGGACCTGGCCAGCCGGTTGGATGTTCTGATCGCGCAGGCACCCGAGGAAGAGGTCAAATCCCTGCGGGAGTTGGCCGTCCTGCTGCGCGGCGATACGTCGTTGGAGGAACGCTGGGCGACGGCGATCCGCGTTCTGGACGAGTTCGCGGGTGGGGCCGAGAAGACCGACACCTCGGAGACGCCGGGGCGGAAGCCTTTCTGGAAACGGTGATGGCCGCCCAGGACCAGGATGTCGCCGACAAGGCGTAACAGCCGTAATCGAAGCGACAAACGAGAAGAAGGCACTCGGCCTTCCCCACGGGACTCGCCGCCCAGGGGAAGGCCGCCCACGGGAAGGCCGCCCACGGGAAGAAATGATGACGCAGAAGAGAAGGTGTGAACGCGGAGAGGAACGGGCTGGAGCAATGATCATGTAAGGGAGGAGCCGCCCCACGCGCGTGGAGACGGACCGGTAAGTTGGGGCACCGTATCGGCTGACCGAGGGGTGGCTAGTCCGTGGGTTCAGTGGACGGCGCGCCGGGCGACGACGTCGCTCGCGACCGGGATCCGTTGCTGGTCAGGCCGTTCGTCCTGAAGGAGGGCGCCGGTTCCGACGGAGCGCGCGACGGCGTGCCCGCCACCTGGCAGGACGATCCGAACCGGGAGATCCCTACGCAGGTACTGCCCGCCGTGGCGGCTCGTGGGACGGCCGAGGAACCGGTGGCGAGCGCGCGGAGGCATCGGCCCCTGCTGTTGATCGGTGCCGGGGTGGCTGTCGCGGTGGCCGTCGGTGGCTATGCGATGCTGCGGCCGGTTCTGCAGCCGACGACCTCGTCGGCGATGCCCGGGTCTTCGCTGCCCGTGGTCACCGGCCCCGCCGCAGCATCAGCGGCCGCTGCCGCCGCAACAGAGGATGCTCTCGGCCAGGAAGAGAGCGCGGTACTCGGAAACGGTGGCACCTCCACACAGAACGGCGGTTCCACGTCCGGTTCCGGTTCCCGCACCACCGGCACGGCCGCGCCAACCACCGGTGCCCCGTCGTCGGGCAGCACACCGAGTTCCGGGCCTGCCGCCGCGACCTCGTCGGCCACGACGGCACCAGCCGGGGTGGCTCCCACCGTGGTGCCCTCCGGCGAGGGCTCACTGGTCAGCGGCAACAAGGTCTGCCTCGACCTGCGCGGTGGGCGGGCCGCTGACCGGCGCGAGGTCCACGTCGACACCTGCAACGACTCCAGCCCGCAGCAGTGGCGGCTGAACGCCGACCGCACGCTCGAGGTGCAGGACTGGTGCGCTGCCGTGTCCGTCGACACCACCGTCCGCCTGACCTCCTGCGACGGCGCCGGCACGAACGCCCAGTGGCAGATGAACACCGACGGCGTCCTGACCAACGTCGCCAGCGGTCTCTGCCTCACCGACCCTTATGCCGGCACTCGCACCGGCAAGGGTGTCATCGTCACCCTCTGCTTGAGTACTCCCAACCAGCGCTGGACCTTCAGCTGAGAGCCGGGCCCGCCTGAGCTGTCCCACCTCAACGGGCGAAGAGGACGCGCTCAGCGGGCGGAACAGTGCACTTGACGGGTCCAAGGCAACCCGCAAACCGACAGCGACAGCGACACGCTGTGGCCCGCGACGACAACGGGAACGGGAACGACCGCGGATACGAAGCAGCGCCGACCGGCCAAGCCGATCGGCGCTGCTCACCAAACCCGCACGCTCGAAAGCGTGAAGCTCCGGAACGAGACCCGCCTACTTTCCGCGGCGCTTGTTCAGGATGTCGAACGCGACCGCGATGATCAGCACCAGGCCCTTGATGACCTGCTGCCACTCCGGGCTCACGTTCATGATCGACAGGCCCATGTTGAGCACGCCCATGATGAGCGCACCCACGATGGCGCCGGTGACCTTGCCGACGCCGCCGTTGACGGCCGTGCCGCCGATGAAGGCGGCCGCGATGGCGTCCAGCTCGTAGTTCTGGCCGGCGGCCGCGACGGCGGAACCCGCGCGGGCCGTCGTCACCACGGCCGCCACACCGGCGAGCAGGCCCATGTTCACGAAGAGCATGAAGTTGACCCGCTTGGTCTTCACGCCGCTCAGCATCGCGGCGGACAGGTTGCCGCCCATCGCGTAGACGTGCCGGCCGAAGATCGTGTTGCCCATGATGAACGAGTAGAGCAGGACCAGCACACCCACGATGATCAGGACGATCGGCATGCCGTCCGCGCTGCTCGCGAGCAGGTAGGTCACGTACGCGATGGCGGCGATGCCCACCACGATGCGGCCGATGAAGGCCGCGAAGGGCTCCATCCGCAGTTCGTTCTTGACCAGTTCGCGGCGGGTGCGGAACTGGCCGATCAGCAGGCCGAGGGCCGCGACGACGCCGATGACCACGGTGACGGCGTCGAGGTTGCCGATGAAGCCGAGCCAGTTGGGCACGGCGCCGATGGCCAGCGAGTTGAAGCCGGACGGCAGGCCGCCGACGGTGGTGCCGACGAAGTAGATGGCGAGGCCGCGGAAGAGCAGCATGCCGCCGAGGGTGACGATGAAGGCGGGGATGCCGACGTACGCGACCCAGAAGCCCTGCCAGGCGCCGACGATGCCGCCGAGCACGATCGACAGCAGTACCGCGGCGGGCCACGGTACGTCCCACTGCATGATCATCAGGGCGCTGATGCCGCCGATGAAGGCGACGACCGAACCGACCGACAGGTCGATGTGGCCGGCCACGATGATCATGACCATGCCGATGGTCAGGATGAACACGTACGCGTTCTGCTGGATCAGCGACGCGACGTTGTTCGGCAGCAGCATCAGGCCGTCGGTCTGGAACTGGAAGAAGAGCACGATGACCACGAGCGCCGCGATCATGGCGTACTGCTTCAGGTTTCCGCCGAGGTACGCGCCCAGCGATTCACTCTTGTTCTTGCTGGGTTCCGACTTGGACGCGCTCACCGCGTTGCTCCGCTCTTCTCCTGGGTCATGTACCGCATGAGGCCCTCCTGCGTGGCCTCGGCCTTGTCGATCTGTCCGGTGATGCGCCCCTGGCTCATCGCGTAGATCCGGTCGCAGATGCCGAGCAGCTCGGGCAGCTCGGACGAGATCACCAGAACGGCCTTGCCGGAGTCGGCGAGCTTGTTGATGATCTCGTAGATCTCGTACTTGGCGCCGACGTCGATGCCGCGGGACGGCTCGTCGAGGATCAGCACCTCGGGCTCGGCGAAGAGCCACTTGCTGAGGACGACCTTCTGCTGGTTGCCGCCGGACAGTTTCCCGACCACCATGTCGACGCTGGAGGCCTTGGTCTTCATGTCCTTGCGGAACTGCTCCGCCATCGTGATCTCGCGGTTGGCGTCGACGACGCCGAGCTTCGCGATCCGCTTCAGCTTCGCGGCGGAGGTGTTGCGCTTGATGTCGTCGATCAGGTTGAGGCCGTAGTGCTTGCGGTCCTCGGTCGCGTACGCGATGCCGGCGTCGATCGCCGCGTCCACGGTCTTGAGGTTGACCTCTTTGCCGTGGAGGAACACCTTGCCGGAGATGTTCGTGCCCCAGCTGCGCCCGAACACGCTCATCGCGAGTTCGGTACGCCCGGCGCCCATCAGTCCGGCGATGCCGACGATCTCGCCCGCCCGGACGGTCACGTTGGCCTGGTCGACGACGACCCGGCTGGGGTCGTTGGGGTGGTGCACGGTCCAGTTCTCGATGCGCAGCACCTCCTCACCGATGGTGGGGGTGTGGTCCGGGTACCGGGTGGCCAGGTCGCGGCCGACCATCGCGCGGATGATGCGGTCCTCGCTGACGGGTTCGGCCCCGTGCATCTCCATGGTCTCGATGCTCTGGCCGTCGCGGATGATCGTCGTGCTGTCGGCGATCGCGGCGATCTCGTTGAGCTTGTGCGAGATGATGATGGAGGTGATGCCTTCGGCCTTGAGCTGACGGATCAGCTCCAGCAGGTGCGCACTGTCCTCGTCGTTGAGAGCCGCGGTGGGCTCGTCGAGGATGAGCAGCTTCACCTTCTTGGACAGGGCCTTGGCGATCTCGACGAGCTGCTGCTTGCCGACACCGATGTCCATGATCTTGGTATCGGGCGCCTCGGAGAGACCGACGCGGGCCAGCAACTCGGCAGCCTGCTTGTTGGTCTGCGCCCAGTTGATCACGCCGCCCTTGGCGCGCTCGTTGCCGAGGAAGATGTTCTCCGCGATCGACAGGTACGGGCTGAGCGCCAGTTCCTGGTGGATGATCACGATGCCGACGTCCTCGGAGTCGCGCGTCGTCTTGAATCGGCTGGTCTCGCCCTCGAAGACGATGTCGCCGTCGTAGGTGCCGTACGGGTACACGCCGCTGAGCACCTTCATCAGCGTCGACTTGCCCGCGCCGTTCTCGCCGCAAATGGCGTGGACCTCCCCGCGGGCCACGCTCAGCGTGACGTCCTGCAGCGCCTTGACGCCCGGGAAGGTCTTGGTGATGCCCCGCATTTCCAGGATCGGGGTGGTGTCGTTGGCCATCACAACTCGCTTGCTGTAGGGGGGTCGAGAACCGGGACTGACCGGGTTCCCACCACCGGAAGTCGGTGGGAACCCGGTGTTGCCCAGCGTTGAGCCGGCGACTGCTTACAGGCCGAGCTTGTCAGCCGTGTAGAAGCCGGAGTCGACGAGCTTGGTCTTCACGTCGTCCTTGGTCACGACCACCGGCGGCAGCAGGTAGGCCGGGACGACCTTGTTGCCGTTGTTGTAGGTGGTGGTGTCGTTGGTCTCGACGGTCTCGCCCTTGACGATCTGGTCGACCATCTTGGCGACCTGGTCACCCAGGGTGCGGGTGTCCTTCCAGACCGTCATCGACTGCTTGTCGGCGAGGATGTTCTTGACGTTCGCCTGGTCAGCGTCCTGGCCGGTGATGATCGGCCAGTTGGTGCCCGGCTTGTAGCCCTTCGACTCGAGCGACTGCTCGATGCCCAGCGCGAGCGAGTCGTTCGGGGAGAGGACGGCGTCGAGCTTCTTGCCGCCGGTGTAGTACGAGTTCAGGCGGTTGTCCATCTCGGCCTGAGCCTTCTGGGAGCTCCAGCCGTCGACGGAGACGTTCTTCCAGTCGTCGTTGCTGGCGAGCTTCTTGCCGGACGGGATGACC
Organism: Actinoplanes sp. NBRC 101535; assembly: GCF_030269225.1. Lineage (NCBI taxonomy): Bacteria > Bacillati > Actinomycetota > Actinomycetes > Micromonosporales > Micromonosporaceae > Actinoplanes > Actinoplanes sp. NBRC 101535. Next base: position 5,586 of record NZ_BSSY01000015.1, on the reverse strand, counting down.
AGCTTCTTGCTGTCCACGTACGGCTTGAGCACGTCCCACGCGCCGGAGAAGAAGAACTTGGCGTTGTTGTCGTCCGACGAGCCGGCGAAGGGCTCGATGTTGAACGGGCCCGCCGCGGTGTCGAGGGCCAGCTTCTCCTTGATGAACTCACCCTGGAGCTTGCCGACCTGGTAGTTGTCGAAGGTCGCGTAGTAGTCGACGTTCGGCGTCTCGTTGATGAGACGGTCGTACGCGATGACCTTGACGTTCGCCTTGGCGGCCGTCTCGAGGACGGTGCTCAGCGCGGTGCCGTCGATCGACGCCACGACCAGAACCTTGGGGTTCTGGTTGATCATGTTCTGCAGCTGGGTGATCTGCTGGTCGACCTTGTTGTCGGCGTACTGCAGAGACGTCTCGTAGCCCGCCTTCTTCAGCAGACCATCGAGGTACGTACCGTCGTTGTTCCACCGCTCGAGGCTCTTGGTCGGCATCGCGATGCCGATCAGGTTGCTGCCCGAGTCCGAGGACTCGTCGCTGGAACGGCTGCTGCTGCAGCCCGACGCCGCGGCCAGAGTGGCGGCCAGGGTGACAGCCGCGAGAACCCGGAAGTTCTTGGACACCTAGACGTCTCCTTTCTGAGTACTGAAAATTCCGGCGGCAGGACGCCAACCGGGGTCTATTTGTTGCCGGTCACAACATACGCTCTTGCCTGCCCGATGCACGCGCTGCGCCGTAACGGCTGTGTAACACTCTTCGTGAGCAGCGTCTCTCACTGTAGGCCCCGTCACAGCCCGTGCACCTGCAGAAATTGGGCATGAAAAGGAGGGGCCTTCGGCCCATCCCTCAACAGCCCGTAATGAGGTCCGCGCCATACTATTTGTTGCCCACTCGGACTAATGCGCCGAGGGGTGATCATGTACGGACCGCTATCGTGACGACACGACGCGCGAGAGGAGTCCGGATGCCCAGCGCCGCCACGGTCCGGGCGAAGCGCCGCACGACACCGGCCGTCAATCCCCGGGCCACCCATCTGGCGCTCGCTCTGCGCTGCGTCGCCGAGCAGTCCGGCGAGATCTCCCGGGCCGGCATCGCGGCCGGGACCGGCCTCAACAGGTCGACGGCGAGCAGCCTCATCGATGAACTGATCGGCGGCGGACTGGTCCGCGAGGTCGGCTCCACCGCCCGCACCCGCGCCGGCCGTCCGGGCACCGCGCTGGCCCTGCGCCCGGACGGCCCGGCCGGTCTGGGCATCGACGTCAACGTGGACTACACCGCCGTCTGCGTGGTGGATCTCACCGGCAAGGTCCGCTACAAACACGTGGTCGCCGAGGACCAGCGCGGACACGGCACGCGCGAGATCCTGGACCGGGTCGACCGGCTGGCCCGGGGCGCCCGGCAGGCCGCCGAGGCCGACGGCCTCGACCTGGTCGGCAGCGCCGTCGCGGTGCCGGGCATCGTCGACCGGGCCGGCGCCACCGTCACCCTCGCCCCCAACCTGGGCTGGCGTGACCTGGACGTCTCCGACCTGCTGCCGGCCGGCGCGCACGGCGAGCGGGCCGCACTCGACAACGAGGCGAACTTCGCCGCGCTCTCCGAGGCGGGCCTGCTGCGGGCCGGCGGCAGCTATCTCTACGTGAGCGGGCAGATCGGCGTGGGCGCGGGCATCGTGCTCGACGGCGAGCTCTACCGCGGGTCGCACGGCTGGAGCGGCGAGATCGGCCACCTGACCGTCGACCGCAACGGCCCGCCCTGCCCCTGCGGCCGGCGCGGCTGCCTGGAGCGCTACGCCGGTCACGAGGCGATCCTGCGCGCCGCCGGCATCACCGACGGGGCCGGCACCACGTTCGGCGTCCGGCCGACCGCCGACCTGATCACCGAGCGTGCCCAGGCCGGGGATCCGGCCACCCTCGCCGCGCTCGCCGAGGCCGGCGCGGTCCTCGGCGGTGTCCTGGCCGGCTGTCTCAACCTGCTCGACGTCGGCCGCCTGGTCCTCGGCGGCATCTACCGCCAGCTCGCACCGTGGCTGGCCCCCGAGGTGGAACGCGAGGTGGCGGCGCATTTCCTCGGTGCCGGCTGGGCCAGCCCCGAGGTCACCGTCTCGACCTACGGCGCCGAGGCACCGGCTCTGGGCGCCGCGCTCTCGGTGGTCCGCACCATCGTCGCCGACCCGCTGCGCTGGCTCACCCGCTGACCACGAATCAGGCACGGATCGCCGCCCTGACCCCACCTGGGGCCGGGACACCGTCCTATCCGAGATCCACGCCACACCCTTCCTATCGGCACATGTGCGGCAAAGCAGAGTGGTTGCGCTCCGAACGCCTCTTCCGCTCTTTTCGGGTACGCGTCGAAGCACCGTCCCCGAGTGTTCACGGATGCATGGCGGCACCCTTCATGATCTTGTCGACCGCCACCCGCGGGCCGTAGACGGCGAGACCCACCAGGTCCAGGTCAGCGGTCGGGACGGCCCGGACGGCGGCCCGGTTCGCCGCGTCGTGACCGGTGCCGAACAGGTCCGAGGTGAAGACCGACAGCGACACTCCCCGGCTCAGCGCCCGCCCGTGCGCCCCGGTCAACGTCTCCTTGCCACCGGCGAAGACCAGCACCGGCTGGCGGAACATCGGCAGGTAGGACACGTCGCCGGCGTCGAGGTACGGCTCGCCCAGCACCTCGGGCACCGCCGTCGCGATGCCGCTGACCAGGAAAGCGGTGACATTGAGGCGCTGCCACACCGGCAGGTCGTCGCGGAGCAGAACAGCGATCTTGGTCGCGAAACGCAGTGGTGCCGGAAAACCCAGTGGTTCGGTCATGCCCCCATCAAAGGCCGGGACGCCCCGCCAGGTCTTGTACGATGTTGACGTGCCGGACGGACCCCTGCTCCGCGCATGGCGACCACCGCTCGACGGGGTCGCCGAGGTGCTGCACGCCCGGTTCGGCGACCACGCCTACCCGATGCACGCCCACGACACCTGGACGGTCCTGCTCGTCGACGACGGCGCCGTCCGCTACGACCTGGACCGGCACGAACGCGGGGCGTACGGCGACCTGATCACGGTGCTGCCGCCGCGGATCCCGCACAACGGCACCGCCGCCAAGCCGGGCGGTTTCCGCAAACGCGTGCTCTACCTGGAACCCGCTCTGCTGCCGGAACGGCTGATCGGGGCGGCCGTCGACACCCCGGCACTGGCCGACCAGCGCCTGCACCGCCTCATCTCCACGGTGCATCAGCTGGCGCGTACCCCGGAGGAGGCGCCGGCGGCGGACGCACCTCTCGCCCTCGCCCTGGAAGGGCTGCGCGCACGCCTGGGTGATCCGGCCGCACCCGTGCCGGCCCTCCGCGCGGCCGCACACGGCCTGCGTGACCTGCTCGAGGAACACATCGTCGACGGCCTGCCGCTCCGTGTCGCCGCCGCCACCCTGCACTTCGACCCGGCGCATCTGGTCCGCTCGTTCCGGCGCGAGTTCGGCATGTCCCCGCACCAGTACCTGATCTCCCGCCGCGTCGACCTGGCCCGCCGGCGCATCCTGGCCGGCGAGCCGCTGCGGGCGGTGGCGGCCGGCAGCGGCTTCTACGACCAGCCGCACCTGGTGCGGCACTTCAAACGGATCCTCGGCGTGAGCCCCGGACGGTTCCGCGACGCGCGGTGAGTCAGGGTTTGCGGGCGGTGCCCGTCCAGCCGGCCACGACCTGCAGGTCCAGCTCCGGGTCGCCCTCCTCGGGACGCCACAGGGTGTTCGGCACGACGCCCGGCTCGACCAGTTCCAGGCCCTCGAACAGGTCCTCGACCTCGGCCTTGCGGCGCGGCCAGATGTCCGAGCGGCCCTCCTCGTACATCTTCTCGTGCGCGGCGGCGATCTCCGGCGGCAGGAAGTCCGCGGTCCCGTGCGTCACCACCAGGTAGCTGCCGCTGGGCAGCGCGTCCAGCAGCTGGCGCACCAGCTTCTTGGCAGCCCCCGGGTACGGGATGAAGTGCAGCACCGCCACCAGGATCAGGCCGACCGGCTGGGTCAGGTCGAGCGTCTCCTTGACCGCGTCACTGTTCAGGATCGCCGCGGGGTCGCGCAGATCCGCCTCGATGTAGGCGGTCCGGCCCTGCTCCGTGCTGGTCAGCAACGCCCGCGCGTGGGTGAGCACCAGCGGGTCGTTGTCGACGTAGACGATCCGGCTCTCCGGGGCGACCCGCTGCGCGACCTCGTGCGTGTTGTCCACGGTGGGCAGTCCGGTGCCGATGTCCAGGAACTGGCGGATGCCCCGCTCCTCGGCGAGGAACCGCACGGCCCGGCGCAGCACCGCCCGGTTGGCCTGCACGCCGTCGCGCAGACCGGGCAGCAGCTTCTCGAACTCGGCGCCGGACTCCCGGTCCACCGCGAAGTTGTCCTTGCCACCGAGCCAGTAGTTGTATCGCCGGGCGGGATGCGGCACGGTCGTGTCGATCGAAGCGCTTCGGGGCTTCACGTCGTCCATGGCCGTCCACAATAGTCGATCGGGATCACGGCGCCATCCAGCCCAGGACCGGTGTCGCCTGCAACCCTTCCGGCACGCGCCGGCCACAGTCCGGCTCCGCGCGGGCAGCCACGGTCCGACTCCGCACGCCGGCCACGGTCCGACTCCGCGCGGCAGCCACGAACGCCGGCTGACCGATAGTTCCCGGGCCGACTCGTCACCCATGGCACGATGTTGATCAATCACCCGCCGCGTTGCCGAGGCCCCGGGCACCCGAAGACAACACAATGCCGGCGGGCGATTGATCGACTACGCCCCACCCGCCTGCCGATCTCCACAGAACGACCCTGGACGACGGCCGACCCACCCCAGCCGTCCCCCACGGCTCACCCAGCGATCCACAACAACCCCGAACGACGGCCCACCCACCCCAGCCGTCCCCCACGGCTCACCCAGCGATCCACAACAACCCCGAACGACGGCCCACCCACCCCAGCCGTCCCCCACGGCTCACCCAGCGATCCACAACAACCCCGAACGACGGCTGGGAGGGACAGGCCGTCCAACACGGCTCGAAAACGAGCGCCACCCGACCACAGCCGGGGCAGCGAAATGACGGCCGAGGCTGCGGGACGGCTACGCCGGCGGTTTGCCGGTGACGCCAGGATGTCCAGACCGAGCCAGGGGACGACCACGGTCCAGGGTTCGCGGGCGAGCGCCGCGCGGACCGGGCCGAGGTTCGCGATCAAGAAGATCACGATGATGATCAGGTAGTGGTGTAGGCGCGGGGAGGCGCGGGGAGGCCCGGGGAGGCCCGGGTGTGGACGTTCGTGGTGCTCATGCTGTGCTTCGTGGGTCTGCTCTGGGCCGACGCGCTCTACGCCGCCGACGTCGGCCGCCGGATGGCCGCCGCCATGGACGACGTCCGGATCGACGTGCGGGTGGTGCCTTGACATCCTCGCCGCCCTAAAGGACGGCGATTCCAGCCACGCTGCGCGTGGCACGCGCGGCGTTCTGGCGGGTTACCGCTTCACTGCGCGGTGCCGGGACAAGTCCTGGTCTTACCTGCGCTCGACGGTCGTTGAAGTCCGCCTGCCCGGCGGCCTTGATGTTGATGGCGGCATTGACGTCACGGTCGTGGTGGCTGCCGCACGGGCAGTTCCACT
>NZ_BSSY01000014.1:0-254115 GCF_030269225.1 Actinoplanes sp. NBRC 101535 | reverse complement strand
GGTGCGGGTGCGGGTGCGGGTGCGGGTGCGGGTGCGGGTGCGGGTGCGGGCTGCGGGCTGCGGGCTGCGGGCTGCGGGCTGCGGGCTGCGGGCTGCGGGCTGCGGGCACTGAAGAGCGTCGATAGTGGCTACCGTGGCAGGCATGCCCTCTGCTGGAGAGACGCTCGGTGGGCGCTACCACCTCGACGACCGGATCGCCTCCGGCGGCATGGGCGAGGTGTGGCGGGCCACCGACACCGTGCTGGGGCGGTCCGTCGCGGTGAAGACGCTGCTCGCGAGGCATGCGGGCGAGGAACGGTTCCGGAGCCGGTTCGAGCATGAGGCCCGCGTGATGGCCTCGCTGCGGCATCAGGGTATCGCGCCCGTCTACGACTACGGGACCACCGACGACGGCGCCTACCTGGTGATGGCCCATGTGGACGGGGAGCCGCTGGACCGGCGGCTGGACCGGGTCGGACGGCTGGAGCCGGTGGAGACGATGGCGGTGGTGGCGCAGGCCGCGCGGGCGCTCGCCGTCGCGCACCGGGCCGGGATCGTGCACCGCGACGTCAAACCGGGCAACCTGATCGTGGAACCGGACGGGACCGTGGTGCTCGTCGACTTCGGGGTGGCCCGGTCGGCGCGGTCACTCACCCTCACCGGCACGGATCACGTCGTGGGTACGGTCGTCTACATCGCACCGGAGCAGGTGGCGAAGCGGGAGGTCACCCCGGCGGCCGACCTGTATTCGCTGGGCGTGGTGGCGTACCACTGCCTGGCCGGGCAGCCGCCGTTCTTCGGTGACAATCCGGTGGCCATCGCGGTGCAGCACTTCCAGGAGGAGCCGCCACCGCTGCCGGACGATGTGCCCCGGCCGGTGCGGGACGTGGTCATGCGGGCGCTCGCCAAGGAACCCGAACAGCGGTGGCCGTCCGCGGCGGCGATGGCTGAGGCTGCGGCCGTCGCCGGGGCACCGTCGACGGAGGCTTTGCGGGCTTTACGCGTACCCCCGAAGAAGCGCAACCGGCGCGCTGCGGCCCTGATCGTCGGGGGTGTGATCGTGTTCGCCGGAGGTGGCGCCGGCCTGGTGTTCGCCGACCCGTTCGGGATCATGCCGGGGGTGCTGCCGTCCCCGTCGGCGCCGATGTCGGTCTCCCCCACGCCGTCGCCGACACCACGGCCGTCGCAGAGTTCGGCGACGCCGAGCAGGACCGTGGTCGAACAGGAGAAGACCACCACCCGGAACCGGCCGCGGACCAACCGGCCGCCGGACCCCGGTGACGACGACGAGCCGACGTCACCGTCCGATTCGAGTTCTGAGAGTGAGCCGGATCCGGAACCGGACGACGGCGGTTCCGGATCGGCACCTGATGAGCCCGACGAGCCGGAAGGGTCCGCGGGATAGTCACGGTCTTAAGTGGGTACGTGTCTGCCCATGCCCTTTCCCGGAGAGACGCTCGGCGGCCGTTACCGACTGGACGACCGGATCGCGGCCGGTGGCATGGGCGAGGTCTGGCAGGCGACCGACACCGTGCTGGGCCGGTCCGTGGCGGTGAAGACGCTGCTCACCGACTATGTGGGCAACGAGGGTTTCCGCAACCGGTTCGAGCACGAGGCCCGGGTGATGGCGGCGCTGCGGCATCGCGGGGTGGCTCCGGTGTACGACTACGGCCGCACCGACGACGGCGCCTGGCTGGTGATGGCGCACGTCGACGGCGAGCCGCTCAACCACCGGCTGGCCGAACGCGGCCGCCTCTCCCCGATGGAGACCATGTCGGTGGTGTCGCAGGCCGCGGAGGCGCTGGCCGCCGCCCACGAGGCCGGCATCGTGCACCGCGACGTCAAACCCGGCAACCTGATCATCGAGCCGTCCGGCACGGTGGTGCTCGTCGACTTCGGGGTGGCCCGCTCGGCGCAGTCGGTGACGCTGACCGGGGCACGGGAGGTCGTCGGCACGGCCCTGTACATCGCGCCGGAACAGGTGGCGAAAAGCTCGATCGGCCCCGCCGCGGACCTGTACGCGCTGGGTGCCGTCGCCTACCACTGCCTCGCCGGCCACCCGCCGTTCGAGGGCAACAATCCGCTGATGGTGGCGCTGGCCCACATCGAGGAGGAGCCGCCGCCGCTGCCCGCAGACGTGCCCGATTCGGTCCGTTCCCTGGTCAGCACCGCACTCGCGAAGAACCCGGACGACCGTTTCGCATCGGCGTCGGCGATGGCCGCGGAGGCGGAGACCGCGGCGTCGTCCGGCACGGCCACGGTGATCCCGGTGTCGCCCGGCCGTCCCGGCCCGCTGACCGCCACCCTGGTGGGCCCGGCGCCGGCGGTGGGCGCGGCCCGCGTGCCCGATCCGTCCGGCCCCGCGGCGACCATCGCGCCCACGTCGCCGTTCCCCGCAGCGGATGCGGCCTCGTCGCCCTCGGCAGCCGTTCCCTCCGCTCCCGCGCCCTCAACCTCTCCTTCCCTTTCGCCCTTTCCCTCTCCTTCGCCGGTACGCAACCGGCGCCGGCTCGCCGTCGTCGGGCTGGTGCTGCTCACCCTGATCGGCCTGGGTGCGGTGGTGGCCTTGGCCGATCCGCTCGGCTTCTTCACCGACAAGCCGGCGCCGACGACCCCGTCCGCCCCCGCCGCGGTCCCGTCGAAGGCGGCACCCTCCCCCACCGAGGAGGAGACGGAGGAGTCCGGCACCGAAACCGGCCAGGAACAGACCACCAGGCCGACCGCGAACGACGAGGACACCTCGGAACAGACCGCGGCGACCACCCGGCCCACCACCCGCCCGGCCGAGACGACCGAGCCCACCTCCGCCCCGGAGACGACGACTCCGGAGGAGGAAGAGCCCACCGAGACCACCCCGGCCGACCCCGAGCCGACGACAACCACCGCCGCCCCGGAGCCCACCGGCACGTCGGACGAGACCGCGCCCTGACTTTCGGAGCCGTGACACCGGCCAGCGACGCCGGCCCGGAGACCAGGTCGGAGCCGCCGATGCTCTCGATCACCCCAGGCGACAGTGGTCGAACTCCCCAGAGTGCGGACCACGATGCCCTTCGGACCGGCGAAGAACCCCGTCATCAGGGAACGGCCACTCGCATACCCGCCGACAATCGTCATGCCCGCGAAGACGACGTTCCCCACGGTCCACGGGTCCAGAATCCGCTCGTACGTGACTCCAGCACCGAGGGCGGCGAATACACCCGTTCCGAGCGACGCGACGCATCAGTGCAGCCGTTTGTCGCAGCGCGGGGCCGCTTCCAAGGTCAACTTGAGCTGAGTGGCATGGCACGACTGCCGGCCGTCGACCACGGTCGTTTTCGGCTCGCGGACAGACCGCAGCAGACGGCCGAACCGGCCGGAACGCCACTCGACCTCTTCCCGATCTCGGCGACGGCCCCGAGGAGGCCGCGAGTGGCTGACCGGCGCCGACGCACGAGGCGACCGGAGACGTGATCGCAACCGCAGCAGAAGCGACGGCCACATTCATGATCAACTGAGGGAAGGGTCACCGGGCAGGTCGGCGACCCTTCCCTTTTCGGTACGTACCGAACGGCGTCGCCTGCGTGTTCGCCGAAATCCCCGGTACTATCGCGAACTCCGTTCCGATGCCGCCCACCGCACCCCGAAGACAGGACATGTCGGTCACCTACGACAGCGCATCCGAGGTCACGCCGACTCCGGCCGCTCCGAGCCGTGCCGGTTTTCGGGGGGACATCGAGGGGCTGCGGGCCATCGCCGTCGTGCTCGTGGTGGCGGCGCACGTCGGCGTTCCCGGGTTCGCCGGGGGTTATGCCGGGGTCGACGTGTTCTTCGTCGTGTCCGGGTTCCTGATCACCACGTTGCTGCTCAAGGAGCTGGACCGGACCGGGTCGATCTCGCTGGGCGGGTTCTTCGCGCGCCGGATCGTGCGGCTGTTGCCGGCTGCCACGCTGGTGCTGGTGGCGACGCTGGCCGGGGCGTGGCTGTGGCTGCCGCCGACCCGGGTGCCGGAGATCAGCTGGGATGCGGCGTTCGCCGCCTTCTCCGGGATCAACTGGCGTCTGGCGTACGAGGGCGTGCAGTACCTCAACGCCGACGCCGTGCCGTCGCCGTTGCAGCATTACTGGTCGCTCGCGGTCGAGGAGCAGTTCTACCTGCTGTGGCCGTTGTTGATCCTGAGTGTGGCGGTGCTGTTCCGGCGGCGCGGACACCATCCGCGCGTACCGCTGGTCATGATCCTTTCGGTGATCACCGGGGCGTCGCTGGCGATGAGCGGCTCGCTGACCTCCTCGTGGGCCTACTTCGGGACGCACACCCGGGCCTGGGAGCTGGCCGTCGGCGCGCTGGTGGCGCTCTCCGCCGCCTGGCCGACGGTGCTGCCGGCCCGGCTCGCCGCGGTGCTGACCTGGGGTGGCGTGGCGGCGATCGGGCTGGCCGCGGTGCTCTTCGACGAGGACACCCACTTCCCCGGGACGGCGGCGCTGCTGCCGGTGCTGGGCACCGCGGCGGTCATCGCGGTGGGCATCGCCAACCCGGACGACGGCGCCGTCCGGTTCCTGCGCCGGCGACCGTTCCAGATCATCGGGCGGTACTCCTACGGCTGGTATCTGTGGCACTGGCCGCTGCTGATGATCGGCCCGGCGGCGCTGGGCACCACGTCGTCGGTCTGGCTCGGGCTGCTGCTCGCGGTGATCGCTTTCGGTCTGGCGGTGGCGTCGTACCACCTGCTCGAGCACCCGCTGCGGCGGATGCCCCGGTGGCGGGAACGACCGCGGCGCGGGCTGTGGCTCGGCGGCGGGCTGATCGCGGCCAGCACGGTGGCCGCCCTGCTGGCGGGCCTGTTCGCCCCGGCGATAAGCACCGGGGCGGCGACCACCGACGCGGCGAAGGAGCTCGCCGGTTCCCGCGATCAGGAGGCCCAGCTGCGGGCGCTGATCGCCCAGTCGACCTCGCTGAGCGACCTGCCGGCCAACCTGCGTCCCTCGATCACCGAGGCCAAGGCCGACCAACCTGTGGTGTACGCGGACAAGTGTCACCTCGACTACGACGCCACCCAGGTGACCAGCACCTCGGCGTCCTGCGTCTACGGGGTGCGCGACGGCGAGCAGACGATGGTGCTGTTCGGTGACTCGCACGCGGCGCACTGGTTCCCGGCGGTGAACACCATCGCCGGTCAGCGGGGCATGCGGCTGCTGAGCCTGACCAAGAGTGCCTGCCCGGCCGCCGACGCGCCGGTCTGGAACCTGGGGCTGGACCGGCCGTACCCGGAGTGCACCCGCTGGCGGGAGTCGGTCTTCAAGGAGATCGCCCGGGTCAAGCCGGCCGTCGTGATCCTGTCGTCGAACGGTGGCGACGGCGGCGGGCTGCTCGACGCCACCGGCAAGAAGCCGCTGACCGGGACCGACTCCGATCAGCAGTGGGTGGCCGCGTGGACGAAGACGTTCGACCGGATCAAGGCGGCTGGGGCCCGGCCGGTGCTGATCCAGGACACGCCGTGGCCGTCCGGTGACGTCCCGGACTGTCTGGCCGGTCACGCCGACCGGGTGGAGACGTGCAGCCGGTCGGTGGCGAAGGCGATCCCGTCGCCGGCCCGCCGGGCGCTGGTCACCGCGGCGGCGAAGGCGCGGGGTGTGACGGTCGTCGACCCGCGTCCGTGGTTCTGCACCGAGACGGTCTGCCCGCCGATCGTCGGCAACGTCATGGTGTGGAAGGACGACAGCCACATGAGCACGGCCTACGCGGCGGTGCTGGCCCCGCTGCTCGCCGCCCGCCTCAAATAGACACGTTTCGGGTGCGAAGCCCGTCCGCGTGGTGACTTCGGGCGCGCTGGACGCCCAAAGTCACCACACCGGTGGGGGTGTGGTGACTACGGGCGCGCTGCACACCCCAAATCACCACACCCGTGGAGGTGTGGTGACTACGGGCGCGCTGCACACCCCAAATCACCACACCCGTGGAGGTGTGGTGACTACGGGCGCGCTGCACACCCCAAATCACCACACCCGTGGCGGGCGGTCAGGCGAAGACGTCCTGCTGGAAGCGGCCGGTCTCCTCCAGGGAGCTCAGCCAGGCCTCGGCCTCGGCGTCCGTCGAGCCGGACCGGGCGCGGTGCAGCGCGAGCAGTTCGGCGCGGACCGCCGGGGCCATCCGGGCGCCGTCGCCGCACAGATAGACGTGACCGCCGGCGGACAGCAGCTCCCACACCTCGTCACCGGCCGCGGCCAGCGCGTCTTGGACGTACCGGTGCGGGTGGTCCGCCTTGCCAGAGAACGCCAGGCGCAGGTCGACCACGCCGTCGTCGGCCCACCGGCGCATCTCGTCGCCGTAGAGCCAGTCGTGCTCCGGGTGCCGGCAGCCGAAGAACAGCAGTGCCGGACCGCGCGTCGCCAGTGCCGCCCGCTCCTGGAGGAAGCCCCGCAGCGGTGAGAAGCCGGTGCCCGGACCGATCAGGATCATCGGCACGCCGGGGTCGGCCGGTGCGCGGAACGGCGGCGCCGGCACCCGGACGTGCCCGAAGAAGGTGTCGCCGGGCGTCAGACGGGCCAGGTACTGCGAGCACATGCCCCGGTAGCGGCCGTTCCCGGTCAGCGCGGGACCGTCCACCAGGCCGACCGTGATGGTCGCCAGCGACGGGTCGGCCAGTGGCGACGACGAGATCGAGTAAAACCGCGGCCGGATGGTCCCGACCAGTTCCAGGAAGACGCCGAAGGGCAGTTCGATCGCGGGGAACCGCTCCAGCAGGGCGAGGATCGAGAGGCGCTTGGCCCGGACCTCGTCGGTGTAGGCGACGTCGTCGGTGGCCCAGCCGGTCAGCTGCCTGGTCGTCCACGGGCACTCGGTGTGCTGGACGAGAGTGGCGATCTGGCCGCGGGTGGCCGGCTCCTGGAGTTCCACGAACTCGGTGAGCAGCAGTCCGGCGGTGATCGGGACCCCGATCGGGAGTCCGGTCGGCCGCTCGCCGTCCTGGCCGATCCTGATCACCAGGTCGGCGCGTACCCGCAGGACGTGCAGCGCCCAGTCGACGAGGGTGGGTTCGTTCTTCGCGTAGACCGCGAGGTGATCGCCGGCCGCGTAGGAGACGCCCTCCGGCAGCCGCACGGTGACCGCCTTGACGCCGGGGCGGGGCGCCCGGGCGGTGAAGTCGGTGAGCCCGGCCGGGTCGCTGACCAGTTCGTCGACGGCGACCACGGTCATCGGGTACGCCTGCGCCGACACCACCGCCGGGCGGACCCGGTCCTCGCCGAGCACCTCGACGACGAACCGCGGTCCGGCCGGTTCGGCGGCGGACTCGGCGCCGAAGTCGGCGGCGAGCGCCGTCCACAGCCCGTCGAGCCAGGCGGTGGCCATCCCGTCGAAGTCGGCGGACGCGTCGGTCTCGCCCCGTTCCACGATCGCCGCGGCGCCGGCCCGGGTCAGCTTGTCCTGCACCCGCTTCGGGAACGCCTGGTAGGTGTTCCATTGGGTGTTGCCGTTGCCGAGGAGTGCGAACCGGACCCCGGTCAGCGCACCGTCCGGGATGTCCAGTTCGTCGAAGCGCTGCGCGTTGTCCGGCGCCTTGCCGTTGTAGCTGGAGGTGACCACGGTCAGCAGACCGTCGGCGGGCAGGTCGTCGGCGAGTTCGTCGAGGGTCTGCACGGTCACCGCGAACCCGGAGCGCCGGGCCCGGTCGGCCAGCTGCTGGGCGAGGTCCTCGGAGGTGCCCAGGTTCGAGCCGTAGGCGACACGGAGGCGTACCCCCGAGGCTTTGATCTCCGCCACCGGCGTGGCCGTGGCCGCGGCGACCGGGTCCACGCCGAAGACCGTGCGTTCGTAATCCTGGCGGGACCGGATCCGCAGCCGGAAGTCGGTCGGCTTGATGGTCAGGGCCTGCTTGATCTGCAGCCGGTAACCCACCGGGTCGGTGATCGCGAACCGCTGCAGGATCATCGCGAGCGCCAGTTTGGCCTCGGTGAGCGCGAACTGCCGGCCGATGCAGGCCCGTTCGCCGTTGCCGAACGGCTTGTACGCGTGCGGATGGTGCCCGGCCTTGCCCTCGGTGGTCCACCGGTCGATGTCGAAGGTCTCCGGGGCCGGCCAGGCGGACGCGTTGGTGTGCAGGGGACGCAGCAGCACCGCGATCTTCTGGTCCGCCGGGATCTCGTAGCGGCCGGCGAGCGTGGTGGCCTCCCGGCTGGCCAGGCCGATCGCCGGGATCGGCGAGAGCAGGCGCAGCGTCTCGTCGAGGATCCGCGGGATCACGTCAAGCTTCATGATCGTTTCGTAGGTCGGCACCGTGTCGCCGGGCAGCAGCCGGTCCACCTCGGCGTAGGCCTGCGCCAGCACGTGCGGGTTGCGCAGCAGCAGGTGCAGCGCGAACGACAGGGTGCCGCTGGTGGTCTCGTGCCCGGCGATCAGGAAGGTGAGCACCTGGTTGCGGATGTTCTCGTCGGAGAGCGCAGCGCCGGTGACCGGGTCGGCCGCGCCGAGCATCAGGCCGAGCAGGTCGTTCGCCTTCTCGCCGCTGGTGCGCCGCTGCTGGATCACCTCGTCGACGAGCTCCTGCATGATGCCGATGTCGGCCTGGTACGCCGCGTCGGCCTTCTTCTTCAGGCCGGTGACCACCGGGAGCTGCCGGGTCCGGTGCATGGCCTCGGTGAGTGCCCGGCCCATCGCCTCCAGGAACGGGTGCAGTTCCGGCTTGTCGAAGGATTTGAACTTCTGGCCGAATCCGGCGAGCGTGATGGTGTCCAGCGTCAGCCGGGTCATGTCGTCGGTGACGTCCACCTCGGTGCGGTCCGACCAGGCCGCCACCAGGTCGTCCGCGATCTCCAGCATCTGCGGGAAGTACGCCTTCATCGACCGCTGGCTGAACGCCGGGAGCAGGATCCGGTGGGCCTGGCCCCAGACCTCCTCCTCGCCGCGGGCGGTGAACAGTCCGTCGCCGGCGAAGTCGCGCACGTGCGCCAGTGGTGGGTCGATCGGTTTGTAGAACCGGGTCTCGTCGCACACCTCGGCGACCAGGTCCGGGTCGTGCACGAAGACCACATGCCGGCCGGCGAGGTTCAGTTTGAAGACGCCGTCGGGGTGTTCGGCGGCCAGATCGGCGAGGAAGCGGTACGAGCCTTCCGCCGGGATCTGCAGTCCGTTGCCGACGATGGGCAGACCACGTGGGGCGGGGATTTCGGCGGTCACGGGGGAACCTCCTCAGCCATACGGTGTATGGCGCTACCATACGGCGTATGGCTGGAGGTACAAAGTCCGGTGATCGGCGTCTCACCAAGGACGCGATCCTGCGAGCGGCGTTGCGGATCGTCGATGCCGACGGTGTCGAGGCGCTGAGCATGCGCCGCCTGGGGGCCGACCTCGGGGTGAACCCGATGTCGCTCTACCACCACGTGGCGAACAAGGCGGCGCTGCTCGACGGGATCACCCGGATGGTCACCGACGGGGCCCGCGACATCGTGCCCACCGACGGGACCTGGCAGGACCAGCTGCGCGAACTGGCCGGCGCGTTCCGCGAACTCAGCCTCGCCCATCCCCACCTGATCCGGCACTCGTTCGCGGCCGACGACTTCATCCAGCGCGACGGGCCGATGTGGCGGTCGCTGCGCTCGGTGCTGCACGGCGCCGGACTGCCCGACGACACGGTGGACCAGACCGGGGCGGTCCTCGTGGTACTCGTCGGCGGCCTGCTGCACACCGAGGTGAACGGGACGATGCGCCGGCTCATCGGCGCCGGGGAGGCCGACGACACCGGATTCCGGCTGGCAGTGGAACTGCTGATCGACGGCGTGGCCGCCCGGATCTGAGGCGATACACGTGTTTTGATCGAGAAACACGTCCGAAACTTCCAGCTGCGAGCATTCCGGGGCGCATTCAGGAGGTCCCTTTGTTCCTCAGCCAGCATGAGCAGGACCGTCTGCTCATCCACGTCGCCGCCGACGTCGCCCAGCGCCGTCGCGACCGAGGCCTGAAGCTCAACTATCCCGAAGCGACCGCGATCATCACCGCCTTCCTGCTCGAGGGCGCCCGGGACGGCCGGACCGTCGCCGAGCTGATGGACTCCGGCCGCCGGGTGCTGACCCGCGAAGACGTCATGGAGGGGGTGCCCGAGATGCTGGCCGAGGTACAGGTCGAGGCGACCTTTCCGGACGGCACCAAGCTCGTCACCGTGCACGGGCCGATCTCGTGATCCCGGGCGAGGTCGTGTTCGGCGCCGGGGACATCGTGATCAATCCGGGCCGGCCCACCCTGAACCTGCCCGTCCGTAACACCGGTGACCGGCCCGTCCAGGTCGGATCGCACTACCACTTCGCCGAGTCCAACGCCGCGCTGGAGTTCGACCGGGACGCCGCCTGGGGGCACCGGCTCGCGGTGCCGGCCGGGACCTCGGTCCGTTTCGAGCCGGGCATCCCCCGCGACGTGACGCTGGTGCCGCTGGCCGGCCGCCGCATCGTCCCGGGCCTGCGCGGGCTGGCCGGTGGGGAACTCGACCGGGCCGCCGCGGCGGCGGCCGACCCCGCCGACATCGAACCCGCCGGGAGCCTGGACGAGGACACCGGCGAGGGCGCACACAACGGGAGCCCGCGATGACGCACTCACGCGGCTCTTCCGCCGCCGGCCCCAGCAACAGCGGAGGACACCGATGACTTCCCTGGAGCGCAGTCGCTACGCGGCCCTCTACGGGCCGACCGCCGGCGACCGGATCCGGCTCGCCGACACCAACCTGTTCATCGAGATCGAAGAGGACCGCAGCGCCGGCCCGCGGCCGGGCGACGAGGTCGTCTTCGGCGGCGGCAAGGTGATCCGCGAGTCGATGGGGCAGTCCCGGGCCACCCGGGCCGAGGGCACCCCGGACACCGTGATCACCGGCGCGGTGATCCTCGACCACTGGGGCATCGTCAAGGCCGACATCGGCATCCGGGACGGCCGGATCGTGGCGATCGGCAAGGCCGGCAACCCGGACACCATGGACGGTGTCCACCCGGACCTGGTGATCGGCGCGAGCACCGAGATCATCGCGGGCAACGGCAAGATCATCACGGCCGGGGCGATCGACAGCCACGTGCACCTGATCAGCCCGACCATCCTGGACACCGCGCTGGCCAGCGGCATCACCACGATCATCGGCGGCGGGACCGGCCCGGCCGAGGGCACCAAGGCCACCACGGTCACCCCGAACGCCTGGCACCTGGCCCGGATGCTCGAATCGCTGGACACCTGGCCGATCAACGTGCTGCTGCTCGGCAAGGGCAACACGATGTCCACCGAGTCGATGTGGGAACAGCTGCGCGGCGGAGCCGGCGGATTCAAACTGCACGAGGACTGGGGGACGACCCCGGCCGCGATCGACGCCTGCCTGAGCGTGGCCGACGCGTCCGGCGTGCAGGTGGCGATCCACACCGACACGCTGAACGAGGCCGGGTTCGTGGAGGAGACGCTGCGGGCCATCGCGGGACGGTCGATCCACGCGTACCACACCGAGGGGGCCGGCGGCGGGCACGCGCCGGACATCATCACGGTGGCGTCCCAGCCGCACATCCTGCCGTCGTCGACCAACCCGACCCGGCCGTACACCCGGAACACGCTCAGCGAACACCTCGACATGCTGATGGTGTGCCACCACCTGAACTCGGCGGTGCCGGAGGACCTCGCGTTCGCGGAGAGCCGGATCCGGCCGTCGACGATGGCGGCCGAGGACTATCTGCACGACCTCGGGGCGATCAGCATGATCGGCTCGGACTCGCAGGCCATGGGGCGGGTCGGCGAGGTCGTCACGCGTACCTGGCAGACCGCGCACGTGATGAAGGACAAGGTCGGATCGCTGGCCGGCGACGGTCCCGCGGACAACAACCGGGCGAAACGCTACGTCGCGAAATACACGATCTGCCCGGCCGTCGCGCACGGGATGGCCGCGCAGATCGGCTCGGTCGAACCCGGCAAACTCGCCGACCTGGTGCTGTGGGATCCGGCGTTCTTCGGCGTACGGCCGGCGCTCGTCCTCAAGGGCGGCATGATCGCCTCGGCGCAGATGGGCGACGCCAACGCCTCCATCCCCACACCGCAGCCGATGCTTCCCCGGCCGATGTTCGGCGCCTACGGGGTGGTGCCCGCGCAGACCTCGCTGGCATTCGTCGCGCCGGCCGCCATCGACGCGCTGCTCAGCGACCGGATCGGGGTCAAACGGGCCCTGGTGCCGGTGGCCGACACCCGGTCCGTGGGCAAGGCCGACATGCCGCTCAACGACGCCATGCCGCGGATCGAGGTCACCGCCGACACGTTCGAGGTGCGGATCGACGGCCAGGTCATCGAACCGTCGCCGGTGTCGGAACTGCCGATGGCTCAGCGGTACTTCCTCTTCTGATGAGCCTGGCCACCCTGCTCCTGCTGGCGGACGGACGGCTCCCCTCCGGAGGGCACGCGCACTCCGGAGGGCTCGAACCGCAGATCAGTGCGGGACGGGTCCGGGACGTGACCGGCCTGGAGGGCTTCCTGCACGGAAAACTGGCCACCAGCGGGCTGGTCGCGGCGGCGTTCGCGGCCGCGACCTGCGCGGACGTGCGCCGCTGCGGCGAACTCGACGCGGGGATGGACGCCCGGACCCCGTCACCCGCGCTGCGCAAGGCCTCACGGGCCCAGGGCCGGGCCCTGCTCCGGGCGGGACGGGCGATGTGGCCGGTCTCCCCGCACACCGGCCGGGAACCCCACCAGCCCGTCGCCCTGGGCGCCCTCGCCGCGGCGGCCGGACTCCAGCCCCTCGAAGCGGCCGTCGCAGCCGCCCACGGGGTGACGACCGGGACGGCCAGCGCGGGGGTCCGACTGCTGGGGCTCGACCCCTACGCGGTGCACGCGCTGCTGGCGCGGCTCGCCCCTGTTTGTGACCGGATCGCGGCACAGGCCGCGGACCGGTGCGGCGACGCGGTCGACGATCTGCCGGCCGCGGGCGCTCCCCTGCTCGACATCGGCGCCGAGCACCACGCCACCTGGGAGGTGCGTCTCTTTGCATCCTGAACTGCATGAACACGGTCCTGAAGAGGTTCCGCACACGCACCCCGACCCCGGGGTGGATCCGCACGAGCCGCTGCACGCGGGCCCCCGCGCCCTGCGGATCGGCATCGGCGGACCGGTCGGCTCGGGCAAGACCGCGCTGGTCGCGGCGCTGTGCCGGGCCCTCGGCGAGGAGTTGCGGCTGGCCGTCGTGACCAACGACATCTACACCACCGAGGACGCGGACTTCCTGCTGCGCAACGGGGTGCTGCCGGCCGAGCGGATCCGCGCGGTGGAGACCGGCTGCTGCCCGCACACCGCGATCCGGGACGACATCTCGGCGAACCTGGACGCGGTGGAAGACCTCGAGGCGACACTCGGCCCGCTGGACCTGGTGCTGGTGGAGAGCGGCGGCGACAACCTGACCGCCACCTTCAGCAAGGGCCTGATCGACCAGCAGATCTTCGTGGTGGACGTGTCGGGCGGCGACAAGGTGCCCCGCAAGGGCGGCCCCGGCGTCACCACGGCCGACCTCCTGGTGATCAACAAGACGGATCTGGCGCCGATGGTGGGCGCGGACCTCGCGGTGATGGACCGGGACGCCAAGGCCCGGCGGCACGAACTGCCCACGGTGTTCCTGTCGCTGGCCGAGGACAAGGCCGCCACTCCGGTCGCCGACTGGATCCGGGGGCTGATCGCGGCCCGGACCGACGCCGCCGTCGTCTCCTGAACCGGGGAACACGTCGTGCGCGCTGAGGCCCGCGTCGTCGCGGAGGCGGACGGGCGCGGCGGGACCCGGCTCGCCGTCCTGCGCGGCGAGTCGCCACTGCTGCTGCGGCAGACCGGCCCGCGGGCCGGCACGGCCACCGTGCACCTGGTCGGCGGGGCCGCCGGCCCCCTGCGCGGCGACGAACTGCGCCTCGACATCACCGTCGGACCGGGCGCCGCGCTGGACATGCTCAGCGTGGCGGCCCAGCTGGCGCTCCCCGGACGGGCGGCGCCGGCATCCCGGATGACGGTGACGGCGTCGGTCGCGGACGGCGGGGTGCTGCGGTGGATGCCGGAGCCGCTGATCGCCGCGGCCGGATCCGATCACATCGTGGAGACCCGGGTCACGGTCGAGGCGGGTGGGACGGTGCTCTGGCGTGACGACCTGGTCTGCGGGCGGCACGGCGAGGACTCCGGCGACGTGCACACGGACGTCATCATCGGGTACGCCGGAACAACGGTCTACCGGCACGAGCTGACCGCCGGCCCCCGGGCGCCGGGGTGGTCGGGGGCCGCGGTGCTGGGTGAGGGCCGGGCGGTGGGGACGATCGTGGTCGCCGGGCCGGGGGTGTCCGCGACGGCGGGAGTGATGGGGGCCGACGCGGCGGTGATGCCACTGGCCGGGCCGGCTTACCTGGTGACCGCGGTCGGGGCGGACAGCCGGCGGGTCAAGGACGCGCTGGATCCCTACTGTTCGCGGGCGCTCGTCGCGGCGTGAAGCAGTCGCGGACTCGTCGTCTGCGGGGCGCTCGTCGTGGCCGTCAGCGGAACGCCGTCGTGTGCGGGGCGCTCGGTCGTGGCCGTCAGCGGAACGCCGCCGTCTGCGGGGCGCTCGGTCGTGGTGCGGGCCGGACCAGGGTGCCTGTGGACGTCGGGGCGGGACGGCCGGCCCCCATCGTCAGCCCCGGGACGGCCGGACCGCTTCTGTGGGAGGTGTGGGCGTACCCCACACGGTCTTGATCCTGGGGCGAGGGCGGCAGACGACCGCCCTCGCCGCAGAGAGAGCGCGGTCAGGCGGCGGCCGCGATGGGTACGCCGTGACTGTCCGTCAACGCCAGGCGCGTGCGCAGGCTGCCCTGTTCGGCCACCTTGGCGAAGTACTCGGTACGACGGCGCTGCAGACACCCCTTGCGGGTGCGCGGGCCGCCCGTCGTCACCGTGAGCAGCTCCGGGGCGAGCGAACTGTTCAGTCCCTCACGGAGCAGGCGCAACGCCTCGGTCCGCAACTGGGAGATCCGGGACTCGGTGACCCCGAGCCGTGCCGCCACCTCGCTCAACGGCTGCTCCTGCAGGAACGACTCCTCCACCACCTGACGCAGACGCTCCGGGAGAGCCTGGATCGCCTGATGCAGGTAGCCGAGCCGTTCCCGCTTGAGCAGCAGGTCCTCCGGGCCGTCGGACAGCTCGGGAACCATCTCCTCGGCCGCCCCGGTCGGGAAGCCCTGCAGGCTGAGCAGCGACGCCTTCTGCACGTCGTCCTCGACACTCGCCAGTTCCGAGACGCCGATGCCGAGCACTTCGGCCACCTCGGCGTCGCTCGGCGTGCGGCCGAGCGCGGCGGTGAGTTCCTGCCGGGCGGTGGCGGCACGCCGCGCCCGGGCCCGCACCGAACGGCTCGCCCAGTCCTGGCCGCGCAACTCGTCGAGCAACGCACCACGGATCCGCACCGCGGCGAAGCGGTGGAAGGGGATGCCGCGGCTCACGTCGAACGAACGGGCCGCGCCGAGCAGGGCCGCGAATCCGGCGGACGAGAGGTCATCGGCGTGAACATGGCCGGGTACCCGGTTGAGCAGCTCCCGGACCAGATGGCCAACCATCGGCATGTGTTCGCGGATCAGGTCCTCGATGTCGCGCGCGGAGGGCGCGTCGGGCGTCGTGCCGATGGTGGCGGGGAGTTCGGTCGTGGTGGTCACGTGGTCCTCCTCGCTGGGGTTAACCGGCGTGGTGATGCCGGCTGACGAGGAGAACAGTGGTCGCCGTTGGGTGCAGCGTGGCCCGAACTCGGTTGCTTTTATGGAGTTTTTTCACAAAAAGCCTCAGTCTTGCCGGAGGCCGATATGGAACCGGCACGCCTCGACGGGCGTGCCCAGGCTCACCGTAGTCCCGGGTCCGGGGGTTTGTCCGGCGAGCAGGCGTGGACAAACCCCGGGGGGACACGTCAGTGCAGCGCCGGCGTCCTCGGCGCGAGCACGACGGCGAGCTCCTCCTGCACCCAGGTCATCCGGCGCACGGCGGCATCCGGGTGATCCCCGAACTCGGTGGCCACACCGGCGGCGCACCCGTCGCTGCCGTGCCGCAGGATCATGGTGGTGATGGCTTCCTCCACCGTCTGACGTGTCGGACTCTCCGAGGGCTGCAGAAACGAGACGAAGAGCGCCTCCGCAGCCAGGTCCTTCACAGTGTTGATCATGTCGAACTCCCCGATGTCGACGACCTGCTTGAACTCCGGGCATGCACCCACAGGGGCACGGACCGCCTCGGCCCATCTTCCCCACGGATGTCCCACCGGCCGGCAGCCACGCCGTGCGAGAGTGCCGCGATCGGGGCGCCGAAGCGGAACAGGCCCGTCGTCGTCCACCGCGCGGCTCAGAGCGGGAGCGCGTGTCGGTCCGGTCAACCGTATCGCGGCGATCGGTCCTGTGGCCTGCTCTTTTTCGCCCGATCGCCGCCTTTCACTCTCCGCTTCGCTCTTCGGCCCACACCCGCTTCGCTCTTCGGCTAGCCCCTGCTCCGTTCCCCGGCCGGCACCCGCTTCGCTCTTCGGCCAGCCCTGCTCCGTTCCCCGGCCGGCACCCGCTTCGCTCTTCGGCCAGCCCTGCTCCGTTCCCCGGCCGGCACCCGCTTCGCTCTTCGGCCAGCCCTGCTCCGTTCCCCGGCCGGCACCCGCTCCGTTGCCCGGCTCACTCGCCGCTGACGGAACAGTCCGCCGGATCGCACTCCTCCAGTGACGTGCCCGGATCGGGCGGCGGTGAGGTGCTCTCGGTCGGATCGCCGTCCGGCGGGTTCTCCGAGGCCGACGTCGGCGGCGGATCCGGTTCGATCGAGATCGACGGCTTTCCGGTCGGCGACTTCGAGCCGGACGAACTCGGCACCGGCTTCACCGGCGGACGCGGCGTCCTGGACCGGCTCGGCACCGGCGTGGGCGTGATGTGCACGTTGCCGTCCGGGTCGATCGAGACCCCGCCGGAGGGCGTGCTGGTGGTGCCCAGCCGGATGTGGCCGTCGGAGAGGTGCTCGACCTGCCGGGACGGCTCGCCCGGGGTGCTCGAAACATACGTCTCGCAGGTCTGGTTGTTGAGCTTGAAGACCAGCGGTGCCGCGTTGCTCTCCACGAACCGCCCGGTGATCTGCATGGTGGCGGTGCGCTGGGCGCCCAGCGCCTTCGTCGAGCTGATGTCCACCGCCGGGCCCTGCTGGTCGAGGTCGACCTTGCCGTTGCCGGAGACGGTCTGGTCGCCGGACATCAGGAACCACAGGTGCCAGTCGGTGACCGGCGTGTCGGTCCGGTTGGCGAGGGTCACCTGGGCCTTGAACCGCCCGTTCGCCTCGGACCAGACGGCGTAGCTGACCACGCAGTCGTCGGAGACCGGGACGATGGTGGGCTGCGGGGCGCTCGTCACGCCACCGGCCGCACCGGCCGGCTTGTCGTCGTGCGGCTGGCCGATCGCGGTCCAGCCGTACGTGAGGCCGCTGAGCATCGCCACGGTGGCGCCGACCACCACGATCCGGCGCAGCGCGACGTGCCGCCGGCCGGGACGGGAGGGACGGGCCGGCGGCGCGGTGGCGGGTGCGCTCGCGACGCTGCGCCGCAACGGCGGCGGCGCCGGCTCCGGGACCGGGACCGGGACCGGGACCGGGGTGGCCGCGTCCGGCGACCCGGTCGGGGCGTCGTTGTCGGCGGTCTGGCCGAAACCGGCATAGGGGTAGCCGGACGGGAGGATGAACGTGTCCTCGCCGTCCTCCCAGTCGGCGTCGAAGCCGGAGGTGACCGACGGCGCACCGGCCGCGAGACCGGCCAGCACATGCGCCAGTTCGGCCGACGGCGGCCGGTCGGCGGGCTGCTTCTCCAGGCAGCGGGCGATCAGCGCGCCCACCGCCGGCGGCAGTCCCTCGACCGGCGGGAGCGGCTCGGGTTCGGTGTATTGATGGGCGCGCAGCAGTGCGGTGGTGGTGCCGACGTCCCACGGCAGCTGGCCGATCAGCATGCGGTAGATCAGCAGGCCGACCGCGTAGACGTCGGTGGCCGGGCTGACCTGGCCGCCCTCGAGACGCTCCGGCGCCAGGTAGGCCGGGGTGCCCATCAGGCTGCCGTCCGGATCGGTGTCGTTCTCCCCGATCAGGGCCGAGATGCCGAAGTCGACCACCTTGGCGCCGCCCGGGGTCAGCATCACGTTGGCCGGGGTGACGTCGCGGTGCACGATGCCCCGCGAGTGCGCCGCGGCCAGGGCGGCGGCGACCTCGGCGCTGATCCGCACCGCGCTGGGCCACGGCAGCATCCGGACCCGGGCCAGGACAGCCGCCAGCGACTCGCCGTCGACGAGCTCCATCACGACGTAGGGCACCGGCTCGCCGTCGGCGGTGGTGGCCTCGCCGTAGTCGTAGACGTTGGTGATGTTGGGGTGGGTCAGCCGGGCGGCGGCCTGCGCCTCCGCCCGGAGTCGGCGTCGGAACGAGGGATCGGCACTGGTGGAGGGCGGCAGGACCTTGACGGCGACCTGACGCCCCAGCACTTCGTCGAACCCTCGCCACACCACTGACATCCCGCCGGCGCCGAGACGCTCGACCAGTCGGTAACGACCGGCGAGCAATCCCGGACCGGGCAGGTCCGTCGTGCTCATGTGCCCCCACATGCGCGCTTCGAGAAGAACACCGGGCCGCACCGCCATGCCGCCCGACGCCGGGCGAGTCGGGCTCACCATCGGACCCCGAGCATCCCCCATCGACGGCGTGGATGTTAGTCCCTATCGGTCACGGGTTCGACCCGTCACCAAGCGATCTACCAGGGGCTCGTTACCGACAGTTGGGCAGCGTGAGCCGGGTGTGCCTCGAAGATCACCCACACCGGTTGACCGTTGCGCCACCAGCCGGACACGTTGTGCCATCGGTCAGCGCGGGGTATGCCCGCTTCGTCGGATCTTTCGGCCCAACATGCGGGACCGGCCCCGCGGAGCAGAGTTCACGATCGGTCAATATATCGCTACGGAGAGAGATCGAAAGTGTCCAAGATCTGTCATTGATGGACCCGGGAATGCGACGCCGTCAGCGACCGGGCGATCGGAGCCGTCGCCCCGTACGCGATCGACACCGGCAGCGCCGGACCGGCCCCCATCGGCGCGCTCCCGGCCGGCACCGCACCCAGCTCGGTGAGGAACGCCCGCATCGGCGCCCACTTCTCGTAGATCGCCAGCACCACGTCACCCGGCGCCGCCAGCCGCACCGCCGCGGTCACCGCCTCCCGGAACCCGGACGCCCGGATCGCGTTCAGCTTCGGACGGCGGGCCCGCATCTCCCGCTCGACCAGGGCGGCCACCTCACCGCGCTCCCGGCCCCGCGGATCGGTGTCCTCGTAGAGCACCACCCGGGTCACCCCGTCCGCCAGCACCTGCGCCGACGCGGCCAGCAGATCGTCCCGACGGTCGCCGGGCAGGGTGACCGCGGCCAGACACCGTTCGGCGCCCCACAGCCGGTGCAGGGTCCGCAGTGTGGCGGCCAGCGCCGCCGGGTTGTGCGCGTAGTCGACGAACAGCGCGACGTCGCCCACCCGGAACAGCGTGCCCCGCCCCGGGTTGTCGACGGTCGCGTCGAACTCGCCCAGCCGGTCGACGAGCGTCTCCGGGCGGGCACCCAGTGCCCGGGCCGCGGCGATGGCGGCGAGCGTGTTCGCCGCCACGTGCAGGGCGGCGCCACCGTACGCCCCCGGCACCTCGGCCAGGCGCACCAGCGGGGTCCGGCGCGCCCCGGTCGCCTGCACCAGCCAGCCGTCGTGCAGCACGTACGCCGTGGCGCCCCGCGCCAGGTGCTCGGTGATCACCGGGTTCTCCGGGTCCAGCCCGAACCAGACCAGCCGTTTGCGGTCCGCCCGCACCCGGGGGCGGACGGCGATGGTCCGCACCCACGGGTCGTCGGCGTTGAGCACCAGCGTGCCGCCGTCCCGGACCCGCTCGGCCACCACCGCCTTCACGTGCGCCAGGTCCTCGATCGAGTCGAGACCGTCCTGCCCCAGGTGATCAGCGGTGATGTTGGTGATCACGCCGACGTCCGACCAGTCGTAGCCGAGCCCGCGCCGCAGCAGGCCGCCACGTGCGGTCTCCAGCACGGCCACCTCCACCTGCGGGTCGCCGAGCACCATCTGTGCCGACCGGGGGCCGGTGGCGTCGGCGACCTGGACCGCGCGCCCGTCCACGTAGACGCCGTCGGTGCAGGTCGCGCCGACCCGGGCACCGCCCGCGCCGAGGAGGTGCGCGGTGAGCCGGGTGACGGTGGTCTTGCCGTTGGTCCCGGTGACCGCGACGGTCGGGATACGCCCGTCCGAGCCGCCCGGGAACATCGCCCGCACGATGGCGTCGCCGACGTCCCGGGCCCGGCCGTGCACCGGCGCCAGGTGCATCCGCAGCCCCGGCACCGCGTTCACCTCGATCACCCCGGCGGTCACCAGGTCCGGGTCGCCGGTCGGCGGGACCGGCGACCCGATGTCCGGCAGCCGCAGGTCGATCCCGGCGATGTCCAGGCCGACCAGCACCGCGACCCGGCGGCAGAGCCGGGTCACGTCCGGGTGCACCTGGTCGGTGACGTCCCGGCTGGTCCCGCCGGTGGAGAGGTTCGCGTTGTCGCGCAGCCAGACGGTCACCCCGTCGGCCGGGATGGTCTCCGGGGTCAGGCCCTCCCGGCCGAGCACCCGCCGCACGACGTCGTCCACCACGATGCGGGTCAGCACCCGGGAGTGGCCGACACCGCGGCGTGGGTCGGCGTTGGTCCGTTCGACCAGCTCGGCGATCGAGGCGGAACCGTCGCCGACGACGTGCGCGGCGACCCGCTCGGCGGCGGCGACCACCTCGCCGGCCACCACGAGCACCCGGTAGTCCCGGCCGCCGAGCTGGCGTTCCACCACCATGTCGCCGCCGGCCGCGGCACACGCCGCCTCCACCTCGGCGGGACAGGTCAGGTTCAGTGCCACGCCCCGGCCCTGCCGGCCGTGCCGGGGCTTGACCACCACCGGGGCGCCCAGGTCAGCGAGCAGGCGTACCGCGTCGGCCGGGCTGTCCGCCGCGCCGCCCGGGGCGACCGGGATGCCGGCCTCGCCGAGCAGCCGCCGGGTGACGTGCTTGTCGCCGGCGATGTCCACGCCCACGCCACTGGTCCGGTCGGTCATCGCCGCCCAGGCCAGCCGGCGGCGGATGCCCCAGCCCAGCCGGATCAGGCTCAGGTCGTCGAAACGCTCCACCGGGATGCCCCGCCGCCGGGCCGCCGCGATGATCGACCGGGTGCTCGGGCCGGTCGCCTCCCGTTCGGCGAGCGCGGCCAGCCCGGCCAGGCGCTGGGCCAGCGCCGGCGCGGACGAGCCGTGCCCGTCGTGCACCTCCTGGACCAGTTCGGCGGCGGCCCGCAGCAGTTCGCCGGGTACCGGGGAGAGCGGCGACTCGTCGGCCGGGCACTCGACGATCACGTCGTACACACCGGGTTCGCCCGCACCGACCGTCCGGCCGAAATTGATCTCCCGGCCGATGAGCTGGGACATCTCGATGCAGGTGTGCTCGGTGACGTGCCCGAAGTAGGTGCCGTTGCGCAGCCGGCTGACGAACCCCCCTGGTACCCCGGCGGCGCAGTGGTGCTCGGCGAGTCCCGGCAGCACACGCAGCAGACGTTCGGTGAACCCGGTCACGTCCGCGGTCTCCCGGCCGGCGAGTTCCTCCAGGTGCAGCCGGGCCACCACGGCGGG
This sequence comes from Actinoplanes sp. NBRC 101535, assembly GCF_030269225.1. Lineage (NCBI taxonomy): Bacteria > Bacillati > Actinomycetota > Actinomycetes > Micromonosporales > Micromonosporaceae > Actinoplanes > Actinoplanes sp. NBRC 101535. The sequence continues at coordinate 232,490 of NZ_BSSY01000014.1, read as the reverse complement.
CCGGGACAGGTAGACGTTGGGGCCGCGGAGGCGGCGCAGACTCTCGATCTTCATGCGGCTCGTTCCCGTTCCGGATCACGCGTGCCGGTGACCGGTCCGCGGCGCGTCAGATGAAAGGTGTAGCCGGCCGGCAGCACGTGGATGCGTGCCCCGGTCAGCGCGATCGGCCCGGCGGGCGGCACCCGGATCTCGGTGGCCGCCCCGGCGTCGACGACCGTGACCGCGCCGCTGCCGAGGACCTCGAAACAATTGCCGTCGGTCAGGATCGCGGTGTCCTCGTCGATGCCCAGGCCCAGTTCGTGCGGATACCGGGCGACCGCGCTGAGCAGCCGGTTCAGCCGTCCGCGCTGGGCGAAGTGCTGATCGATCAGCAGACCGGGCAGGAACTCGAGCCCCGGGCCGGTCCGTACGCTGTCCGCGGCCACCCCCGGCCGGTCGCCCCCGGTGATCATGGTGCCGGACATCATCGCGGCGCCCGCGCTGGTGCCGGCCAGCACCAGGGCACCCTCGGCGACCAGCTGGTGCAGCAACGAGTCGGTCGCGGTGCCGCCCAGCACGCCGGTGATCCGTTCCTGGTCGCCGCCGGTGAAGAAGACCCCGGTCGCGGCGCGCAGCACCGCTTCGACGCCGGGGGCGTTCGCCTCGGACCGGGTGGAGAGGCGCAGGGGGCGGACGCTCGCGGCGGCGGCGAATCGTTGCGCGTACGCGGCCTCGGCGGTCTCCGGCGACTCACTGGCCGTCGCGATGATCACGATGTGGGCGCCGGGTCCCCCGGCCAGCTCGACGAACCGGACGAGCAGCGCCGGTCCGGCCGCGCCGCCCATGATCAAAAGCCGGCCACTGCCCTCCACCGATCCTCCTCGTTCGGGGTACCTACGAGGTTAATCGGAACAAAACCGAAACATCCGGCTAATCGGCATGCAAGAGGTGGGTGATCCGTGCCGGGCCCTCCGCCAGCGCCACCGCATGCGTCTCCACCTTCTCGTCGTCCCCGGTCAGCCGCCCCTGGTGCTGACGCAGATGCTCCTCCCACGTCGGCACCAGGTAGACCTCGACGAACGCGGCCGGATCCGCGCCGTCCCGGAACAGGCCCCACTGCGTCGCGCCGGTCCGCTGCCGGGACAGCCGGACACCGTCCATCGCGGCGACGAACGCGGACCGGTTCTCCTCCGGCACCCGGTAGGCCGCGGTCACCAGCACCGGCCCGCGATCCAGGTGCGGCTGCAACATCAGGTGCGGCTCCGGCCAGTAGATCGCCGGCGTGTGGTCGTCGTCCTCGTGGGTGTGCACGGGCAGCAGGCGTACCGTCGCGGCGCCGGCCAGCACCAGCAGACCGGCCGCGGTGAACGCGGGGACCAGCCCCAGATGCTCGGCGACCTGACCCCAGGCCAGCGCCCCGGCGGCCTGACCGCCGGCGAAGACCAGCTGATAGACGGCCAGGGCCCGGGCCCGCACCCAGTTCGGCAGCACGAGCTGCATCGCGGCGTTCATCCGGGAGACCAGCATCATCCAGGCCAGGCCCGCGACGACCAGGGCGAGGACCACCGGGACGACATGCCGGACCGCGGCGGTGACCAGCAGCGCGGCCCCGTAGGCGAGACCGGTCCCGGCGATCATCTGGTTGGTGCGCAGGAGCCGGCGGGCCCGGGGCATCGCCAGGGCGCCGGCTATCGCGCCGACGCCCAGGGCGGTGAGCAGGACGCCGTAACCGCGGGCGCCCATGGCGAGCCGGTCACGGGCCACCAGCGGCAGCAGACTCCACACCACGCTGCCGGGCAGGACGAAGACGGCGACCCGGGTGAGGATCTGCCGGACCTGCGGGTGATAGCGGATGTACCGCCCGCCGGCCTTCACCGCGGCGCCGAACCGTTCCGGCATCCGCGGCACCGCCTGCGGTTCCCGCCGCCAGCGCAGCAGCGCCACGGCGAACACGCCGAACGACAGGGCGTTGAGAGCGAACACGGTCGCCGACCCGAAATGCGCCACCAGCAGACCGCCGACGGCCGGGCCCGCGGAACGCGCCAGGTTGGTGTTGACGGCACCGAGAGCGGACGCGGCCGGCAGCCGGTCGTGCGGCACGATCTCCGGGATGACGGCCTGCCAGGCGGGCAGAGTCAGCGCCTGCCCCACCCCGAGCAGGAAGGTGAAGACCAGCAGGACCGGGGGCGCGATCCGGTCCAGGCCCGCGAGCACGGCCAGGACGACCCCGATCACGAGCATCGTCATCTGTACGCCGAGAAGCAGTCGCCGCCGATCCAGTGCGTCCGCGAGCGCCCCGGACGGCAGCGCGAACAGCAGGACCGGCAGCACGGTGGCGGCCTGCACCAGGCTCACCCAGGTCGCCGCGGCGGGCTCACCGACGACCAGCCACTGTGCGCCGACGGTCTGCATCCAGGTGCCGAGGTTTCCGGCCAGCACCGCGATCCAGAGCCCGCGGAACACGGGTTCTCGCAGTGGCGCCCAGGCTCCGTCGTGTTCCTTCGCGTCGGTCACCGCGTGAACCTATCGACCGCCGATTGCGCCGCTCCACCCCCATTTATCGGTTTTTATCGCGCAATTTGGTGCCTGGACCGGGACGTGGCAGGACGGCACGACGGTCGTCGATCACGTGACCGGCGGCGCAGTGCGTCTCCAGGTGGACCTTCGCGCCGCAGTCGCGGTGCACGTACTCGATCGGCGGGCCCTCCGGGTCGGCCAGGTGGCGGTTACCCCAGCCGGCCAGGGCGATCAGCACCGGATAGAGGTCGAAGCCCTTCTCCGTCAGCCGGTATTCGTGGCGTTCCCGGGCACCCGGCTCCCGGTAGGGCTCGCGTCGCAGCACGCCGTGCTCCACCAGGCCGGCCAGACGGTTCGCCAGCACCTGGCGGGGGATCTTCGTGCGGACCCGCATGTCGTCGAAGCGCCGGATGCCGGTGAACACCTCGCGCAGCACCACGATCGTCCACTTCTCCCCCAGGATCTCCATGGCCCGGGCGATCGTGCAGTTGTCGACGTCGAGGTCGAGCGGGTCCACCATGCCGTCGAGGCTAGCGCCTGCCCGCAGGCTAGGTCTGATTGACAGACTCAGCGGGCCCGTGACAGCCTGCGTCCATGACACAGACTCAGGATGCCGCCACCGCCGCCGACCGGCGGACCCGGACGTTCGGGTGGTCCGACCCGGCGGAACACGCGAGCCTGCTCGGGCAGCGCAGCGGCCTGGAGCTGATGCTCGCCATGGCATCCGGAGAACTCCCGCCGCCGCCGATCATGCGGCTCATCGACGTCGCCGGGTTCCACGCCCGGGAAGGCAGCATCACCGTCGAGATCGACCCGCAGGAGTTCCACTACAACCCGCTGGGGACGGTGCACGGCGGGATCATCTCCACCCTGCTGGACACCGCCGCCGCGTGTTCGGTGCACAGCACGCTGCCGGCCGGCGTCGGATACACCAGCATGGACCTCAACGTGAGGTTCCTGCGCGCCGTGACCATCGGATCCGGGCGGCTGACCTGCACCGGGGAGGTCCTCCAGCGGGGACGGCGGACCGCCCTGGCGCAGGCTCGGCTGACGGACGCGGCCGGCCGGCTGATCGCCCACGCGACCTCGACCTGCATGCTCTTCGACCTGCCGCCCGCCTGAGGAAGGCGCACCGGCCACGGAGGACGGACGGGAGTGAGCCCCCGGCGGTGAAACGGCCGAACCGTCTGGGGCCACCCCGGGACGGTCGGATTTCTCCGGGTAGGTGTGGCTCGTACCCACGAAAAAGGGCGACCCACCAGGGGCCGCCCTTCTCCCGTGAGATCTAGGACCAGGTCATGGTCTTGATCAGAAGTTCCTTCTTGGGGTGACCACCACCGGCCGAGGACGCGAACGCGCCGTCGTCACCGGCCTTGACCACGTCCTTGACCAGGTCGAGGCCGCTGGTGATGCTGCCCAGGAGGGTGTAGTTCGCCGGGAGGGAGGTGTCCTCCGAGCAGATGAAGAACTGGCTGCCGGTGCTGCCCGGCTGGCCGGTGTTGGCCATCGCGATGGAACCCGCCGGGTACGGCTTCTCGGTGTCGGTCGGCAGGTTCTCCTCGGCCATGGTGTAGCTCGGGCCGCCGGTGCCGTCGGTCTCGCGGTAGCCGTCGCCGGTCGCGAACGGGTCACCGCACTGGAGAACCTTGAAGGAGTCCTCGTTCACCAGACGGTGGCACTTGGTGTTGTCGAGGAACTTCTTCTCGGTCAGGTACTTGTAGCTGGCGCCGGTGCACGGAGCCTTCGCCAGGTCGACCGCCGCGACGATCGGGCCCAGGTTGGTGTCGAAGGTCAGCGTGCCGGTGCCGGTGTTCGGCACCGTGGTCGGCGGGGTGCCGACGTCCTTGACCTTGCCACCGGTGGCCTCGTCCGACGGGGTCCAGGTGCAGCTCACGGTGCCGGCCTGGGGGGCCGCGGCACTGGTCTTGTCGTCGTCGTCACTGACCAGTTCCCTGATCCAGAGCCCGGCTCCCACGATGACCACCACCGCGAGGGCCGACCCGATGATCGCCTGACGCTGGCGACGCTTACGTGCGGCCGTCGAGCGCTCGGCCATCTCTTTTTCGAGACGGGCCCGCGCCGCCGCGCGCTGCCGGTCCTTGATCGACGACACGGTGTTCCTCCTGCTGGGTCTTAAGCCTTCACGAAGTCAGGACTGGGCGCTGGCCGACGGGGCCGCACCGGCGGCGCTCGCGCCGACGGTCAGAGTCTGGATGGTGATCTTCTCGGACGGCTTGACCTCGTCACCGGCGCTGTTCGCCTCGGTTTTGATCTTGCCGATCTTGTCCAGGGTGGCGACACCGCCGGTCACGTGACCGACGATCGAGTACTCCGGCTCGACGTCGGCGGCGGGCGCGAAGTCCTTGAAGAAAACGAGGAACTGGCTGCTGTTCGCCCCCGGCGGGTTGCCGATCAGGGCGACGGTGCCCTTGGGGTAGAGCACCGTGTTCGTCGTGCCCGTCGCCGCGCTCGCGCTGGGCTCCGGGCGCACCGGCACGTTCTCGTCGTAGAACGAGTAGGTCGGACCGCCCTGACCGGTGCCGGCCGGGTCGCCGCAGCGCAGCGCGCCGTCGGCGGTGATCTCGTGACACTCGGTGTTGTCGTAGAAGCCCTTGCCCGCCAGGTAGGACAGGCTGGCCGCCGCGCACGGCGCGCTCGCCACGTCGAGGGCCACCGAGATCGGCTCACCCTTGTCCGTGGAGATCGTCATGGTCTCGGTTCCCGTCTCCGGGATGTCCTTGGTGGGCGGTTCACCGACGTCCTTGAGGGCCGGGTTGCTGCCCGCGTCCTGTGGCGTCCAGGCGCAGATGTCCACCGCCTCGGTGCTACCGCTGTCGTCGCTGTCGAAAGCGCCACCGATCCAGGCGCCACCAGCCGCGATGAGCACGACGGCGAGGCTGATGCCGACGCCCGCCGTGACCCTGCGACGGCGGCGCTCCCGCTCGGCCCGGCGGACCTGTTGCCGGTCGAATTTCGCGCGCGCGAGCTTGCGCTGCCGGTCCTTGCTGGAAGCCACCGAACGCTGTCCTTCCCTGTGCATGTCAAGGGGTGCGGCACGCCACACGCCCGCAAGAGTGTACGGGTACCTCCTGAGAAAGTGGTGTGCGGCCGCCCGGCTAGGCTCGTTACGATTTGCACCCGCTCCAGAGAGGTCGCCACCGTGCTCGTCACCGGCTTCCCGGCCGAGGCCTTCGGCACCAACTGCTATGTGGTGGCCGCAGGTCCGGGCGAGCAGTGCCTGATCGTCGATCCGGGCATCGGCGTGCTCGACCGCCTCGACGAGGTGCTGGCCCAGCACCGGCTGTCCCCGGCGGCCGTGCTGCTCACCCACGGCCACCTCGACCACACGTTCTCGGTCGCCCCGGTCTGCGGCGCCCGCGGAGTCACCGCATACGTGCACCCGGCCGACCGGGAGATGCTGGCCGACCCGTCCAAGGGGCTGAGCGCCGACCTGAGTTCACTCTTCGGTGGCCGGCTGGAATATTCCGAACCCGACGACGTCGCCGAGCTGACCGACGGCGCGACGCTGTCGATCGCCGGACTCGAGATCACCGTCGACCATGCGCCCGGCCATACCGGCGGGTCGGTGCTGTTCCGCCTGCCCGGCGACGAGGAGTCCGAGGTGTGTTTCTCGGGCGACGTCCTCTTCGCCGGCTCGATCGGGCGCACCGACCTGCCGGGCGGCAGCACCCCGACGATGATGACCAGCCTGCGGGACAAGATCCTGCCGCTGGCCGACGACACCGTCGTGCTGCCCGGCCACGGACCGGCCACCACCATCGGCCGTGAGCGCGCGTCTAACCCGTACCTGCGGGATCTGACCGCCGCGCCCGGCCGCTTCCTGTAGGAGTTCCAGTGCCCATTTCCGGTTTCCCCGAGTGGCTGCCGTCGCAGCGCATGATCGAGCAGTACACGCTCGACAAGATCCGTTCCACCTTCGAGCTCTACGGCTTCGCACCGCTGGAGACCCGGGCCGTCGAGCCGCTGGACACGCTGCTCTCCAAGGGCGAGACGTCCAAGGAGGTCTACCTCCTGCGCCGCCTGCAGGAGGACTCCGGCGCTGCGTCGTCCGGCTCCTCCGATGATCAACTCGGTCTACACTTCGACCTGACCGTCCCGTTCGCACGGTTCGTCACGGAGAACCACGGGAAGCTGCAGTTCCCGTTCCGGCGCTACCAGATCCAGAAGGTGTGGCGGGGCGAACGCCCGCAGGAGGGCCGCTACCGCGAATTCCTGCAGGCCGACATCGACGTGATCAACCGGGACACCCTGCCGTTCCACTTCGACACCGAGATGCCGCTGGTGATCGGGGACGCGTTCCGGTCGCTGCCCATCCCCGCCGCGACCATCCAGGTCAACAACCGCAAGGTGTGCGAGGGCTTCTACCGCGGACTCGGACTCGCCGACACCGCCCAGGTGCTGCGCACCGTCGACAAGCTGGACAAAATCGGCCCGGACAAGGTCGCGGCCGCTCTGGTCGAGACGGCCGGTGCGACCGACGCGCAGGCAGCGGCATGTCTGAAATTGGCCGAGATCTCGGCATCCGATGGTTCGTTCGTGGACCGGGTGCGGGCGCTCGGCGTCGACGACCCGCTGCTCGACGAGGGACTGTCCGAGCTGCTCCAGGTGGTCGAGACCGCCGCCGAACACTCCCCCGGCCTGGTCCGCGCCGAGCTGAAGATCGCGCGCGGGCTGGACTACTACACCGGCACCGTCTACGAGACCCAGCTGCAGGGATATGAGCGTTTCGGCTCCATCTGCTCGGGTGGACGCTACGAGAACCTCGCCTCCGTCGGCAACACCCGCTTCCCCGGCGTCGGCATCTCCATCGGCGTCTCCCGCATGCTCGGCCTGCTCTTCGGCCAGAACGCGCTGACCGTCTCCCGCTCCGTACCGACCTGCGTGGTCGTGGCCCTCCCCAGCGAGGACAAGCGCACCGACTGCGAGCGCATCGCCACCGCCCTGCGCCGCCGCGGCATCCCCACCGAAGTAGCACCGTCAGCCGCCAAATTCGGCAAGCAGATCCAGTTCGCCGACCGGCGCGGCATCCCCTACGTCTGGTTCCCCGGCGACCCCGACACCGTCAAGGACATCCGCACCGGCGACCAGCTCGAGGCCGACCCGGCAACCTGGACCCCGCCGACCGCGGACCTCCACCCCAGCATCACCGGAGCCTGACCCCTTCCGGTCCAGCAAGGCGCGCTTCTCCCGCTCCTCATCCTGTACGCCCACACCCACCACAAACGCATCCGAGCCGTCGCGGGGCTACCCGCGGCGGCTCGTCCCGTACCACGACCACAGGCCGGACCGCCGTCCCGCAGACGGTGCCGCTCTCTGCCCGTGCCCAGCCGGCGGCCGGACGGCTGCGTTCCCACGGTCGAATACCGGAGCAACTGGTCAGCGGCACACGGTGACGTCACGTCCAGTCCCGGCCTACGCGGCAACACGGCACAGCGGCGGCGCGGCGCGGGGCGCGGCACCGCAGCGCGGGGCGCGGCACCGCAGCGCGGGGCGCACGGCGTGGCACGCAGCGCGGGGCGGCACGGGGCAAAGCAGCACGGCACGGCACGGCACGGCACGGCGCACGGCACGGCACGGCACGGCGCGGCACAACGGCGCGGCACGGCGCGGCACAACGGCGCGGCACGGCGCGGCACAACGGCGCGGCACGGCACAGCGCCCCCGGAGCCGCCGCCAAGATCGGAAGAGGTCAAGTGGCGTTCCGGCCATCCCGGCCGTCGCCCACGGTCCACCCGAGAGCCGAAAACAACCGCAGACGACGGCCGGGTGACCCCGAGCCGTCGCTCACGGCTGATTCCCACCCTCCCGAACAGCCGTGTCCGACGGCTCGACCAGCTCGGCCGTCGGCTGTGGTCCATCCGCGAGCCGAAAACAACCCTGAGCGACGGCCCAGCAGCCGCACCATGCCACCCAGCAAAAGTTGACCTTGGACGTGACCACGCGCTGCGACAAACGGCTGAGCTGCGCTAATGCGACCGCTGGGGGATTGCTGGAAGTAGGGCAGGAAGTCGCCACCACCACCGCCACCGCTGTCGCCACCACCACCGCCACCGCTGTCACCACCACCACCGCCACCGCTGTCACCACCACCACCGCCACCGCTGTCACCACCACCGCTGTCGCCGCTGTCACCGCTGTCACCGCTGTCACCGGCCGACGACTTGCCACGGCGAAGGGGACCGCATAGTTACTGGTCACGGCTTTGATCAACTTAAACCAAGCGGCATTGTCGGTGCGCCGACCACCGTCCCCGGTGGCAAGAGCACCACGATCGGCGACTGGGGTGGGCCGTCGCACCACGAACAATCAGCCGAAGCGGGGAGCGAAGGCGGCGACCCTATTCACGCCGACGAGCGCCGACGAGCGTTGACGAGCGTTGACGAGCGCCGACGAGCGTTGACGAGCGCCGACGCAAGGCACGCCGCCGCCCACCAACAGGAGCCGCGTAGTGCCACCAGGAGGAGGTCAGCCGGCCCACCCCGGGAAGGTACCGAAACGGCCGCTTACCCCGTACAACGGAAAGAGCGTGCGGAAAGCACGCACCTCGACCGAGATGCGCGCTTTCCGCGACAGGTCAGGCCCCGGACGTCACCCGGTACGCGTCGAACACGCCGTCCACCTTGCGCACCGCCGCGACCAGATGCCCGAGGTGTTTGGGGTCGGCCATTTCGAAGGTGAAGCGGCTCACCGCCACCCGGTCGCGGGTCGTGGTGACCGTGGCGGACAGGATGTTGACGCGTTCTTCGGAGAGCACCCTCGTCACGTCCGCCAGCAGTTTGTGACGGTCGAGGGCTTCCACCTGGATGGCGACCAGGAACGTCGACGCGGACGTCGGTTTCCAGCTGACTTCGACGACGCGTTCGGCCTGGTCGCGCAGGTCTTCGGCGTTGGCGCAGTCTTCGCGGTGGACGCTGACACCGCCGGAACGGGTGACGAAGCCGAACACGGCGTCGCCGGGCACCGGGGTGCAGCAGCGGGCCAGTTTGACCCAGACGTCGGAGACGCCCTTGACGACGACGCCCGGGTCCTGCGCGGAGCCGCGGTTGCGGGGCGGGCGGGTCGCGACGGCCGTCTCGGCGATGTCCTCGACCGCGCCCTCCTCGCCGCCGAACCCGGCGACGAGTTTCTGCACCACGGACTGGGCGGAGACGGTGCTCTCACCGACCGCGGCGTAGAGCGAGGCCACGTCGGGCAGGTGCAGGTCGCGCGCGATGGTGTTGAGGTTCTCGCTGGTCAGCATGCGCTGCAGGGGCAGGCCCTGTTTGCGCATCGCCTTGACGATCGCCTCCTTGCCGACCTCGATCGCTTCTTCGCGGCGTTCCTTGTTGAAGTACTGCCGGATCTTGGTGCGGGCGCGGGGGCTCTTGACGAAGCCGAGCCAGTCCTGGGTCGGGCCGGCGGTGGCCGATTTCGACGTGAAGATCTCGATCACGTCGCCGTTGGAGAGGGTCGACTCCAGCGGGACCAGTTTGCCGTTGACCCGGGCGCCGATGCACTTGTGGCCGACCTCGGTGTGCACCGCGTAGGCGAAGTCGACGGGCGTGGACCCCGTCGGCAGGGGAATGACGTCGCCCTTGGGGGTGAAGACGTACACCTCCTGGCTGGACAGGTCGAAGCGCAGCGCGTCCAGGAACTCGGACGGGTCGCTCGCCTCGCGCTGCCAGTCGAGCAGCTGCCGCAGCCAGGTCATCTCGTCGATGTGCGCCGGCGGGCCGACGATCGTCGCGCCCTTCTGCTCCTTGTACTTCCAGTGCGCGGCGATGCCGAACTCGGCGGTGCGGTGCATCGCGAAGGTGCGGATCTGCATCTCGACCGGCTTGCCGGTCGGGCCGATGACCGTCGTGTGCAACGACTGGTACATGTTGAATTTCGGCATCGCGATGTAGTCCTTGAACCGGCCCGGCACGGGCTGCCAGTTCGCGTGGATGACGCCCAGCGCGGCGTAGCAGTCGCGGACCGTGTCGACCAGGATGCGCACGCCGACCAGGTCGTAGATGTCGTTGAAGTCGCGGCCCCGCACGATCATCTTCTGGTAGATCGAGTAGAGGTGCTTGGGGCGGCCGGTGGTCTCCGCCTTGATCTTCGCGGACTTGAGGTCGAGGCTGACCCGGTTGGTCACCTGGCGCAACAGCGCCTCACGCTGCGGCTGGTGCTCCCCGATCAGGCGGTTGATCTCCTCGAACCGCTTCGGGAACAGCGTGCCGAAGGCGAGGTCCTCGAGCTCCCACTTGATCGTGTTCATGCCGAGGCGGTGGGCCAGCGGCGCCAGGATCTCCAGCGTCTCCTTGGCCTTCTGCTCCTGCTTGGCGCGGGGCAGGAAGGTCAGGGTGCGCATGTTGTGCAGCCGGTCGGCGAGCTTGATGACGAGCACCCGTGGGTCCTTGGCCATCGCGACGACCATCTTGCGGATCGTCTCGGCCTTGGCGGCGTCGCCGAGTTTCACCCGGTCGAGTTTCGTCACGCCGTCGACGAGCAGCGCCACCTCGGGACCGAAGTCGGCGCGCATGCTCTCCAGGGAGTAGTCGGTGTCCTCGATCGTGTCGTGCAGCAGCGCCGCCACCAGCGTCGTGGTGTCCATGCCCAGGTTGGCCAGGATCGTCGCCACGGCGAGCGGATGCGTGATGTACGGGTCGCCGGACTTGCGGTATTGCCCCGAGTGCCAGCGGGCGGCCACGTCGAACGCCTTCTGCAGCGCGCGGGCGTCCGCCTTGGGGTGGCTGGCGCGGTGCGTGGCGATCAGGGGCTCGAGGACCTCGCTGACCTGGGTGCTCTGCCACGGCGCGTTGAACCGGGCCAGACGGGCCCGGACCCGGCGCCCGGTCGGCGCGCTGGCCAGACCGAAGCCGCTGCCCGAGTCGTCGGAAGGTGACAGAGGCTGAGTGCTCTCGTCATCGGGGCGGGCCTGATCACCGGTCCGCGCGTTCTCGGTCGGTTGCACCGTGCCCTCCGCCGGAGGGGCGACGTCGCTGGACACCGGTCTCCTCACACCATCGCCGCGTGCCCCGTCGCCAGGATCCCCAGCCGGGGACGGCCCGTTGCCAGAGCCAGGGTTAGTCACCTTGGAACGTCCATCCTACCCGCACCGCCCTACGGAGTGGCCCGGCCGAACCTACGAATAAGCAGGCCCGACCGGGCGAAGAACATCGAAGACGGATCAAACGGTCAGCAGCGCGTGCACACCGCGCGGGCTGAGCCGTTCCCGCCCGTTGAGGAAGCCCAGCTCCATCAACACCGTGAAGCCGCTGACGGTTCCGCCGGCCTGCTCCACGAGGTCCATCGTCGCCGCCGCGGTGCCGCCGGTCGCCAGAACGTCGTCGACGACCAGAACGCGCTGTCCGGCCACGAAAGCGTCCTCGTGCACCTCCAGGGTGGCCTCGCCGTATTCCAGCGCGTACGAGGCGGAGAAGGCCGGTCGCGGCAGCTTGCCGGCCTTGCGGACCGGCACCACGCCGGCACCGGTGGCGTAGCCGATGGCGGCCGCGATCAGGAAGCCGCGCGCCTCCACACCGGCCACCACGTCGAAGGATCCGGCGCCGTGGTGCGCGACGATGCCGTCCACCACCTTGCGGAAGGTCGGCCCGTCCCCGAACAGCGGCATCAGGTCCTTGAAGAGGACGCCCGGCTTGGGGAAGTCCGGCACGTCGACGGTGCCGGAGGCCACCAGCGCGGCCAGCTCCGGCCCGCTGTCCCCGGTCACCTGAATCTCGGTAGTCACGGCGAACAGCGTAGTGAAAGACGAACGGCCCGCCACTCGAAGGTGGCGGGCCGTACCGACAGTCACTCTCAGCGGCGCTTGCCGCCCCCGCTGGGACGGTTGCCGGCGCCGCCACCACGGTTGGTGGTGTTGCGCTTGACGGCCGGGCGGGCGCCCGGACGCGGGGTGGTGCCGCCGACGAACGCCGGCTCGTCGGAGTCGGTCGCGTCGGCCGAGCGGGTCCGCTCGGCGCGCGGCGCCACGTCGTCGGAGCGGGACGCCCGCTTGGCCAGCACCCGGGCGTTGTGCGCCTTGATCTTCGGCTCCTGGTCCTTCAGCGCGCTGAGCACCGGGGCCGCGAACACGATCGAGGAGATGACGCCGAGGCCCATACCGACGAAGAGCACCAGGCCGAGGTCCTTCAGCGTGCCGGCGCCGAGCAGGCCGGCGCCGATGAAGAGCAGACCGCCGACCGGCAGCAGCGCCACCAGGCCGGTGTTCAGCGACCGCATCAGGGTCTGGTTGACCGCGAGGTTGGTCGCCTCGGCGTAGGTGCGCCCGGAGCCCGCCGTGATGCCGCGGGTGTTCTCCTGCACCTTGTCGAAGACCACGACCACGTCGTACAGCGCGTAGCCGAGGATCGTCAGGAAGCCGATCACCGTCGACGGGGTGACCTCGAAGCCGACCGCCGAGTAGATGCCGGCGGTGAGGGTGAGGTCGAGCAGCAGGGAGGCCAGCGCACCGACCGCCATCCGCCACTCGAACCGGACGATGAGGTAGGCGACCACCAGGATCAGGAAGATCACCAGACCGAGGATGGCCTTCTCGGTGACCGCCCCGCCCCAGGCCGACGAGACCTGGTTGTCGCTGACCTGGTCGGCGGTGAGGCCGAGCTCGCCGACGATCGCGGTCTTGGCCTTCTCGACCTCGGGGGCCGACAGGGCCGAGGCCCGCACCGTGAAGCTGGAGCTGTCGCCGGTGCCGATCTGCTGGGCCGCGAGGACCGTGGCGTCCGGCTGGACGGCGTGGATCGCCCGGGTGACGACGTCTTCGGCGTCGTCCTGGGTCAGCGTCTTGCCCGCGGCCGCGGCCGGGAGCGTGAACGAGGTGCCGCCGGAGAACTCGATGCCGAGGTGGAAGCCGCGGATCGCGATGGTGCCGATGGAGAAGACGACGAGCAGAGCCGCGACGAGGAACCACGTCTTACGGCGCCCGACGATGTTGATGTTCGCCTCGCCCTGGTACAGGCGGGTGGCGAGACCCGGACGGGCCATCTCAGGCCTCCTTCACGCGCGAGGAGGGGGTCTCCTCGGTCTGGGCCGTCCGCAGGACGCGGCCGAGGCCACTGACCCGCGGCGACATGAACGCCTTGGTGTTCGCGAACATCGTCATGATCGGGTGCCGGAAGAGGAACACCACGAGCAGGTCGAGGACGACGGAGAGACCCATGGCGAAGGCGAAGCCCTGCACGGCGCCGATCGAGACGATGTAGAGCACCGCGGCACAGAGGATCGTGATCGTGTTCGCCGAGATGATCGTGCGACGGGCCCGGTTCCAGGCACGCGGCACCGCACTGCGCGGCGACCGGCCCTCGTGGATCTCGTCCTTGAGTCGTTCGAAGTAGATGACGAACGAGTCGGCCGCGACACCCAGTGACACGATGAAACCGGCGATGCCGGCGAGCGTCACGGTGAAGCCCATCGTCCGGCCCAGGAAGACCAGCGCGCCGAAGGTGAGCAGCGCGGAGAGGCCGAGGCTGAGGAAGATGACCGAGCCGAGCAGGCGGTAGTAGAAGAACGCGTAGACCGCCACCAGGCCGAGGCCGATCGCGGCGGCCAGCAGGCCCGCCTCGAGCTGCTCGTAACCGAGGGTCGCGGAGACGGTCTGCGCCGGGCCGGCCTCGAAGTTGACCGGGATCGCGCCGAAGTTGAGCTGGTCGGCGAGCTTCTTGGCGGAGACCGCGTTGAAGTCACCGGTGATCTGCGAGGAGCCGGTCAGCACACCCTGGATCTGCGGTGCGGAGAGGATCTCCTTGTCCAGCACCACGGCCACGGCGCAGTGCTCGGCGGTGCCGTAGAGCGAGGTCACCGCGGTGTAGCAGGCGTCGGTGGTGGTCGCGTTGAACGCCTTGCGGGTCAGCTCGGCCCACTTGGTCTGGCCCTCGCTCTTGAAGTCGAGGGAGACGACCCACTGGTTCTGCGTGGTGTCCAGCTGCGGGCTGGCTTCCTTGATGTCGTCGCCGATGACCTCGGCCTTGTCCAGCGTCACCTTCGCGGCGCCCTGGTAGCAGGCCACCACCTCGGAGCTGATGTCGTCGATCGAGCCGTTCGGCCGGGCGTTGAGCTGGGCACAGCTGATCGTCGGCACGTTGAACTGCATCTGCGGCGACAGCGCGGCCACCTCGGGCCCGCTGAGCGTCGAGAACGCCTTGAACGGCAGGCCCGCCTCGGGGTCGGTGCTCAGGTCGACCGGCGCGGACAGCTTCTCGGCGAGGGCCCAGGTCTCGGCGCCGACCTTCTCCTTCGCGGCCGCGAGGTTCGCGGCCATGTCCCCGGTCTGCGGCGCGGGCGCGGCGGCCGGCGCGGAGGCCGAGGTGGACGGAGCGGGGCTCGGGCTGCCGCTCGGCGCCGGCGCTCCACCGCCCTGGCCACCGGTGGACGGGCTGGCGCCGACCTCGGGCGCCGCACCGCTGGCCGCCGCCGACGGTTCGGCCGACGGGGCGGCACTGCCGCTCGCCGACGCGCTCGGCGTGGGCGAGGCCGGGTTGAGCGCCGACGCGGAGACGTCGCCGGTCACACCGGTGAGCAGGCGGAACCGCATGTTCGCCGCCTGCGAGAGGTCCTTGAGCTGGTCCTCGGCCTCACCGGCGAGCGAGACGACGATGGTGTTGTTGCCCTGGATCACGACCTCGGCCTCGGAGACGCCGAGAGCGTTGACGCGGCTCTCGATGATCTCCTGTGCGGTCTTCATCGCCTCCTGCGTGGGCGGGGCGCCCGCCTGGGAGGCGATGTAGGTCGCCTGGGTGCCACCGACCAGGTCGAGGCCGAGCTTCGGCTTCAGACGGTCGGTGAAGCTCCCGGACGCGCCGCCCGCGAAGAAGACGGCCAGATAGAGGACGACGAAGACCAGACCGAGCACGGCGAGTTGCCGTCCAGGATGCATCTGTCCCTGTGGTGGTCGTGCCACGGCGTTAGGTCTCCCTGTGTTTCGGCCGCGGGGTGACGCGGCGATGTCTATCGGTGACCGCCGTCGACGTCCGAACAGCGGCCTGACAGACCGACCCGCCGGCGGGAGGCCGCGGGCCGGTCCGGGGTGGAGCTATGCGGGTCAGTCCTTCTTGCCGGTCTCGGTGACCGGGTTCTCCGGCTCCTTCACGTCCGCCGCGACGACCTCGGGCTCCTCGACCTCCGGCTCGACGACCTCGGGCTCCTCGACGATCGCGTCAGCCTTGCGGTGCACGGTCGCGATGGCCGGGCGCGCGAAGCGGACCTGCACGTCGGGGGCGATCTCCAGCACCACGTCCTGATCTTCGATGGCGACGACGGTGCCGTGCAGGCCACCGATGGTGCGGATCTCGTCGCCCGGGCCGAGCGAGTTCTGCATCTCGACCGCCTCACGGCGGCGCTTCTGCTGCGGACGGATCATCACGAAGTACATGAACCCGAAGAGCAGGACGATGATCAGCAGAAACGAGAAATTGCCGCCGCTTGCTTGTTGCTCAGCTGCGTGGAACACGAAGAAAGCCTTCCGTAAGCCACGGGCGCGGGCGTGGGCGGGCGCCGGGGCGATATACAGATTTGCGGTTGAACCGCGGCGAGTCTAATAGGTCAACCTGGAGATAACGAATGCGGCACACGTCACGTTCAGATCACGAGCGATTATCAAGCGTCACGAGCGAACAGGTCGCCCTGGAAGACCCCGGAACGGCCGTCTGCCGGGGGCGTTCTGCCCAGATGTGCCCATCCTGCCTCGGTCGCCACCCGGCCCCGCGGCGTACGCGCCAACAGCCCCGCCCGGACCAGGAACGGCTCGCACACCTCTTCCACCGTGTCGGACTGCTCCCCCACCGCGACGGCGAGCGTGGACAGCCCCACCGGACCGCCCTTGAACGAGTCGATCAGCGCCCGCAGCACCGCCCGGTCCAACCGGTCCAGCCCCAGCGCGTCCACATCGTAGACCTGCAGCGCGGCGCGGGCGACGTCTTCGGTCACCACACCGTCCGCCCGGACCTCGGCGAAGTCCCGGACCCGGCGCAGCAGCCGGTTGGCGATCCGGGGCGTGCCCCGGGACCGGCCGGCGATCTCGGCCGCGCCCTCCGGGGTGATCGGCACGCCGAGGATCTTCGCCGAGCGGTGGAGCAGAGCGTCCAGGTCGGCCGGTGAGTAGAAGTCCAGGTGCGCGACGAATCCGAACCGGTCACGCATCGGGCCGGACAGCAGGCCCGCCCGGGTGGTCGCGCCGACCAGGGTGAACGGTTCCACGTCGAGCGGGATCGCGGTGGCGCCCGGGCCCTTGCCGACCACCACGTCGACCCGGAAGTCCTCCATCGCGCTGTAGAGGAGTTCCTCGGCCGGTTTCGCGATCCGGTGGATCTCGTCGATGAAGAGCACGTCGCCGGGGGCGAGGCCGGTCAGGATCGCCGCCAGGTCACCGGACCGCTCGATCACCGGGCCGCTGGTGGTCCGGATGCCGGTGCCCAGCTCGGCGGCGACGATGTTGGCCAAGGTGGTCTTGCCCAGACCGGGCGGGCCGCTCAGCAGGATGTGGTCGGGTGGGGTGCCCCGGCCCATCGACGCCTTGAGCAGGAGTTCCAGCTGGTCGCGGACCCGGTGCTGTGCGATGAAGTCGGCCAGCCGGCGCGGCCGGACGCTGGCCTCGGCGTCCAGCTCCTCGTCGCGGGCCTCGGGAGAGAGGTCCTCGGTCATCGGTTCTTGCCCAGCAGCCGGATCGCCTGGCGCAGCAGCGCCGGCACCGGCGGCACCTCGCCGTCGATGGTCTCGCCGATCGCGGCGACCGCCTGGTCGGCCTGGGTCGCGGACCAGCCGAGCGCGAGCACGCCCTGGCGGACCTGCTCCTGCCAGGCGCCGTTCAGCACGCCGGCCGCACCGTTCTCGCCGATCGGCATCGGGCCGATCTTGTCCTTGAGCTCGACGATCAGTTTCTCCGCGCCGCGCTTGCCGATGCCCGGCACCTGGGTGAGCACCGCGAGGTCGCCGCCGGCGATCGCGCGCCGCACGGTCTCCGGCTGATGCACCGCGAGCACCGCCTGGGCGATCCGCGGGCCGACGCCGTTGGCGGTCAGCAGCAGGTCGAACAGCTGGCGTTCGGTCTCGTCGGCGAAACCGAACAGGGTCAGCGAGTCCTCCCGCACGATCAGCGTGGTGGAGAGCCTCGACTCGGCACCGACGCGCAGGCCGGCCAGCGTGTTCGGCGTGCAGAGCACCCGCATGCCGACACCGCCGACCTCGACGACGGCGCTGTCCGGAAGGATCGCGGTGACCACACCGCGCACACTTGCGATCATCGGAGACTCCTGCGGGCTGCGGCCTCGATCTTCGCACGGGTGCCCCCGCGCCAGATGTGGCAGATGGCGATGGCGATGGCGTCGGCCGCGTCGGCCGGCCTGGGTGGCGCGGCCAGCCGCAGCAGGCGGGTCACCATCGCGGTGACCTGTGCCTTGTCGGCCGTGCCGGACCCGGTCACGGCCGCCTTGACCTCGCTCGGGGTGTAGGTCTGCACCGGCAGTCCGGCCCGCGCGCCGGCCAGGATCGCGATGCCGCTGGCCTGCGCGGTGCCCATCACCGACCGGGCGTTGTGCTGGGCGAACACCCGCTCGACGGCCACGCTGTCCGGCTTGTGCTCGGCGACCAGCGCGGTGAGGCGCAGGTCCAGGTTGAGCAGGCGCAGGGCGATGTCCTCGTCCGGCTCGCTGCGCACCACGTGGTAGTCGATCAGCGTGCCCGGCCGGCCCGGCATGCCCTCGACGACGCCGACACCGCACCGCGTCAGCCCCGGATCGATGCCGAGCACCCGCACCACGGACCTCCCCTTCGCGAACGCGTGTTCGACACCCTAATACGACTGTCACTTGCGCCCGCCGCCGACACGCCTCGACGATGGGCCGGGAGGCCGCCGTGTACCTCATCGCGCCCATGGACGACGATCCGCCGCCGGACTACGTCGCCTTCGTCACCGAGCACCGTCGTGACCTGCGCGGGGAGGCGTCGCGGCTGGTCGGCGGCGACGCCGTGGCGGCGGAGATCTACAGCGAGGTGCTGATCGATCTGGCCGCGCACTGGCGGCGGCTGCGCTGGTGGGGCCGCATCACACGGACCGACGCGACGAGCGCCTATCTACGCCGGCGGCTCGTCGGCCGGGCCGGCCGGTGGCGCGACGAGCAGATCTATCCGGTCGAGGTCCTCGGCCTGCGCCCACCACCCCCGGTGGTCCCGCCGATCATCGAGGGCGGCAGCCTGGCACTGCGCAAAGCCGAGATCCTTCGGGGTACGACCGGAGCACCGCGGGACGCCGTCGCGGATGCCGGAATAGCCTGGGTGCACGCCTGGCGCCGCAGTCAGTGGCGGCAGATCGTGCTGCGGGCCGTCACCGGAACCGTGCTGATCGTCGGGATGCTCCAGTACTTCACCTGGCTCGGCACCCACGGCCCCTGAGAACACGCCGGGCCGGCCCCGCAGGACCGGCCCGGAACGCGAGGAGGGATCACTCCTCGATGGCCGCCATGACCTCGTCGGAGATGTCGAAGTTGGCGTAGATGTTCTGCACGTCGTCGCAGTCCTCGAGCGCGTCGATCAGCTTGAACACCTTGCGGGCCGGGTCCTCGTCGAGCGGGACCGTCATGGTCGGCACCAGCGACGACTCGGCCGAGTCGTAGTCGATGCCGGCGCCCTGCAGCGCGGTGCGCACCGCGACCAGGTCGGTCGGCGCGGTGACCACCTCGAACGAGTCGCCCAGGTCGTTGACGTCCTCGGCACCCGCGTCCAGGACGGCGAGCATGACGTCGTCCTCGGTCGTGCCGTCCTTCGGGACGATGATCACGCCCTTGCGGTTGAACAGGTAGGACACCGAACCCGCGTCGGCGAACGTGCCGTTGTTGCGGGTCAGCCGGGTCCGGACCTCGGTGGCGGCCCGGTTGCGGTTGTCGGTGAGGCACTCGATCAGGATCGCCACGCCGTTCGGGCCGTAGCCCTCGTACATGATCGTCTGCCAGTCGGCGCCGCCGGCCTCGAGGCCGGAGCCCCGCTTGACCGCGTTGTTGATGTTGTCGTTCGGAACCGACGACTTCTTCGCCTTCTGGATGGCGTCGTAGAGCGTGGGGTTGCCGGAGGGGTCGCCGCCACCGGTCCGGGCCGCGACCTCGATGTTCTTGATCAGCTTCGCGAACATCTTGCCGCGCTTGGCGTCGATGACGGCCTTCTTGTGCTTGGTCGTCGCCCACTTGGAGTGGCCGGACATGCGTAACCTCCGTGTCTACCGAACGGGTGCGGCCTGGCGGACCATCGCGACGAAGTACCGGTGGACGCGGAGGTCTCCGGTGAGCTCCGGGTGGAAAGCCGTGGCGAGCAGGTTCCCCTGCCGAACGGCGACAATCCTACCGGCGGCGGCCCCGTCGGCGACGCGGCCCAGCACCCGCACGTCCGTGCCGACCTCCTCGACCCACGGCGCGCGGATGAAGACGGCGCGAAAATCACCGCCCGCGATGTCGTCGATCGCCACCGGCGCCTCGAACGAATCGACCTGCCGGCCGAACGCGTTGCGCCGCACGGTCATGTCGATCCCCCGGAACGACTCCTGGTCGGGACGCCCGTCCAGCACCGTCCCGGCCAGCATGATCATGCCGGCGCAGGAGCCGTAGACCGGCATCCCGCCGGCGATCCGCTCGCGGATCGGGCCGGTCAGGCCGAAGGCGACCGCCAGCTTGCTGATCGTGGTCGACTCCCCGCCCGGGATCACCAGGCCGTCGACGTCGTCGAGCTCCTCGGGTCGCCGGACCGGCCGGGCCAGCACGTCCGACTCGGCCAGCGCCGCCAGGTGTTCGCGCACGTCGCCCTGCAGAGCGAGCACTCCGATGTTCACGACGCCACTCTAGGCAGGGGTGTTCGAGCAGGCCACCGGGAGGTCGATTGGCTATCGGCGGGCGGGTCACGGCTTCGTAGGATTCCGTTGACCATCACCCTGCGTAAGGAGCCGATTGCTCATGTCCGAAAACCAGTCCGCCGTAGGCACCGCACGCGTCAAGCGCGGCATGGCCGAGATGCTCAAGGGCGGCGTGATCATGGACGTGGTCACCCCGGAGCAGGCGAAGATCGCCGAGGACGCCGGCGCCGTCGCGGTGATGGCGCTGGAGCGGGTCCCGGCCGACATCCGCGCCCAGGGCGGCGTCTCCCGGATGTCCGACCCCGACATGATCGACGGGATCATCGCCGCGGTGTCCATCCCGGTGATGGCGAAGGCCCGGATCGGCCACTTCGTCGAGGCCCGGGTGCTGCAGGCACTCGGGGTGGACTACGTCGACGAGTCCGAGGTGCTGACCCCGGCCGACTACGCGAACCACATCGACAAGTGGCAGTTCACCGTCCCGTTCGTGTGCGGGGCGACGAACCTGGGCGAGGCGCTGCGCCGGATCACCGAGGGCGCTGCCATGATCCGCTCGAAGGGTGAGGCCGGCACCGGGGACGTCTCCAACGCCACCACGCACATGCGCCGGATCCGGGCCGAGATCCGCCGGCTGCAGACGTGCGCGGAGGACGAACTCTACGTCGCCGCCAAGGAGCTGCAGGCGCCGTACGAGCTGGTCAAGGAGGTCGCCGAGGCGGGCCGCCTGCCGGTCGTGCTGTTCACCGCGGGCGGGATCGCCACCCCGGCCGACGCGGCGATGATGATGCAGCTCGGCGCCGAGGGCGTGTTCGTCGGTTCCGGCATCTTCAAGTCCGGCAACCCGGCGCAGCGGGCCGCCGCGATCGTCAAGGCGACCACCTTTCACGACGACCCGGACGTGCTCGCCAAGGTGTCGCGCGGGCTGGGCGAGGCCATGGTCGGCATCAACGTCGAGGCCGAGCCGGTCCCGCACCGCCTCGCCGAACGGGGCTGGTGACCCACCCCGCGCACCTTCCGGTGTGTTGATTCAAGGCGCGCTCCGCGCCCCGAATCAACACACCCCCAACAGCGTGACGACTTCGGGCGCGCTACGCGCCCCAAGTCGACACACCCCGTCAGGCGCCGGAGGCCACCACGGTGGGCGGGTCGGACGGGGAGGCCGGGGCGGGCACGGTCAGCGGCGGCAGGTCGGGCAGCACCGGCTCGACGATGTCGAAGTACTCCGGCTTGCGGTACCGCCGGTTCAGCAGGAGCATCCGGACCAGCACCCGGTCGCGGGCGGTCTGCGCGTCCCGGACCTGGTCGGTGTGCACCTGCCGGGCCAGCACCACCCGGCGGCTGGTGTTGATCAGCGCCCGGGCTGCCGGGTCGGACGGGTCGAGGGTGACCGCCTGCAGCTGGCGGGTCAGGTCGTTCTCCGCGGTCTCCCGGTCACCCGGTTCGGCGTCCAGCGCCAGCCGCGCCGCGGCGTAGAGCTCGACCGACTCGTTCTGCTCGGCGACCACCGCAGCCGCGGCGGCCCGGCGCACCAGGTGCGCGTCGAGGGCACGTTCGGCGGACTGCGCCCGCATGTGCACCCGCTCCACCCGTTGAGCCGTCCAGCCCAGGTACGCCGAGAAGATCGCCGTCAGCGCGACGACTCCCACCACCCACCACATGCCGGGCATCGTAGTGCCCGGCATGTGGACTCACCGTGGTCAGGTTCACTCGTCGTCGAAAACCCGTCCGTCGGTGGCTTCGATCGCCGTCGCGTACACCTCGAGGACCCGGGTGGCCACGCTGGGCCAGTCGAACGCGCCGACTACGATCCGGGCGCACGATGACAGACCGTCCCGGCGTACGGGATCATCCAGCAGCTCGCCGAGCAGGCCGGTGAGGGCGGTGACGTCCCCGTTCGGGAACAGTGCCCCGGCCCGGCCGCCGTCCAGGACCCGGCGGAACGCGTCCAGGTCGCTGGCCGCGATGGCCGCTCCGGCCGCCATCGCCTCGGTGAGGATCATGCCGAAACTCTCGCCGCCGGTGTTCGGTGCCACGTACACGTCGACGCTGCGCAGCATCCGCGCCTTGTCAGACTCGGACACCAATCCCAGGAATTCCACCCTTTCGTGGAGTTCGGGAGGTATGTCCGAGTAGAGCTCGTCGCGGTCGCCCGGCCCGGCCACGAGCAGCCGCAGCCCGGGCCGCTCCTTCGCCAGCCTCACGTACGCCGTACGCAACAGCGGGAAGCCCTTGCGCGGCTCGGTGAAGCGGCCCAGGAAGCCCAGCGTCCCACCCTCGCCGGGCCATCCCGGCAACGGCGCAGCCGAGGCGAACTTGGCCACCGCGACCCCGTTGGGGATCTCCACCGCGCCGCCGCCGAGGTGCTCCACCTGCACCTTGCGGGCCAGCTCGCTGACCGCGATCCGCGCGGTGATCTTCTCGATCACCGGTTGCAGGAACGTCTGCGCAGCCGACAGCGCCCGCGACCGGGTCATCGCGGTGTGGAAGGTGGCCACCACCGGCCCGCGCGCCGAGACCACCGCCAGGAACGACAGGCTCGGCGAGAGCGGCTCGTGCACGTGCAGCACGTCGAACTCGCCCTTGCGCAGCCAACGGCGTACCCGGGCGGTGGAGACCGGGCCGAAGGCGATCCGGGCGACCGAACCGTTGTAGGGCAACGGCAGCGCCCGCCCGGCCGGGACGACGTAGGGCGGGTGCTCGGCGTCGTCGTCGGCCGGTGCCAGCACGCTGACCTCGTGCCCGAGACCGATCAGCGCCTCGGCGAGGTCCATGATGTGGTTCTGGACCCCGCCGGGCACGTCGAACGAGTACGGGGACACGATCCCGATACGCACCGTGCCCCCTAGAGCCAGAGCTTCTGGAGCATGTGCCAGTCCTGCGGGTGCTCGGCGATGCCCGCCGCGTAGGCGTCCGCGAGCAGCTGCGTCGTCTTCTTGACCCGTTCGTCGAGCGGGCCGTCGGTGGGCGGAACGACCTCCCGGGTCCGGGACATGACGCGGTTCTCCTCGAACCAGCAGTCGACGGCGTAGAGCGGCGCGCCGGTGCGGATGGCCAGGATCGCCGGGCCGGCCGGCATCCGGGTCCGCCCGCCGAAGAACTCCACCTCGACGCCGGACCGGGACAGATCACGGTCGGCGAGCAGCGCCACCACCCAGCCCTCGGTGAGGTGTTCGCCGAGCACGTCGAGCGCGGGCCGCTCGCCGCCGGTCAGCGGCAGGACCTTCATGCCGAGCTTCTCCCGGTACGCCAGGAACTGCCGGTACACCGCCTCCGGCTTGAGCCGCTCGGCGACGGTGATCAGCGGCCAGTCGTGTGCGCAGACCCACGCCCCGGCGGCGTCCCAGTTCGCCACGTGCGGCAGGGCCAGGATCGCCCCGGTGCCGCCCTCGGCCGCCTTCTTGAGCTTCTGGTAGCCCTCCGCCTCCATGAAGAAGCCGTCGAGGAAGTCCCGCCGGTTCTTCGACGGCAGGCGGAACGCCTCCATCCAGTAGCGGGCGTAGGAACGCAGCGCGTCCCGGACCAGGTCGTCCGGGGCGTCCGACCCGACCACCTGGCTCAGGTTGCGGCGCAGCCGCTGCACACCCGGCCCGCCACCCCGGAACGCCCGGTCGGCGCCGGCCCGGAACAGGGCCTGGGCCGCGGGCAGGGGCAGGGCGCGGACCAGGCGCCATCCGGCGATGAAACCGAACTCGGTCAGACGTTCCTTCACGCGGCAGGCGCCTTCACATCGGAGCGGGCCGCACTGATCAGCCGCTGCAGGACAGTGACCAGGGAGAGGACGGCGAGGATCCACAGCGCCGCGGGCAGGCCCCAGGTGAGGCCGGCCGCGCCGAGCAGACCGCCGACACCGACGATCAACAGGCGTTCCAGACGTTCGGCGATGCCCACGTCGGCGTTCAGGCCGAGGCTCTGCGCGCGAGCCTTGACGTACGACACGACCTGGCCGGCGACCAGGCTGATCAGGGCGGCGACGACGCCGCCGTACGGGTTGCCCTCGGTGGCGAGGTAGTAGACGGTGGCGCTGAACACGGCACCGTCGGCCAGCCGGTCCATGGAGGAGTCGAGGAGTGCCCCGAATTTGCCGGAACCTCCCCGCATCCGGGCCATTGTGCCGTCCAGGGCGTCGGTGAGAGCGCAGGCGGTTACGATCACGGTGCCCGCCAGAAGATGGCCCAGAGCTCCGAAATACGCCCCGATGAGAACTCCGACGGTGCCCGCGACGGTGACCGCGTTGGGTGTGACGCCGATTCGTAGAAGGAGACGGGCGACCGGCTCGATGCCGTACGCAGCGAAGGCCCGCGCGGTGGTTTGAACGATCTTTGCCATGGCCGTCTCACCATAACGGCGCGCGACCAGCGGCGGTACGGCTCGCCCCCCGGTTGGCCGGATCGTCACCATCCGGCACAGTTCTGGTGCCGGTGGTCCTTGCCGCCGGTACATCCCCGGGTGTGGGATTCAGAGAACAGCGGTGTAACAAACTGGAAACGACAGGAGCGCTCGGCATGGCGCAGAAAACTTCGGAGAGAGGACTTACCGGCGCGAACGCGCCGGTGGTGACAGATCCCGGCAGAGTTCGCAACGTGGTGCTGGTCGGCCATTCCGGCGCGGGGAAGACGACGTTGGTCGAGGCGCTGCTCGCCGCCACGGCCACGATTCCGCGAGCCGGCACGGTGGCCGACGGCACCACGGTGACCGACCACGACCCGGCGGCGGTGCGGCAGCAGCGGTCGGTGGCGCTGTCCTGCGCGCCGCTCGTCCACGAAGGTGTGAAGATCAACCTGCTCGACACACCGGGCTACGCCGACTTCGTCGGGGAGTTGCGAGCCGGCCTGCGGGCCGCGGACGCCGCGCTGTTCGTCGTCTCGGCGGTCGACGGGGTGGACGACTCCACCGTGGCACTCTGGGAGGAGTGCGCGGCGGTGGGCATGCCGCGGGCCGTGGCGATCACCCGCCTGGACCACCCGCGGGCGGACTACGAGCAGGTGCTGCAGGAGTGCCAGGACGCGTTCGGCGAGAACGTCCTGCCGATCTACCAGCCGATGCTCGGCGACGACGGGCAGACGTTCGCCGGGCTGCTCGGGCTGGTCACCCTCCGGGTGCTGGACTACTCGCAGGGCTACCCCCCGCGGACCGGCGAGGCGGAGCGGGAACACATGAACCCGGTCGCCGACGACCGCAACACCCTCATCGAGGCGATCATCGCCGAGAGCGAGGACGAGAGCCTGATGGACCGGTACATCGGCGGGGAGCTGATCAGCACCGAAGCGCTGGTACCGGACCTGGAGAAGGCGGTCGCCCGGGGCAACTTCCACCCGGTGATCCCGGTCAGCGCGGACACGGGCCTCGGGCTGGACGCGCTGCTCGACGGGCTGGTCGCCGGAGCGCCGTCGCCGCTGGAACACGAACCGCCGGTGGTCACCGGAGTGGACGGCTCGCCACGCCCGCCACTCGCCTGCGACCCGGACGGCCCGCTGGTGGCCGAGGTGGTGCGGACCACGATCGACCGGCACGTCGGACGGGTCTCACTGGTCCGGGTCTTCTCCGGCACGCTGCGGCCGGACCAGACACTGCACGTCTCCGGCCACGGCATGGCCGAACGCGGGCACCCCGACCACGACGCCGACGAACGGGTGGCGCACGTCTACGCCCCGCTCGGCGCCCAGCTGCGCGAGGTCGGGTACGCCCTGGCCGGCGACATCTGCGCGATCACCAAGTCGGGTTCGGCGGAGACCGGCGACACCCTCTCCGCCAAGGACGACCCGCTGCTGATGGAGCCGTGGTCGATGCCCGAGCCGCTGCTGCCGATCGCGGTGGTGGCCAAGACCCGCTCCGACGAGGACGCCCTGGCCAAGAACCTGGCCCGGCTGGTGGCCGGCGACCCGACACTGCGGCTGCAACGCAATCCGGAGACCCACCAGTTGGTGCTCTGGACGATGGGCGAGTCCCACGCCGACGTGGTCCTCGACCGGCTCCGCGCGGGCGGCGTCGACCTGGACACCGAGCCGGTCAAGGTGGCGTTGCGGGAGACGTTCGGCGCGAGCGCCAAGGGCCACGGGCGGCACGTCAAGCAGTCCGGCGGCCACGGGCAGTTCGCCGTCTGCGACATCGAGGTGGAACCCCTCGGCCGGGGCGAGGGCTTCCAGTTCGTGGACAAGGTGGTCGGTGGCGCGGTGCCGCACAACTACATCCCCTCCGTGGAGAAGGGGGTGCGGACCCAGCTGGAGAAGGGCCTGACGGCCGGGTGCCCGGTGGTCGACGTGCGGGTCACCCTCTACGACGGCAAGGCGCACAGCGTGGACTCGTCGGACGCCGCCTTCCAGACGGCCGGCGCGCTGGCGCTGCGGGCCGCGGCGGAGAACGGCCGGGTCACCCTCCTGGAGCCGGTCGACGAGATCGAGGTACGCGTCCCCGAGGCCTACGTCGGGGCGGTCATGAGCGACCTCTCCGGCCGGCGCGGGCATCCTCTGGGCAGCGAGTCCGGCGGGGCGGGCGAGGCCAGCGTGGTGCGGGCCGAGGTCCCGGCGACCGAACTGGTCCGGTACGTCGTGGAGTTGCGTGCGATCACCTCGGGGACCGGCACGTTCACCCGGCGCTACCTGCGTCACGAGCCGATGCCGGCGAACCTGGCCGACGTGGCCCGCAAGGAGCACACCGCGGTCAGATAGTGATGGCGTTCGCCGCCTCGTACATCGGCGCGAGGACCCGGCCGCCGGTATGCGGGCGCCAGACACGTCTCGTGGTCTGGGTGCGAAGCCCGTCCGCGTGGTGACTTCAGGCGCGCTGGGCACCCGAAGTCACCACACCCGCGGTGGGGTGTGGTGATTACGGCCGCACTGAGCGCCCCGAATCACCACACCCGCCGTGGAACGTGGTGACTACCGCCGCGCTGAGCGCCTCAAATCACCACGGGCGCTGACCACGAGACGTGTCTAGGCGGCGGGCCACGCCTTCAGGAGCAGCTCACGGGTGTCACCGAGCAGCTGCGGCATCACCTTGGTCCGCCCGATCGTCGACATGAAGTTCGCGTCGCCGCCCCACCGCGGCACGATGTGCTGGTGCAGGTGCTCGGCGATGCCGGCGCCGGCGATCGCGCCCTGGTTCATCCCGATGTTCATGCCGTGCGGGCTGCTCACCGACCGGATCACCCGGATCGCCGTCCGGGTGTACGCGGCCAGCTCCCCCGTCTCGGCGTCGGTCAGCTCGGTGTAGTCGGCGACATGCCGGTACGGGCAGACCATCAGGTGCCCGGGGTTGTACGGATAGAGGTTGAGCACCACGAAGACCAGCTCGCCGCGCGCCACCACCAGGCTGGACGCCTCCGGCAGACCGGGTGCCAGGCAGAACGCGCAGCCGGCCGGACGGCTCTCACCGGTGACGTAATCCATCCGATGCGGCGCCCAGAGACGCTCCAGACCGTCCGGTTCACCCGCCCGATGCTCATCCACGATCCGCATCCTAAACGCTGCCCCGCCGTCCGGCCCGATGCGAAGGAGCCGGGCCGGACGGACGGGAGCACAGGTCAGGCTGCGGAGGGCCCGGTGTTGACCCGGGACTTGACGATCTCCACGACGTGCGCGACGGCCTCGTCGATCGAGACGCCGTTACGCTGCGAGCCGTCGCGGTAGCGGAACGACACGGTCCCGCCGTTCACGTCGTCGTCGCCGGCGATGGCCATGAACGGGATCTTCTGCTGCTGGGCGGTGCGGATCTTCTTCTGCATCCGATCGGTGGAGTGATCCACCTCGGCACGGATGCCTTTCTTACGAAGAAGCGTGACGAACTCCTCGAGGTACGAAGCGTGGTCGTCGCGGATCGGGATGCCGACCACCTGCACCGGCGCCAGCCAGGCCGGGAACGCGCCCGCGTAGTGCTCGACCAGCACACCGAAGAACCGCTCCAGGGAGCCGAACTTCGCCGAGTGGATCATCACCGGCTCCTGGCGGGAACCGTCGGCCGCCTGGTACTCCAGACCGAACCGGGCCGGCATGTTGAAGTCGTACTGGATCGTCGACATCTGCCAGGTCCGGCCGATCGCGTCCTTCGCCTGCACGCTGATCTTGGGGCCGTAGAAGGCCGCGCCGCCCGGGTCGAGGACGAGTTCCAGGCCGGACTCGGTGGCCACATCCTCGAGGACCTTGGTGGCGGTCTCCCACTGCTCGTCCGAGCCGATGAACTTGTCGCTCTGCGGGTCCCGGGTCGACAGCTCGAGGTAGTAGTCGTCCAGGCCGAAGTCGTCGAGCAGCGACCGCACGAAGTTCAGCAGGTGCTTGATCTCGCCCGGCGCCTGCTCGGCGGTGACGTAGGAGTGCGAGTCGTCCTGGGTCAGGCCGCGCACCCGGGTCAGGCCGTGCACCACGCCGGACTTCTCGTAGCGGTAGACCGTGCCGAACTCGAAGAGCCGCATCGGCAGCTCACGGTAGGACCGCCCGCGCGACCTGAAGATCAGGTTGTGCATCGGGCAGTTCATCGCCTTGAGGTAGTAGTTCGCCCCCTCCAGCTCCATCGGGGGGAACATCGTGTCCTTGTAGTAGGGCAGGTGGCCCGACGTCAGGAACAGGTTCTCCTTGGTGATGTGCGGGGAGCCGACGTACTGGAAGCCCTCCTCGATGTGGCGGGCCCGGACGTAGTCCTCCATCTCCCGCTTGATCACACCGCCCTTGGGGTGGAAGACCACCAGGCCGGAGCCGATCTCGTCGGGGAACGAGAAGAGGTCCAGCTCGGTGCCGAGCTTGCGGTGGTCGCGACGCTCGGCCTCGGCGAGCCTGTTCAGGTACGCCTTGAGCTCGTCCCGCGACGGCCACGCCGTGCCGTAGACCCGCTGGAGCTGCGGGTTCTTCTCCGAGCCCCGCCAGTACGCCGCCGCCGAGCGCATCAGCTTGAACGCCGGGATGAGCCGGGTCGTCGGCAGGTGCGGACCGCGGCAGAGGTCGCCCCAGACCCGCTCGCCGTCCTTGTTCAGGTTGTCGTAGTGGGTCAGCTCGCCGGCGCCGACGGCCACCGCCTCGGGGTCCACGTCACCCTTGATGTCGACCAGTTCGAGCTTGAACGGCTCGTCCTTCAGCTCCGCCTTGGCCTCGTCGAGAGACGAGTACTCCCGGCGGCGGAAGGTCTGCCCGGCCTTGACGATCTCCTGCATCCGCTTCTCGAGCTTCGTCAGGTCCTCGGGCTGGAACGGCTTCTCCACGTCGAAGTCGTAGTAGAAACCGTCCCGGATCGGCGGGCCGATGCCCAGCTTCGCCTCCGGGAAGACGTCCTGCACGGCCTGGGCCAGCACGTGGGCGGTGGAGTGCCGCAGCACGTCCAGGCCGTCCGGGGTGTCGATGGCGACCGGGGTGACCTCGGTGTCAGCGGCCGGCGCCCAGTCCAGGTCGCGCAGCCGGCCGTCGGCCTCACGGACCACGACGATCGCCTTCGGCCCGTTCGCAGGGAGCCCGGCGGCGGACACCGCGTCGGCCGCCGTAGTCCCGGCCGGGACGACTAGGGGGTCGGCCACAGCGGGTGTACGGGGTGCAGACACGGTGTTCTCCATTCACGAAGGAACGGCCCGGTCGTCCGGGCCGTCACCGATGCTATCCGCCGGGTTCAGGCCGGGTTCGGGCGGCGCGCGAGGTCACCCGCCGCCCGTCACCGGCAGCCAGCCGGGCAGCGGCTCCCGGGCGGCGAGCCAGGCGGCCGGGATGCCCTCCACGCCGGTGTACGCGCTGACCACCCCTCCCGCGATGGCCGCGGTGGTGTCCACGTCCCCGCCGGCGATCACGCACGCCGCCACGGCCGCCGGATAGTCGTCCAGGTAGCGGGCCGCCGCCCAGAGCGCGTAGGCAACGGTGTCCTGGGCCAGTGCCCGTGCCCCGTTCCCCAGCCGGTGGGCCGCCTCCTCCAGGCCTCCGGTGATGCCGGCGGCCTCGATCAGGCCGTCGTGCACCGATCCCGCGGGGGTGTGCGCGGCGGTGGCCAGCAGCAGCTGGGCGGGTTCCGGCCGGCGCCCGTCGAGGCGGCCGGCCGCGGCGACCGCGGCGGCCACGCTCACCGCCACCCCGCCGGCGATCCCCTCCGCGTGCGCGTGGGTCACCTCGGCGGCGCGGGCGCCCTGGGCGGCCGCGTGGGCGAGCGAGTCGGCGTGCCAGGCGCCCAGCGGGGCGGCCCGCATCGCCGCGCCGTTGCCGCAGGAACCCTGTCCGTCGAACGCGCTCGCGGCGGCGATCGGCCAGGGCAGGCCCTCACGGATCTCCCGGAGCATCACCACCGCGCCCGGTCCGTACCCGCGGTACGCGTCGAAGCGCCGGGCCAGCGTCTCGGCGAACCCGTCCCGGTCGAAGTCGCCGTCGCCGAGCGCGGTGACCAGGCAGCACGCCTGTTCGGTGTCGTCGGTCCACTCCCAGGGTGCGGCCGGCACCCGGGCCCGCAACAGGTCGGACGGGTGGTTTCCGGGCACGAAGTACTGGGCGCCGAGGGCGTCGCCGACACTGAGGCCGGCCAGGCTCTCGAGGGCCAGGGCGAGGCGTGTACTGGGGAACAGAGTGAATGACATCAGCACTTCGGATCGTATTCCATCACTGAGCGTCATCAAAGAATCTCGCTGCATCACCCTTTGGGTTCTCACCACGCCAGACGCTACGGTCTTCGCATGGCCACGGTGTTGCTCGTCGAGGACGATCATGTCGTGCGCGGCGCCATGCTCCGGTCGTTAGCCGACCGGGGGCACGCCGTGCACGCCGTCGGCACCGCGCTGGAAGCGCTGCGGCGCGTCGCCGCGGAGACCCCGGATCTGGTCGTGCTCGACCTGGGGCTGCCCGACCTGGACGGTTCCGACGCGCTGCGCATGCTGCGCGGCATCACCGACGTGCCGATCATCATCGCCACCGCCCGCGACGACGAGCAGACCGTGGTCCGCCTGTTGCGGGCCGGGGCCGACGACTACATGGTCAAGCCGTTCACCGGCGCCCACCTGGACGCCCGCATCGCCACCGTGCTGCGGCGGGTGGGCCGGGCCAGCCGCGCCCAGCAACCCGCCGTCTACGAGGTCGGCGAGCTGCGGGTGGACGTCGGCGAGCGCAGTGCCAGTCTGGCCGAGCAGCCACTGGCGCTCACCCGTAAGGAATTCGATCTGCTGGCCTATCTCGCCGCCCGTCCGGGCCGAGTGGTCTCCCGTCGCGAGCTGTTGGAGGAGGTATGGCGACAGCCATCGGTCGGCGAGGACCAGACCATCGACGTTCATTTGTACTGGCTGCGCCGGAAGCTGGGCGAATCCGCGGCGAAGCCCCGCTACCTGCGCACCGTGCGGGGGGTCGGATTCCGGTTGGTGGCACCGGACTGAGGTTGCGGCTGGCGTACACGACCGCCGCCACCACGGCGGTCGCCTCGCTGGTCTTCCTGCTGCCTCTGGGCTGGGGTCTGCGCAACGACCACCGGGACGCCGCGGTCGCCGACGCCGCCGCGCGGACCGCGACGGTGGCCGGCGCGATCACCGCCGGAGCGGGCGAGAAGGGTGTCGCCGCCGCGATCGCCGCGGCCGGGGGCAACCCGGTCGTGCACACCCCGGGCATCGCCCCCAGCGAGGGTGGCCGGGCCGGTGGCGCGCTGATCGACCGGGCCGCGACCGCACCCGAGCCGACCGTGGCCGACGTCCCCGGTGGTGTGGTCCGGCTGCAGTCGGTCACCGCCGGCGGCCGCACCCTGGTGGTGGAGGCGTTCGTCCCGGACGCCGACCTCGACGAGAACACCGCCCGGGACTGGTGGCTGCTGCTCGGTCTCGCGGTGTTCCTGGTCGGCTGCGCGGTGTTCGTGGTGGACCGGCTGGCCCGCGGGGCGGTCGACTCGGCCCGCAACCTGGTCGACGCGGCCCTCGCGGTGGCCGACGGCGACCTGGCCGTGCGGATCTCCCCGTCCGGCCCCCGTGAGCTGGCCGAGGCCGGGTACGCGTTCAACCGGATGGCCGACCGGCTGGTCACCTCCCGGACCGACGAGCGCGAACTGGTCGCCGACCTGTCGCACCGGCTGCGGACCCCGCTGACCGCGCTGCGGCTGGACGCCGAGGCACTCGACCCGGACGACACCCAGATCATGAGCCTGTCCGCCGACGAGGTGGACCGCCGCCGGGGCATCCGGCGCATCCGGCAGGCGATCGGCACCCTCGAGGACGAGGTCAACCACCTGATCAACACCACCCGGCAGGCGGTCGCCGCGCAGGTCGCGGCCCCCGAGGACGGCCTGTGCGACGCCAGCGAGGTGGTCCGCGAGCGGATGATGTTCTGGTCCGCGCTCGCCGGTGACCAGGAACGGCAGTACCGGGTGGTCGGTGCGCACCTGCGGATCCCGGTCCCGGTGGCCCGGGCCGAACTGGCCGCCGCGCTGGACGCGGTGCTGGGCAACGTCTTCCGGTACACCCCGCAGGGCACCGCGTTCGAGGTCGGGATCTCCCGGCGGGACGGCTGGGTGGCGTTGCGGGTGGACGACGCCGGACCGGGCATCCCGGACCCGGCGGGCGCGATCCGGCGCGGCCAGAGCAACCAGGGCTCGACCGGACTGGGACTCGACATCGTCCGGCGGGTGGCGCAGGCCACCGGCGGGTCGGTGAGCCTGGACCGGGCGGCGATGGGCGGCGCGAGCGTCGTCATGCTGCTGGCCGACGCGGACGCGACGCCCAAGCAACCGAGCCGCTTCGGCCTGGTCGGCCGGGGCCGGATCGGACGCGACCGCGATCCGGAACGACGGCGCCGGGGCCGACCAGGCCGCGAATAGGACGCGATCACCGGTGTCCCGGACCGGCAAGTGCCGATGGGCCCTTGTCACCCGGCCGGGACAGCTCTTGCTTATATCTTCATGAAGTTCGTTCCCCTGGGGCCCCAGGACTGGCAGTGTTCCCTCCGATCCCATCCGGCTTCGACGGTTCGCAACCCGCAGCGCGTCCCCATCGCCCCGCGACCGACGAAGCCCTGCGCGGTGGGAGGTGGCCACCCCATGGGCTCCTCCCACCGTCACCCGCACGACAAGGAGACGCAGTGTCCGCGCATCGCCGGCCAGCGTTCCGCGAGGCGTCACCGGAGAGGCGGCGCCACGCGGCAGCCGAACGATCCGGCTCTTCGGCACGCTCGGCAACTGTTCGACTCCTTCCCGTGGTGCTCGGCATGGTTCTGCTCGGTGTCGGAGCCGTCGTCGGCCCCCACGTGATCGGCACTGACGACACCGACGGCCGTTCCACGATGCCCGCGGTGCCGGAGGACGTCCCGGATCAGGGACTGGTCTACAGCGGACTCGCACTGGCCGCCGCCGGGACGCTCTGCTCCGGTGCGTACCAGCTCTATGAGGAGACCTGCACGTTCGGTCCGGACACCGCCCCGGCCGGCCTCGCGGTGCGCCGCGACGTCGCCCCGGTGACCGAGGGCATCCGCGAGGTGACCACGGTCAGCCGCGAGTCCTCCGCCGTCCCGCCGGACGCCGAGATCGCCCGTGACCTGGGTGGCAGCGCGCTGACCGCGGACGCCCCGGCACTCGTCCCGGACGCCGCTCCCGGCCAGGCCGACTTCATCCTCGGACCGGACGCGGTGGCCTGCGCCGGCGACGGCCGCAGCGGCAAGCGGGTGCAACTGCTCTACCTGCACGAGGCGGGCACCGAGAGCCGCTACGCGAAGTTCCTCAACTCGTTCCGCACCTGGGCGGCCGGCGTCGACGCGATCTACGACGCGAGCGCCGCGGAGACCGGCGGCTCCCGTCACATCCGCTACGTGACCACGCCCGAGTGCCGGCCGGACGTCAGCGAGATCCAGCTGCCGGCGGGCTCGCTCGACTCGTTCGTCGCCACCGTCGACTCGCTGCGCAACCTCGGCTACAACCGGACCGACCGGAAATACCTGATCTTCTCCGACACCAACGTCTACTGCGGCATCTCCACCTACGTGGCGGACACCCGGCCCACCCGGGGCAACCGCAACAACGGCGGCCCGTCGTACGCCCGGGTCGACTCGGGCTGCTGGAGTTCGGCGGTGGCCGCCCACGAGCTGACCCACACGCTGGGCGCGACGCTGATCGGCTCGCCGAACTCCACCGGCACCGGCAGCTGCACCGACGAGTACGACCTGCTCTGCGGCGAGGACCGGTCCGGCAGGGCGATGCGCGAGGAGTGCCCCAAGAAGCACAGCATCCGGCTGGACTGCGGGCACGACGACTACTTCAGCACCGACCCGGAGCCCGGCAGCTACCTGGACAAGAACTGGAACGTCGCGCTCAGCGAGTTCCTGCTGCGCAGCGACGGCGGCGACGACATCCCGGACGCCCCCGGCGCCACCGTGCCGGACGCCGGCGGCACCACCTCGGCCGCGCCGGTGCCCGCACCGGACTCCGCGGCGAGCGCCGTCGCGTCGCCGAGCGCCACCAAGTCGGCCGGCCCGCTGGTCTCGCTGCCCGGCGTCGACATCTCGGTCGGCGCGGACCTGCCGGGGCTGGACGCGGTGGCCTTCGGGGACGACGACGAGCAGACCCTGGAACACGAGGACGGCGGCGTGATCGCGTCGCCCGGTGTGGCCAACAACGGGGTGCAGGCGGTTCTGGAGATCCGTGAGGCGACCAGCAGCTCGGTCCGCCTGCTCTGGAGCGCGGCCGACAAGGACGCCACCTATCAGGTGTGGGTGGACGGCAAGCCGGTCGCCTCGACCAAGTCGACCCGGGCCCGGCTGATCGGTCTCAAACCCAACGCGAAATACACGGTCGAGGTCAAGAACAAGGCTCTGGAGTACGCCGCCAAGGGTGTCGCGGAGACCGCCCCGGCCGCAAGCCCCGTGCAGAACTCCTGGTTCGTGCTGAGCAACGCGCTGACCGGTGGCGCCGCCGACCTGTACGCGGCGCGTACCGCCGACGGCAGCCCGGTCACCCTCGCCGACGACGAGGGCGGCACCCAGCAGCAGTGGCAGCTCGCCCCGGCGGAGAACGGCACCTACTCGCTGATCTCCAAGGCGAGTGGCCGGTGCGTGGTGCCGCTGGACGGCACGGCGACGGCCGGCACGCCCCTGGTGCAGGGCGACTGCCAGGCCGAGGCGGGGGCCCGCTGGACCCTGCAGGCCTCGGACTACGGATTCACACTGCGCAGCGCGACCGCCGACCTGGTGGTCGGTGTGGGCGCCCAGCGATTCGGCACCCACCGGGTGCTGGTGCTGCAGCCGGACAGCGGCCAGCGGCACCAGAGCTGGACGGCGGTGCCCGAATGACGAGCGAGGGAGTGCGGTCATGCCTGATCTGCTGAGTCACCGCGAGACCGAGCCGGCCGAGGAGCCGGCCCGGTTCAACCGTCGCAAGATGGTGCGCTGGATGACCATCCTGATCATCGGCACCGCGGCGATGGTGGCCCTGTGGGCCGACCCGCTCTATCCGAACGTCACGCCGTAGCCGCGTAGGCGTCGATCTCGGCGGTCAGCGCGGCCTTGCCGGCCGTGGGCAGGAAGCTGTGGCTCACGGCGGCGCGGGCCAGGTCGGCCACTCCGGCCCGGTCCAGCTTCAGCAGGCGGGCCGCGGTGGCGTACTCCTGCTCCAGGGTGGTGCCGAACATCGGCGGGTCATCCGAGTTGACGCTGATCGGCACGCCGGCGGCGACGAGCCTCGCGATCGGGTGCTCGTCGAGGTCGGCCACCGCCCGGGTGCGCAGGTTGGAGGTCGGGCACACCTCCAGGGGGATGCCGTTCTCGGCCAGGTACGCCATCAGACGCTCGTCCTGGGCCGCCGAGATGCCGTGCCCGATCCGTTCGGCACCGAGTTCCCGGATCGCGTCCCAGATGGTCTCCGGTCCGGTGGTCTCGCCGGCGTGCGGCACGCTGTGCAGCCCGGCCGCCCGCGCCTTGTCGAAGTACGGCTTGAACTGCGGCCGTGGCACCCCGATCTCCGGCCCGCCGAGTCCGAAACTGATCAGAGAATCCGGGCGGTCCTCGAGGGCGATCCGCAGCGTCTCCTCGGCTGCGGCGAGTCCCGCCTCGCCCGGAATGTCGAAACACCAGCGCATGTCCACCCCGAAGTCGCGGGCCGCGCTCGCCCGGGCGTCCTCGATCGCCTCGCAGAACGCCGGTGACGGGATGCCCCGTCGCACACTGGAGTACGGCGTGACGGTCAGTTCCGCGTACCGCACCTGCTGACGGCCCAGCTCCCGGCCGATCTCGTACGTCAGCAGGCGCACGTCACCGGCGTCGCGGATCAGGTCCACGACGCTCAGGTAGACGTCGATGAAGTGGGCGAAGTCGCGGAACTCGAAGTATTTCGCGAGCTGCTCCGGGTCGGCCGGCACCGGGGTGCTGCCCTCGTGCCGGGCGGCCAGTTCGGCCACGATCCGCGGCGACGCCGAACCCACATGGTGGACGTGCAGCTCGGCCTTCGGCAGGCCGGCGATGAACGAGTCCAGATCGGTCACAACACTGCTCCTCAAGAGATCACGAAACCCGTGCCACGACGAAGATACGGCGAAACGAGAGGGCGACGAGGCCGTCCCCGGCGGTATGGGTGGCGGCGATCCGTTCGCCCAGCTCGGCACGGAAGGCGGTCCACGCCTCGTCGTCGAGGGCGGCACGGACCGGGCGCAGCGCGGTGCCCTCCATCCAGCGCAGCACCGGGTGGTCCGGTCCGTCGTCCGGGAGCAGGTGCAGGTAGGTGGTCTCCCAGGCGTTCACGGTCGCCCCGGCGGCGGTCAGCAGGGCCGCATAGTCCTCGGGGTCGTCGACCGGGTTCGCGCGCACCACGCCGGCCAGCCGGTCCGCGTAGGGCGCCTCGCCGGCCAGGTCGCGCAGGGCCCGGTGGCCGGGGCTGTCGAAGTTGCCGGGGACCTGCATCGCGATCCAGGCGCCGGAGATGAGTTCGCCGGCCCAGCGGACGAGCAGCTCACGGTGCTCCGGAACCCACTGCAGGGCGGCGTTGGTGACGATCACGTCGACGTCCGGTTCCGGGTGCCAGTCGGCGATCCCGCCGAGCTCGAAGCCGACCGGGCCGCCCTGGGCGGTGGCTTTGCCGATCATCTCCGGCGAGTTGTCGATCCCGGTCACCCGGGCTAGCGGCCACCGCTCGGCGAGCGTCCGGGTCAGGTCGCCGGGTCCGCAGCCGAGGTCGGCGACGGCCCGCGGATATCGGGCGCCGATCTGGGCGACCAGGTCGAAGAACGGGCGGGAACGTTCGGCGCCGAAGCGTCCGTACAGCGCGGGATCCCACATGGCGCCTCCTGCTTCTTTAAAACCGTACGTACGTACTGTTTCAACCTACCAGGCGGGCGGTAGGGTCTCGACGTGGAAAATCGCAGCTTTCGGAGGATGGGACGGTCGGCCGGTGTGGTCGGCCTCGGCGCGTGGCAGCTCGGCGCCGACTGGGGTGAGGTCAGCGAGGAGGACGCGCACGCCACCCTGCAGGCGGCCGTGGACGCCGGCGTCACGTTCATCGACACCGCCGACGTCTACGGCGACGGCCGCAGCGAGCAGATCGTCGGCTCCTTCGTCAAGGACAAGCCCGGCCTGACCGTGGTCACCAAGATGGGCCGCCGCCTGCCGCAGGAGCCGGCCAACTACCACCTGGACAACTTCCGGGCCTGGACCGACCGCTCCCGCCAGAACCTCGGCGTGGACACCCTGGAGCTGGTGCAGCTGCACTGCCCGCCCACCCCGGTGTTCTCCTCCGACGAGGTGTTCGACTCCCTGGACACCCTGGTGCAGGAGAAGCGCATCGCGGCGTACGGCGTGAGCGTCGAGAAGGTCGAGGAGGCCCTGGCCGCCATCGCCCGTCCCGGGGTGGCCAGCGTGCAGATCATCCTGAACGCGTTCCGCCTCAAGCCGCTGGAGCGGGTGCTGCCGGCCGCCGCGGAGGCCGGTGTCGGCATCATCGCCCGGGTCCCGCTCGCCAGTGGCCTGCTCTCCGGCCGCTACGACGAGAACACCACGTTCTCCGCGGACGACCACCGCAACTACAACCGGCAGGGCGAGGCGTTCGACGTCGGCGAGACGTTCTCCGGTGTGGACTTCCGGACCGGACTGGAGGCGGTCTCCCGGCTGCGCCCGCTCGTTCCGGCCGGCGCCACCATGGCGCAGTTCGCACTCCGCTGGATCATCGACCAGCCCGGCGTCACCGTGGTCATCCCGGGTGCCCGTAACCCGGAACAGGCGCGTGCCAACGCGGCCGCCGCCGATCTTCCGCCGATCTCGGCGGAAAGCCGAGAAATGATCGCTGCGACCTACGATGAGCTGATTCGCCCCCAGGTGCACGACAAATGGTGAACAATGAAAACGAGACGCCGCGTTTACGAGGCTGGCTTCCGATGTCACTCGGTCTGCTGGCACTCGTGGTGGGCGCGGTGTGGACGCTTCAGGGATTGAACTACCTCACCGACAGTCTTCTGCACGGTGAGATCGTGATGGCGGCGGCCGGTGGCGGGTCGGCCGTTGCCGGACTCGTTCTCATAGTCATCGGGATGCGCCGCCGGACAGCCGCTCGTGAGGCTTCCGCGGCCCTGCCCTGAACGCCCGGCGCTTCGGAAGAAGCTGCGCTGACGCTTCAGGAAAGGCCGCGCTGACGCTTCAGGAGAAGCTGCACTGACGCTCCAGTAGAGGCTGCACCGACGCTTCAGGAGAAGCTGCGCTGACGACGAAAGAGGCCCCGCACCCTCGACGAGGTTGCGGGGCCACGGTCGGGCCGACCTCCGCCAGGCGGTCGGCGTGCCGGTCTCACGACCGGCGGATAAGGTCTCAGAGCGGGCGAACCTGCTCCGCCTGCGGGCCCTTCTGGCCCTGGGCGATCTCGAACTCCACCCGCTGGTTCTCCTCCAGAGTGCGGTAACCACTGCTCTGGATGGCCGAGAAGTGGACGAACACGTCAGCACCCCCGCCGTCGACGGTGATGAAGCCGAAGCCCTTGTCTGCGTTGAACCACTTCACGGTTCCTTGCGCCATGCTGAACTCTCCTTCTGAAAATGCCGGCCCGCAGAACCACGGCAGCGGAACGCGGGGCCGATGACCGTTTTCGAGCAGCGGCGCCGCGAGGCGGCCCTTTCAGAGGACGTCCCCTCCACTCGAACCACTTGACACCTGGCATCCCACCCGGGAGGGAACCGGTGCCCCGCAGTCAAGCGGAAGCAGCGAACCACGTACGCAAAAACTGGGCACACTGTACCCGAAAAACGGCCTGCAAAGCTGCCCCTCGAAGGAATCCAACAATGGGTGACCGATATGGAAAAGGTCCCCCACTTCGTGACCACGAAGCGGGGGACCGGCAAGACTCCTGTCGATACACAAGATGATCTAGTCGGGCCACTGTCCGGTCAGTTTGCGGGTCCCGATGTTGCCACCACGTTGGACCGCGGCCCGGACGAGCGAGAAGATCGCACCCTGTAACGCCGCGGCGGCGAGGACCTCGCCCCAGCCGCGTTCCTCGTCGTTCGCATCCGGCGCGTCACCCTCGCCGGCGACGAGCTTCCACGCCTCCTTGAAGACGAGCCCGGCCACCGCGCCGGCCGCGAAGCCGAGCGCCATGTTCACCGGCTTCATCGCAGTCTTCTGAATACGCCCCGCCATCAACGCCTCCCCCGCACGATCAGAATCACCCCGGCGACGGCCGCCAGGCCGGCGACCACCAGCACCATCGGCAACGGGTTCGCGCGTACCTCGGTGGAGGCACGCCGGGTGACCGCCGACGCCTGGGTGAGCACCCGCTGCCGGGTCTGTTCCACCTGTTCCCGGGCGCGCGCCTTGACGTCCGCGCGGGCCGCCAGGGCCTGCACGGTCTGGCCCAGCTCGGCCCGGGTCTGCCTGATCTCCTCGCGCAGCGCCACCAGATCGGGTTTCGCCGCGGAGCCGTTGTTGTCCGTCATGCCCGGCTACGCTCCTTGACCGCGTGTTTGACCTCGTCCACATCCGCCTTGACGCTCTGGATCGCGGACTGCGGCTCGGGCGGGACCGCCCGGCTCAGCTGCCCCTTGCCCAGCAGTGCCAGCACCCCGGCGACTCCGAAGATCACGACGGTGACGATCAGGGCGGCGAGCCAGAGCGGCAGGATCAGGTCGAGCGCGATGACCACGGTGGCGATGAGAGCGCCCACGCCGTACGCGGCAAGCACGCCCGCGCCGCCGAACAGACCCGCACCGATCCCGGCGCGTTTGCCCTTCTCGGCCAGTTCCGCCTTGGCCAGGGTCATCTCGTCCCGGACCAGGCGGCTCAGCTGCTCGCTCGCGCGTTGCACCAGTTCCGCGGTGGACTGCTCGGCGATCGGCCGGGCCGGAACCTCGTGCGCCACATCGGCCATCGTGTCCCCCTCTCCGTTGGCACGGTGTATGCCCTGATCACACTCCACTCAATCCTGGATGCACCACGGAAGAGACGGTAAGCCGTCAGTTGCGGGCCGGTTCGGGTTCCGGCCCACTGAACGCGGCTCCACGGGCCTCGCCGTCGTCGCCGCCGCCGAACACCCGGGCCGCGTCCGAGTTGGCGTCCAGGTCCGCGTGGTGCAGGGGACGCGAGTTCACCGGCCGCGGGTCGCGCAGCTTGTCGCCCACCTCGGCACGCAGACGCGGCAGGGCGGCACGCTGGTTCTCCCAGATCCACGAGACCAGTCCCTCCCGGACCAGGCAGCGCAGGTCCCAGAGGGCCGCCGCGTCGGCCGCGCTGACCAGCGCCCGCAGCCGGATCCGGCCGTCGGTCGCCTCGGTCACCTGCAGCACGCAGACCCGTTTGTCCCACAGGTCGGAGCTTTCACATACCCGCTGCAACTCGCCGCGGAGCGCGTCGACCGGGGTGGACCAGTCCACGTCGATCTCGGCCGTACCGAGCACCGCCGAGGTGGTCCGGGTCCAGTTCTGGAACGGCTTGGTGGTGAAGTACGAGGTCGGCAGGATCAGCCGCCGGTCGTCCCAGATCTGCACCACGACGACGGTCAGGGTGATCTCCTCGATCCGGCCCCACTCCTGCTCCACCACGACCACGTCGTCCACCCGGATCGCGTCGCTGAACGCGAGCTGGATGCCGGCGAACACGTTGCCGAGGGTGGTCTGGGCGGCCAGTGCCGCGACGGCGCTGATCAGTCCGGCCGAGGCGAGCAGGCTCGCGCCGACCGCCCGGACCCCCGGGAAGGTCATCAGCATGATCCCGGCCGTGATCACCACGATCGCGGCCACGGTGACCCGGCGCAGCATCACCACCTGGGTCTTGATCCGTCGCCGGCGCCGGTTGTCCGGCACGTCGGTACGCCAGCGGGCCAGCGCCACGTCCTCCAGGACCAGCGACAGCGCGCCGATCAGCCACGCGAACGCGGCGATGCAGAACAGGACCAGGCCGTGCATGACGCCGGCCCGGCCGGGGAAGTCTCCGGCGTACACCCGGATCGCCTGTTGCGCGGCGAGAAGGATGACGGCGGTGAGAAACGGTCTGTGTATCGTCTTCGCCAGGTCCGCTGCCAGCACGGACGTCCGTCCGGCTCGTTTCATCAGCCGGTGGATCACCTCGACGAGGACGATCGCCGCGGCGGCCGCCACTACCACGGCGACCACGGCAGTCATGACGTCGGACACGAACTTACCTCCACGATCGGTGCTCGTTGCCGACGTTCCACGTTGCCCATCAGAGGCGGCGGAAACACCGGTGGCGGCAGATGTCGGAGAAACCTCACACCTGCCGCCTCGGCCGGACCGTGGTACCGAAAGGTCAGATCTTGCGGTATTTCGCCTGGGCGATGCAGTAGACGCCGAAGGCCGCGATGCCGGCCGCGATCAGCGCCAGCACCCAGACGCCCCAGGAGTACCCCGCCAGCGTCTTGAGCGCCGCGTCCAGGCCACGGGCCTTGTCCGGGTCGTAGTTCAGCGCGGCGCTGACGACCAGCAGACCGGCGATCGCGTACGCGGTGCCCTTGGCCATGTAACCGGCCATGCCCAGCCGGATGATCGGCTTGCGGGTGCCGGCCTGCATCTCCTGGGTGTTCAGGTGCTTGGTGAACTTCCGCTTGTAACCGTAGTACGCCATGCCGACGCCGACGCCGAGGACGACCAGGCCGATCACGCCGACCAGCAGACGGCCGCCGCTGGAATCCATCAGCTTCGCGGTCATGCTCTCGTTGCTGTCGCCCATCGAGGAGCCGGCGCCCTGGACGATCTTGATCGCGTTCCAGGCCAGGTAGGTGTAGAGGACGGCGCGGACGCCGGAGAGGACCCGCTCGGCCATCGCGGTGCGGTCCTGCGGGCCGCTCTCACCGATGGCGGCCTCGAAGGCCTGCCAGATCGCCATCGCCCCCAGGCCGACGGCGATGACGATCAGCAGGGTCTTGCCGAAGGACTGCTGGGCGATGGTCTGCAGTGCCCCGGACTGGTCGCTGTCCTGGCCGGAGCCGCCGAAGGCGACCTGCAGCGCGATCCAGGCGAAGAGCAGGTGGATGATGCCGTAGCCGATGAAGCCGCCCCGGGCGAGGTACTCCAGTGGCTTACTCTCGGCCGCGCGCGACGCGGTGTTCTTGACGTTCGAAGCTGCGGTGGACATGGCCCTCATGTCACCGAAAGCGACGTTCGTCAAACGTCGTGTGTCAGCGCCGGTGATGTGCTACCGCTCGTGTCCCGTCAGCGGGAGACCTCGATCTGGATCTGGTCCTGCGTCACGCTCTCCAGCTGGACCTGGAGCCCGGCCACCTCGGTGGCGGCTCCGCCGGTCGTGAGGCTCACCTGTTCGCCGGCGACGTCCAGGGTCACCGAGTTGTCGTCGGCGCTGACGAACTTGGCCTCCACGCCGAGGACGCTCACACTCGCGTTGGTCTCGCGGGCGATGGAGACGGTGCATTGGTCGAGGCCGCAGCTGACGTCGTCACCGCATGCGGTGAGCAGCGCTAGGCCGAGGGTGGCCGAGGCGAGTGCGGCGGCCAGACGCGGTCGGGGCTTGAAGATCAACACCCTTATCAGGGTACGCGGTGAGCACAACCCTAAGCTGTGCCGGATGAGCGACTACCAAGTGCTGGACAACGCCGCCGAGCACCGCTTCGAGCTGGTCGTGGACGGGGAGGTCGGCGCTCTGGCCACCTATCACGTCCGCGACGGGGTCCTGATCATCCTGCACACCGAGACGGCCCCGGAGAAACGTGGCCAGGGCCTCGCCGGCAGACTCGCCGCGGGCACCCTGGAGATCATCCGCGGTCGCGGGCAGAAGGTCGTGCCCGCCTGCCCGTACTTCGCCCGGTACATCGAGGAGTACCCGCAGTACGCCGACCTGGTCGCCCGTTCCTGACGGACCGGGGCCCACATCGAAGTGGGAGACGGGCGGCGACGTGGCCCGGCCGCCCACTTCGATACAACCCCTAGGCGGCCAGCGGCTGGGGCGCGGGCACCGGCGATCCGGCGATGATCTCGGCGGCCGCCCGGCCCAGCGCCCTGGTCGCGCCGTGCGTGGCGATGTGCACGCCACCGAGCACGGTCACCGGGATGCCCATCTCCACCACGATCGCGTCCGGTCGCCGGTGCAGGACCCCCGCCAGGACCGCCGCGATCCACGGGTGCCGGTGCACGTCGCGGACCACCAGCACCAGTGGGCGCTCGCCGCCGCCGGCCAGCACCCGGCCGGCCGGGTCGGCCAGGCCGGCCAGGTCCGCCTCGTCGAACCGGACCGCCGTGGTGCCGGGCAGCAGCTCGGCCAGCGGCGCCCCGATCCCCCACGGCGTCTCGCTGCCGATCGCGATGTTGCGTTCCGGCGCGAACTCGACCACGTGCGGCGCCCCGGACAGCGGCAGCGCGGGCCCGGCCGGCGTGCTGGTGACCAGCACCGCGCGCCGGGCCGCCGCGAACCCGATCGTCGACCCCAGCACCGCCACACCGGTCCGCGCCGCGTCGGCCACCGCCCGCGCGCCGGTCTCGCGCTGCCGGGCGGTCGTCCAGGCACCGAGCGCACGAACCCGGTCCACCGCGTCGCGCAGCCGGTCCTCGCTCAGCTCCCCGGACCGGACCGCGGCCACGATCGCGTCACGCAGCTCGATCGCGGTCCGCTCGTCGTCGTATCCACCGCCGACACAGATCGCGTCGGCGCCCGCGGCCAGGGCCCGGACGGTCGCGCCGGCCAGCCCGTACTTACGGCTCACCCCGCGCATCTCGATGCCGTCCGTGACGATCAGGCCGTCGAAGCCCAGTTCCCCGCGCAGCAGCCCGGTCAGGATCCGCGGGCTCAGCGTGGCCGGCAGCTCCGGGTCGTACGCCGGGACCACCAGGTGGCCGGTCATCACCGAACGGGCGCCGGCCCCGATGGCGGCCCGGAACGGGACCAGCTCGCACGCGTCCAGCTCGTCCAGGCTGCGGGCGATCACCGGCACGTCGTGGTGCGAGTCGACGCTGGTGTCACCGTGTCCCGGGAAGTGTTTGGCGCAGCCGGCCACCCCGGCCGACTGCAGGCCCCGCAGGAAGGCGGCGGTGTGCCGGGCCACCAGGTGCGGCTCGGCGCCGAACGAGCGGACGCCGATCACCGGGTTGCCGGGGTTGTTGTTGACGTCGGCGTCCGGCGCGTAGTTCAGCGTGATGCCGGCGTCGGCCAGTTCACGGCCGAGGTCCCGGGCGACCGCCTCGGTCAGCTCCGGGTCGTCGATGGCGCCGAGGGCCAGGTTGCCC
The DNA here is from genome assembly GCF_030269225.1 of Actinoplanes sp. NBRC 101535. NCBI lineage: Bacteria > Bacillati > Actinomycetota > Actinomycetes > Micromonosporales > Micromonosporaceae > Actinoplanes > Actinoplanes sp. NBRC 101535. Next base: position 187,602 of record NZ_BSSY01000014.1, on the reverse strand, counting down.
GGACGGGAGCTGCCGTGACGGGACTCGAACCGGGTGACGTCACCGGCCTCCTCGTCGATCGCGACGATCACGTCCGGGTTCTCCGCGCGCAGCTGGGCGGTGAGGGCCGCGATCTGGGCGGGCGACTCCACGTTGCGGGCGAACAGGGCCACCCCGCCGAGACCCGAGCCGAGCCACCGGCGGACCCAGTCGGGCGCGGACGTGCCGACGAATCCCGGTTGCAGGACCGCGGCGGCGAGTTCCGGCAATTCGCCGTGAAGGGACATTCCCCCGTACCTCCGATGCATTCACGTACACCTATGTGAACGTTCTCCCTCGTCCGGGGACCAATGCTCACACCCGATCCGCTTTTAGTCAACAAACCTTTCTATTAGCTGTGACTGATCCCGGTACGATGTCGGCGTGTCCCTCACACCACTGGCACAGGCCACCGTCGACTGGTCGGAGATCCACGCGGTCCGCCTCCTCGGCGTGGCCCTCGCCGTGCTGTTCCTGCTCTGGGCCATCCGCCGCATGTTCGGCGGCAAATAGGGGTACCGAGGGCCCACCCCGTACATCCCCACACCGATCGGACGGCACCGCCTCGATGATGAAGCTCCCCATCTACGGCCCCCGTCTGCGCCGTGTCGCCCGCACCCACTTCGGATGGCGCAAACTGCGCCCCGGCCAGTTCAAGCCGATGCGCGCCGTGCTGCGCCGCAAGGACGCACTGGTGGTGCTCCCGACCGGCGCCGGCAAGTCGGCGATCTACCAGATCCCGGCCGTACTGCTGCCCGGCCCGACCGTGGTGATCTCGCCACTGCTCGCCCTGCAGCAGGACCAGATCGCCGCCCTCAACGAGCGCGACGACTCCAAGATCCGGGCCGTCCGGATCAGCTCCGCGGAGACCCCCCGGGAGCAGCGCGAGGCACTCGAGGCGCTGCGCAACGGCGAGGCCGAGTTCCTCTTCATCACCCCCGAGCAGCTCAGCGACCCGGAACGGGTGGCCGAGGTCCGCGCCCTCCAGCCCGGACTCGTCGCCGTCGACGAGGCACACTGCATCTCCGCGTGGGGCCACGACTTCCGCCCGGACTACCTGTCGCTCGGCGAGATGATCAAGCAGATCGGCCGGCCGCCGATCCTGGCACTCACCGCCACCGCGTCCCCGCCGGTCCGCGACGACATCATCGCCCGGCTGCGCCTCAACAAGCCCGAGATCCACGTGTCCGGACTGGACCGCAGCAACCTCTTCCTCGAGGTGGCGTACTGCCCCGACGAGGACTACCGGTGGCGGCGCCTGACCGGCATGCTCGACGAGGAGCAGCGGCCCGGCATCATCTACGTCGCCACCCGCCGCGCCGCCGAGGAACTCTCCGAACGCCTCACCGACGCCGGCTACCCGGCCGCCTACTACCACGGCGGCATGCCCGCCGGCCTGCGCGAACAACGCCACGAGGACTTCACCAACGACAAGATCGACATCATGGTGGCGACGTCCGCGTTCGGCATGGGCATCGACAAGCCGAACATCCGCTGGGTCGCCCACATGGCCCTGCCCGACTCCCCGGACAGCTACTTCCAGGAGATCGGCCGCGCCGGCCGCGACGGCAACCCGGGCCGCACCGTGCTGCTCTGGCGCTCCGAGGACGAGGCCATCCAGCGCTTCTTCCAAGGCGGCGGCCCCGACGTCGAGGAACTCACCCGGCTCGCCGGCGAACTGCACAAGGGACCGCTCTCCAAGACCGCCCTGCAGAAGGAGACCGGACTGGGCCCCCGCAAACTCGGCCAATACCTCGGCCTGCTGGAACAGGTCGGCGCGGTCCGCACCGGCACCGGCAACAAACTGTCCGTCCCGCCCGGCGCCCCGATGCCCGCCGAGGCCGCCCAGGCCGCCGCCGACGAGTACGAACGCCAGCAGGTGGTGATCCGCTCCCGGACCGACATGATGCGCGGATTCGCCCAGTCCCGCCAGTGCCGCACCGAGACCCTGCTCGCCTACTTCGGCGAAGACCTGAAGCACCCGTGCGGCCACTGCGACAACTGCGCCGACGGCACCGCCCACGAGGTCGCCGAGGCGGAGGCCGCCGCCGACACCCCGTTCCCGGTCCACTGCCAGGTCCGCCACGGCGAGTGGGGCACCGGCACCGTGATGAACTACGAGGAGGACAAGATGACCATCCTCTTCGACGAGGTCGGCTACAAGACCCTGTCCGTCCCGGTCGTCGTCGAGAAGGAGTTGCTGGTCGCCGTCGAGCCGGCTCGCTGACCGGTGGTCCTCCCCATCGGACCGGCATCACCGCTGTGAGCAGTGGCGGAACACCCGGGTTCCGGCCACGGCGAAGCACCGGCCACGAGCCCACCCCCGCCTCAATCGCGGCCGGGCGGGGCGAGGTGGGCGCGCTCGCCCTGCGGGCCGAACAGGGTCAGCAGTTCGGCGGGTTGTGGACCGGCACTGCCGATCCAGTGCGGGGTACGGGTGTCGAACTCGGCCGCCTCGCCGGGACCCAGCAGGTACTCCTGGTCGCCGAGCACGAACCGGACGGCGCCGTTCAGCACGTAGAACCACTCGTACCCGTCATGGGTCTGCCGGTGGTTCGCGGGTGAGTGACCCGCCGGTGGATAGATCACCTTGTAGGCCTGGACGCCACCGGGTCGGCGGGTCAGCGGCACCACGGTCAGGCCGGAGCGCTGCACCGGGCGCAGGTGGATCCGCGGGTCGCCGGTCGGGGGCGCGGCGACCAGGTCGTCGAGCGGCACGCCGTGCGCCCGGGCCAGCGGCAGCAGTTGTTCCAGGGTCGGGCGCAGCCGGCCGGTCTCCAGGCGGGACAGCGTGCTCGCGGTCAGGCCGGTCTCGGCGGCGAGGGCGGCCAGCGAGACGCCGCGGGTCTGGCGCAGGGCTCGCAGGCGCGGCCCGACGGCGGCGATGACGTCCTCTTCGTCGCTGGTCACGACCCCTATCGTGCGGATCCGCAACGTTTCTTGCAAGGCGGGAAGGGTGGCTCGCATGCTGCGGGGGTGACGAACGATCCCGCCTCCTTCTGGGAGGACCTCTACCGCGGCCGGCCCGCGGACGCCTCGCGGGTCAACCCGCTGCTCGCCGAGACCGCGGAGCGGCTGAGTCCCGGCCGGGCTCTGGATCTGGGCTGCGGCCCGGGCGGCGACGCCCTCTGGCTGGCCCGCCGCGGCTGGCGGGTCACCGCGGTGGACATCTCCCGCACCGCCGTCGACCGGGTGATCGCGCAGGCCCGGGACGCCGGTCTCGGCGAGTTGGTCGCCGGCGAGCGGCACGACCTGGCCGAGACGTTCCCGGCCGGGGAGTACGACCTGATCTCCGCGCAGTACCTGCAGACCCCGTTCGCCCTGGACCGGGCCCGGGTGCTGCGGGCCGCCGCGCAGGCCCTGGCGCCGGGCGGCCGGCTCCTGGTCGTCGACCACGGCTCGATCGCGCCCTGGTCCTGGAACCAGGATCAGGGCACCCGGTTCCCCACGCCCGAGGAGGTCGCCGGTGAACTGGCCCTCGACCCGGAGGGCTGGTCCGTCGTCCGCGCCGACCGGCCGCAACGGACGGCGACCGGGCCCGGCGGGCAGACCGCCACCGTCACCGATCATGTGCTGCTGATCCAGCGTGCCGCGGCGAAACCCGCCCCGAGGAGGGCCCGCAGACGCAGGGACACCGGGCCGGCCTGGACCGGCCCGGACGAGAGGTCCACTCTGGTGGGTTTCCTCGGCTACCTGCGTACGGCGATCGCCGAGAAGGTGTCCGGCGTGCCGGAACCCCAGGTCCGCACACCCGGCGTGGACTCCGGCACCAACCTGCTCGGTCTGGTCAAGCATCTGACCGCGGTGGAACGGTTCTACTTCCTCGAGGAGCCGATCACCGACCTGCGCCGGACCTTCCGGCCCACCGCCGGGGAGACCGTGGAGAGTCTGCTGGCCGCTTACCGGGAGACGACGGCCCGCGCCGACGAGGTCGTCGCCGGCTGGACCGACCTGGCCGGGCCCGCGCCACGGCCGCCGGGCCGCTCGCTGCCGCCGACGCGACGCTGGGTGCTCACCCACATGATCGAGGAGACCGCCCGCCACGCCGGTCACGCCGACATCCTCCGTGAACAGATCGACGGCACCACCGGGCGTTAGAACTGTGTCGAAGTGGTGGCGGAGCGAGGCGTGGCCCCACTTCGGCACGGCCTAGGCGGACACCGGGCCGGTGGAGTCGCGGATGATCAGCTGGTGTCCGGTGGGGCGCTTGCGCGGGCGGGCTCCCCGCGGTTTGAGGGCCATCTCCAGCGCCATCCGGCCCATCTCGGTCATCGGCAGGCGGATGGTGGTCAGGCTCGGGGAGAGGTCGGCCGCGACCGACACGTCGTCGAAGCCGACGACGGACATCCGCTGCGGGACCGGGATGCCGCGTTCGCGCAGGGCGGCCAGGACGCCCATCGCCATCGCGTCGTTCAGCGCGACGATGGCCGTCACCGACGGGTGCTCGCGCAGGATGCGGTCGGTGGCGACCCGGCCGCCCTCACGTACAAAATCAGTGTAGATAACCGAGATATCGGATAAAGCCATTTGATACGCCGGCAGCGCCGACGCGAATCCGGCCAACCTGTCGGCGATCGTGTTCAGCGCGGGCGTTCCCGCTATCACCGCGATCCGGCGGTGCCCCAGACCCAGCAGGTGATCGGCCAAGGCCCGGCCACCGTCCACGTTGTCCGGCAGCACCGCGTCGGCGCCGAGCGCGTGCCGGCCGATCACCGCCACCCGGCCGCCGGCCCGCTGGTAGGCGGCCAGCACGTCACGGGCCTCCGCCTCGGCGCGCGGGTCGCCGTACCCGGAGCCGGCCACGATCAGCACCGCGACCCGCTGGGCGATCAGGTTGCGGATCTGGCGCAGCTCGTGACCCGGGTCGCGGCCGGAGTGGCAGATCTGCACCAGCAGGCCCTGCTCGTCGGCGAGTTTGATGACGCCGCCGGCGATCTCCGAGAAGTACGGGTCGTCGACCTGGTGCACGATCAGGCCGACGGTGGTGCTGGAACCGCCGGCGAGGGTGCGGGCGAACGGGTTCGCCACGTAGCCGAGCTCCTCGGAGACCCGGCGGACCCGGTCGGCGACCTCGGCGCTGACGCCGTCGCGGCCGGCGAGCGCGCGGGACGCGGTGGCGAGCGAGACACCAGCACGTTGAGCGACGTCGATGAGGCGGAGCCCGGGTCCCGGTTTCGGCATCGTTAACTCCGGAGGTATTGCCCGTGATTGATGTCACAGCTTAGAGTACGCAAGCGCTTACGGAAGCGCTTTCGTGCTCGGTACAGAGGGGTGTCCGAGGATGTCGATCACGTCTTTCCGCGCAAGATTCTCCACCGGACTCCTGGCCACCAGCCTGATGATCTCCCTGGGCGCGTGTTCCGGAGACAGCGACGACAGTGCCGGCGACGGGCCGATCACCATAGGGATCTCCCTCCCGCTGACCGGCGACTTCGCCGAACCCGGCAAGGGCGTCCAGCAGGGCTACGAAGCCTGGGCCAAGATCGTCAACGACAACGGCGGCCTGCTCGGCCGCCAGGTCGAACTGACGATCCTGGACGACCAGTCCAATGCCGACCGGGTCGTCGCCGACTACGAGCAACTGATCGGGCAGGACCAGGTGGATCTGGTCGTCGGCCCGTTCTCCACCCGCCTGGTGGTGCCCGCCGCCCGGGTCGCCGAGGAGTACGACATGCTCTTCGTCGAACCGGCCGGGGCCGCCAAGGAGGTCTTCGAGCAGGGCTTCGAGAACCTCTTCTACGCCGCCCCCGCGGTGGCGAACGACCACTACAACCACCTGGCCGAGAAGATCCTCGCGCTGCCCGCGGACCAGAGGCCGAAGACCGCCGCGTACGCCGCGATGGACGACCCGTTCGCGCAGGGCACGGCGTACGGCCTGAAGGAGAAACTGGAAGCCGGCGGCATCGAGACCGTGGTGGACGAGGTGTACCCGCCGAACACCACCGACTTCAGCGGGATCGCCGCGAAGATCGCCGACGCGAAGGCGGACGTGCTGGTCGGCGGTTCGCAGTACCAGGACGGCGTGAACCTGATCGTCGCCCTGCAGCAGCTCGGGTACCAGCCGAAACTGGCGGCGTTCTCCACCGCGCCGACCAACCCCGAGTTCGCCGCCGCGATCGGCGACAAGACCGAGGGCGTGCTCTCCCCCACCGGCTACAGCCAGGACGCGCCGTATCCGTCGAACTCCGAGTTCGTCGAGAAGTTCACCGCGCAGTTCGGTGTCCCGCCCGAGGAGGACCAGGCCAACGGCTACACCACCGGCCAGGTGGTGGCCGCCGCGGTGACCGCGGCCGGCTGCGCCGAGCAGGGTGAGTGCCAGCAGAAACTGATCGACTGGCTCCGGGCGAACACGGTGGACACCGTCGTCGGCCCGCTCTCCTGGGACGAGACCGGCAAACCGAAGGGCGCACACATGATCCAGCAGTGGATCGGCGGCGACATCAAGATCGTGCTTCCGGAGGACGTCAAGGAGGCCGACTTCCTGTTCCCGAAGCCGGCCTGGTGAGGCGCGCATGCCTTCCGGCGCCCTGCTGTTCCAGAGCGTCATCCTGGGTCTGCTGCTCGGCGGTCTCTACGCCCTGCTCGCTTCGGGACTGACCCTCTACTTCGGCATCATGCGGGTCGTGATGATCGCCCATTCGGCGTTCCTGATCCTCGCCGCGTACCTCGCCTGGTGGTTGCACGAGAACATCGGGCTGGACCCGCTGCTCTCGATGATCGGCACGGTTCCGCTGTTCTTCGGCGCCGGGCTGCTGCTGCAGCGGGGTCTGCTGTCCCGGCTGCGCCCGGCCACCCTGACGATGATGTCGGTGCTGCTCACCTTCGCGGTGGCGCTGCTCGTCGAGGGCCTGCTGGGCTACGCCTTCTCCGGTACGCAACGCCGCATCAACCTCGGCTACGGCTCGGCCGGCCTGGACCTGTTCGGGGCCCGGATCGCCGTGGTCAAACTGATCGCGTTCGGTCTGGCGGTGGTCGCGCTCGGCACGCTCTGGCTGCTGATGAAGCGGACCCGGTTCGGCTGGGCGCTGCGAGCGACCATCCAGCACCGGGACGCGGCCCGGCTGCTCGGCATCGACACCGAACGGGTGGCCGGTTACGGCTTCGGCCTGGGGCTGGCCACCGCGGCGATCGGCGGGACCGCGCTGTCGCTGGACACCACGATCTATCCGTCGCTGCACTGGCACTGGATCGGCCCGCTGATGGCGATCATCGTGGTCGGCGGGCTGGGCAGTGTGCCCGGCGCGGCCATCGCCGCGTTGCTGCTCGGACTGGCGCAGAGCCTGCTGCAGATCCCGATGGGCACCACCTGGGCGCAGACGATCTTCTATCTGGCGCTCTTCGTCACCCTCGCATTCCGGCCACAGGGATTCTTCGGAGGCCGCCTTGCCCAGCGTTTCTAGAGTCCTCAAGATCGCCGCGATCGTGCTGGTCGCGGCCGCGATCCTGGCCTTCCCGAGCCTCGCGCCGAACCCGTACGTGCTGTCCGCCGGCGTGCTGGTGCTCAACTACGCGGTACTCGCCACCTCGTGGAACTTCGTCGGCGGCTTCACCGGGTACATCTCGCTCGGGCACGGCGCGCTGGCCGGACTGGGCGGTTACGCCACCGGTCTGCTGGTGGTCAAGGGCGGCCTTCCGGCCTTCGCCGCCCTGCTGGTGGGCGCCGCGCTGGTCGCCGCGGTCGCGGTCCCGGTCGGCTTCGCCGCTCTTCGGGTACGCGGGGCGAGCTTCGTGATCGTGTCGATAGCCCTCGTGTTGATCCTGCTGCTGGTCTTCCAGAGTTGGGCGTCGTTCACCGGCGGATCCCGTGGCCTGGTGGTACCCCGTCCGTTCGACCTGAGCCGGCCGGAGCATCACCGGGTCTTCTACTACCTGTTCGCCGGCCTGCTCGCCGTGGCGCTGCTGGTCTGGTGGCTGATCGACCGGTCGGTGTTCGGGCTGGGCCTCAAGTCGATCCGCGAGGACGAGGACAAGGCGGAGGCTCTGGGGACGGCGACTTTCGCGTACAAGCTGATGGTCTTCGTCGTTTCTGCGGGTTTCACCGCGCTGGCCGGTGGTCTGTACGCGCTCTGGTTCGGCGACCTCGACCCGGTGTTCCAGTTCTCCATCCTCACCGGCTCCTACCTGGTGCTGATGGCGCTGCTCGGCGGGGTCCGCCAGCTGTTCGGACCGCTGACCGGCGCGATCATCGTGGGCGTCGCCCTGGAGTACTTCAAGGTCGAATACGGCGACACGCCCCTGCACCTGGTCGCCACCGGTCTGCTGCTGGCCCTGGTGGTGCTGTTCATGCCGGACGGGGTGCTGCCCGCGATCGGCGACCTGATCAGGCGGTTCACCCCCGGCGACCGGACGTCGATCCGTGAGGTGAGCGCCGCCGAACTGCGCGACCAGCGCCTGCAGAACGCGGGAGGCACCCGATGACGCTGACCGTCACCGACCTGCGGAAATCCTTCGGCGGCGTCACCGCGCTGGACGGCGCGACGGTGGCCTTCCAGCCCGGCCGGATCAACGCGCTGATCGGGCCGAACGGCTCCGGCAAGACGACCTTCTTCAACTGCGTCACCGGCATGATCAAGCCGGATTCCGGCACGGTCGTCCACCGGGGCCGGGACCTCACCGGTAAGGCGCCGCACACGATCGCCCGCAACGGGCTGGGCCGGACCTTCCAGCTGTGCCGCACGTTCCCCCGGATGACGGCTGTGGAGAACGTGCTCGCCGCCGTACCCCCCAAGGGCTTGATCTCGGGTCTGCGCAGCGCGCGGCGGCGCGAGGAGACCGACCGGGCGATGGGCTGGCTGACCCGCCTCGGCATCGAGCATCTGGCCCACGCGGAGGCCCGCGACATGTCCTGGGGCCAGCAGAAACTGCTCGAACTGGCCGGCGTGCTGATGGCGGAGCCGCAGACGGTACTCCTGGACGAGCCGGCCGGCGGGGTCAACCCGGCGCTGCTGGACCGGATCGGCGCACTGGTCCGCGAGCTGAACGCGGAGGGCCGCACCTTCGTGATCGTCGAACACAACATGGACCTGGTGATGAGCATCAGCGATCACATCGTGGTCTTCGACCGGGGACGGCCGATCGCCGAGGGCCCGCCCGCCGCCATCCGCACCGACGAACGCGTTCTGGGGGCCTACCTTGGCGTCTGAGCTGTCCCTCACCGACGTGGTCGCGGGCTACGGGCGCGCGGCACCGGTCCTGCGCGGCTTCGACGTCGAGGTCCCGGCCGGCAAGATCGTCTGCCTGGTCGGGCCGAACGGCGCCGGCAAGTCCACCGTGCTCAAGGTCGCCGCCGGCCTGCTCGCCCCGCGCGAGGGCGCGATCCGGATCGGCGACCGCGAGGTGACCCGGCAGGGTCCGCAGGCCCGGCTGGCCGCCGGGGTGTCGCTGGTGCTGCAGGGGCACAGCGTCTTCCGCGAGATGACCGTCGCGGAGAACGTGCTGCTCGGCGGCTACACGCTGCGCGACAAGGCGGTTCTGGCGAAACGCGCCGCGTTCGTCAAGGAGGTCTTCCCGGTGGTCGCCGACCGCTGGGGATCGCTCGCCGGCCTGCTCTCCGGCGGGCAGCAGAAACAGGTGGAGTTCGCCCGCTCGATGATGGTGGACCCGAAGGTCGTCCTGCTGGACGAGCCGTCGATGGGACTGGATCCGAAGGCGACGAGCACCATCTTCGACCAGGTCGTACGGATGCGTGACGCCGGCACGGCGGTCCTGCTCGTGGAGCAGAACGCCCGGCGCGCGCTGGAGACCGCCGACCTGGGGTGCGTGCTCGACCTGGGGCGCGTGCACATCTCCGGGCCGGCCCGGCGACTGCTGGCCGATCCGCAGCTCGGGGAGCTCTACCTCGGCGCATCCGCACCGTTGAAAGGTCATCCATGAGACTTGCCGTGGCTGTCTCCGTGGCACTGAGCCTGACCGTCGGCGTCGTCCCGCCGTCCCCGCGATCCGATGTGGTCGCCTACTACGATTTCGACCATCCGATGCCCGGTGATCCCGCTCGGGAACGCGACCTGGGCAGGTCCTCCACCGAGATCGAACTGATCGGCGGTGGCGCGGCGCAGCGGGTCCGGGACGCCGCGTACCCCGGTGCCGGCCGGGCCCTGCAGACCCGCCCCGGTTTCAAAGCCGGCGTCTGGTCGGCCACCGGCGTACGCACGCTGCACGCCTTCAACGCGGTTCGGGGCACGACCGTGTCGGGCTGGTTCAAGCTGTCGATGGACTCACCGGCCACCGGGTTCAGCGCGATCGGGCTGGCCGGCATCCTGAGCGGCACCTCCGACGGGCACACGGTCCGCGCCCTGATCGAGGTCATGGAGGTGGACGACACGCTGCGGCTGGTGGCCCTGGGCCGCCGGATCGACGGCGGCGCGTCACAGATCTACGCGGCGTCCGAGGACTGGCGGACGCTGCTGCCCAAGGACCGGTGGGTGCACCTGGCCGCCACGTTCGACTTCGGCACCGGGCGGATCGCGCTCTATCGCAACGGGGTGCCGATCGCCGGTGTCTACACCGAGGCCGGCGACCCGTGGCAGGTGTCCGGGCCCGGTCCGCACGTCACCAGTGCCACCGACCCGCGCGGCATCAAGATCGGTGGGAGTTTCCCGCAGAACGCCGTCGAGCGGAATCCGTGCGACTGCCGCATGGACGCGCTCACGTTCATCAGCCGGTCCCTGTCCGCCCGGGACGTGGCACGTCAGTATCACTCCTTCCTCAGACGGGGGTAATCGTGTATCGCCGCATTCTTGCCGTCCTCCTGCTATTACTGTCCACAGTGGCCTTTGCGCCCGGCCGGGCCTTCGCCGCTCCGGCCGGTGATCCGATCGACGATCCGGTTCCGGTCGAGCCGGTCGCCTCACGACTCGGACTCGTCCTCTCCGAATACGCGTCCTTCCCGCAGTCCTTCACCACACCCGCCTTCACCGACCAGCGCCTGAACCGGTGGGCGCGGATCAACACCATCTCCGAACTCCCGGACGGCTCCGGGCGGCGGGCGGTGCCCGACCTGAACGGCAACCTCTACCTCGTCGAGAACGGGGTGCCACACGTCTACCTGGACGTGGCGGCCACCTTCGCGCCACAGTTCTTCTCCGGGCGCGGCCTCGGCCAGGGCTTCGGGTACGTGACGTTCCACCCGGACTTCGCGACCAACGGGCTGTTCTACACGATCCACACCGAGCAGGCGCCCCTGGTCTCCCTCACCCCGGACTACGAGCAGTCGTCGACCACGCTCTTCCACGGCGTGATCAACGAGTGGAAGGCGACCGACCCGGCCGCTGACACGTTCGCCGGCACCCACCGTGAGCTGCTGCGGATCGGCTTCGGCGGCCAGATCCACGGCATCCAGGAGATCAACTTCAACCCCACGGCCAAGCGTGGGTCACCGGACTTCGGCAAGCTCTACCTCGCGGTCGGCGACGGCGGCATCGGGGTACGCACGACCGACCCGCAGAACCTGTCCATCCCGCACGGCAAACTGCTCCGCATCGACCCGTCGGGATCGAACTCGCCGAACGGCAAGTACGGCATCCCGGCCGACAACCCGTTCGTCGCCCAGACCGGGGCAGCCGGCGAGATCTGGTCCTACGGATACCGCGACCCGCACCGGTTCAGCTGGGACCGGGCCACCGGCAAGCTCTACCTCGGGCACATCGGCGAGAAGTCCACCGAGTCGATCTACGAGGTCCGCAAGGGCGACAACGCGGGCTGGAGCGAACGCGAGGGCTACCTGGTCTTCGACCGCGACGCAACGAACGTCTGCGACCGGCTCTACCCCCTGCCGGCCGACGACGCCGCCAACGGATACGACTACCCGGTCGCCGTCTACGACCACAACCCGGCGCCCGGCTGGAACTGCACCGACGACGTGGGTGTCGCGGTGGCCGGCGGCTTCGTCTACCGGGGCACCGCGATCCCGGCCCTGCGCGGCAAGTACGTCTTCGGCGACCTGGTGGCGGGCACGGTCTTCTACACTGAGACCAGCGAGATGAAACGGGGCGGGCCGCCGGCCACCATCCACCGGCTGCACCTGTTCACCCCGGCCGGCGAATCCGTCCGCATGCAGCAACTGTCGTCGCCCGGCGCCCCTGGCAACCCGGAACGGGTCGACCTGCGGTTCGGCACCGACAACCAGGGCGAGCTCTACATCCTGGCGAAGGCGAACGGCAAGGTGTGGAAGGTGACCGGGCTGCGCACGTTCGCGGCCGGGCCGGTCGGCACGACCCACGTCGTGGGCGGTGCGACGGCCGCCGACTGGGCGCCGGTCACCCCGTCGAAGTGGCAGTTCACCGGCGGTCAGGTCATCCTGGCCGAGGCGGGGGCGGAGCGTCCGGGGCCGCGGCGGCCGTTCGAGTACGCGACGCTGTCGCGGGGGCCGGCATTCTCGTCGGTGCAGGTCGACGCGGACGTACGGTTGGACACGCCGGTGACGGTGCCGGATCGCGATGTCATCATCGTGTTCGGGTATCAGTCGGATACGCAGTTCTACTATGCGCACTTGTCTTCTGATAACACGATTTATCCGCACAACGGCATCTTCAAAGTGGACAATGCGGACCGGGTGCGGATCGACTATCAGTGGAACGGGCGGTCGCGGGGCGCCAACCCGGCGATCAGTGACACCGCGTGGCACCACGTTCGGGTCAAGCATCTGCCGTCGACCGGGGAGATCGCCGTATACGTGAACGGCGACCACGACCCGATCATGACGGCACGGGACACCACGTTCACGTCGGGACGGGTGGGGTTCGGGTCGTTCGACAACATCGGGCGTGCTCGCGGCTTCACCGTCACCGGCACGCCGGCAGCATGACTCGTCGTTTCACTGTCACTCCGGCAGCGTGACTCGCGGCTTCACTGTCACTCCGGCAGCGTGATCTGAAGAACGGGCGTCCGCGTGGGCGCCCGTTCTTCCATTCTTTTACGGTCTGAGCTGGCGGAACTGTTCGGCGGCACCACCGATGATCGGTTGACCGTGCCCGAACACCGCGTTCTCGAACTCGAGCCCGGCCAGCCGGGTGAGACTCTCCGCGGCCCGCTCGGCATCGGCGGTGGCCGGGCCGGGCGGCGGCCCGCTCAGCACACCCTTCAGGTGGGTCGCGGCATCTCCGGCGAACAACACCCCGCCGGCACGATCCAACAGATAAGAGACGTGTCCACGGGTACGCCCGGGAGTGTGCACAGCGACGATCCCCGGCACCACCTCACCCCCGTCGCCGGTCACCAACTTGTCAAGCTTGGTCGGTTCGGGGGTGCCGATCGCCCGGGTGACCAGCTTCGCCATGAACCCGGTCGGCCGGGCCTGCGGAATCGCCCCGGTCAGGTGCGGCGCATCAGCGGCGTGGGCGACGGCGGTGGCCCCGGCCCGAGCCCGCACCACGGCGAGACTCCCGGCGTGATCCGGATGGTGATGCGTGATCAGCACCATGGTCACGGCGTCGAGGGTCCGCCCGATGCTCCGCAACGACCGTTCCAGCACCTTGACGCCCTTGGGCAGCCCGGTGTCGACAAGCACCAGCCCGTCGTCGGTCACGATCACGTGCACGTTGACGTACCCCAGGGCCAGCTCAAAAACCCCGTCCACCACTTCCCGCATCCACCCATCCTCCCTCCCCGGTCACGCCCTGATCATCCGGGCACGATGGGGGCGGAACCGGCGGCTCGCTGCGCCTTGCCGCGTGCTTCGCGGACAGAATCGAGAAGCGCGGTGTCCTGAGCAAGATCGGGGTCGCCGATCTCCTTCTCGAGCGCCACGACGCGTTCGAGTTCACTGATCGCCTGATCGAGGTCGTTCAGCAGCAGGTAGCTCCCGGCCATGTTGTAGCGGGTCACCACCTCACCGGCCCGGTCGCCGACCTCTTCGCGGATGGGCAGCGCCTGCCGATAGTTGTCGAGGGCCTCCCGGGGCCTGTTCATCTCCTCGTGGACCAGTCCGATGTTGGTCAGTGTGGTGGCCTCACCGGCCCGGTCGCCGACGTCCCGTTGGAGGAGCAGCGACTGCCGGTAGAAGTCGAGAGCCTCCTGTCGCCTGCCCAGGATGCTGTGCGCAAGGCCGATGTTGGTCAGTGCGGTGGCTTCGGCGGCTCGGTCGCCGATCTCTCGTTGGACGGTCAGCGCCAGCTGGTAGCAGGCTAATGCCTGATGCTGATCGCCGAGTCTGCCGTGAGCCAGCCCCATGCTGTTGACCGTGGCGGCCTCGCCGACCTGGTTGCCGACCTTCTTGTGGAGAGGGAGGGCCTGCCCCAGGTAGTCGAGTGCGCGCTGCTGATGACCGAGATCGCTGTAGAGGATGCCGATGTTGGTGAGCGTCCCGGCCACACCTCCGCTGTCCTTGATCCTCTGCTGGATGTCCAGAGCCTGCTGGTAGTGATGAAGAGCCTGCTTCCGGTCACCGAGGTGCTGGTAGGCGACCCCGATGTTGCCGAGGATGGTGGATTCGCTCGCCCGCTCACCGAGATCCCGCCAGATCCGCAGCGCGGGCCCATAGTGATCGAGGGCTTGCCGTAGTTCGCCCAGAACGCTGAACGCGGCTCCCATATTGTTGAGAGCACGGGCCTCACCCACCCGGTCCCCAGCCCTCCTGACGAGCCTCAGAGCCTCCCGGTAGTCGTCCAATGCCCCTCGTGGCCGGCCGGTGGAAGCGCGCGCCCGGCCACGGTGGTTCAGAGTGCCGCCGTTCGCGCCGAGCGTCAGAGTCGCGGTGGCGACCGCCTCGGCGGCGGCGAACGCGCAGCGGCTCAGCAGGATCTCGCACACCTCGTCGCCGACATGCCTGGCGATGGCGGTCTCCTGTCCGAGGACGGCGAGCCGGTGGATCTCGGTCCAGCGCTGGAGAGTGGTCATGGCGTGACCCGGGGCGCAGCCGGATCGAGAACCCAGTGCTGAAAGAGTGACCTCGCAGCGGCAGCGCAGGTCCGGGCGTACTCATCATCGGTGAGGTACATCCGGACCAGGGGACGCAGGACGTTGGAGACGTGGTAACGCGGCTCCGAGGTTCCGGAATCGGTGCCCTGCTCCAGCAGGCCGAGCTGGACAGCACGGTCGATGTGGCGGGCCGCGTCGACGTGGTCGTGCAGGGCGTGGACGGTGGCGGCGGGCACCGGAAGCTCGATCACATTGACCTTGGCGAGCATGGTGCGCAGCTCGATCGGCTGGGACTCGAGCAACTTGCCGGCAAGGACGGCCTCCCGGAACCGGTCGGCCTCCGCCTCGATCGCGGCGAGCAGGCCGCCGACATCGAGCGACCGATCGGCGACGATCCGGTCGAGCCAATCGAGCAGGCGGGGGTTTCCAGCCGCGGCGTCGATCGCCCGGTCGCGGATGGTGGTGTCGAGCGACGATTCACGGTTCAGGTTCTTCAGATTCGCGAGCTTCTTCTCCAGTTCGAGGTCGGTGAGGCTTTCCAGGGACTCGGTGACGAGGCCGGTGCCCGCGGGGGCGGGAAAGCGGTAGCGGCTGGTGATGATGACCCGGCTGGGGCTCTCGGACTCCCGGATGGCGGTGAGCAGGGCGGTGAGGATCTCGCTCATCGCGGCGGTCGTCACGTGACCGTCATCGCCGAGGGGGTCGAGGTTGCCCTGTTCGAAGTCGTCGAACACGAACAGGCAGGGCGTCGTGGCCAGCGGACCGTCGAACAGGTACCGCAACCGGACGGCCAGCGGAACCTGGTCGTCACCGAGGATCTTCGTGGCCTCGATCTGTTGGCTCAGCGAATCAAAATGAATCTTGGTGGTCAGCTCACGGAACCTGGTGAGGTCCACTCGCCCGTACCAGACGGCACGCTGGTGGTCGTGCATCCGCTCCAGCAGCCGCGACGCGAGACTACTCTTGCCCAGCCCGCCCATGCCGTGCAGCACCAGGGCCTGACTCACGGATTCCGTCAGTACGCGCAGGCAGCGCTGGACGACGCGTCGCCGGCCGACGAACTCGGTCCGGGACGCGACCCGGGAGACCTGGGTCTGTGGATCCAGGAACTGCTGGTCCACGGCCCGGATTCTCGGGCGTGCCCGTCTCGGCGTACGAAGCGGGGTCACCATCGGGGCAAGGGGTGCCCGGTCGGCGAAAACCCGCAGCAGATGCCAGTTCGGACTCCGTCTCTTCTGATGCAGATGGCGCCGGGCATCGGTGACCGCCTCATCCAGCGGTCTGCCGTCCGCCAGCGAGGCGTAGAGCTCGGCGGCGAAGGCGGTGGCCGTGATGTCGCCGACCGGCAACGCCCACCCGAGCACCGCCGGGGCGCCGGCCTCCACCAGGCTCTCGCTCATCGAGGGAAGCGCACCGGCATCCGGAGCGTCGCCGGTCAGACAGCCGGACAGGAAGACCAGCCGAGGCCAGTTCCCGCGCATCGCCTCGGCGATGTCCTCGGCGGTGGCCGTCGCGGGCGCACCGTACTCGTTCTCGACGACGAACACCGGGCGCCCGCCGTCGGTGGTGGCGTGCCCGCTCAGATGCAGTATGTCGAAGTGCCCATTGTCGTAACTGCGCGAGAGGATCCGCAGACCTTCGAGAGTGCCGCTCTCCTCGACGACCAGATCGGTGCCGGTCCGCCGGGTCGCCGTCAGGATGGCCGCCTCCTCGGCCTCGAAGCTGAGCACCGGTTCGACGCCTTCGGGCGACGTGGCCATGAACAACACACGCAGCGGCCGGTTCGCGGGCACGACAGGGGCGGCCGGCGGCCGGTCACCGGCGACCGCCCGGACCGGCAGCACCGGGGACCGTCCGGCAGTGACGAGGAACGTCCCGTTCTGGACGAGTAGCTCCCAGGGCAGATGCCGTAGCCGCTCCTCTGCGGTGATTCTCAGAACGGCGCCCTCCGGCCGGGACAGGACCCGGCTCAGCCACCGTTCCTCACCGTCGAGGAATCGCGCCAGCCGCTCCCCCAACTCGGTCAGCCGGGTCGCGCCGAAGACCTTCTGCGCGGTGGAGTGCGGGCCGTAGTCCCGGTCGACCAGCGTGATCAGTTCGTCGACCGCACCGCGTTCCAGGCCACGGGTCAACGGCGGTCCGTCACCCGTCGAGAGCCGCAGCTCGCAGTAGGTCGAACTCTGCTCGAAGATCTCTAACTCGAGCACGGCCATCCGGTTCATCGGGGCGTCCCCGTCTCTATTCAGCGGTTGCCGGATTCGCTATGACTCATGACGATCTCCAGTTGGACCTGGGTGGCATCGCTCACCTCGACCCGGGTGCCGTCCGCCAGGAAGACGGTGACAGTCGCCCCGTCCTTGCGACGGGACCGCCACCACTCGGTAATGATTTTGGCCGCTTCGACTCCGGTGAAACCTCCACCGTCGCGTTACCCATCCGACTCCGCCTCTCCTCGTAATACTCGCTCCAAGTGAGCGAGGAACAGCCGCATCTCGGTCGACCAGGGATGGCCGATCCGATCGGCCAGCTCGATCGCCTGCAGCACGGACACGACAGCAGGTCCCGTCCGCCCGGTCTGATCGAACAGAAGCGCCATGCTGTACAGCGTCACCGCCTCGGCGTACCGGTCCTCCGTTGATCGCGCTATCGCGAGCACATCGTCCAATGTGTCTCGGGCTCCGTCCAGATCCCCCGACGCCGCCTTGACGGCGCAGAGGTTGTGGAGTGCGGCGGCCCGGCCGACCGGGTCACCGATCTCCCACAGGATGTCGGCGGCCTGCTGGAAGTGGTCGAGCGCCTGCGGGAGTTCTTCCAGGCCGTAGTAGGCCGCCCCGATGCCGGCCAGGGTCGCGGCCTCTCCCGCGCGGTCCCCGGTCTCCCGCCGAACCGGAAGGATCTGCTGGAGATGGGCGAGCGCGCGCTGATGGTCGCCCATCTGGGAGTACACGGAACCGATTCGGCCGAGCGCCACAGCGGCGCCGTAGCGGTCACCGTCCTCCTGCCGTAGAAGCAGCGCCCGGTGGAAGTGGTCGAGTGCCTGCCGCGGATCCCCCAGCCTCTCGTAGACCGCACCGATCGTGTTGCGGACGGCGGCCTCGCCGTCCCGATAGCCGGCGTCCTCAGCCATGCGCAGGGCCGGTTCGAGGAACTCGAGCGCCGTGGACTGATCACCCGACCCGCTGTGGACAGAGCCGATCTGGGTCAGCACGGCCACCTGCCCGGCACCGTCGTCCGCTTTCCGGTACAGGGCCAGCGCCTGCTCGGAGTCCTCCAGCGCCAGTCGCGGGCGTCCGGTGGACGACCGTGCCCAGCCACGCCGATAGAGGGCTCCCGGATCCGGGCCGAAGGTCAGGGTTCTGGTGGCGAGTGCCTCAACGTCGGCGAACCGGGACCATCTCAACCACACCCGGCCCACCTGGCTGTCGACGTGCCGGGCGATGTCGGCCTCCGCACCGATGACCGCGAGCCGATGAACCTCCACCCATCGCGCGAGCCAGGCCGAATCCACAGTGGGCATGATAGGGAGTGAGGGCGAGCCGCGTCCGGCCGGCGGTGATCAGAGGGTGGCGGCCGGGAGCAGGCCCAGTGCTCGGGCGCGGGTGACCGCGTCGCGGCGGGAGTGGGCGGCCAGTTTGTCGAGCACCGCCGCCACGTGGGCGTCGACCGTACGAACCGAGAGGACCAGGCGGGCGGCGATCTCCGGGTTCGTCAGGCCCTCGCCGAGCAGGCGCAGCACCTCGGACTGGCGACCGGTCAGCCCCGCCGCGTTGTGGCGGGCGGCCGCCTGCGGTCCGCGCGGGATGCGGGGCACGCCACGGTCGCGCATCGTCGAGCGGAGACGACGGGCCAGCGGGGCAGCGCCGATCCGGTCGCACAGAACCAGAGCGGCGCGCAGGTCGTCGGGGCGGTCACTGTGGCCCAACGCCAGCGCCTGCTCGTAAGGGCTTCCGGCTTCGGCGAACAGTCGGACTGCCTCTTCCGTCCGGTTGAGAGCGAGTAGCGCGTACCCCGACGTGGTTGAAGTGAGCGGGACCTGCGCGCCCAGCTTGCGCAACCAGTAGGCGAAGCCGGCCAGCCGGCGGCCGCCCTCGGCCGCGAGTGTCTGCTGGTAGACCGGGGTGAGGCGGGCTGCGACGGTGTGGTCGCCGCGCAGCCAGGCCGCTTCCGCGAGGGCCGCGCCGGCCGGGCCGAGGCGTTGAGCTTCGCCGATGCGGCGGGCGTGGTCCCAGGCGCCGGCCAGGTGTTCGTCGCCGCCGGGCAGTCCGCGGCGGATCCGGGACAGGCCCAGCACCACCAGTGCGGGTGGGCGCATGTTCGGGGACGCGTTCTCGGCCCAGCGGGCGCGGCGTTCGGCGTCGTCCCATTCGGCGCGGGCCAGGTGTACCACCGAGCGGGTGATCTGCAGGTAGCGGAGGAAGCCGAGTACTTCGGTACGTTCGGCGAACCCGATCCCCTCGTCGAGCAGTGCCGCCGCCTCGTCGAGGTGCAGGTCGTCGATCAGGTGCCAGGCGTAGTTGGCGTAGGCGCGGCAGGCGTGGTCGTCTTCGCCGGACGCGAGCGCCACGGACAGGCTCTCGGTCAGCATCTTCCGGCCTCCCGGGTCGCCGAGATCCCAGAGGGCGTAGCCGACGTTGTTCAGCGCGTGGGACAGCACCGCCGCGTCACCGGCGGCGCGGGCCAGGGTGATCGCGCGGCTGCCAGCGGTGACGGCTGCGGTGCTCTGCCCGGCCAGGACCAGTAGTTGTGCCTGGTTGCTCAGCCCGAATGCGAGGGCCGGTTCGTCGCCGGCCTGTTCCAGTACGGCGACCGCCTCGTCGCCGGTCTCCTCGGCGGCGGGACGGTCGCCGGCGTACCAGTGCAGGCGGGACAGCCTGCGCAGGGCCAGGCCGAGCGCCACCTGGTCCGGCAGGGTCCGTCGCAGCGTGACCGCTTCGCGCTGGGCGGTGGCCGCCGGGTCGGCGAGGCCCAGCATGTACGCCTCCTCGGCGTAGGCCTCCAGCAGTCCGGCCCGGTCGGCCGGCCCGAACGCGTCCCGATGATCCAGCACCAGCCGGTAGTGCGCGGCGGCCTCCCGGTGGGATCCGGCACCGGCGGCCTCGGCGGCGGCGG
This sequence comes from Actinoplanes sp. NBRC 101535, assembly GCF_030269225.1. Taxonomy (NCBI): domain Bacteria; kingdom Bacillati; phylum Actinomycetota; class Actinomycetes; order Micromonosporales; family Micromonosporaceae; genus Actinoplanes; species Actinoplanes sp. NBRC 101535. Next base: position 167,622 of record NZ_BSSY01000014.1, on the reverse strand, counting down.
CCGGCGCGTACGCCACGATCACGTCCGCGTCGCCGGCCTCGGCGGCGTGGTGCACCAGCCGGGACAGGTCGGCTCCGCCGTGCGCGAGCAGCGCGGACAGCACCGCCCGGTTGGCGGCGATCCGCCGGGACGCGGTCAGGGTGGACGCCACCGCCCGGCGCATCAGCTCGTGCCGGAACAGCACCCGGGACGGTGTCACGGTCAGCATGCCGCGCTGCTCGGCCGGGCCCAGCACCGGCAGCCCACCCGGCACGATCGCGTCGATCAGCCAGTGTTCGACGGTGGTCGGCACCACCGCGAGCCCGCCCAGCGCCTCCCGGCAGGCCGGGTCCAGCAGTTGGAGGCGGGCGTGGACCGCTTCGGTGACGGTCACCGGCACCGCTTCGGTGTCGCCCGCGCCGAGCACCTGGGTCACGAAGAACGGGTTGCCGTCGGTGACGGTGAAGACCCGGTCCGGGTCGAGCCCGTGCTCGCCGACCATCCGGCGGACCGCCCCGGCGGAGAGCCGGGACAGCGGCAGCCGCACCATCGGGGCTGCCGCGGCCAGCCCGAGCAGCGACCGCACCGGGTGGTCGGCGCCGATCTCGTCGTCGCGGTACGTCACGACCAGCACGACCGGCAGGTCGACGATCCGGCGGACCAGGAACCGCAGCACGTCCAGGGTGGCCTCGTCGGCCCAGTGCAGGTCCTCCAGCACCAGCACCGCGGGGTGGCCGGGCCAGTCCAGTTCGGCCCGGAACGCCTCGAACACCCGGGACCGGTCGCCGGACGCGAGCGCCTCGGTCAGTCCGGCACCGATCGAGCCGACCAGGTCCCGCAGCGGTCCGAGCACCCGCGGGGTGGCCAGGTCGTCGCAGTATCCGACGAGGAGCCGGCCCTCGGCCGGCAGCACCGGGCGCAGCGCGGACACCAGACTGGACTTGCCGATCCCGGCCTCGCCGGTGACCAGCACGACGCAGCCGTGACCGTCCCGGGCCCGCCGGGCCGCCGCCCCGAGCTCGGCGAGCTCGTGCTCCCGTTCCAGGAGTGGCCGCCCCATAGCAGCGACCCTAGGTTCCGATCCGGGTAGCCGCCCGCACTGAGCTAGGTAGCCGACACGGATTCCCCCGGCCGTGCCGCACCGTAGAACCGAAGGTATGACAGTCAACGAGCAGAAACTCATGGACTTCGTGCACCGTTTCGTCGGCGACCTGGGTGCCGCCGTCGCCGCCGGGCACATCGTGATCGGCGACCGGCTGGGCCTCTACCGGGCGCTCGCCACCGGGGCCGCCCTGCCGGAGGAGCTGGCCGAGCGGACCGGCACCGCACCCCGTTACGTCGAGGAGTGGCTGCGGGGTCAGGCGGCCGGCGGCTACGTCGAGTACGACCCGGCCGACGGGCGGTACTCGCTCACCGAAGAGCAGGCGTTCGCCCTCACCGACCCGAACGGCCCGATCTTCGCCCCCGGCGCGTTCCAGCTGGCGCTGGGTGCGTTGCGGGCCCAGGACCGGGTGGAGCGGGCGTTCCGCACCGGCGAGGGGCTCAGCTGGGGCAGCCACGACGAGGACGTCCACGCCGGGTGTGAGCGGTTCTTCCGTCCCGGGTACAGCGCGCACCTGATCGCCGAGTGGCTGCCCGCCCTGGACGGGATCCTGCCACGGCTCGGCGACGGGATCCGGGTGGCCGACGTGGGCTGCGGGCACGGGGCGTCGACGGTGCTGATGGCGCAGGCGTACCCCGGATCGTCGTTCACCGGATACGACTGCCACACCGCCTCGATCGAGCAGGCGCGCAAGCGGGCGTCCGACGCGGGACTCGACGGCCGGGTCGGCTTCGAGGCGTCCAGCGCGCAGGACTTCGGCGGCGGACCGTACGACCTGATCACCACCTTCGACGCACTGCACGACATGGGTGATCCGCTGGCGGCGGCCCGTAACGTGCGGTCCCGGCTGACCGGCGACGGCACCTGGATGATCGTCGAGCCGGCCGCCGGGGAGACGGTCGCGGACAACCTCAACCCGGTGGGGCGGGTGTACTACTCGTTCTCGGCGTACCTGTGCGTCCCGGGCGCGCTCGCCCAGGAGGGCGGCTGGTCGCTCGGCGCGCAGGCCGGCGAGGAGCCGATCCGGCGGCTGGTCACCGAGGCCGGATTCACCCGGTTCCGGCGTGTCGCGCAGACGCCGTTCAATCACGTCTACGAAGCTCGCCCGTAAGCGCTACGCCCGGTGCAAGGCCGACGGCAACGGGGTAGGTAAGAATGCTGTCAGCCTGACACAGGGAAAGAGGACCGCGCGTGACGGACGAACCGCTCTACGCACAGCTGGGCTACACCGACGCCGAGTGGGGCCTGCTCACCGGGCTTCCGCAGTCGGTGATCACCGCAGCCAGCGCCGCCACCCCGGACAGCGCCCGCAAGACCCGCGCCGAGAACCAGGCCGGGCTGGACCGGATCTCCGACGCCCGCGCGTCGGCGAGCGCACTGGTCTCGACGGTCGCCGGTGCGGCCGTCGCCGAGGCCGGTGACCCCGAGATCGGCGAGGAAGCCCCGATCATCGAACCGAACGACCCGGAGGCCTACGTCCAGGACGTGTTGTCCCGGGCGGGCGAGGCAGCGGCGTTGCTCTCCGCCAAGGCCACGGTGGCCGACGCCGAGACGTACCGTCACTGGCTTCTGGAGATCACCGACGCGGTGGTGGGTGCCGCCTCGACCGGTGGTCTGCTGGGTATCGGCGCCGAGACGGTCACCGAGGACGAACAGTCGTTCCGGGACCATCTCGCCCAGGCGCTGGCTGCCTGATCTCCTGGCGGCCGTCCCTCACCGGGGCGGCCGCCAGCTCAGGACCGGGTCCATCTGTCGGAGGACCAGGTCCGGGCCGAGCATGCCGGCCAGCTTCATCCCGAGATTCCGGGAGAACACGGCGAGCGGGTGGCTGAGGCCGGCCACTCTGCCCACTCTGCGTGAGGCTTCAGAGACTTTTCTCGTACGCGTGACGCGCTCTGCCGAGTAAAGAGGTAATTCGCCTGCTCGGGCCGCGACGACCAGTGCATCCTCGAGTGCCTGGCAGGCACCTTGCCCCAGATTCGGGGTCATCGCGTGCGCGGCGTCACCGACCAGCGCCACCTTCCCGCTGTGGAACCGGGGAAGCGGCTCGTCGAGGCAGCGGATGTCGGTGCGGGTCACCTCGTCGGCGGCCGCGATCAGTGCCGGGATCGGCTCGTGCCAGCCCCCGAAATGCCGCAGCATCTCGGTCCGCTCGTCGCCGGCTCCTCCCGCCGTCGCGGGCGCGGCATCTCCCGTCGTCGCAGGTGCGGTATCTCCCGCCGTCGCAGGTGCCGTGGCGTAGCAGTAGACCCGCCCGTCGCCGAGCACCATCACTCCGAACACCTTCCCGGCGCCCCACGTCTCGGCCGGGTCCAGCCTGCCCCCGGGATGCGGCACCACGATCCGCCAACTGGTCACCCCCGTGTACACCGGGCCGGGATGCTCCGGGAACAGCGCGGCCCGGATCGGCGACCGCAGCCCGTCGGCCGCCACCACCAGGTCGGCGGTGAGCGTCCCGTCCGCGGTCGACACCCGTCCCGCCTCGGCATCGACCGCCCCCGCAGGCATACCGAGTCGTACCGTCCCCGGTGCGAGAGCACTCGCAAGCGCGTCGACGAGCGTCGCCCGGTGCACCACGATCACCGGGTCGCCGTACCGTGCGAGTGCCCGGTCCGCATCGGTCCGGGTGATCCAGCGGCCGTCCGGGCGCTGGATCCCGGCCGTACCCCGCAGCCCGGCCAGCCCCCGGATCCGCTCGCCGACGCCCAGCACGTCGAGCGCCCGGAGCGCGTTGGGCGCCACGGCCAGCCCGGCACCGACCGGTTCCAGCGACGAGGCCCGTTCCAGCACGGTCACGTCCCAGCCGCGCCGCTGCAGTGCCAGCCCCGAGGCCAGCCCGCCGATCCCCGCCCCGACCACGACCGCCCGTCGTCCCATACCCCTCATCCTGCTCCCCCGCAGTCACAGCCGTCTGCATGCAGCCGTCCCGCCGCTGCCTCACTCACGCGCTGTCTCCGGCCGATGCCGCACGATCGTTCGTGCTGTCCGGTTTCCATCTCGGGCGGTCACACCCGGTTCCGTCTCAGGCGGTCACACCCGGCTTCCGTCTCGGCGGTCGTACCCGGCTTCCGTCTCGGCGGTCGCACCCGGCTTCCGTCTCGGCGGTCGCACCCGGCTTCCGTCTCGGCGGTCGCACCCGGTTTCCGTCTCAGGCAGTCGCACCCGGTTTCCGCCCCGGAAACGACGAGTCCAGCCACGATGAAGGCATGACGGACACGACGACGACGCCCCCTCCGCCGCAGGTCTGGCCCAGCCTGCGCGCCAAGGACGCCCGGGCGTTGATCCGCTTCCTCGTCGAGGCGTTCGGCTTCGAGGAGACCGTGGTGTACGGCGACGGCGACCAGGTGGACCACGCCCAGCTCACCTGGCCGCTGGGCGGCGGCATCATGCTCGGTTCGGCCCGCGACGACCCGTTCGACCAGTGGCCCCTACGAGCCGGAACCTTCGGCGCGTACGTGGTCGCCGAGGACATCGACGCCCTCCACGAACGAGCCGCCAAAGCCGGTGCCGAAATCCTGAAGCCCCCTTTCGACACCGACTACGGCTCCCGCGATTTCACCGCCCGAGACCCCGAGGGCAACCTGTGGCAGTTCGGCACCTACCGCGGTGAGTCCCCCGTACCCGCCCCCACCGACTGACCCACCCACTCCTCCGCTCAGCAGCTGGTCAGCTCATCCGCTCCTCCGACCGCTTGTCTACCTTCATGCCGTTATCTCCAATTATTCGACTTCCCATCCGCATATCCGCCCGTCCGCCCACCTATCCGCCCGTCCACTCGTCCGCCCTCCCTGTCAGCCCATCCGCCCCTCAACCCGGCAGCCCGTTCGCCCGACTACTCGGCAGCCCGTTCGCCCGTCTACTCGGGGTCCAGCCGTCGCTGATGGCTGACTCCCGCCGCCCGAACAACCGTGCCCGACGGCCCAACCCGCTCAGCCGTCGCCCACGGTCCACCCAAGGGCCGAAAACAACCCTGGACGACGGCCGGACGACCCCAAGCCGTCGCTGGTGGTCCGTCCACGAGCCGAAAACAACCCTGGACGACGGCCGGACAGCCCCAAGCCGTCGCTGGTGGTCGATCCACAAGCCGACAACGACCGTGGACGACGGCCGGCAGTTCCCAGCCGTCGTCCACGGTCGGCCGGCGTTTCCGGAGAGCCGTGGGCGACGGCTGCCACGGCTCGACTCCGCGCGGCAGCCATGAACGACGGCTGGACCCCGAGTGGACGCGCGAACGCGCGAACCGGCGAACCGGCGAACCGGCAAACGAGCAAACGAGCGAACGAACGAACGAACGAACGAGCGAACGAGCGAACGAGCGAACGAGCGAGCGAGCGAGCGAACGAGCCGAATCGTCGCTACTCGCGGGGAGGCTCACGGATGGCACACACGGGGTGAGGCTCTCGCGGCAGGTCAGCCCGGAGGCGGCGGCACAAGGCCGAGTGGGCAGGTGGCCGCGTGGTAGCGCGGGAGGTGTGGCGTCAGGAGGGGCCGTCGACGCGTACCCCCAAAGGGAGAAGGCCGCGCTCGAAGGCCGCGCCTACCGCCGACGCCCGGTCCCGCACGCCGAGTTTCGCGTAGATGTGCAGCAGGTGGGTTTTGACCGTGGCCTCGCTGATGAAGAGGCGTGCTGCGGTCTCCCGGTTGGTGCAGCCCTGGGCGGTGAGGGCGAGGACTTCCCGTTCGCGGGGGCTGAGGGACTCCTTGACGGGGGTGGGGGCGCGCAGGCTGCCCATCAGGCGGCCGGCCACCGCCGGGGAGAGGACCGGTTCGCCGCGGTGGGCGGCGACCACGGCGCGGAAGAGTTCTTCGCGGGGGGCGTCCTTCAGGAGGTAGCCGGTGGCGCCTGCTTTGATCGCGGGCAGCACGTCGCCGTCGGTGTCGTAGGTGGTCAGGACCAGGATGCGGGCGGGTGAGCCGGCCGCTTTCAGCTCGCGGATCGCGGTGACGCCGTCCATCACCGGCATGCGCAGGTCCATCAGGACGACGTCGGGGGTGACCGCGGCGGCGACCGTCAGCGCCTCGCGGCCGTCGGCGGCCTCGCCGAGGACGGTGAAACGGCCGTCGCCGGTGAACATGCCGCGCAGGCCGTCGCGGACCACCGGATGGTCGTCGACGATCAGCAGGCCGATCATGCGAGGCCGCCGACCGGGATGGCCGGGACGCAGGCGGAGATCGCGGTGCCGGCGCCCGGTTCGGATTCCACGTCGAGGGTGCCGGCTATCCGGGTGAGGCGTTCGCGCATGGCCCGCAGGCCGAAGCCGCCGGTGTCGGAGACGGGGCGGGGCAGGTGCGGGTCGAAGCCGGCGCCGTCGTCGCGGACGTCCAGGGTCACCAGGTCCTCCATGTAGGAGAGGGTCAGTGCGACCCGGCGGGCGTGGGCGTGCCGGGCCACGTTCGCCAGGGTCTCCTGGGCGGTACGCAGCAGTGTCGCCTCGATCTCCGGCAGGAGGCGGGCGGGTTCGCCGGTGACGATCAGTCGGGCGTCGGTGGTGGTGTGCAGGCCGGACCAGCCGCGTACCACGTCGGCGAGGACGTCCGGCAGGGGCGCGGCGTCGAGTTGCTGGGGGCGCAGCGCCTGTACGGATCGGCGGGCTTCGGACAGGCTCTCCCGGGCCAGGCGCTTCGCGGTGGCCAGGTGCCGGTCGCGGTCGCCGGGGTCCGCCTCGGCAGCCTCGGCCGCCTCCAGTTGGGTGACGATGCCGGTCAGGCCTTGGGCGAGCACGTCGTGGATCTCGCCGGCCATCCGCTGGCGTTCGTCGAGCACCCCGGCTTCGCGGGCCTGGACCAGCAGCTGGGCGTGCAGGCCCGCGTTCTCCCGCAGCGCCTCCTCGAGTTTCGTGTTCGCCTCGGCCAGTTCGTCGATCATGCGGACGCGGCGGCGGGCGTCCCGCTCGTTGCGGGTCTCGACGTAGAGCATCACGCCTGCGATCAGCAGGTTGGCGGCGACCACGACCAGGAAGGCGATGACCCCGCCGAAGACGGCGAGTGTGCCGAATCCGCCGACCTGGGAGAGCCCGGTGATCGCGGCGCCCGGGACGGCCCCGGCGATCCGCCACCGGCCGGGCAGGGCGTAGATCACGAAGAGGTTCGCGGTCCAGGTGAAGAAGCCGAAGAACGGGCTGCACCAGACGAGGAGCAGGTTGCAGCTGAGCAGACCGACGAAGAAGACGGTCATGTGGACACGGCGGGTGGCCCAGTGTGGATGCAGGGTCACCCACCAGAGGATCCAGGCGGCGGTGAGGGCCACCGCCGCGAAGATCTCCGGCGCCGGGCGGTGGGTGATGTGCGGCGCTTTCACCACGAACGCCAGCGCGGTGGCGATGCCGAGTGTGGTGAACGGCAGCCAGCTCCGCCAGGCTTTGCGTTCCGGCGCTTCGGTCACGTCCGTCAGTCTCTCAGGACCACTGGAACAGGCGGGAGGCCGCGACGCCACAGATCAGCAGATAGCCGAGGAGGACCGCGACGGACAGCGGGTTCGGCCAGGAGCCGGTCATCGCCTCGTGCAGGGCCCGTTCGGCGGCGCCGAGCGGCGTGAAGTCGCCGATCCGCTGTACCGTGGCCGGCATCGATTCGCGCGGCGCCCACAGTCCGGCGAAGAACATCGACGGGAAGAACAGCAGCGTGCCGACGGCGTTGCCGGCTTTGCCGGTGGGGACGAGGGCGGCGACCAGCAGGCCGATCGCGAACACTCCGGCGCCGCTGAGCAGGAACGCGATCAGGAAGGCCGGCATGTTCGCGGCGGGCTGCACGTCGTAGACCAGGTAGCCGACCGTGATGCACAGGGCCGCGGCCACCACCGCCACCAGCAGGTTCGCGACGAGTTGGGCGCCGAGCAGGGCGACCGGGTGGACTGGGGTGGTCGCCAGGCGGCGCAGAACACCCTTCTCCCGGTACGTGGCGAGCGCCGCCGGCAGCATCTGGAGGCCGAGCATCGCGAGCACCAGGGTGACCGCGATGCCGACGTACAGGTCGATGATCCGCAGGCCGCCGAGCTCCGGCACCGGTTCGCGGAATACCCGGATCGCGCCGAGGATCACGACCAGGGCAGTCGGGAACAGTACGGCGAAGAAGATCGCCAGGGGTTCGCGGACGAGCAGCCGGAGTTCGGTCGTGGTGAGCTTGACGAAGACGGTCACGACTCCTCCCGGCCGGTGAGGCGGACGAAGGCGTCGTCCAGGGTGGCCTGTTCCAGGCGCAGTTCGACGGCGACGATCTGGTTGAGGGCGAGCGCGGACACCACCGCGTGCAGCAGGTTGCCGTTTCCGGACACTTCGATCCGGTCGCCGTGCCGGGTCAGGCGGCGCACCTCGGGCAGGGTGGTGAGCAGTGCGTCGGCGAACGGCACGGACGGCCGGAACCGGATGGTCTGCTCGTCGGAGGTCTGCTGGACGAGGCCGGCCGGGGTGTCCAGGGCGACCACCTCACCGCGGTCGATCACCGCGATCCGGTCGCAGAGGCGTTCGGCCTCCTCCATGAAGTGGGTGACCAGCAGGACGGTGACGCCCCGGCCGCGGATCTGCGAGATCAGCTCCCAGGTGTCCCGGCGGGCCTGCGGGTCCAGGCCGGTGGTCAGCTCGTCCAGGACGGCGATCCGCGGGTTGCCGATCAGGGCGAGGGCGATGGAGAGGCGCTGTTTCTGGCCACCGGAGAGTTTCGCGTACCGGGTGGTCAGCTTCTCGGTGAGGCCCAGGTCACCGGCGAGCTGCCGCCAGTCCGCCGGGTCCGGGTAGAACGTCCGGTACAGCTCGAGGGCCTCCCGGACGGTGAGCCGGTCCGGCAGCTCACCCTCCTGCAGCTGCACGCCGACCTCGGCGCGCAGGCTCCGGTCGGCCGGTGGGCGGCCCAGCACCGTGATCCGGCCGGAGTCCGGGGTGCGCAGGCCGCCGATGCATTCCACCGTGGTGGTCTTTCCGGCGCCGTTCGGACCGAGGATCCCGAAGATCTCGCCGGGTTCCACCGTGAACGACACGTCCCGCACGGCGACGGTGTCGCCGTACCTCTTCGCGAGCTTCTCGACCTCGACGACTGGCATGCACCAAGCGTGGCGGACCGGCAGGGGTGCCCGGATCGACCGGTGGGCGGCCGAACGGATCCACCGATCGGTGGATCCGGACTACTCCTACGCCGCCGCCTCACTGCCGGCGCTGGTACGCCGCAGCCCACTCACCGCCGAGTAGATCGAGCCGATCTGAGCGGCGACACGCTTCCACGAGTACGCCTGCCGGGCCCGGTCCAGTGCCGCGGTCCCGTACGTGAACCGGCGGACCTTGTCGTTGACCAGCCGGCGCAGGGCCCCGCCCAGGGCCCGCGGGTCGCGGGCCGGCACCAGGTCGCCGGTCAGCCCGTCCACCACGGTCTCGGTCAGCGCGCCCACCGAGGTCCCGATGATCGGCACTCCGCACGCCATAGCCTCCAGGGCGGCCGGGTCGAACCGGTCCGACGCGGCCCACGGGGCGGCGACGAGCAGGTCGGCGGAGCGGTACCAGTTCGGCATGTCCCGGTACGGCACCTGGCCGACCAGGCGGAGACGGTCGGACACCTTGAACTGTTCGGCCATCGCCCGCAGCAGCCGGGCGCCCGGGTCGGCGGTCAGCTGCTCGGCCGGTGGGCCACCGACCACCACCACCTCGGCGCCGGGCACGTACCGCATCGCCTGGATGACGTCGCCGAAGCCCTTACGTTCGACGAGCCGGCCGACGGACAGGATGCGGGGTCGTTCCGGGTCGCGGTGCACGGCCGGCCCGTCCGGGCTGAATCGTTCGCTGTCGACGCCGGCGGGCACGACCGACAGCCGGGCCCGGGGGACGCCGATCCGGACCAGTCCGCGGACCTCGTCCTGGGTCTGGGCGACCACCCGGTCGACCGCACGGCCCAGTGCGCGTTCGTAGCCGGCGCGGGACGGGCCGTTCGCGGTCTCCCGGTCGTCGTCCCGGGCGCCCAGTTCGTGGAAGGACTGCACCACCGGGATGCCGACCTGCCGTGCCGCGGTGACCGCGGCCAGGCCGCTCGTCCAGAAGTGGGCGTGTGCCACGTCCGGGGTCCAGTCCTCGTCCCGCCACTGTTCCCGGAGTCGCCGGGCGAACTCGCCCATGTGGGGCAGCAGCAGGCCGGGTGGCGTGGGACGGGAGGGCCCGGCCGGGATGTGGACGACCCGGACGCCGCTCGGGGTGGGAACCACCTCGGCCACGTCCGGATCCTCACGACGGGTGTAGACACGGACGTCATGTCCAAGCTCGGCCAGCGCGGTGGAAAGCCCGGAAACGTGGGCCCCCTGGTCCCCGCCTCCGAGCGGGCTGGCGTGCTCGGAGATCATTGCAATTCGCACAGAGTCTCCTCTACCGCTTGTATCGCAGGCGACGAGTTCGGATACCCGGTGCCGATTGCCCCACTGCCCGAGGCGTAAACATGACCCGGCCGTTACAAGCGTCCTGAGCAGGGTAATCAGCTGTCGTGGCCACCGTCTCGCGCACTGTCGCAGCACCACCCGATCGGGTTTTCGCCGTCCTCGCCGACGGCTGGACGTACAGCGACTGGGTGGTGGGCACCGCCCACATCCGGGACGTGGACGAGGAGTGGCCGCAACCGGGCTCGAAACTCCACCACAAGGCCGGGCCGTGGCCGCTGTCGCTGCACGACTCGTCGACCGTGCTGAGCTGCCTGCCGGACCGGCGGCTGCGGCTGGAGGCCGGGTTGTGGCCGCTGGGGTCGGCGGTGGTGGACATCATCCTGGAGGCCACGGCCGGCGACCAGACCCGGGTGATCATGCATGAGGAGTTCGAGCAGGGGCCGTTGAGCTGGGTCCAGAACAAGATCAACGACCTGCTGCTGCACCGCCGCAACGTGGAGACACTCAGCCGCCTCGCCGACATCGCCGAACGCTGGGACGGTCAGCGGTAGACAGCCCGGTGCGCACCGTCGATCAGCGCCCGGTAGGCCCGGCCCGTCACGGCACGGTCCCGGGCCAGCGCCGCCCGGGCCGCGTTCGCCCCCGGCGCACCGTGCACCCCGCCGCCCGGGTGCGCCGAGGCGCTGCCCAGGTAGAGCCGGTCCACCGGGGTGTCCGGCCGGCCCAGCCCTGGGATCGGCCGCAGGAACAGCTGCTGGAACGCCGCCGACGTGCCGCCGCCGAGCGCCCCGCCGACCAGTGACGGGTTCTCCCGTTCCAGGTCGCCGGGGGCGAACACGTTGCGGCCCTCCACTATGCCGAGGAAACCCGGCGCGTGCGACTCGACCACGGCCTCCATCCGGCGTACGTGCTCCGCGATCTCGTCGGCGTGCCAGGACTGGCGGTGCGGCAGATGCGTGTACGCCCACATCGCCTCCGTCCCGGCCGGCGACCGGCTAGGATCCGCCGTGGTCATCTGCCCGAGCAGCAGGAACGGGTCGGGGGGCAACTCGTCGACCGCGATCCGGGCCGCGTACCGCGTCAACCCGTCGAGGTCCGCGCCCAGGTGCACCGTCCCGGCCCCCACCGCCGCCGGGTTCTTCCACGGCACCGGGCCACGGACCGCCCAGTCGACCTTCAGCGTCGCGCCGTCCCAGCGGAAGTGCGCCAGGTCCTCCACCATCCGCGGCGGCAGCCACCGGTCACCGACCAGGTCCAGGAACAGGGCCGGGGCGGGCAGGTCGGCGATCACCGCGCGACGGGCCCGCCAATCCCGGCCGTCCACCGTCCGCACCCCCATCGCCTGCCCCCGGGCCACCAGCACCCGGGCCACCGGCGACGAGTACACGATCTCGCCACCGCGGGCGGTCAGGCGCCGGACCAGGGCGGACGTGAGCTCCTGGGCGCCGCCGCTCGGCACCGGCCAGCCGTACTCCTGGCCGAGCATGGCGAGCAGCCAGCCGTACACCCCGCCGCCGGCGTCCTCCGGTGACAGGTCGGTGTGCAGGGTGCACCCGGCCAGGGCCAGTTTCGCCCCCTCACCGTCGAACAGTTCCGAACCCAGCTCGCGGACCGACAGCACCAGCCGCCGGGCCAGGCGCAGGCCGCCGCCGACCCCGAGCCGGCGGGCCAGGGCGAGGCCGTTGCGGACCGGCGGGAACGGGTCGAACAGCGTGGCCAGCATCGGTGCGGAGACGTCCCGCCAGTCGTCGTACGCGTGCTTCCACCGCTCCCCGTCGCCGGGCGCGAACTGCTCCACCGACGCCATCGTGGTCGCCAGGTCCCGGTCCAGGCTCACCGCACGGCCGTCCGGCAGCAGGTGGGTGAGGACCTTCGGGGCGTGCTTCCAGCTCAGTCCCTGCTCGTCGAGGTCCAGGCCGCGCAGCACCGGCGAGGTGTAGCCGAGCGGGTAGAACGCACTGAACAGGTCGGAGAGATAACCCGGCGCGGTCACGTGACCGGAACGCACCGCCCCACCCGGATGTGGCGTGGCCTCCAGCACACGCACCGACCAGCCGGCGTCGGCAAGCAGGTTCGCCGCCACCAGACCGTTGTGACCTGCACCGACGATGATCGCGTCCACGGTCTCCACACCAGCACGCTACCCACCTGTGCGTTTGGCACGCCATTTCCCGGGCACCGGTAGTGCCGAGAGCAGAAAACAGAAGGGAGATCCTCGTGAGCACGGTTACCGAGTTCGTCGACGTGAACGTACCGGTGAGCACCGCGTACAACCAGTGGACCCAGTTCGAGGAGTTCCCGCGCTTCATGGACGGCGTCCGGGAGATCCGGCAGATCGACGAGACCCGCATGCACTGGGAGACCGAGGTCGGCGGGGTGCACCGCGAGTTCGACGCCGAGATCACCGAGCAGCTGCCCGACGAGCGGGTCGCCTGGCACACCACCGAGGGCGAGAAGCAGGCCGGCGTGGTCACCTTCCACCGGCTCGACGACGCCCACACCCGGGTCACCGTCCAGATGGACTTCGAGCCGCAGGGTTTCGTCGAGATGGCCGGCGACAAGCTCGGCGTGATCGACCGCCAGGTCAAGGGCGATCTGAAGCGCTTCAAGGAGTTCATCGAGAGCCGCGGCGGCATCGAGACCGGTTCGTGGCGCGGTCACGTCGATCGCCCCGGAGCCTGAGAATCCACCACCTGAAGATCACAACAATCATCTTGTACGACCTACGCAGAAGTACCGTGCCTGAACGCCGGGTGGGTGCCGCACCGGCCCTCACCCGGCTGCCGGGCTGAGATCGGTGGTCACCCCTCGGGCGTACCCAGCCGGCGTTCGTCCGCTGTGGTCGCCAGCCGCCGCAACTCCAGGCTGCCGACCCCGGACCGGGCCCGCACCGAATACCGGTCTCGGGTGCCGCGATAGCCCGGCTCACGGAGCACCCGCCCCGCGGCGGTCCCGTTGTTCGCCGTCCACGGTGTGGTGACCGACCCCGCGCCCTGGTCGAACCGCAGCCGGAACGGCGCATCGGTGTCGGCCGCCAGCACCGCCGTGCCGATCCCACCGGTGAACGTGACCGTGACCGTCCCGTCCGGCGCCGGCAGCCACACCTCGGCCAGACCGGACGTGCCCAGGTCGAGACGCTCGACCCGCCCGTGCCGGAGGTTCACCTGCTGCTCGCCGGCCCCGTCCGGCAGTGCGATCCCCCACCGGACGTCCCGGTTCAGCACGATCCGCACCTCGTCCAGCCCGTCGCCGCCGGTACCACGCAGGCCCACCACGACCCGCCCGCCACGGCGGGTGACGACCGGCGCCACGCCCGCGTCCGGTTCGGTGCTGATCCGGTACAGCAGTCCGGGAAGGGTCGCCGTCTCGACACGTACGCGACTCGCCGCGTCACTCACCGTGAGCCATGCTCCGGTGCGGTCGAGTAACGGACCGGCCTGGACCCGATCCGGCGCCGACGGCTGCGGCCGGGGCGGCGCAGGCGTGGGCGGGGTGCACCCGACCGCTCCGACCAGCATCGACAGACACGGGACGAGCACGCTTGAGTGACGGCGACGCAAGGCGAGGGGCACCATCGGACAACGGAGAATCGGCCGAACGGGTGACGGCGTTTCGTCCTGATCGAGACACACTTTCCGAGTGCGATCTGCCGGATTCCTGTCTGAACGTCAGCGCCGTTTCGCCTGGGTGGCCTTCTTCCTCTCGGCCTTCCAAGCGCCACTGGCGGCGAAGCTCGTCGATGACGCCTCATGGTTCTTCGCCATAGTCGTGTCACTCGTCGTAGCCACCGTGATCATCGCGGACGACTCTCAGCGTCGCCGCCCCCAGGCGGTCGACTACCCGGAGTGACCGGGTAACGCCTCGTGGCCGGGCCGCCCGCGTGTCCGGCGGTGTTCTTTGAGTTCCGCCTCGTACAGATGACGGCGCCCGCCGGCCAGACGATCCCGGGCGTCGCGTTCGACGGCGCGGAACTCCGCGTGGTACCCGTCGTCGAACTCCTCGACGATCTGGAACGTCCAGCGTCCCGGGACGACGTTGCGGCCGATCAGATCGTTCCGGATCCGGTCGGCCACCTCACCGTGCCCGGCCTCGGCGAACAACGTCACGGCCTCGTCCAGGGCGAAGTCGGCGCTGCCGATCAGCTGGTGCATCGTGTAGAGGTGGCCGCGGGCCCGCTCGACCGTCTCGAGCGCCTCGCTGAGCTTGCCGAGCGCCAGCACGGTCGTGTCGTCGAGCCCGTCCGGCCGCCGATGCTCCCGATCCGGCCCGTCGGCCGTCCGCTCACCCGCCGGGCGGTCCGCTGCTCGCGTCCCCGCCGGCCCCGCCGCGGCCCGCCCGCCCACCGCGCGCTCGCCGGTCTCCGCTTCTGCCACGGCACCTGTGTTCCCCGCGCTGCCCGCCTTGAACCGATCCGAGCGCTTTTCCGGACCGGTTCACCTTTCCGGGGTACGGCCACGGGCCCATTCGAGTCCGGGCACGGCCGCGGGCCGGTTCGCGCCCGGGCACAGCCGCGGGCCCGTTCGCGTCCGGGCACAGCCGCGGGCCGGTTCGCGCCCGGTACGGCTGCGGGCCGGTTCGCGCTTCAACCGATCCGCAACGGTGCGAGAAACGTTCGGGCACCCCGGGCTACCTAACGTTCTTCTCATGAATGGCCTGTTCAGCAACGCCGCCGCCCGCGCTGCTCAGCGCTCCGCCCACTCGTCGCTCGCCGACCTGACCGCCGTGGTCGGCATCAGCGGTTTCGCCGCCGCCGACGCCAACCCCGGCCTGATGTCGATCGTCGACCAGCACTCGGCCGGAGTCCGCGACAGCCTGTCGGCCGACAAGCGCCCGCTGACCGCGGTGCTGCTCGCCGCGTACGCCGAGGGTGTCCGCGACGCCGCGTTCCAGCACGGCTGGACGGCCCCCGAGGGCGAGATCGACTGGTCCGAGGACGACTGGGTACTCCGTCGCCTGCTCGCCGTCTGCGCGCTGGCCCGCACGCTGCCCACCACCCGCTGACCCGCCCCGACCGCACCGGGTCCGCCGCACGCTGAACCGGCACTCCTCCGACGACCGGGCTGCGTCCGCGTCCGGCCATCACTTCCCCGATGACCAGGCTCCGATCCGCCCCCGACGGCACCTCCCCGACGACCAGGCTCCGATCCGCTCCCGACGGCACTTCCCCGACGGCCGGGCTTCGGCCCATCCCTGAACGACCGACTCCCGACCGCCAGGGGCCGGCACCCACCAGGTGCCGGCCCTCAGTCGTACCCGCATCGCGCCGTAGGTCAGATGTTCATCTCGGCCTGGGCTTGTCCCGGGGCAGAGGCAGCGTCTCCGTCTCGTCGGTGTCCGGCAGGGGAACCACCTGGGTCCGGTCCCCCTCGTCGGTGTCCTCCACGTTCACCGACGCGTCCGGCTCCGGATCCGTGATCACGGTCGTCTCGCCGCTCCCCGGCCCCTGGGTGATCACCGCGTTCTCCGTCTCCCGGGTAGTGGCGGATCCGGCATCCCCGGTGGTGGTGTCCTCCGGCCCCTGAGCGGTCCGGCTCTCCGGCCGGACTCCGGGGGTGAAGACCGTCGGGCCGGCCGGGGCGGGCGCGATCGCGTCCGTGGTGATCACCTGGGTCTCGTCCGCCGACCGTTCCCGGGCTTCCGCCTCCGCGCGCTCCCGCTCCGCCCGGCGCGCCTCCTCGGCACGACGGTTCTCGGCGATCCGGGCCTCCTCGGCACGATGCGCCTCCTCCGCGGCTCGGGCCTCGGCGAGTCGGGCCACCTCCACAGCCCGTGTCTCCTCCTCGGCGAGGCGGGCCTCCTCGACTCTGCGGGCCTCCTCCGCGAGGCGGGACTCTTCGGCGAGACGGGCCTCCTCGACGATCCGTGCCTCTTCGGCCCTGCGGGCCTCCTCCGCGAGACGCATCTCCTCGGCTCGGCGGGCCTCCTCCTCGGCCGCGGCCCGGGCGCGTTCCTCCGCGCGGGCGCGGGCCTGTTCGCGGATCGCCGCCGATTCGGTCGCCGCCCGCTCCAGCCATCCCTCCCAGCGCTGCTGCATCGGCCGGACCAGACCGCCGCCGACCCCCACGATGATCACGCCGGCCACCGTGGCCAGGACGGTGATCAGCAGCGGACGGGTGACCGCCGTCGCGATACCCACCTGGTCCAGTGCCGCGATCACGCCTAAGGTGACGATCACGCCGGCCGCCACGCGGGCCAGCAGACGGGCCGTCCCGCCCACGCCCAGTACCGTCCGGATCAGGTCGTGGGCGGCACCGGCGATCGCGGCCGCCACCACCAGCACCACGACCGCCACGAACAGCTGCGGCAGCCACGAGATCAGGCCGGTCAACAGGTCGCTCACCGGGTTCGGTCCCCACAGCCCGAACGCCAGCTGGAGGGCGATCAGCATCACCGCCCAGAAGACCAGGCGACCACAGAAGTCGGTGGCCGCGGCGGTCCGGTCCTTCAGCAGGCGGCCGGCGATCCCCCGCTCGACGGCCCGGTCGAACCCGGCGCGGCGCAGCGCCTTCACGGTCAGCGTTCGCGCCAGCCACGCGAGTAGCCAGCCCACCAGCAGGATCAGGGCGAATGCCACCGCGTACGGCAGGAACAGCACCACCGATCGCCACATGTCGCTCAGCCCACGGCTCAGCCCGTCCCCGGTCATCCGCCCTCCTCAAGATCCTCGAGACGCCTTCCACGCCTCAACGAATCACCGGCCGGAGGATTACCCCGTAGCCGCCCGTGAATATCGACCGACGGCACTCCGAATACGCGGACACGGAAAAGCGACCGCCACGCCCCGTCCGGTGGATCACGCGGGAAGCGGGGCATCCCGGAGCACCGATGCCGCTCAGCTTGAGTTGATCAATGCCGTGACCGGTAACCATGCGATCGCTTCGCCGCGGCGACTCGTCGGCCGTGGACGGTGGTCGCTTTCAGCTCACGGATGAACCACAGCCGACGGCCGAGCCGGCCGAGCCGTCGGACACGGCTGTCGACAGGACGCGAGTCAGCCGTGAACGACGGCCCGGGAACACCCAGCCGTCACCCACAGGACGAATCGACGAGGCGAAGCGCCTCGCACCAGCACGCATGGTCGAGTAAGCAGCCCAGTCCATGACCGACGTCGCGCAATGACCGGCGGCGGTCGGCGGTCGGCGGTGCGGGCCGCCCCGGTCGGGACTCAGCCGGCGACTATGCGCAGGCGGTGCCGTCGATGGTGCAGCCGGTGGGCAGTGCGGAGGGCGCCCCGCCCAGCGTGAAACTGAACGTCGAGGAGCCGCCCGCCGCGACGGACGAACCGTGGAACGTCACCCGGGTTCCGGACTGGGACACCTGGACACCGCCGGACGCCGCCACGTTCTCGCCGCCGGGCACGGTCATCGTCACGGTCCAGTCGTCGGCGGCGGCGTCGCCCGCGTTCACCACCTGCACCGTGCCGACGAAGTCCGTGTCCGCCGAATAGCTGTAGAAGGCGCTGAGCACCGCGGCTCCGGAGTCCTCCGGGGCTGCCGAGGTCGCTTTCCGGGTGGGCGTACGCGACCCCGCGTGCACCGCCGGCCTGGTGACCACCGTGGAGGCGGACGGCGACGGCGACTTCGACGGGGTGGGGCTCGCCGACGCGGAGGCGCTGGGGCTCGCCTTCGACGGCGAGGCCGGGGTCAGGTCGGGCACTTCGACCTCGGTGGTGGACGGCGTGGCGGGGGCCGCGACCGGGGTGGTGGTCTCCTCCTGGTCGCCGCCGGTCAGCAGGAACCCGGCGCCGATCAGCGCGGCCACGGCTCCGGCGGCGACCGCCACCCGGATGCCGCGGCTACCCATTCCGGGGCGTCGGTGGCGGGCGTCCAGCAGCGGGTCACGGCCGGCGTGCGGTGCGGGTTCCTCGAACAGTGACAGTGGCGCGGCCTGCCCCCACGGTGAGTAGTCCGCGGGTTCGTCCTGCTGGTACGGCGGCAGTCCGTACCCCGGGGCGAAAGAGTCGGACTCAGTGCCCTGGGGCGAGGAAGGCGAGGAAGGCAAGGAAGGCGACGAGGGCGAGGAGGGCGACCAGGAGGAAGAGGGCGACGAGGAGGCGGGCGGCGAGGAGGCGGAGGACCGCCGCGGCACCGACGGCAACATGATCGTCTCGCCGGACTGTGCCCAGTCGGCGAGTGCCGCGTACCCGTCATCGGCGTGCCGGTCGTCGGCCGACGGGCCGTGCCCTGGATGGCCGGGCGGCACCGAGTGATCGACGACTCGGCGATCGGCGCCTGCCGTCGCCTGCTCCTGCTCCCCGGAGGAGCGCGTCACCCCGTGCGGTCGTTCGATCACGGCCGCGATGATAGGGGAACACGAATGATCTTCACCAAGATCAAACGGTAGTTGACCAGCAACTTTAAGTGATCTGACACGTCAAACGGGTACACCTCGCCGACACCCGATCCCCTCGGTTGGTCAATAACCGGACGGTCGGCCGGTGGGGCATCGTACAAACGGATTAGTCGGGATAGGCTTTCTGCATGGTCGGCTCGGCAGGAACAAGCTCGAGGGATCTCGGGTCCGACGGTCTGGGGACCGGCGGGCTCGGGTCTGGTGGGCTCGGGTCCGGCGGGTTGATCCCGGCCGGCATCCGGCCCTCCGGGATCTCCACTCTCCCCCTACAGGCCGCCGGTTCGCCGCACACCGGCATCGCCTGCGCCTCGATGGTGCACGCGTTCGACTGGTCGCGCACCGCCCTGGGCCCGATCACCACCTGGGACCCGGCGGTCCGCGCCGCCGTCGAGCTGATGCTCGCCTCGCCGGTGCCGATGATGCTGGTCCACGGCGACGCGTTCCTGGTCCTCTACAACGACGCCTACGCCGAGGTGCTCGGCGACCTGCACCCGGCGGCGCTGGGCCGTCCGGCCGCGCAGGCGTTCGGCGACGCGTGGGACCAGCCCGGCATGCGCGACGTGATCAGCCGGGTGCACCGCACCGGGCGGGCGGTCCTCGAGCCGGAGAGCCAGGTCGCCATCGCGCCCGGGCGCACCGAGCCGGCGTTCTACACCCGCGGGCATTCGGTGGTCCGCGACTCGCGCGGCGCGGTCGCCGGGGTCCTCACGGTCGCCGCCGAGACCACTCAGGTGATCCACCGGCTGCAGAGCCTGGGTGACCTGACCGCACGGCTGGCCGGCGCGCTCACCATCGACGATGTCACGCGCGTCGTTCTCTCGTACGCGATGGAATCCTTTGATCTGGATCATTGTGTGCTCGCGGTGGACGACGGCGGCACCTATCGCTTCGTCCGGCGGATCCGGGGGGAGATGCTCGACGAGGCCGACGAACGCCTGCCCCCGGTCTGGCGGCGTGTCAGTGACGACACCGCGCCGCTGGTCGAGGCGGCCGAGAGCGGCCGGGCCAGTTTCGTCGCCGACGGTGAGCCGCTGGCCGCCGTCGCCACCGACCGGCACGAGCGCCGGGTCCGCGCGCTGGCCGTGCTGCCGCTGCGCACCCCGTCGCTGCGCGGTGCGTTCACCGTCGGTTTCACCCGTGCGCACGCCTGGCTGCCCGCCGAACGCGCCCTGCTCACCGCCGCCGCCGCCCTGGTCGCGCAGGCCGCCGAGCGGGCCCGCCGGTTCGAGGCCCAGCACGGCACCGCCCAGCTGTTGCAGCGCAGCATGCTGCCGGAGCACCTGCCCGAGTTGGACACCTTCCGGATCGCCGCGCGCTACGACGTCGGGGTCGACGGCAATGCCGCCGGTGGTGACTTCTACGACGCGTTCCGGCTGCTCGACGGCCGTCTCGCGATGGTTCTCGGCGACGTGGCCGGGCACGACGTGCGGGCCGCCGCGGTGATGGGCCAGGTCCGGGCGGCCCTGCGCGCCCTGGCGCTGACCGATCCGTCGCCGCCGAGCGTGCTCGCCGGGCTGGACCGGCTGGTCGGTTCACTCGGTGCCGAGTCCCGCAACGAAGAGATCTTCGTGACCGTGGTGTACGGCGTGCTGGACCCCGCCGACGGCACGATCACGCTGGCCAGTGCCGGTCATCCGCCGCCCGTGCTGCGCCGGGCCGGGCAGGGTGGCGAGCCGGCCACCGCCGAACTGGTCAAGGTGCCGCCGGGTGCCCCACTGGGCCTGGGTGGGCGCTGGCAGACCGGTTCGCTGCTGCTGGAGCCGGGCGACACGATTCTGATGTTCAGCGACGGCGTGGTGGAACGCCGCGGGCGCCCGCTCAACGACGGCCTGGACGACCTGGTCGCCGCGGCGGCGCATTCGGCCAGTGGTGACCCGCGCAACATGTGTTCCCTGGCCACCTCCGCGGTCGAGGGCACCACCGACGACGACGTGGCGGTGCTCGCCGTGGAGCACGCGCTGGCGATGAGCCGGGCCGCGACCATGCTGGTGGCCGCCGAGCCGACCGGCCCGAGCCGGGTCCGCCAGTGGATGACCACCCGGCTGCGGGAGTGGTCGGTGCCCGAGGCGGTGATCGGCGCGGCCATCCTGTGCACCAGCGAGCTCACCACCAACGCGCTGCTGCACGCCGGCACCCCGGCCCAGGTCCACATCGACCTCAACGCGGAACGCCTGCTCGTCTCGGTCGCCGACACCGGCACCCGGGGCAGCGTGATCCGGGCCCGGACCGACACGATGGCCAGCCGGGGCCGGGGTCTGGGGCTGATCGAGGAGCTGAGCGACTCGTGGGGCACCGACCCCACGGTCCGCGGATCGACGGTCTGGTTCGAGATGTTGCTCGGGGGTAATGGGCGGGCATGATTGCCGCCCCTGACTTCCACCCATGGAGCTGACGCTCTCCGACGGGCTGTTCGCCCTGGCCGGCGGGAGTGCCCTGCTGGCCGGCATCCTGCCCCGCATCCTGGAACGCCGCCCGATCTCGATGCCGATCGCCTTCCTGGCCCTGGGCCTGCTCGTCTTCGGCCTGCCGCTGGGCCTGCCGGACGCCGATCCGCTCGCGCATCCGACGCTGACCGAGCACCTGACCGAGATCGGCGTGATCGTCGCGCTGATGGGCGCCGGGCTGAAGATCGACCGGCCGTTCGGTCTGCGCCGCTGGGCGTCGACCGGGCGACTACTGATCATCGCGATGCCGGTGACGATCGCGGCGACCGCCCTGCTCGGCTGGTGGTGGGCCGGGCTGGCGCCGGCGGCCGCGCTGCTGCTCGGCTCGGCGCTGGCCCCGACCGATCCGGTGCTCGCCGCGGACGTGCAGGTCGGCGAGCCGACCGACGAGGAGGACTCGGAGGACGAGGTGCGGTTCGCGCTGACCTCCGAGGCCGGGCTCAACGACGGGCTGGCGTTCCCGTTCGTCTACGCCGCCGTCGCGATCGCCACGCACGGTCTCGACCCGGCCGGCTGGCTCGCGGAGTGGGCGCTGAAGGACGTGCTGTACAAAGTGGCCGTCGGTGTCCTCGGTGGCGCGCTGATCGGTCACGGGCTGGGCAAGCTGTTCTTCCGTGCCCGGCGGGACTCGCTGCGGCTGGCCCGGCATTCCGAGGGTTTCCTCGCCCTGGCTGCGACCTTCCTGGCGTACGGGGTGGTCGAGGTCGCCGGAGGCTACGGCTTCCTGGCGGTGTTCGTGGCGGCGCGGGCGATCCGGGCGGCGGAGCGGTCGCACGAGTACCACCAGGTGCTGCACGATTTCGCCGAGCAGACCGAGCGCCTGCTGACCGTGCTGCTGCTGATGCTGCTCGGTGGCGCGGTGGTGGGCGGGTTGTTGACGGCGTTGACGTGGCAGGCCGCCCTGACCGGACTGGTCCTGATATTTCTGATTCGCCCGCTGACCGCCTTCGCATCCCTCCGCGGCACCCCGGGGTCCACATCGGAACACTGGGTGATCGCCGCATTCGGTATCCGTGGCATCGGATCCTTTTATTACTTAGCGTACGCAGTTACACACGCCGACTTCCCGGGTATGGAGATCGTCTGGGCGACGGCCGCATTCGTGGTCGTCGTGTCCGTTGTGCTGCACGGAATCGCGGCCACTCCGGTGATGCGTTACCTGGATCACTCAACCGCTCACACTGTGTAGTATTTTTACCTCGCAAATCGGACAATGGACCGTCCGGTAGTGACGAAGAGTTATCAGTGCCGTAGAGTGCTCAAGTAACTGGGGATGTCCACCATGGAGCGGCTCATGCGGATCAGAGGCTATGCACCGTTGACACCTTGCTGGGTGGAACTGGCGAGCGCGGACCCTGCGCGCGCGTCACAGTTCTACGCAGAGTTGTTCGGATGGGAGTCAGCGGGTGATCGGTTCAAGCTCGGGGGACGTGCCGTCGCCGGCCTCACCCGGAGTGGGCCCGACCGGCCGGAGGGCTGGCTGACCCACCTCAGCGCACCCGACCTCGAGGAGGCGCTCGAGCAGGTCGCCCTCTCCGGCGGCCACCTGCTGAGCCACCCTGCCGAGGCACACGGCGGACGCCGGGCGATCATCGCCGACCCGTCCGGCGCGGTGCTCGGCCTCTGGGAGCCCCGCGAGTTCGGCGGCTCGCAGGCGCGCGACGAGCCCGGCACGATGTCCTGGCCCGAGCTGATCACCGACGACGCGAACACCGCGGCCCGGTTCTACGGTTCGGCGTTCGGCTGGCTGCTGCGCCACGAGTTCGGCACCGGCGAGTGGCTCAACCAGGCACACGACGCCATCGCCGGACTGTCCGCGGGTTACCGCGGCGGCTGGTGGCGCGCCGCCTTCCAGGTCGAGGACATCCAGTCCGCGGCCGACTACTGCGAGCGCCTCGGCGGCGCGGTGCTCTCCGAGCCGGTCGAGACCGGGCTGAGCGCCTTCGCCGAGCTGCGTGACCCGTTCGGCGCGCGTTTCACCGTGGTGGCGCCGGTGCATCACCCGGTCGAGTTGACCGTCTCGTTGGGGGCTCTCCCGGCATGGGAGTGACCCACCACGGGTAATGACGGTGTCATGTCCGATCAGACGAACGCCGACACCGGCAACACCATCAAGGATCCCAGCGACTGGACGACCGGCGAGGAGCCGGCCACCGGAGCGCAGGAGTCCTACCTGCACACCCTCGCCGCGGAGGCGAAGGAGGATGCACCGGAGGGCCTGACGAAAGCCGAGGCCTCCCGGCGGATCGACGACCTGCAGGAGAAGACCGGCCGCGGCAGGTGAGCGGCCCGAGGAGCGACCGGCCCGATCAGGGCCGGTCTTCTTTTTTGCCCGGCGAGCGTCAACCCGGGTTGACGGGCGCCGACTGTCAACGTACGTTGACAGCATGACCGAAGCGACCGACCTCGCCGCCGCCGCGAGCAGCACCGACCCCCGGGTGGGCCTGCGGGCGGTCGTGGCGTTGCGCCGACTGCTGGAGGGCCTCGAGCATCTGCAGGTGGCCAACGCCCGCCGCAAGGGCTGGTCCTGGCAGGAGATCGCCGACGCGCTCGAGGTGACCCGCCAGGGCGTGCACAAGAAACACGCCAAGCTCGTTCCGCCGCACGACCCCCGGGAGGGCTAGATGTTCGAGCGATTCACACAGGGCGCCCGCACCGCGGTGATCGGCGCCCAGACCGAGGCCCGCGAGCTGGGACACCCCGTGATCGGCACCGAACACGTGCTGCTCGCCCTCGTCGCCGACGAGGCCGGCCCGGTCGCCGCCACCCTGCGCCACCACGGCGTCGACCGGGCCGGCGTGCGCTCCGCGATCATCCGGCACCTCGGCGACCAGAGCACCGAGGCCTCCACGGTGGCCGATCGTGACGCCGAGGACGCCGCCGCCCTCAAAGCCATCGGCATCGACCTCGACGCGGTCCGCGCCGCCATCGAGGAGAACTTCGGGGCCGGTGCCCTGCGACTCCCGCACCCCGCGCCGAAGAGGAGGGGACTCTTCGGCCGCTTCCACGCCGGCACCGGCCACATCCCGTTCTCGCCGCGGGCCAAGAAGGTGCTCGAGTTGTCCCTGCGCGAGGCCGTCCACCACAAGCACGACTTCATCGCCCGCGAACACATCCTGCTCGGCCTGCTCCGCGAGGGTTCCGGGCTGGGCGCCCGCATCCTGACGGAACGCAACGTCGACGTGGCGGCCCTGCGCGCCGAACTGACACGGTCCCTCAACACCAGGGCGGCATGAAACCCACGATGGGGTACGCGACCGAGCACAGTCCCGGTCAGACCAGCCGCAGGCGCATCGACGGGTCAGCGGTCCGGGCGAAACCGAGCGAACGGTAGAGCGGCTCGGCCTCCCCGGAGGCGCGCAGGTCCAGGGTCCGGAGGCCCTGGTCGCGGTACCACTGGAGCAGCCCGGTCATGCACGCTCGCGCATAGCCCCGCCGCCGCATGTCCGGATCCGTCGCGACGCTCATCACGTAACCGACGCGCCCCGACGGGTCGACCGGATTACCCAGCCGCTCCTCGATCAGGCCGACCGCGCAGGCCGCCAGCCCACCCCCGTCCGGACGGTCCACCACGTAGGCGGCAAGCGCCGGCACCGGTTCGGCGAGCCGCCGGGCGAACGACTCGCGAACCGGCTCCCGCCAGTCGTCGTTCCAGCCCTCGCGGTAGGCCTGGCTCAACATCACGGCCCGGAGACGGACCAGTTCGGCGGCATCATCGGGAACAGCTCGGCGACTCGACACAACGGCACCCTAACGCGCGCCTCCCCGGGCTGGGCTTCTTTCAGATTTGAAGGGTATCGTCGGGGTATGGCCGAACAGCTCAGCGCGAACCAACTCGAGCACTGGCGCACGTTCATCGAGGGTTCGTGGGCACTGCACACCCGCCTCGAGGACGAGTTGCGCGCCGCCACCGGCTTGAGCATGAACGACTACCACGTCCTGGTCGCGTTGACGGAGGCGCCGGGCCGCCGCATCCGGATGGGCGAACTGGCCAACCGGCTGGTGCTCTCACCGAGCCGGATCACCTACCAGATCACCTCGATGGTCAAGCGCGGGCTGGTCCGCAAGGAGAACTGCTCCGACGACGGGCGGGGCCAGGAGGCCGTGCTCACCGACGAGGGCTTGGAGACGTTGCGGGCGGCGGCGCCCGCCCACCTCGCCACCGTCCGCGCAAGCTTCATCGACCACGTCGACGACGAGGAGCTGGCCGCGATCGGCCGCATCTTCGCCAGAGTCCGAAAGGCGTGACCGGCAGGCCACCCTCATCGTCACGGAGCAGTCCGGGACCGCTCCGGCCGGACCTCGATGACACGGCTCACTGATTCTTCAGATTTAAAGCAGCACCCTATTATTTCAGATTTGAAGGAGCTATGCTGGGGCCCTCGAAGTCAGGAGGGCTTGAGATGCCTGCAATCACCGTCGATGACGTTCTCGTTCTGCCGCGACTGCCGGAGCTGGATCCGGTCGCGACGGAGTTCCGGGCGGTCCGCCGGCTCACCACCGCGCCGCAGGGATACGAGGGTGAGGGTTTCCCGGTCCGGCGGGCCTTCGCCGGGGTGCCGGTCACCGAGCTCGACCCGTTCATCCATCTCGACCAGATGGGCGAGGTGGATTACGCGCCCGGCGAGCCGAAGGGCACGCCGTGGCATCCGCACCGCGGGTTCGAGACGGTCACTTACATGATCGACGGGATCATGGACCACCAGGACTCGCTGGGCAGCGGCGGCTCGATCGCGAACAGTGACACGCAGTGGATGACGGCCGGCAGCGGGATCCTGCACATCGAGGCGCCGCCGGAGCACCTGGTCACCAGCGGTGGACTGTTCCACGGCCTGCAGCTGTGGGTCAACCTGCCCAAGGCAGCAAAGATGATAGACCCGAAATATCAGGACATCAGGGGTACGGCTGCCGCCCTCCTCACCACACCGGACGGCGGCGCACTGATCCGCGTGATCGCCGGTGAGATCGCCGGACACGCCGGACCGGGGTCGACGTTCACGCCGATCAACCTGGCGCACATCACCATGGAGCCGGGCTCCCGCCTCGACCTGCCGTGGCAGCCGGACTACAACGCCCTGGTCTACGCCCTGTCCGGCGAGGGCTGGGTGGGCACCGACATGCGGCCGATCCATCTGGGACAGCTGGCCACATACGGCCCCGGTGACGCGATCCGGGTCGAGGCCAAGACGGCACTGGACCTGTTCGTGATGGGCGGCCGGCCGATCCGCGAGCCGGTGGCGCAGTACGGGCCGTTCGTGATGAACACCAAGGCCGAGCTGAAGCAGGCGTTCGAGGACTTCCAGAAGGGGCGCCTCGGCGTCATCCCGGCGACGAAACTGCCGCACACCGACTGAGCATCGGTTCTCTCACCGCGCGGGCGGGTGTGGCTGATATCGGCGCACCCGCCACTCGCCGCCCTCGGCGGTGCCGGCGTAGATCTGTTCGATGCGGTTGCGGGCCGCCGCCTCGGTGGCGAAACGTCCCCGCTCCTGCGTGCCGAGCCGCAGATCGCGGTCGAGGATGACCTCCCAGCCGCCGGATCCGGCCGCCTTCTCCAGGCGCAGGAGCGACACCGGCCCGGGGTAGACGCCGGGAAAGTGCAGCCAGGCCGCTTCGTGGAGTTGCGGGGCACCCCGCGGTCGCCGTTTCATTCGCACAAGTGTACGAATCAAGCGATCTTTGTCGACCCCGGCCGTCGCGTACGCCCGTGGGCCCGGACGAGGTGACCGGTGCTCAGTGATCGGGGCCCGGGAATCCTGGGGCAGGCAGGAGAGGTGTGGCGGAAGGCGGGGAGTAGTGGCTCGTACCCCCTGACAAGTGTGAGAAAGACGCCTGGATCAGGACATCAGGAGCATCGCGGCGGTGCCCATGACGACGAGGAAGAGGACCGCTATGAGCAGTCCTTTCTCAGCGGCGTCGGCGGTCTCGGTGACGGGCGTGCTGACCAGGGGCTCGGCGCTCATGGGGTCCACTCCTGATGACGAAGGGATGCGGGGTGCGTGCGGGAGGCTTACGGTGAGGGCGTCGTCGACCTCGAAGGGGCTGCTTTGCCGCTGCACGAATGGCTTCTCACCGCTGCCGAGCGCGGCAACCCGGACACCTCCATACCCACATGGAACACCGGAAACACTGCCGAGCCTCTGATTCATGGGCGAAAGTACTTCGATCGGCTGGTGAGTGAAGTCGAGGCTCTTTCGGAGGGCGACCACCTGTTCTTCACCGACTGGCGGGGCGACCCGGACGAGCTGATGCGTGACGACGGTCCGTCGATCGCGGAGCTGTTCGCGGCGGCCGCCGCCCGCGGGGTGATCGTCAAAGGACTGTTGTGGCGCTCGCACATGGACAAACTCGCGTACAGCGAGGAGGAGAACCGGAACCTCTCCGACGCGATCGAGGAGTCCGGCGGTGAGGTGCTGCTGGACCAGCGGGTCCGCCGGGGCGGCTCGCACCACCAGAAACTGGTGGTGCTACGGCATCCGCGACACCCGGAGAGGGACGTGGCGTTCGCCGGGGGCATCGACCTGTGCCACAGCCGGCGCGACGACGCCGAGCACCACGGCGACCGGCAGGCGGTGCAGATGGCGAAGGCCTACGGCCCGACGCCGCCCTGGCACGACGTGCAGCTGGAGTTGCGCGGCCCGGTGGTCGGCGCGCTCGACCACACGTTCCGGGAGCGCTGGAACGACCGGGTGCCGCTGGACCAGAACGGTCCGGTGTCCACGGTCGTCGACCGGCTCAAGCACGAGGACATGAGCCCCGACCCGCTGCCCGAACAGCCGCCGGACCCGCCCGCGTGCGGTCCGCTGACCGTGCAGGTGTTGCGCACCTACCCGGCGATGCGGCCGCCGTACGGTTTCGCGACGAAGGGCGAGCGCAGTGTGGCCCGCGGCTACACCAAGGCGATCAAGCGGGCCACCCGGCTGATCTACCTCGAGGACCAGTACCTGTGGTCCAAGGAGGTGGCCCGGCTGTTCGCCGAGGCGATGCGGGAGAACCCGGAGCTGCACCTGATCGCCGTGGTGCCGCGGTACCCGGACGTGGACGGCGCGTTCGCCCTGCCGCCCAACGAGGTCGGCCGGGAACAGGCGATCGACCTGTGCCGGCAGGTCGACGCGGACCGGGTGCACGTCTTCGACCTGGAGAACCACGAGAGCACGCCGATATACGTGCACGCCAAGGTGTGCGTCATCGACGACGTCTGGTGCAGCGTCGGCAGCGACAACTTCAACCGTCGATCGTGGACGCACGACAGCGAGCTGTCCTGCGCGGTCGTCGACGAGGACGGGCGTTTCCCGCGGGACCTGCGCCTGCGGCTGATGCTCGAGCACCTGGACCGCAAGGACGGCGACGACGAGGACCTGATCGACCCGGCGTCGGCGGTCCGGGTGATGGCCGACGCGGCGGACCGGCTGCGGGAGTGGCACGACGGCGGCGGGCAGGGGCCGCGGCCACCGGGCCGGCTCGTCGCACACCGGACCGGGAAGCTGCCGTGGCATCAGAAGCTGTGGGCGGTCCCGGCGTACCGGATGGTCTACGACCCGGACGGGCGGCCCTGGCGGGACCGGCGTTCCGGGACCTGGTGACGCCACTCGACCGGCACCAGGATCGGGCCCGCCTCGGCCAGCCGGACCGTCCAGGCGCTCATCGGCGGCCGGCCCAGTGACTCCCACCGGCTCACCAGCGCGTCGGCGACCGCGGCATACCGGTCCGGCTCTTCTCCGGTGGCCAGCACGGCGCCGGCGGGTGTGACGACGGCACCGCCCGTGCCGGTCCCGTCGAGCACCACGACGTCGTTCGACGCGTGCGTCACGCGGCGGTGCCAGGCGCCGGCCGCGTACCAGAGATCGCGGTAGGGCAGGCCGGTCAGCGGCGGATCCCAGCGCGGCGGGACCGCCTCGACCAGGTCGGTCAGCCCGGCGACGGGCGCGGGATGGCTGCCCGGGTGGCGGGCGGTGAGCGGGCCGGCGGCACTCATGAAACCGGCCGGGCAGATCACGGTCGCGGTCAGCCCGGTGCGGTCCGGGCGGACCGCCAGCACCGGGTGCACGCCGGCGTGCTCGACCGGCGCGATGATCAGGCCGTCCGGGGCCAGCCGGTCCAGCCAGTGCGGGGAGATCCCGGCGACGCCCACGGTCACGATGATCCGGTCGTACGCCCCGGCCGGGCCGCCGGTGTAGCCGTCGGCGATCTCGACGCGGACGCCCGTGGTGCCGGACCGGGCCAGGGCGGCACGTGCCCGTTCGGCGACGTCGGCCTGCACGTCCACCGTGGTCACCGCCGCACCGAGGGCGGTGAGCAGCGCGGCGTTGTACCCGGTCCCGGCGCCGATCTCCAGCACCCGCATCCCCGGGCGCACCTCGAGTGCCGCCAGCATCACCGCCATCAGTGACGGCTGGCTGGACGAGCTGACCGGGCGGCCGTCGCTGAGCTTGGTGACCAGCACCTCGTTGCTGTAGACCGCGGGCAGGAACTCCGGGTCGGCGGGCATCACCAGGCGGCCGTCCCGGCGGTGGAAGCCGTCCGGCACGAAGACCTCGCGGGGCACCGCGGCGAACGCGGCCGCCAGCTCCGGGCTCAGCGTCACCCCGTCGTGCCGGATCAGGTCCAGGTAGTGCCGGCGGGCATCGTCCATGAATGTCAGTCTGCCGCCGCGGCCACCGCGGCGCTCAGTCGTTCCGGGACGTCGCCCGCATGGTACGGCCATTCGGCCGGTTCGATCTCGTCGAGGAAACCGGCGTAGGTGACCGCCGCCTGCAGTGCCGCGACCGGCCGGATCAGGGCGGCCGCCCCCACCGGGTCGCTGCCCGGACGGCTGTCCCGCCACCGGTCCGCCCAGGCGGTCAACGGTCCGGACGCGTCCGCGGCGGAGTCCAGCGAGTCGACGAGACGCAGGATGTCGTACGCCGGATTGCCCACCCCGGCATCCGCCCAGTCCATGATCACCGGTGGTCCGTAGTTGTCGATCCGGATGTTGCCCGGGTGCAGATCGCCGTGGATCAGGGTGTCCGGCAGACCGCAGGCCTCGATCCGCCCGAGTCGCCGCGGCAGGCCCTCGACCAGCTGCCGCAACCCGTCGAGCCGGTCGAAGAAGGGCAGCGCGACCGCGGCGATCTGGGCGATGTCCGGCCGTTTGTCCGGCAGCCCCGCCTTGATCATCTCGTCGGCCCAGCCGGCGAAGTGCTCCTGCACCGGGTGGAACGAGGCCGCCGCCTCGTCGCACACCTCCGGCCCGGCCCCGTAACAGTCGTCGCCCGGCACGTGCGCCAGCAGCATCCGGCCCTGCTCCCCACCGGCCAGCAGGCAGGGGGAGATCCCCGGCACCACCTTGTCGACCAGGGCGAGAACGGCCTTCTCATGAGCCAGGAACGGCGGGACCTGCTTGAGCCAGGCGACCGGGACACCGTCCGGCCCGTCGAACCGCCACAGCGCGGACAGGTTCCAGGTGCGCTGCTGATGTGCGATCGCGTCGACGATGCCGATCCGGTCCAGGGCGCCGGTGGCCCAGGCCAGCGAGGCCGCCGGACCGCCGATCTCGGCGTACGGCGCACGCTTCGGATGATCGCCGAAGTCGGCGTCCACCGGCAGCAGGCCGGCCGGGCGGTCCGGCGTCACCGCGAGGTACGTGACGTGACCGCCCGGCGGACGCTCCCGGTCGGCGCTCAACAGCCGCAGCACGGTCACGTCGACCCCGGCCTCCGCCACGATCTCGCCGACCTCCTGCCACCAGGGGGCCGCGACGGTGAACGGTGGCAGGGCACCCAGCAGGTGCCCGGCCGGATCGGTCAGCACCAGAGTCACACTTCGCGTCACCGATCTATTCTCGCGCGCAGGTACGCCCGATCGGCACGGCCCAGTAAACGCAGACGGGCCATCCCCCCGTCCGGGAAGATGTCCAGGCGCACGTGGGTCACCTCGGTCCGCACCCGGACCGGGAACCGGTGCCGGGTGTCGCGGCGCAGCGCCTCCCGCGGCAGCACCTCGAACCAGGCGTCCGGGTCGACGCGGGAATCCATCCCGGTCAGCCGGGCCGCACCGGGGGCGTTGCCCTTGAAGTGGCTGGTGTCCAGCTCGGCGAAGCGCAGCCGGGCCGGGGCGGCCAACCGGACGACCACCCAGTCGTTGCCGTCGTCACGGCGGCGCGACGTCTCCCAGCCGTCCCCCATGTTCTGCGCCAGACCGGGCATCAGCATCCGCTGCGGATTGCCGTAGAACATGTCGCTGCAGTCGACCACCGTGGCGCCGTACTCGGCGGCGGCCACGTCGAACACCTTCGGCAGCAGCTCCGGGTCCGGAACCACCTCGCCGTGCACGCGCAGCCGGGCCACCCCGCCGTCCGGGAAGATGTTGAGGCGTACGTGCGTGAACCGCCGCCCGTCGTCGACCGGGAACAGGTTCGAGCTGTCCCCCTTCAGCGGCGAGCGGCCCAGCAGCGGCTGCCAGTCCGCGGCGGCCAGCTCGTCCGGGCCGGGATGGCCGGGCAGCGCGACCGCGTCGACCGAGGCGAACGGCGGGAAGTTGCCGGTGAAGAACGCGGTGTCGATGTCGAAACCGCGGATCACGCCGGGGGCGCCGAGCCGTACGACGGCGAAGTCGTGCCCGGCCTC
The DNA here is from genome assembly GCF_030269225.1 of Actinoplanes sp. NBRC 101535. Taxonomy (NCBI): domain Bacteria; kingdom Bacillati; phylum Actinomycetota; class Actinomycetes; order Micromonosporales; family Micromonosporaceae; genus Actinoplanes; species Actinoplanes sp. NBRC 101535. The sequence continues at coordinate 135,795 of NZ_BSSY01000014.1, read as the reverse complement.
GCGGCGGCGACGGGTCTCCCACCCGTCGTACACCTGGCCCTTGGTGTCGAACGTCCGCGGCGCGTGCCCGGGTGCGGTGGGCAGCACCAGATGGTCGGCGGCCGCGAAGAACTCGTCGTTGGCGACCACGACACCGCCACCGAAGGCACGCGAGGCGAGGTCGGGCAGGGTGGTGAACTCTTCTGGCATCAACGCTCCTGACGCACGAGGAACCTTCCACCGGCGTCGTTGCCGGAAACCGGACGCCCGCGCAGCCACGTCGCGGCGACCACGCCCCGCAGGGTCCGCCCGGCGTAGGGCGTGACCGGGTTCTTGTGGTGCAGGGCGTGCGGGTCGACCACGAACGTCGCCTCCGGGTCGAAGGCCACCAGGTCCGCATCGGCACCGGCGGCGATGCGGCCCTTCCCCCGCAGGCCCACCAGATCGGCGGGACGCTGTGCCATCCAGCTCACCACATCCGCGAGCGTGTGGCCACGGTCCCGGGCAGCGGTCCAGATCACCGGAAGGCCCAGCTGCACCGACGCGATGCCGCCCCAGGCCGCCGCGAAGTCCCCGGTGTCCTGCCGTTTCAGCTCGGGCGTGCAGGGCGAGTGGTCACTGACCACGCAGGTGATCAGGCCGTCGGCGAGGGCCTGCCAGAGCAGGTCGGCGTTCGCGGCGTCCCGGATCGGCGGGCAGCACTTGAACTCGGTCGCACCGTCCGGGACCGTGCCGGCGTCCAGGGTCAGATAGTGCGGGCAGGTCTCGGCGGTCACGCGTACCCCCGCTGACCGGGCCGCACGGATGAGAGGGAGTGCCGAGGCCGCGGAGAGGTGGAGGATGTGCACGCGGCGGCCGGTCTCGCGGGCCACCCCGATGGCGGTGGCGACGGCCGCGTGTTCGGCGGCCTCCGGGCGGGAGGCGAGGAAGTCCGCGTACGCGGGCGACCCGGCCGCCTCCCGCAGGTGATCCGGGTCCTCGGCGTGCACCACGAAGAGCGCGTCCACCGAGCGCATCGCCAGGTCCAGTCGGGCGGCGTCCACCGGCGGGAACTCCGGCACGCCGGAATCCGCGAGGAACGCCTTGAAACCGAACACCCCGTCGGCGTGCAACCCGGCCAGGTGGCCGTGGTTGCCGGGGATCGCGCCGCCCCAGAAGCCGACGTCGACGTGGCACTGACCGGTCGCCGCCTTCTGCTTGACGTGCAGCGCGGCCGGGTCGACCGTCGGCGGCAGGCTGTTCAGCGGCATGTCGATGATCGTGGTGACGCCACCGGCCGCGGCCGCCCGGGTGGCCGACGCGAACCCCTCCCACTCGGTCCGCCCCGGCTCGTTGACGTGCACATGCGTGTCCACCAGGCCGGGCAGCAGCGCGGTGTCGCCGAGGTCGACACCGTCGCCGGGATGGTGGTAGTCCTCGACGGCCACGATCCGGCCGTCCGCCACCAGAATCGATGCCGGCCGCTCCCCCTCAGGGGTGACCACCCGGCGGGACCGCACCACGAGATCAACCATGGCCGCACCCTAACCACGGTTTGTTTCCTGTTGACATCCATCATCCCGCCAGTAGGGGATGCCGTCACCGCAGGTAACCGAGTACCGTCCCCGCCATGCTGCGAAGGTGGAGGCTGGCGGCCCTGTGGGCCGTCTGCGGCGTGCTGATCGCCGCCGTCAAGTTCGGTGCCGGCGCCCCGACGACCGCCGCGGTCGTCCTGGTCGTCTTCCTGGTCCTGGCGTACCTGTTCTCACCAGGCGCGTTCCCCCGTCCCGAAAGCACCGCCGACGCCGTCGCCGACGGCCGCCCGGTGGTCTACTGGCGTCCCGGATGTCCGTTCTGCCTCCGGCTGCGGGCCCGGCTCGGACCGGACGCCGCCCAGCTGCACTGGGTGGACATCTGGCAGGATCCGGAGGGCGCCGCCGTCGTCCGTGGCATCACAGGCGGTGACGAAACAGTCCCCACTGTGGTGATCGCCGGCGAGGCCCACGTCAATCCGGACCCCGCCTGGCTCCACGACCGCCTGACCGTTCCTTCTTAGACACTCACCAGTTCACCGGTCCGGGCCGGCTGCTGCAGCCAGCCCAGGAACCGGTCGAACATGACGGCCGGCGAGGCCGGCACCAGGTCACCCATCGCCTGGTCGAGGTTGCCGGACATGTACATCGCCAGCCAGATCCGGTCGTCGCTGCCGGCCAGATCGTCCCGGGCCGGTGCGCACGGCCAACTCTGACCACACTCCCGGCAGTCCCAGGACGGTCGTTCCGCCATGTGCTCGACCGCCTGGATGACCGGGCTATCCGCGACACCCGTGCCGCGCTTCCATGTCATTCTCACTGTTGTCGATTCCTCTCCCCGCGTCCCGTCGCGCACAGTGATACTCAGTGGATCAGAGAAAGGTTCGACGCGGGTCCATCTTTGGCCTATCGCGAGCGCTTCTTAAGAGCTACCTAAGGGTACGAGCCTCAACTCCCCCACCACAGCATGATCAGCACCCCGCCTGCGGCGGCTACCGCCGGTAATCGGCACCTCCCCCACCGCGAAGACGTGACGCCACCGGTCTGACGAGAGACTTGCGGCATGACTTCACTTCCGGCGTACGCGGTCCCCGGCATCGAGCCGGCGGCCGGCACCGTGGGACAGGGCGGCGTCAGCTACCGCGGCGACCACCTGGCCGGACTTCCGGCGGTCGCGGCGGTCCTCGACCGGCTGCCGGACACCCTGATCGCCCCGGCCGGGCCGGACGAGGCCCGGACCGAGTTCCCGATCACCCGGGCGGATCTGGCCGCGCAGGTGCACCTCGGCACCGGCGACGGGCTGCGGTGGGGGCTCGGCTTCGACGACGAGGTGGGCGCCCTCGTCCACCGCGCGTACGCCCGGCACCTGGGACGTGACCTGCCCTACTGAAGCCCTACTGAAGGGCCAGCAACTCGGCGCGGGTGAACCCGGCGTCGGTCAACGCACCGCAGTCCAGCCCTCGCAGCAGATATCCGGCCAGGGCGCGGGCGGTGGCCGGTTCGTCGAGGATGCCGCTGTCCTGCCGGTCCAGGTACCGCCGCAGCCGGGTCACCGCGGCGTCCCGGCCGTCCCTGAAGAACTCGTACGTGGCCGCGTAGCGGGTCGGCAACTGGGCCGGGTGCAGGTCCCAGCCCTGGTAGTAGCCGCGTTCCAGCGAGCGGCGCACGAGCCGGCGGTGCAGCGCCCAGGCCTCGTGCACGGCGGACCGGTCGCCGACCGGGAGGATGTTCGTGGAGCCGTCGGAGAGGCGCACACCGGTCTGCGCGGCGGCGGCCTGCATCACCGCCTTGGCGTAGTCGGCCACCGGATGCTCCATCGACTGGTACGCCGCCGCCACTCCGGCCGCCGCGCTGTAGTCGTAGGTGCCGTAGTGCAGTCCGGTGCACCGGCCGTCCGCGGCGGTCAGCAGAGCCGCCACCGTGGCGGTCCCGTCGGCGGACAGGACCGCGGACGGCAACTCCACCTGGATCTCGAACGTCAGGGTGCCGGTGCTCAGGCCGTACCCCCGCTCGAGTCTCTCGCAGAGGGTGACCATGGTCGCGACCTGGACCGGGCCGCTGACCTTGGGCAGCGTGATGATGAAGGTGTCCTGATAGGAGTCGAGGAAGAGGTCGAGCGTGCGCAGCGCGCGGTGCCGGGTGGCCGCCTCCAGTGATTTGATCCGGACACCGACAAACGGTGGTCGCGGGCCTGCCGCGAGGATCCCGGCGGCCTTGCGGACCACGGCGTCCTCCTGCGCGTCGTCGCGGACGCCGTAACCGTCCTCGAAATCGACGCGCAGGTCCTCGATCGGCTCGCGGTCGAGCTTGGCCCGGATCGCCGGGTCCGACCCGGGGAAATCGTGCTCGTCCATGGCGGCCAGGGCGATCGCGCCCCAGTCGCGGAAGTCGTCCAGGCGGTCCGCCGGGACGTAGACGGTGTGCACGGGTTGCCGCCCGGCGCGCTCCCCCGGGTACCGGGATTTCAGGAACGCGTCGTGGGCGGCCAGGCGCCCGTCGATCTCGGAGTAGTCATGATCGGACAGGCGCATGGGGAACCTCAATCGATCGAGTCGTAGGCCGCGGTCGTCAGGAAGTCGGCGAAGTCGTCGGCGAGCGCGACCCGTTCGAAGAGTTTGCGGGCGTCGTCGAAACGGCCGGCGGAACCGGCCGTGGCACGGATCGTGGCGAGTTCCTCGTCCACGATCCGGGTCACCAGTTCGGCGGTGACCAGCGTGCCGTCGTCGAGGCGTACCCCGTTGTGGATCCACTGCCAGATCTGTGAGCGGGAGATCTCGGCGGTGGCCGCGTCCTCCATCAGGTTGTGGATCGCCACCGCGCCGTTGCCGCGCAGCCACGCCTCCAGGTACTGCAGGGCGACGTTGACGTTGTTGCGCAGGCCGTCCGCGGTCGGCGTGGCGCCCAGGCTCGCCACGTCGAGCAGGTCGGCGGCGTCGACCGCGACGTCCGGGCGCTGCTTGCCGAGCTGGTTGGGGGCGTCGCCGAGCACCCCGGTGAAGATCTCGGCGCAGATCGGCACCAGGTCGGGGTGGGCCACCCAGGAGCCGTCGAAACCGTCGCCGGCCTCCCGCTCCTTGTCCTGGCGCACCTTGACCAGGGCGACCTCGTTGACCTGCGGGTCGCGGCGGCTCGGGATGAACGCCGCCATGCCACCCATCGCGAACGCGCCACGGCGGTGGCAGGTGGCCACGAGCAGTTCGGTGTACGCCCGCATGAACGGCGCGGTCATCGTCACCGCGGCCCGGTCCGGCAGGATCATCGACGGATTGTCGCGGAAGTACTTGATGATGCTGAACAGGTAGTCCCAGCGGCCGGCGTTGAGCCCGGAGATGTGCGGCCGCAGCGCGTGCAGGATCTCCTCCATCTCGAACGCGGCCGGGATGGTCTCGATCAGCACGGTGGCGCGGATGGTGCCGACCGGGATGTTCAGCCGCTCCTGCGCCCAGGTGAAGACGTCGTTCCACAGCGCGGCCTCACGGTGCGACTCCATCTTGGGCAGGTAGAAGTACGGGCCGCTGCCGCGTTCCAGCAGTTCGGCCGCGTTGTGGAAGAAGTAGAGGCCGAAGTCGACGAGCGCGCCGACGGCCGGTTCGCCGTCCACCGGCAGGTGCCGCTCGTCCAGGTGCCAGCCGCGCGGGCGCACCACGATCGTCGGGTACGGCCCGCCGTTCAGCTCGTAGGTCTTCTTCTCCGTCGCCAGCGAGATGGTCCGCCGGATCGCCTCGTAGAGGTTGCGCTGGCCGTCGACCACGTTCGCCCAGTGCGGGGTGTTCGCGTCCTCCAGGTCGGCCAGCCACACCTTGGCGCCAGAGTTCAGCGCGTTGATGGTCATCTTGCGCTCGGTCGGGCCAGTGATCTCCACCCGGCGGTCCCGCAGGTCGGCGGGCGCGGGCGGGGCGGACCACTCGGCGGCCCGGATGTCCGCGGTCTCGGCGAGGAAACCGAGGGTGGCGCCCGCGGCGATCTCGGCCCGGCGGGTGGCCCGGGCCGCCAGGAGTTCGTCGCGGCGCGGCCGGAAGCGCCGGTTCAGCTCGGCGACGAACGCCACCGCCTCGTCGGACAGGATCTCGGTCATCGTCACGGCTCCTCTCGGTGCTGCTTCAGGGGACGAGCCGGCGGTGGGCCCCGCGCGCCGCACGGGTCAGGGCCTCCTCGTCGGCGTTGACCAGTCTGCCGTCCTCGACGACCGGTGCACCACCGACAAGCGCCAGTCCGATCGGGGCCGGCGGGCCGAACACCAGGGCGGCGAGGCGGTCGTCGATGCCGTCGTGCCCGGGGCCGTCGAGACGCCACAGCACCAGGTCGGCCAGCTTGCCCACCTCGATCGAACCGATGTCGTCCTGCCGGCCCAGGCAGCGGGCCCCGCCCATGGTGCCCAGGCGCAGCGCCTCCCGCGCGTTCATCGCCGTCGGACCGCCGCGCATCCGGGCGGTGTAGAGGGCCTGCCGCAGTTCGGCGCCCAGGTGCGACACCTCCTGGGAGGCCGCGCCGTCCACGCCGAGGCCGACCGGCACCCGGTGGTCGAGCAGTTCCCGGACCCGGGCCATGCCGGCGCCGAGACGGGCGTTCGAGCTGGGGCAGTGCGCGACGCCCGTGCCGGTGGCGCCCAGCTTGGCGATGGCCGCGTCGTCCAGGTGTACGCCGTGCGCCAGCCAGACGTCGTCGCCGAGCCAGCCGACGCGTTCCGCGTACTCGACCGGGCTGCAGCCGAACTGTTCACGGCAGAACTGCTCCTCGTCGTCGGTCTCGGCGAGGTGGGTGTGCAGGCGGACGCCCTTGCGGCGGGCGAGCGCCGCGGCCTCCTCCATCAGCCGGGTGGTGACCGAGAACGGCGAGCAGGGGGCGACCGCGATCTGCAGCATCGCGTCCGGGGACGGGTCGTGCCAGCGGTCGATCGCCGCCTCGGTGGCTGCCAGGGCCTCGTCGGTCTCCTCGACCAGATGGTCCGGGGGCAGGCCGCCGTCCTTGCGGCTGAGGTCCATCGAGCCGCGGGTCGGGTGGAACCGCAGGCCGATCGTCCGGGCCGCCTCGATCTCGGCGCCCAGCACGTCACCGCCGTCGCGGGGGAAGACGTAGTGGTGATCCATGCTGGTGGTGCAGCCGGAGAGGGCGAGCCAGCCCAGTCCGGCGGCGGCCGCGGCACCGACGATCTCGGCGTCCAGGCGGCCCCATACCGGGTAGAGCGTGGTCAGCCAGCCGAACAGGGTCTCGTCGAGGGCGAGCCCGCGGGTGGCCCACTGGTAGAGGTGATGGTGGGTGTTCACCAGCCCCGGGGTGAGCAGGCAGCCGCTCCCGTCGATCCGCCGGGAGAAGTCCGTGAAGTCGTGCCGGCCCACGGCGGCGATCCGGCCGTCGTCGCCGACCACCACGTCGGCGCCGGCGAGCACCGTGTCGCCGGCGTCGACCGTGGCGACGGTGGCGTTCTCGATGAGGATCACAGCCACCACTCCGCCACCGCGGCCACCGCGTCGTCGCGGACCACGGAACCCTCGATCAGACCGTAGGGCCGGTCGCCCGCGATGAACACCTCACCCTCGTTGACCAGCCCGAACGGTGCCAGATCCACGAGATAGTGATGTTTGTTGGGCAGTGCCAGCCGCACCTCGGCCACCTCGGGACGTTCCTGGAGGACCCGGCGGCCCATCGCGTACAGCGTCTGCTGCAGCGAATAGCTGTAGGTGCCGACGAACGCGCCGGTCATCGCCGCCAGCGAAGCGTCGAACGACTCGCCCCATGCGACGTCCACCCCGGAGTGCCGCCACCGCGCGTCCACCGCCGTGGCCAGGATCCGGTCGGTCGCCTCCGGCAGCGTCGTGTACTCGTCCCGGACGAAGCCGTGGAACTCCGAATCGGTGGTGTTCAACAGGACCAGGCCGGTCACCCCGGACACCACCTGCTCGCCGTCGCCGGTCACGGTCACCACCGCGGTCCGGGTGTGGTCGCCGCGCCGCCGGAACGAGTGCGGCCCCAGACGCTCCCAGCCGATCGCCTCGACCGACACCTTCGCCCCGTGCACCTGCGGCTGGGACGCGACGAAGTGCCGGGCCAGGAGCAGCGCGAACTCCTCCGGCTCACCGGTGCCGTGCTTCTTCGCGAACGCGTACACGGTGTTCTTCATCGTGTCGGTCGGCAGCACACCGGCGTTGTCCCCGGTCAGGTGCGTGGCGGCCAGGTCGCCGGAGAGCGCGACGCTGACGGTGAAGTCCACCAGACCGTGGGTGTCGCCGTCGCGGTGCACCCGCACCAGACGCGTCTCCGCCTTGCCGTACCGGTTCGGTCCGAGCACGATCGCCAACGGTCAGCTCCCTCGATAGGTGGTGTAGCCGTACCGGCTGAGCAGCAGCGGTACGTGGTAAGACCGGTCCGGATCGGACATGTGGAAGGCGACCGTGATCTCCGGAAAGAAGCAGTCGCCGCCGAGGTACGGCTCGACGTAGAAGACCAGCCGGTATCCCCCGGCCTGCCACTCGTGCACCGGGACCGGGTATCGGATCCGGCCGTCGTCGTCGGTCCGTCCCTCGCCGATCGTGCGCCAGCCCCCGGTGTCGCGGCGTTCCAGGCGTACGTGGACGTCGCGGGCCGGATCGCCGCTGACCGTGTCCAGGATGTGCGTCGAGATCTCAGAGGTCATCGAGCACCCGTTCCAGCCGCAACAGGGCGATCCTGCGGAGTTCGCCGGTCACGATCTCGCGTTCGACGGCCGGGTCGTTGCCCAGCCGTTCCCGGGCGGCGGCCAGGATCTCCGCCTGGCCACGGCCGCTCGCGAAGATCAGGAACACGTGGCCGAACCGGTCCTCGTAGTCCCGGTTGGCCGCGACCAGGGCGGCCCTGGTGTCGTCGTCGGCGCTGGACGCGGCGGCCGACTGTTCCGCCCGCGACCAGGCGGCCTCCGCGGAATCGCCGGCGGCACGCTCGCCGATCCGCGGGTGCGCGGACAGCCCCTGCAGCACGTCCGGCCAGGTCAGCGCCCGTCCGGCGGCGTCCGCCGCGGCGAGCAGCGCGGCCCGGTCGGCATACGGCCGCCCGGCGAGGATCGCCTCGCCCCAGGCCGGCGCCGCACAGCAGGCCAGCAGGTCGGCCCTCAGCCGCTCGGCGGGCAACGCGTTGAAGGTCTCCATGGTGTTGATCAGTCAATCAGGCGGATCCGCCCCCGTCAGCGCCTGAGCGAAGAATTAACAAGCGATGCGTGAGACTGGTCGGGTGCTGATCCCCGCCGACGCCCTGCCCGATCTCCCGGTCCGCCCCGTGCTGCCGCAGGTGGTCGCCGTCCTCGACGAGGCGGGCGCCGCGGTGCTGGTGGCCCCGCCCGGAACCGGCAAGACCACACTGGTGCCGCTGGCCCTGGCCGGTCCGGGACGCCGGGTGATCGTCGCCGAGCCGCGCCGGGTCGCGGCCCGGGCCGCCGCCCGCCGGATGGCCGCGCTGCTCGGCGAGAAGGTCGGCGAGCGGGTCGGCTACGCGGTCCGCGGCGACCGGCAGGTCTCCCGGGACACCGTGGTCGAGGTGGTCACCACCGGCCTGCTGGTCCGCCGCCTGCAGCACGACCCGGAACTGGCCGGCGCCGCCACGGTGATCCTCGACGAGTGTCACGAACGGCACCTCGACTCGGACCTCGCGCTGGCGTTCCTGGTCGAGGCCCGGTCCGCGCTGCGCCCCGACCTGCGCCTGCTGGCCACCTCGGCGACCGCCGACTCGGACCGGCTCGCCGCGGTGCTGGACGGCGCACCGGTGCTGACCGCGCACGCCCGGACCTTCCCGGTCGAGGTGTCCTGGTCCCCGCCGCCCGGCCCGGTCGCCCCGCCGCTCGGCCTGCGCGTCGACCCGAGACTGCTCGACCACGTCGCGGCCACCACCCGCCGGGCACTGTCCGAAGGCGACGGTGACGTCCTGGTCTTCCTGCCCGGCGCCCGCGAGATCGAGACGGTCGCGGGACGTCTGCGCGGGGTGGACGCCGACGTGGTCGTCCTGCACGGCCGGCAGTCCGGCGCCGACCAGGACGCCGCGCTGCGGGCCGGTCCGCGCCGCCGGGTGGTGCTGGCCACCGCGGTCGCCGAGAGCAGCCTGACGGTGCCCGGGGTCCGCGCGGTGGTCGACGCCGGACTGAGCCGGGTGCCCCGGACCGATCACTCGCGGGGCCTGGGCACGCTGGTGACGGTCCCGGTCTCCCGGGCCGGCGCCGAACAGCGGGCCGGCCGCGCCGGCCGGGAGGCGCCCGGACGGGTCTACCGCTGCTGGACCGCCGCGGCACACGACCGTCTCCCGGCCCGGCCGGACCCGGAGATCGCCGCCGCCGACCTCACCGGGTTCGCCCTGGACCTGGCGTTGTGGGGGCATCCGGACGGCGCCGGCCTGGCACTGCCCGACCCCCCGCCGGCCGGTGCGCTGCGGGCCGCCACGGCCGTCCTGCACGATCTGGGCGCGATCGGCACCGACGGCCGGGTGACCGCCCGCGGCCGCGCCCTGGCCGGGGTGGGCCTGCATCCGCGTCTGGCCCGGGCGCTGCTCGACGGCGCGGCCGCGGTCGGCGAACGCCGGGCCGCGGAGATCGTCGCGGTGCTCGACGAGGACCGGTCCGCGGGCGGCGACGTGGTCGCCGCCTGGCGGCGCGCCTCCGGCGAGAGTTCCTTCACCGCGGAGGTACGCCGCCTGCGCTCCGCCGTCCGCCGGTCGGAGCAGCCGCGCCCCGCCGGCACCGGCCCGCGGATCCCGGACGACCTGGCCGCCGGCCTCGTGGTCGGGCTCGCGTTCCCGGAACGGGTGGCCCGGGCCCGTCAGGCGGGCGGCCGGTCCTACCTGATGGCCGGCGGAACCGCCGCGGACCTGCCCGACGGCAGCCCACTCACCGGCCTGCCCTGGATCGCCGTGGCCAGTGCCGACCGCACCGCCGGCGCCCGGACCGCACGGATCCGCGCCGCCGCGCCGCTGGACGAGCAGACCGCCCGCGAGGTGGCCGCCGCCCTGCTCGACGACACCACCGAGATCGCCTGGCTCGACGGCGACGTGGTGGCCCGCCGGGTCCGCCGCCTCGGCGCGATCACGCTGTCCACCACCCGGCTCACCGACCCGGATCCGCACCGGGTCGGTGCGGCCCTGCTCACCGGTCTCCGCGAGTCCGGCCTGTCGCTGCTCACCTGGACCCGGACCGCCGAGGAGCTCCGCGCCCGTCTGTCCTTCGCCCACACCGCCCTGGGCGACCCGTGGCCGGACGTGTCCGACGAGGCGCTGCTCGCCACCGCCGAGGAGTGGCTGCCGCTGGAACGGGCCCGCCGCCGCGCCGACCTGGCCAAGGTGGACGTCGCCTCGGCACTACGGCGTCTGCTGCCCTGGTCGGTGGCGGGCCGGCTGGACGAGGTGGCCCCGGAACGCCTGCCCGTCCCGAGCGGCTCCCGGGTCCGCCTGGACTACTCCGACCCGGCGGCGCCGGTGCTGGCGGTCAAGGTGCAGGAGGCCTTCGGCTGGAAGACCGCGCCGCGGCTCGCCGACGGCCGCGTCCCGGTCCTGCTGCACCTGCTCTCCCCGGCGGGGCGCCCGGTGGCGGTCACCGCGGACCTGGCGTCGTTCTGGCAGCAGGGCTACCCCCAGGTACGCGCCGAGATGCGCGGCCGTTATCCGCGGCACCCGTGGCCCGAGGACCCGACCACGGCCGCCCCCACCCGCCGTCTCAACCCACGCGCCCGGTGAGGCCCGGCTCAGAGTCCCAGCCGGTCCACGGCCACCGGCGGGCCGAACAGGTAGCCCTGGCCCAGCGGGCACCCCAGACCGGCCAGCGCCGCCGACCGCTCGTCCGTCTCGATGCCCTCGGCGACCACGTCGATGCCGAGTTCGGCGCAGATCGCCAGGACCGAGCGGCAGAGCGCGCCCGCCCGGTCGTCCGGCTGGTCGCTCACGTCGGTCAGGGTGGAGTCGAGCTTGACGATGTCGACCGGGATCGCGTGCAGCTGGGCGAGCGCGTTGAAGCCGCTGCCGAAGTCGTCGAGCGCGACGCGTACCCCCTGATCACGCAGACGGCCGACGACGGCGGCCGCGGCGGGCAGGTCCGAGATGCGCAGCGTCTCGGTGATCTCCACGACGAGCCGGGAGGCGGGCAGGTCGTGGCGGGACAGCGCGGCCGCCACCGCCTCCTCCAGGCCCTGCTGCCCGAGACGGCCGGCTGACACGTTGACGTGCACCGCGATCGGGCGGCCGAACCGGTCGGCGAGGACGGCGGCGTCGGCGCAGGCCTGGTTCAGCACGAAGTCGTCGATCGCGGCGACCAGGCCGGTGCGCTCGGCCATCGTCACGAAGACGTCCGGGTGCACCTTGCCGGCGACCGGGTCGGTCCAGCGGGCCAGGGCCTCCACCGCGACCGTGGTGTGGTCCCGCAACCGTACGATCGGCTGATAGTGCACCTCGAACCCGGAGGCCGCCGGGCTGCCGCCGGTCAGGGCCCCGGCCAGCAGCTGCGGCAGGTCCGCGTTGGGGCCGGCGTCACGGGGGCCGGTGTAGCGGATCAGGGCGCCCTTGCCGCGGCGTTTCACCGCGTACATCGCGGCGTCGGCCCGGCGCAGCAGGATGTCGGCGGAGAGGCTGTCGCCCGGTTCGGCGGCGACCAGGCCGATGCTGGCGCCGACCCCGACCGCCCGGCCGTCGATGATGTACGGCTCCCGCAGCGCCGTCAGGATCCGCTGTCCGATCGCCTCCGACTCGGCCACCCAGGAGAGACCGGCGGGTTCCGGTTCGGTACGCCGCCGTTCCCGGGCCGGTGCCGAGATCCCGGACATCCGGATCCCGGCGGCCGACAGCACGTACCCCCGCTGCCGGATCACCGACCGCAGACGCCCGGGTGGACGGCTCGGCGCCGGCGGCGGTTCGGCGCCGTGGTCGAGCATCACCGCGAACTCGTCGCCGCCCAGCCGGGCCACCAGGTCCTGGGACCGGACACAGGCCCGCATCCGCTCGCCGACCGCGTGCAGCACCCGGTCACCCATGGCGTGCCCGAACGTGTCGTTGATCAGCTTGAAGTCGTCCAGGTCGGCGAAGAGCACCGCGACCGGGGCGCCGTGCTGCTCGTGCGCGTCCAGGGCGAGCACGAGGCGTTCCCGGAAGAGCGCCCGGTTGGCCAGGCCGGTGAGCGGATCGTGGTACGCCTGATGGTGCAGCCGCCGCTGGGTCTCCGCGACCCGGCCGAGCAGCGCCATGTTGTCCACGATCGTCAGCATCTGCCGGGTGACCACCAGGGCCAGGCCCAGCCATCCCAGGTACGCCTGGAACGCCGTCAGCGGGTGCCCGGTGAGGGTCCGCGCCACCAGTACCACCCCGGCCACCACCACCGGCCCGTACGGCAGGAGCAGGTGGAACCAGTCCTGGGCGATCAGCGGGGCCGGTGGGCGGGGCAGACCGACCCGGGCCGGGCTGAGCGCCGCCAGGGCGAGGAAGACCGGGCCGAGCAGGTGCCCGGCGTTCTCCAGCCAGGACGGCCCGGACCCGAGCAGCCGGATGGTGTCGCCGCAGGTGAAGGCGAGCAGCGCCATCCCGGCCAGTCGCAGCGGGCGCCGCCCGGCGGGGGTGTCCGGCCGGGTGGTGAGCAGCAGCACGACCATGGTGAGCAGCACCAGGTCGGCGACCGGGTACGCCAGCATCGCGGTCCGGGCCAGGTCGGCGGGAAGGCCGGCCGGGGCCACCGACCAGATCAGCGCCAGCAGTGACGCCGCGATCAGCACACTGTCGAGCACCAGCGCGATCTGGTCGCGCCGGGCGGAGGTGGGCATCGGCCGGGGCCGGGTCCGAGTGGCGCCGAGCAGTCCGAGCAGCATGCACACGGGCAGCACGAGGAAACCCACGTCGCCGACCGCCTCGGGGGCGGCCGGGGCGGCGCCGGTCAGGTCACGCAGCACCCACCAGAGGCGGGTCAGCGACCACACCAGCAGGCCGCCAGCGGCGAGCAGCCGCCAGCGCCGTGGGATGCCGGCGCGGCGGCGGCCGGCCGTCAGGCAGATGCCCGCGGCGGCCAGGCCGGCGATCAGTTGGGTCGTGTCCGGGTACAGCCGTGGCGGTCCGGGGACCATTTCGCCGAGAGCGACCACTCCCAGGGCGAGCGCCAGCGTGCCGATCAGTCGCGCCGTCGTCATCACCACCAAGTCCGGGCCGCGCTCGGGAGTGCGGCAGCCGAGACAAAATACCGGGTCAGTCCCGGGTGGTCACGTCGGCGACGATCACGGTGACGTTGTCGGGCCCGCCACCGCGCAGCGCGAGGTCGATCAGGCGCTCCGCGCAGGACTTCGGGTCCGGCACGGTCTGCAGTTCCTGTTCGATCACCGCGTCGCTGACCACGCCGGTCAGACCGTCGCTGCAGAGCAGCCACCGGTCACCGGGCTGGGGTTCGACGATCACGTACGCCGGGCTGACGGGCTCCCCCTGCAACACCCGGGTGACGACGGCCCGGCGTGGATGCCCGGCCGCCTCCTCGGGTTTGATGAGGCCCTGGTCGACCAGCATCTGGACGTACGTGTCGTCCTTGGTCAGCTGGTTGAGCCGGTCCTCACGCAGGAGGTAGGCACGGGAATCGCCGACGTGAGCCATCGCGGCCCGCTCGCCGTTGAAGAGAACCGCGGTCAGCGTGGTGCCCATCCCCTGGAGCGACGGGTCGGCGAGAACCTGCTCGGCGATCCGTTGGTTCGCTACTTCCAGTGCGCGGTGCAGGGAGTCCATCTGCTGGTCGGTGTCGATCACGGCGTCGAGCGAGACCATGGCTTCGACGGCGAGACGGCTGGCGAGGTCGCCGGCGGCCATCCCACCCATGCCGTCGCAGACGACGAGGAGGTTGTCACCAGCGTAGTGACAGTCCTCGTTGTTGCTCCGGACGTGTCCTTGGTCGGTGACGGCCGCCCACCGGAGGTGCAAGGTCATGGCGTGCAGCCTGCCAGGTCGATGCCAAGCTGTCTGCACGTGGTGGGCGGCATGTCGCACATGTCGTCGTTCAAAATACACTCAGCTGGGATCCAGCGGTCGTCCGAGGCACCTCGGATCGACTTCCGTCACCTTGCGTGTCGGTGCGATCCACTGGAGTGCGGAGGTCTCGACGGCCCAGCCGCGGACCGCGATTCCACTCTCGGGAGATCGGGCGGAATCAGGGCAGAGCGTCTTGGATCGGACCTCCCCGTTCGGGATGAAGATCACTTCGCCGTCGGCCGTCAGCATCGTCGTCGAGGTGTCGTCGACGGTGAGCAACTGCCCCCGGACGACATTCACCTCCCCGGTCGCCGCGATCGTCTCGACCGCACTGTCCGCGAGAACGGGCGTCCGCAGAAAGACGACACCGACCACGAACGGCATCGCGAACGCGGCCGCGATCGCCGGCCACTGGGTGGCGATCCGGGCCCAGTTCTCCGGAAGCGGACCGGTCAGCACCGGACCGAACAGCGGCGGCCCGGCCAGCAACAGCACGGTCACCCAGTTGCCGGCCCGGACGGCGGCGACCAGACCGGGCCACACGAAGATCCAGACCAGGATTCCGGTGAGCACCGGCACGCCCAGTGTGATCCATCGCATCAGCCAGGGCCCCGCCTCGACACCCTGCACCGCGGTCAGCCCCAGGATCGCCACGATCAGCATCATCAGCAGCGGGAGCAGTTGCAGCTGCCAGGAGAACGCGGCGATCACCGCGGCCATCCCGACCACCCAACCGGGCATCCGCAGCGCCGCCACGGCCAGGAACGACGAGGCGGCCCGGCCCGGCGCGCTCACCAGCAGCAGACCGCCGAGCACCCGGATCACCAGGATCGCCGCCGGGATGATCCAGCTCAGCGTGATGAACAGCGCACCGAGCATGCCCAGCGGGTTGATGTACTGCACGAGCAGCAGCATGGTCGGCAGATCCTGACGACTGAGGTACCACAGCCGCAGAATCAACATCAACAGCGGGAAGCCCGGGAGCACGGCGAGCAGCCAGTTCAGCTCGGCCCGGAAACTCGGCCGCGACGCGATCGACCGCTCCTTGAACACCGGGAACTCGTTCATCCTAGGGGGTCCTCCCAGGGCAGGCGGCTCACGTCCGGCCGCTCGGCGCGGGGCTGCGTCCGGACCGCGATCGGCGCCTGATCGGGCACCCCGGTCTCCACCTGGAGGTTCCTCTCGAAGGCCTCCTCCCAGCGGTTGTCCCGCGGATCGGCCCAGGACCGGTACAGGGTGAGGTCGACGAGGGTCTTCAGCGCCGGGTTCTCCCCGACGTTGACGCCCCAGCGCTCGGTCGGGTCCAGGCCCAGATCCCAGTGGGCGTACTTCTCGGGGAACTTGAACTTGTAACCGGCCAGGATCGCCGCGTCGGTGCTCACCGCGTCGACCCGCCGCGCGTTCAGCTCGGTGACGCACTCGCTGATCCGGTTCTTGCGGGTCACGATCGCCCCGGCGTTCTCCAGGGCGGTCAGGCTGGTCGCGGTGGAGAGCGTGCAGACCTCACGGCCGGCCATGTCCTCGAACGAGGAGAGCCGCTCGTGCGGGTTCAGGGTCAGCGCGGACTGCTCGGTGTACAGGTAGGACTGGGAGAACGTGACACCGGCCATCGCCTCGCGCTCGCCGGTGATGCTGTAGCTCGCGATCACCATCTGCACCGGGACCCGCTCGCCGGTCACCGCGTCGGTGGCCTGCATGCGGGCGCGGTCTTCGCTCTCCATGCCGTAGAAGCGCACGTCCTGCCGGCGGAAACCGAGATCCTCCGCGATCATGTACGCGATGTCGATGTCGAACCCGGACCAGATCCCGGTGGATTCGTCGTAGAACGCGGTGCCGTACTGGTCGTCCTTGACACCGACGGCGAGCTGCTTCCAGGTGTCCACACCGGACTCGGCGCGCAGCTCGTCGACCGTGGGAGGCCCGCCGGCCAGCAGCCGGACCAGGGTGACCAGCAGCACCAGCACCAGCAGCAACCCCAGTCCGGCGAGGCGCCAGACCCGGAACTGCTGGCCGCTGTTGCTGATCCGCCGATGCTCGATCTCGGAGACGATCTCCTCGATCACTTCCTGCTCGGCGATGGTCTGCGAGACGATCTCCTCGACGGTGGCCGGTTCGTCCGGGACCACCGGCCGGCCGCGCAGCCGGTTCACCTCGTTGGTGACCTGCCGGATCCAGTCCCGGTCACCGGTCCACTGTCGCGGCCAGCGCACACCCCGCGGTGGTGGTACGGACTCCTCGTTGGTGTCGTCCATGGCGCCATGCTCCCTCCCCCGGAGAGGCCATGGTGTCCCACCGATGTCACGGAACGGCGTCCGGCGTACCCGGAGGGACACGTGGCCCGCACCGCACCCAGCGCCCGAGGGCCAGCCGGAGCCCGCGGCGCAGCCCGTGCCGCTCGATCGCGGCCAGGGCGTAGGCGCTGCAGGTGGGCGTGTAACGGCAGCGGGTGGGCAGCCGCGGCGAGATCCGCCGGTAGCCGCGGATCGCCGCGGTCACGGCCCGCTGGGTGCGGTGTGGGGTCACATGGTCAGCGTACGGAGACGACGGCCGCACTCTCCGCCGGAAGCACCAGACGGTCCCGTTCGACGATCACGCCCGGGGACGTGGCCAGCAGGACCGCCCGCGGCACCGATCGCAGGCTCACCGTCTGGGTGGTCGCGGCCAGGTTCGCCGCCACCACGCACGGCCCGCGGCGGACCACCAGGTGCTGGTCGCCGTGCCACACCTCGACCTGGTGCAGCCACGGGTCGGCGAGTCCGGGCGTCTCGCGCCGCAGCCGGATCAGCCGTTTGTAGAGATCCAGGATCTCGCTGTGGCCCGGTTTCTCCCGCTCGGACCAGTCGAGCTTGGACCGCTCGAAGGTGGCCGGGTCCTGCGGGTCGGGCACCTCCGCCTCGGCCCAGCCGTGCCGGGCGAACTCGCGCCGCCGGCCGTTGCGGACCGCGTCGGCCAGGTCCGGCTCGGGGTGCGAGGTGAAGTACTGCCAGGGGCTGGAGGCGGCCCACTCCTCCCCCATGAACAGCATCGGGGTGAACGGCGAGGTGAGCAGCAGGGTCGCGCCGACCCGCAGCAGCCCCGGCGACAGGGTGGCGGTGAGCCGGTCACCGATCGCCCGGTTGCCGATCTGGTCGTGGTTCTGCAGGAACGTCACGAACCGGTGGCCGGGAACGCGTTGCCGGTCCACCGGACGGCCGTGCCGGCGCTCCCGGAAGCTGGACCAGGTGCCGGCGTGGAAGAAGGCGCCTTCCAGGACGGTCCGCAGGCAGTCCAGCGACCCGAAGTCGCCGTAGTAGCCCTGGCGTTCCCCGGTGAGCAGGGTGTGCAGGGCGTGGTGCACGTCGTCGTCCCACTGGGCGTGCAGGCCGAGGCCGCCGCCCTCCCGCGGGGTGATCATCTTGGGGTCGTTGAGGTCGGACTCGGCGACCAGCGAGAGCGGCCGGCGCAGCCGGGTGGAGAGCGACTCCACCTCGACGGCCATCTGTTCGAGCAGGTGCACCGCGCCCTCGTCGTGCAGCGCGTGCACGGCGTCCAGCCGCAGGCCGTCGAAGTGGTAGTCGCGCAGCCACATCAGCACGTTGTCGATGATGTACCGGCGGACCTCGTCGGAGCCGGGGCCGTTGAGGTTGACCGAGGCGCCCCAGCTGTTCGAGGCGCCGGTGTACGGCGCGAACATCGGCGCGTACGCCCCGCTGGGCCCGAAGTGGTTGTAGACCACGTCGAGCAGCACGCCGAGGCCCTTGGCGTGGGCCGCGTCGACGAACCGTTTCAGCGCGTCCGGACCGCCGTACGACTCCTGCGGCGCATACCAGCAGACCCCGTCGTAGCCCCAGTTGTACGTGCCGTTGAAGGCGTTGACCGGCAGCAGCTCGACCATGTCGACGCCGAGGTCGACCAGGTGGTCCAGCCGCTCGATCGCGGCGTCGAAGGTCCCCTCCGGGGTGAACGTGCCGACGTGCAGCTCGTAGAGGATCGCGCCGGGCAGCTGCCGGCCGGTCCAGCCCTGGTCGGTCCAGTCGAAGGCGGCGTGGTCGTAGACCCGGCTGAGCCCGTGCACGCCGTCCGGCTGCCACATCGACCGCGGGTCGGGCAGCGGCTGGTCGCGGTCGGGGAGCAGGAAGCCGTAGTCGGTGCCGGGCTCGGCCGGGACGTCGGCGTGCCACCAGCCGTGCTCGGCCGGCTCCATCTCGTGGTCGACGTCGCCGACCCGCAGCGTGACCGGTTTCTCCGGTGCCCAGACTTCGAAGACAGTCATTCTTTCACCAGGAGAGCGACGGGATAGGTGTGCAGGAGCTCGGCCACCGGAAGACGGGTGCCGCCGTAACCGACACCGGTGAACACTTCCGTCCAACTGTTGCCGTCGAGTGACAGTGCCGTGTCGTGCCAGCCGCCGTGCCGTGACAATCCGACCGGCAGCCGGGTGGCGACCGCCACCACGCCGCCGCGGTCGAAGGCGAGCACGTGCTCACCGACCCGGCCCTCGGCGAAGATCGGCCGGTATCCGGTGAACAGCTCCGGGCGTTGCCGGCGCAGTCGCAGCACCCGGCTGGTGACCAGCAGCTTGGCCGCGCCGGTGTCGTCCACCGGCGGCAGCCAGCCGTCGTCGATGCGGCCGAGCAGCTCCCGCCGCTCGGTGAAGTCCACCGGCCGGCGGTTGTCCGGGTCGACGAGCGAGTGGTCCCAGAGCTCGGTTCCCTGGTAGACGTCCGGGATGCCGGGCATGGTGAGCTGGATCAGCTTCTGGCCGAGCGAGTTCGACCGGCCGGGCGGCGTGATCGACCCGGCGAAGTCGGCGATCTCCCGGTGCAGGGCCGGGTCGTCGTAGATCCTGTCGACCATCGCCTTCAGCGCCGACTCGAAACCCTCGTCGGGACGGACCCAGGTGGTCCCGGTTCCGGCCTCGCGGGCGGCCTTCACCGCGTACGCGAGAAGCCTCTCCCGGGAGATCGGCCAGGCACCGACCGCGACCTGCCAGATCAGATGGGCCAGCGCCGGATCGGGCAGCGGAGCGGCCCGGACCCACCGGCGCACCACCTCGGTCCAGTCGCCGGGCACCTCGGCGAGCACCGCCAGCCGGGCCCGGACGTCCTCGCCGCGCTTGGTGTCGTGGGTGGCGAGCGAGGTCATCGAGTGCGGCCAGGACCGCAGGCGGTTCTCCGCGGCCTCGTGGAACTGGTCGGGGGTCAGCCCGAAGTCGCACGGGTCGTTGCCGACCTCGTTGCGGGCGGCGAACCGGGTCCAGCGGTAGAACGCGGTGTCCTCCACGCCCTTGGCCATCACCGCGCCGGTGAACTGCTGGAAGCGGGCGGCGAGTTCGTCGCCCGGGTTGCGCAGCCGGGCGGTGAGCTGGTCCAGCACGCCGATCAGCTGCGGGTTGCGCCGGCCGGCCTCGGAGCGGGCCTTCGCCAGGTACCGGCCGCCCTCCGGCAGGTAGGAGCGGTAGACCGGGAAGCAGGCGGCCAGCTCGGCGAGCGCCTTCGGCGCCGCCTCGATCTCCGGCACCAGGCGGGCGAGACGGGCGAGTTCCGCGGCGAGGGTACGCGTCGCGATCGCCGACTTGGTCTGGTGCACCAGGTCCTGCCAGGACGTCGTGCCGCCGGTCAGGTGGTGATCGAGGGTGTCGAAGAACGCCTCGGTGCTTCCGTCCACGAAGACGCCGCAGACCTCGGCCATCGCGTCGTATCCGGTGGTTCCGGCGACCGGCCAGTCGGGGAGCGTCTCCCCCGGTTCGAGGATCTTCTCGACCACCAGCCAGGCGTCCGGGGCGGCCTCGTGCAGCCGCCGCAGATAGTCGCCGGGGTCGCGCAGGCCGTCCGGGTGGTCGACGCGGATGCCCTGGATCAGGCCCTCGCGGTACCAGCGGAGGATCTCGGCGTGTGTGGCGTCGAAGACGGCCGGGTCCTCGACCCGCAGGCCGGCCAGGTCGACGATGCCGAAGAACCGCCGGTAGTTGAGCTCGCTGTCGCCGCGGGTCCAGTTGACCAGCTCGTAGTGCTGCCGGTCGTGGACCTCGCGGGCGGTGCCGTCGCCGGTGCCGTCGGCGATCGGGAACCGCTTGTCGTAGTAGCGGAGCTCGCCGTCCTCGATCCTCAGGTGGTCGAGCGCGTCCGGGTCGTCGGCGAGGACCGGGATGAGGATCCGGCCACGTGACCAGTCGATATCGTAAAAATTGGAGAATTCGGATTTGCGGCCGTGGCGAAGGACGTCCCACCACGTGGGGTTGGCGGCCGGAACCGCCACCCCGGCATGGTTGGGCACGATGTCGACCACCAGGCCCAGATCAGCCGCCTTCAGGGCCTGACTGAGCTTCGTGAGCCCCTCGGCGCCGCCCAGCGCCGGATTGACCTGGGAGTGGTCCACCACGTCGTACCCGTGCTCGGAGCCGGGCGTCGCGACGAGCAGGGGCGCGGTGTAGAGGTGGCTCGCTCCGAGGTCGGCCAGGTACTCGGCGAGCTCGGCGGTGGCCTTCAGCGGGAAGTCGGGACGGACCTGGACTCGATAGGTACTGCTGGGGTGGTGCATCAAACCGTCCTGTCCAGCACGATGAGGGAGCGGTCCGGCACCCAGATCGTGTGGCCGGCCTCCACGACCGACGGACGATCCGGGGACGGGTCGGCGGTTTCGATCACTGTCTCCCACTTCTCCCCGTACTCCGCGGGAGGCGTGGCGAACTCGAGCGGCGCGTCGTGCGCGTTGAAGAAGAGCAGGAACGAGCTGTCCACGTGCCGCTGGCCGTACTGACCGCGTTCCCTGATGCCCTCACCGTTGACGAAGAGGGCGACCGCCCGGCCGAAGTCGTTGCCCCAGTCCTCGCCGGCCATCTGCCGCCCGTCCGGGGTGAACCAGGCCAGGTCCGGCAGCGGGTCACCGCCGCCGCGCGCGGTCACCGGCAGGCCGGTGAAGAACCGCCGGCGCTGGAACACCTGGTGCCGGTGGCGGAAGGCGGTCAGCTTGCGGGCGAAGTCGAGCAGGCGCTCGTCGGCGTTCTCCCAGTCGATCCAACTGATCTCGTCGTCCTGGCAGTACGCGTTGTTGTTGCCCTGCTGGGTGCGGCCCAGCTCGTCGCCGTGCGAGATCATCGGCACGCCCTGGCTGAGCATCAGCGTGGCCAGGAAGTTGCGCCGCTGCCGGGCCCGCAGTTCGAGCACCCCGGCGTCCTCGGTCGGCCCCTCGATGCCGCAGTTCCAGGACCGGTTGTGGCTCTCGCCGTCCCGGTTCTCCTCGCCGTTGGCGTCGTTGTGCTTGTCGTTGTACGACACCAGGTCGTTGAGCGTGAACCCGTCGTGCGCCGTCACGAAGTTGATCGAGTGGAACGGCTTGCGGCCGTCGTCCTGGTAGAGGTCGGCCGACCCGGTGATCCGGGACGCGAACTCCGCCAGGGTGGCCGGCTCGCCGCGCCAGAAGTCGCGGACCGTGTCGCGGTATTTTCCGTTCCACTCGGTCCAGTTCGGCGGGAAGTTGCCCACCTGGTAACCGCCGGGGCCGACGTCCCACGGCTCGGCGATCAGCTTGACCTGGCCGACCACCGGGTCCTGCTGGACCACCTCGAAGAACGTGGAGAGCCGGTCGACGTCGTAGAACTCGCGGGCCAGGGTGGACGCCAGGTCGAAGCGGAAGCCGTCGACGTGCATCTCGGTCACCCAGTACCGCAGCGAGTCCATGATCAGCTGCAGGCTCTGCGGGCTGCGGACGTTGAGGCTGTTGCCGGTGCCGGTGTAGTCCATGTAGAACTGCGGCTGGTCGTCGACGAGCCGGTAGTACGTCCGGTTGTCGATGCCCTTGAGCGACAGCGTCGGTCCCAGGTGGTTGCCCTCGGCCGTGTGGTTGTAGACCACGTCGAGGATGACCTCCATGCCGGCCGCGTGCAGGGCCTTGACCATCCCGCGGAACTCCTGGGTCTGCTGTCCCAGCGAGCCCATCGCCGAATACCCGTGGTACGGCGCGAAGAAGCCCAGCGTGTTGTAGCCCCAGTAGTTGCGCAGGCCCAGGTCGTGCAGCCGGTTGTCGTGCACGAACTGGTGCACCGGCATCAGCTCGACAGCGGTCACACCCAGGCTCTTCAGGTGCTCGATGGTCGCCGGGTGGCCGATCGCGGAGTACGTCCCGCGCATGTCCTTCGGGATCTCCGGGTGCCGCTGGGTCAGCCCCTTGACGTGCGTCTCGTAGATCACCGAGTGGTGGTACGGGATGTCCGGACGGCGGTCGTTCCCCCAGTCGAAGTACGGGTTCACCACCACGCCCTTGGCCATGTAGGGCGCCGAGTCCAGATCCGACATCTGATCCGGGTTGGCGAAGTCGTACGCGTACAGCGAAGGATGCCAGTCGATGTCCGCGTCGATCGCCCGGGCGTACGGGTCGAGCAGCAGCTTGTGCGGGTTGCAGCGCAGCCCGCGGTGCGGCTCGTAGGGACCGTAGACGCGATATCCGTACCGCTGGCCCGGCTCCACTCCCGGAAGGTAAGCGTGCCAGACGAACGCGTCCTGCTCGTGCAGCTGGACCTTGCGTTCGTTGCCGGAGGGGTCGAAGAGACAGAGCTCCACCGCCTCGGCCACCTCGGAGAAGATCGCGAAGTTAGTGCCCGTCCCGTCGTACGTGGCCCCCAACGGGTACCGGTGACCAGGCCAGACCTGCATGTCGTGCTCCTACCCCTCAGCCGTCGCTGTGCGCACGCGGCGGGTGAGGCTTTGCCCATCCGGTGGATCGGCAAACCCGGCGTGCCGCGTCTGCGGCCATTCTCTCGGAATTGACTGATAACGTCGGCCCGACTGTCCGGTTAGCCGCCGATATCTCCCCGTCCGGGGGTTTGGCGCGCTCGATATCGAGCATTGAGGCATCGTGGTGCCATGTGATCACTTCAGCTTCGGTCCGCAGGTCTGCGGATCTCTCGACGCCACCGGCGGGGCCGGGCGGGAGTGGCTGGTCACCGACGGTCTGGGCGGGTTCGCCACGGGCACGGCCGGCGGCCTGCGCACCCGTCGACAACACACGCTCCTGACCGTTTCTGATCAGCTGGCGCTGACCGCGCTCGACCTGACTGTGACACTCGCCTCGGGCACCCGGATCCCGCTCTACAGTCACCAGTGGGCCTCCGGCACCGTCGATCCGTGCGGGCACCACCTCCTCGAGTCGTTCACGCTGGACGGCGGCCTGCCGCGCTGGCGCTGGCGGATCGGCGACGTGGTCGTCGAGCGGGAACTGGCGCTGCACCACGGACACCCGTCACTCGCCGTGGTGCACCGGGTGGTCAGCGCACCCGCACCCGTCGGACTGTCGGTCGCGGTGATGCTCGACCGGCCCGCCGAGGCCACCCCCGTCGCCGGCGGCACCGTCCTCGGCGGCGTGTGCCGGCTCCTCGGACCGGGCTGGCAGACGGCCGGGGTGGCGCACCTGAGCGCGTACACCCGCGAGGACGCCGCCGGCGCCGACCTCTGGCTGGCCGGGTCCTTCACCCGCCAGGTCGCGGCCGGCGACACGCTGGAGATCTCCGCCTGGTCCGGCCTCCTCGGTCAACGGCCGCCGGCCGCGTCGGTGGTCACCGCCGCGGAGCGCGAGCGCGCTCATCGTCTGATCACGACCGCCAAATCCGAGGGGTACGCGGCGCAGCTCACGATCGCCGCAGACCGGTTCGTCGTCTGCACCCCGGAGGGCCCCGGCGTCCTCCCCGGCTACCCGTGGGACGACGGATCCCGGCACGAGGTGCTGCCCGCGTACGAGGGCCTGTTCCTGGCGACCGGCCGCGCCGACGAGGGCCGGGAGCTGCTGATCGCCGCGGCGGCCGCGCCGGACGACCCGCTGTGGCTGGTGCACGCGGTCGACCGGCACGTGACCCGGACCGGCGACACCGACCTGGCGGCCCGCCTGGTCGCACCCCTCGGCCGGCACCTGCGACAGCTCCTGGACGGCTCCGGACCGGTCACCCTGGACCCGGCAGACGGCCTGCTCCGGCACGACCCACCGGCCGGCGGGCTCCTCCCGGCCCGGGTCGGCAAACCGGTCGAGCTCAACGCGCTGTGGGTGAACGCGCTGGCCGCCATGGCCGACCTGCTCACCGAGGCCGGACGCGACGACCGCGAACCCCGCGGACTGCACGCCCGGGCCCGTACCGCGTTCCTGGCCCGCTTCCCGGCCCCCGAAGGCTGGCTGTACGACGTGGTCGAAGGTCCCGCCACGACCTACCCGCTCGGGGCCGGCGCCCACCACGACGACCCGTCGCTGCGGCCGCACCAACTGCTCGCCTGGTCGCTGCCGCACGCCCCGATGCGCGGACAGCCCGGCCACCGGCTGCGCGGCCCCGGCGAGGCCCTGCTCACCCCGCTCGGGCTGCGTACCCTGGCGCCCACCGAGTACGGCTACCAGAGCGGGCACCCCGAGCAGGGCGCGGTCCGGCCGTGGTGGATCGGCCCGTACGCGGACGCCTGCGCCGCCACCGGCCACCCGGTCGAGGGTCTCCTCACCGGTTTGCGTGCGCACCTGGCCGAATCCGGTGTCGGATCGGTGGGTGAGGCCGCGGACGGCGAACCGCCGCACCGGGCCACCGGCCGCCCGTTCTCCGCGCTCGCGGTCGCCGAGATGCTGCGGACCGAACGAGGCCACGGGTGATGACCAGAATTCTCATGCTGTCCTGGGAGTACCCGCCGCTGCTGGTCGGCGGCCTCGGACGGCACGTGCACGCACTGTCCGCGGCGCTGGCCGCCGCCGGCCACGACGTCACCGTGGTCACCCGGCACGCGCCCGGCGCCCCGCTCGAGGAGTACACCGAGGGCGTCCGGGTGATCCGCGCGCCGGACGACCCACCGGTGTTCACCGTCGCCGGCGGCGACATGCTGCCCTGGGCGCTGTCCTTCCAGCACACGCTCACCCGGGCCGCGCTGCGGGCCGCCCGCACCGGCCGGTACGACGTGGTGCACGCGCACGACTGGCTGGTCGCCCACACCGCGGTCACCCTGCGCGACCACCTGGACGTGCCGCTGGTCGCCACGGTGCACGCCACCGAGTCCGGCCGGCACCAGGGCTGGCTGCCGCACCCGCACAACCGCACGATCGACGACATCGAACGGTGGCTCACCACCGAGGCGGTCCGGGTGATCGTCTGTTCGGAGTACATGCGCACCGAGGCCGGGAGGCTCTTCGGAGCGGCCCCGGACCGGGTGGACGTGGTCGCCAACGGGGTCGACACGCTGCGCTGGCGGGCCCGGCCCCGGGCGGTCGCCGCCGCCCGGGAACGGTACGCCGGGGACGGCCCACTGATCAGTTTCGCCGGCCGCCTGGTCTACGAGAAGGGCGTCCAGCTGCTCCTGGCGGCACTCCCGGCCCTCACCGGGCGGTTCCCCGGCCTCCGCGTGGTGATCGCGGGCGACGGCCCGTACCGGAAGGAGCTCGAAGATCTCGCCGACGCGCGGGTGACCTTCAGCGGGTTTCTCAGCGGCCACGAGCTGACCGCGCTGATGGGCGCCTCGGACTGCTACGTGGTGCCGAGCATCTACGAGCCGTTCGGGATGGTCGCGCTGGAGGCCGCGGCGGCCGGCACGCCGGTGGCGGTGGCCGACACCGGCGGCCTCGCGGCGATCGTCGAGCACGGGGTGACCGGCGTGAAGTTCACCCCCGGCGACCCGGACGCGCTGGCCGCGGCGGTCGGTGCCGTGCTGGCCGACCGCGGGTACGCCCGCGCCCTGGCCCAGCACGCCCTGCGGCGGGTGCGGGACGCCTTCACCTGGCCGTCGATCGCCGCCGCCACCGCCGCCGTGTACGCCACGACCCTGTCCGACGACGCCGGCCGGGTCGCCCGCGAGGCCGAACACGTCCTCACGCACGTCCCGGCGACCCGCTCCGCCACACTCTGATCAGCCGATCCGGAGGCCGCCTCCTCAGCCGATCTGGTGGTCCTCGAAACACCAGCGCCACGCCTCACCCGGTTCGAACGAGCGCATCACCGGGTGGCGCTCCGCGGCGAAGTGCGCGGACATGTGCTGCCGTGGCGACGAGTCGCAGCAGGCCACCAGGCCGCAGCTCAGGCACAGCCGCAGGTGCACCCAGTCGTCGAAACCGGCGGCCACGCAGGGCGGGCAGCCACCCTCGTAGGCGCTCAGCGGCGCGTGGTCGGTCGCCTCTTTGAGATGCTGACAGCTCAATCGTCACTCCGTTGCAGCTGGGATTCTTCGAGGTCCAGTTCACGTTGAGCCCGGACCAGCACCTCCTCCGGGATCCGCCCCTCATTACGGGCGATCTTGAAGACGTGCCGTTCGGCTCTGATCATCTCGCGGCGCAACCGGCCGTACGCCGCCGACGGGGTTTCCCGCTCCTGGCTGCCCAGACGTTCCCAGGCGTTGTTGGAACGGCTCTCCACCAGACCGCGCAGCCGGTCGACGACCGAGGGTGGGGCGCCGTCCGCGTGCTCCTCCAGGGCCTTCACCGCGGCCTGACCGGCGGCGTGCTGCACCCCGGCCTCGGCCAGCGCGTCCTCGGCACTGGTGTCCTCGCGGACCTTCAGCCGGCGGGCCAGCCCCGGCAGCGTGGTGCCCTGCACCAGCAGGGTCAGCACGATGATCGCGAAGGCGACGAAGACGAACAGCTCCCGCGGGTAGTCCGGCACCCCGTCCACCCCCGGCTCCGGCAGGGTCTGCGCGGCCGCCAGGGTCACCACACCGCGCATGCCCGCCCAGGCGATCACGGTCGGCACCGCGGCCGGTGGGCGCTGCTCGCGGTTACGGATCCGCGGGATGAGCCGGGCCAGGTAGGTCGCCGGGTACATCCAGGCGAACCGGACCACCACCAGGACCAGGAACACCAGTCCGGTGACCAGCACGGTGGTGCCCATCGGCGTCTCGATCTCGGCGACCACCGTCCGCAGCTGCAGGCCGACCAGCAGGAAGACGACACCCTCCAGCAGGAAGATGACCAGTCGCCAGAACGCGTCGGTCTGCAGCCGGGAGGTGGCCGAGAGCAGGTACGGGATCCGGTGCCCGAGGTAGAGCCCGGCGATCACCACGGCCACCACGCTGGACGTGTGCAGCTCCTCCGCGACGATCACCACCACGAACGGGGTGAGCAGCGACACCGCGTCGTCGAGCAGCGGATCCTCGATCCTGCGGTGCAGCCACGCCGCGGCGACCGCGAACACCAGGCCGATCAGCAGACCGCCGCCCGCCTTGAGCGCCACCTCCTGGCCGATCTCGGCGAACCCGACCGTCGCGCCGCCCAGCGCACCGGCCGCCACCCGGACCATGACCAGCGCGGTCGCGTCGTTGAGCAGGCTCTCGCCCTCGAGGATGGTGACCACCCGTCGCGGCAGGCCGACCCGGCGGGCGATGGCGGTCGCGGAGACCGCGTCCGGCGGGGCGACGATCGCCCCCAGCGCCACACACGCGGCCAGCGGCACGTCCGGCAGCAGCAGGTGTACGAGATACCCGACGATCACCGCGGTCAGCGTGACGAGACCCACCGCGAGCAGCAGGATGGGACGCAACGCGAGGCGGAACGCGGGCACCGACGTCTGCAGGGCCGCCACGTACAGCAGCGGCGGCAGGATCCCGATCAGCACCAGCTCCGGTTCCAGGTGGGCTTCCGGGAACCCCGGCACGTACGACAACCCCAGACCCGCGACGAGCAGCACCAACGGGGCCACGAAGCCGAGTCGCCGGGCCAGTGCGGCGCCGACGACCGAGATCGCCACGAGGACGACCGTGTCGATGATGCTCTCCATGCCGGAGAGCTTAGATACTCCCCCCGCTGGTCACGCAGTGGTGGATATGACTCCCGAGCGGGCCACGGTGTGGGCGTAGACACCATCGAGCCCGGTACGCGTGCGGACCACGTCCACCGAGAACTGGTACGGCGTGTCCGGCTGCAGTCCGGTCAGCGTGGCGCTCGTCTCACCGCAGCCCACCGGCGTGGAGGTGACCCAGCCCACCTCGGCCTGCTCGCCGGCGACCAGGTCCTGGCTGATCGCGGTCAGGCGGTACTCCACGATGTCGCTGCCGCCCTGGTTGTACCAGGTCACGACGGCACTGGTCCGGGACGGCACCACGGTCAGCCCGTTGATGCCGTTGCCGACCGCGGGCACCGGCGGACAGGTCACCGAGGTGGACGACCCGCTCGACGCCCGCGACGACGGCAGGGTCGGCAGCAGCAGCGACGGGTCCGCCACGAGCGCACCGGCCTTCGTCGACGGGGACGCGACCACCCTGCCCTGCTGCAGCCGGATCCAGTTGCCGCCGGGACGCGGCGTCGGGCTGGTCTCCGGCTGCGAGGTCCCGGAATCGCAGGCGGCGACCAGCATCACCGGTACGGCGGCAGCCGCCAGCACCGCGACGGCAGCCCGCCTGCGAAATCCCCGCATACCAGGAAGATCGGACTTCCCGGCATATTACTGAGGCGGCCCCGGCCGGTAGTGCTCGCGGGCCCGGCGGGACAGATCCTTGGTGGCCGCCGAATTGGCCCAGGTGCCGAGGATCACGCCGGCGCCCGGCACCACCTTGGCGAACATCCGCTTCGCGGCGCGGACCCCGGCCATCTGCGCCAGCTTGACGCCGAGCTTGAGAAGCACACCGCCGAGCGGACGACTCCCGGAACCGGTGAAGATGCGACTGGCGCGTTCCCGGCCGGCCGCCACACCCAGCGCGATCCGGGCCGACTCGGCGACCTTGTGCACCCGCTGCAGCACCAGCAGGTCGGTGGCCCGCTCCTGCGCGGTGGGATCGACGCCGTACGCCGCCGCGACGTGCAGCACCAGCCGCGCCTGGGTCCAGGCCAGCACGCCGACGTCGAGCACCGCACCGGGCAGGCCGGCCACACCCGAGACCGCGCCGGACACCCGGGCCAGCGTGAGGAAATGTTTGACCGCCTGGTCGGCGAGCTCGTCCGGGCTCGCATCCGGCTGCTCGTCACGCATCCGGTCGTGCCAGCGGGACGCCTCCGGGCCGAGACGGCGGACCGCCTCCAGCGCCAGATGCTCGGGCGCGTACTGCGGATCGGCTCGCATCCGGGCCCACAGGGAACCCGGTGGCGTCGCGGTGTCGGCGGCGGACGAGTCGAGAGGTGCGGAGGCTTGGCTCATAGATCACTCCGTGGGGGCCGAAGGAAGTGGATCTGCCCTCATTGTGGCGGATGCGCGCACGTCCATCGACACGCTCGGTGGTCGCCGTCACAGAGTCGGATTCCCGGCACATGCCCGGGTGACCGTCGGCGTGCTCCGGTGCGTACGCGATGATTTCGAACATGCCCGCGCCGTACCCGGAATGAACCGGGCCGCCGGGCTGTTGGCAGGAGGACCCGCGTCAGCGGGTCTGTGAGAGGGAGGTCCGCAGCGTGCTCGACCCACACGGGCTCTATGAGGTCACCGGTGACCTGCCGGACCTGGACGGCCCGGTGCTCATCCAGGCGCTCACCGGGTTCGTCGACGCCGGCAGCGCCGTCCAGCTCGCCCAGGATCACCTCCTGGAACATCTGGAGAGCGAGGTCGTCGTCACCTTCGACCTGGACCAGATGCTCGACTACCGTTCCCGGCGCCCCCCGATGATCTTCGTGTCCGACCGGTTCGAGAGCTACGAGGAGCCGGTCCTCGCCCTGCACCTGGTGCGCGACCAGCTGGGCACCCCGTTCCTGCTGCTCACCGGCCCCGAACCGGACCTGCAGTGGGAACGTTTCATCGCCGCGATCACCGCGTTGATCGAACGTCTCGGGGTCCGCCTGACCGTCGGACTCAACGCCATCCCGATGGCCGTGCCGCACACCCGCCCGGTCGGCGTCACCGCGCACGCCACCGACAAGGGCCTGCTCGGCGAACACGAGTCCTGGCTGCAACGGGTGCAGGTGCCGGCCAGCGTGGGCAACCTGCTGGAGTTCCGGCTCGGCAACTCCGGCCACGACGCGATCGGTTTCGCCGCGCACGTGCCGCACTACCTCGCCCAGACCGGCTACCCGCAGGCCGCCGAGCTGCTGCTCGACTCGGTCTCCAAGAACACCGGCCTGGCCCTGCCCACCGGCGGCCTGCGCGACTCGGCCAAGCTGGTCCGCGAAGAGGTCGACAAGCAGATCGCCGACGACGAGCAGGCCGGCCGCCTGGTCACCTCACTCGAGGCGCAGTACGACGCGTTCATCCGCGGCCGGCAGGGCAACCTGCTCGCCGACACCGACGCGCCGCTGCCGACCGCCGAGGAGCTCGGCGCGGAACTCGAGCGGTTCCTCGCCGAACAGTCCCGCGACGAATAGGTGTCACCTCGGCGGCCCGCCGTCGTCAGCTCCTGGTGCTGACCCGGGGCCGTACCAGGTACGGGCCCGGGGCCGCCCTGACCGCCGTCAGCTCCTGGTGCGGGCCCGCGCCAGGAGCCGGTCGAGCACACCGGGGATCTGACTGTCCCAGTAGTCCCAGGTGTGCCCGCCCGGGCTGAGTTCGGCGTCCAGCGGCACCCCGGCCGTCGCGCACGCCGCGGTGAACCGCCGGTTCTGCGCCAGCAGGTGATCCTCGCTGCCGCACCGCAGGATCAGCCGCGGCAGCCGGTCCGGATCGGCGACCCGGACCAGGTGCATCAGGTCCTCGTCCCCGCCCGCGACGATCCGGTCGGCGAAGACCCGCGAGGCCAGGGCGCGAATGTGCGGCCTGCGATCATGTTCTTGGATGTACGCGAGATCAAGCGCGCCGGACAGCGTCGCGGCGGCCGCGAACCGCTCCGGCTCGCGCAGCGCCCACTTGATCGCCCCGTAGCCGCCCATCGACAGCCCGGCGACGAAGGTGTCCTCCCGGCGGGCCGACACCCGGAAGAACCGGGCGACGGTGGCCGGCACCTCGACCGACAGGTAGTCCCAGAACCGCATGCCGTACGCCTCGTTGGCGTAGAAGCTGCGATGCACCTGCGGCATGATCACTGCCAGTCCGCGGTCGGCGGCGTACCGCTCGATCGAGGTGAAACGCGTCCACGCGGTGTGGTCGTCGGTCAGCCCGTGCAGCAGGTAGAGGACGGGCGGCGGGTCGGCGGCCGGCCGCTCCGGCAGGAGCACGGTCATCGACGTGCTCAGTTCCAACGCCTCGGACTCGACATCCACCCGGATCAGTGCCATTCGGAGATTGTGGGGCACGCCAGGCGCCGATGTCGATCATCATCCCAGACTTATTCTCCAGCTTCCCGATCCTGTGGTTCCACGGCGACGATCGCCCTGTCCGAGCAGGTGGCGAGGCATCATGTCGGCACGCTGGACGACCTCCACCTGATTCTTGAATGACGCCTGTGACCACGGGGTGGACGGGGGAAGACACGACGGCGCTCCCCGGGCATCCAGCACCTCGCCCGTCCGCTGTGCATCCACGGCTCCGTGCCGGGTGGAGGGCCGGGATTCGCCCCGGAGGTCGACGAACCCCTCCGCGTCCGGCGCGCGGCCGAAGCTCTGCGGCACCTCGCCGGCCTCCCGGGGTGTCCGTTCCCGTTGAAGATCGCGGACGGCAAGCCGCTGACCAGCGATCCGAAAGCAGGTCTGGACGATCGTGGTGTCGATCGTCCAGACCTGCTTTTCGGATTCGGCGGCATGGGCGGACCCGAGCCGAATCCCGGGAGACCGCCAGTCGGTCGTCCTGATCTTGTAGGTTCACGTCGGTGACTGTCTTGCATCAGGAGGTAGCAAGCATGGCCGCGTCCGGAGCTGACGTCTTCTCCAGCGAGGAGGCCATGGAGTTCCTGAAAGAACTCGCCGAGGTGGCTCCTGAGTTGCGCGCCGCAGCGCTGGAACAGCGGTTCCGCTTTGTGGAAGACCAGCCCGAACTGGTCGGACGCGACGTCCACCCGGATCAGGTGGTCGCTGCCGCCGGGATCGTCGCTGCGGCTTCGGTCGGTGGAGAGCAGTTCGGCGAGCGTCTCCGAAGGTTGGCCGCGGATGATCCCGCCCTCGATGCTCGACTGCCCAAGCTCATGAAGGGCCTGACCAGCGCAGCACTCGACGCGCTCACCCCTGTCGTCGACCTGTGGCGTCAGGAACGGCCGAAAGACACTGACACCGTTGAAGTAAGCGAGACGATCGCTGCACTGTCGCAGGTACTTGCGCTTGGCGGCGGCGTGTTGGACGACCTCGACCTGATCTGGAATGAAGCCAATGATTACGGGATCGACGGAGACGCGCCCGAAGGCACGCCTCCGGGCATCGATCAGCTCGCGGGCCTACTGCGTGTTCACAACTCCGTGATGGGCGGCGGCCTGTCCTTCGCCTTGGAGGTCAACGAGCCCTTTCGGATCAGGCGCGCAGTCGAAGCCCTGCACTACTTCGGGTTGACCGCGGCCGCCGATCTTCTGGATGACACCCTGAGGCGCAGCCTGAAGAGCGAGGACTCCGATTCCTGGCCGACCGATGACGACTTCGACGGCCTGATCGACGGCGACGTGCTGGCGAGTGCATTCAGAGCGAAGGCGATCGAGGCTCCGGCCGACTTCGGCCGTGCATGAAAGTCAGTCCGATCAGCGTCGCGGTATGGCCGCGCATGTTCTCTGCGCTCGTGTCCCAGAAATGGCCGGCCGCCGCGATGCTCAGCTGCTGAGCCCTCCCGGATAGGCCATGCTGCCGGGCCGGCGGCGGTGTCACAGTAGGCGGATCCGCCGGTTGTCGGCCGAACATAGTCGAAGGTGTCGCCGGTGGGCGAAAACGGTGGCCGCAGATCAGGAAGCCGGTGAGCACGGCGCCGTAGGCCGCGGCCGGGCCGAGTCGGCGCAGAAGCCGCAGGTGGGCGCGTTACGCGGCGACGACCTCGGGCAGGACATCGAGGGCCGGGTAGAGCTGATCGATGACGTCGGGTGGCCCGATCCAGATGCGGTGGCGGGTGCAGACGTAGCAGTGGCGGGTGCAGACGTACCGGCTGTGGGTGCAGACGTGGCGGCGGTGCGGGAACAATTGCCGGACGCGGCCGCCGGGATGGATGCCGGGCAGTGCAGCGAGGACAGCCGTGTCGCGGCTCGTGACGGAACGCGAGCCAGTCGGGCTCCGGCCCCCGTATCGCGTTGGGAATGTCGTACCCGTCGATTAGAATGTATGTACGAATGAGGGGCCCTGAGCTGCTGATCTTCGGGGGTTCACGCCTTCGCGCAGCGGCGAGTGAGGAGACCGACGTGACCACGTCCACCCTGTCCACCCCCGTCATCCCTCCCTATGCGACGATGCTCGGCTTCACGCGCTACGTCTCCCGGACCGGCCCGGCCAAGGCCACCTTCGTCGGGGGCCTGCGCCGTCAGCGGGAGCGCCGGTCCGGCTTCAACCCGCACGGCCAGATGGTCAAGGCGCTGAAGGCCGACATCGCGTTCCGCACCGGCGGCAGCTACCTCACCGGCGTCGTCGACCTGGTCAAGGACCGGTGGAAGCCGCTCTACGAGTCGGTGACCGCCGGCGCGCAGACCTACCTGGCCTCCCTCGGTGATCCGGCCCAGGTCAGCCTCGCCCAGACCCGCGAGGCGATAGCCACCGTCGGCCCCCTGGCCGTAAAGATCAACCCACACTTCGGACTCCGCTACGAGGACGGCCGCCGCGAAGCCGTCCGCCTGCACTTCGACGAGGAGCCGCCGACCCCGGAGGCGGCGACCGCGATGCTGCACCTGATGTCCCGCCACATGGACCAGATCCTCCCCAACGCCGAGCCGGTCCTGGTCGACGTCCGCCGGGGCGTCACCCTTCGCGCCAACCCGGGCGTCCGCCCCGGCGACGTGGAGAGTTGGCTGGCGGGCGAGGCGGCCGCCTTCACCGCGATGTGGGCCGCGACCGCCACGCCGGCCGCCTGACAGCTTTCCCCTCTCCGGCACTGTTACCGCTCCTCACCGCCAACCTCACTCGGTTGCGACTCACGGCCGCCGCGCGGTCGTGAGTCGCTCCACCCCATCCGCGGCGGCGCCCACGGGCCGGAACCTACGGGCCGGAACCTACGGTCTTGGGTCGCCGCCGCGGTCCGCGGTCGTGAGTCATCTCATAGGACGCGGTCGTGGAACGCGGTCGCAGCCCGCCGGCGTGAGTCATCTCGCGGGCCGTAGTCGCGGACCGGCGGCCGCAGCCTGCCGGCGTAAGTCATCTCGCGGGCCGTAGTCGCGGAACGCGGTCGCAGCCCGCCGGCGTGAGTCATCTCGCGGGCCGCGACTGCGCCCGCCTGCCGACCGCTCGGCCACCGACGCCGCCTACCGGCCCCGACGCCGCCTACCGGCCCCGACGCCGCCTACCGGCCCCGATGCTGCCTACGTGGCCATAGAGCCGCACTCGACCGCCGCTCACGTATGTGCGCTACGCCCAGGCACCTTCCAAAGATCGCCTTCGCCGGTGTGTGCTCCGTCCAGCCGTTACTCACGGCTGACCTCGCAGGTGTGCCGACACCCAGCCCGCTGGACGACGTCCGTTCCCGGTGTTTGCCGTATGCCATGCAGTCGGTCGCCCGCGACTCCACCAGACCGTCGCCGAGATCACGGCACGGCAGGTGATACCCCGTCCAGAAGAGGTCGGGTGATACCCCGCCCAGAAGACGTCGGGTGACACCCCCGTCCAGAAGACGTCGTTGGTCATGCCCCACCGACGATCCGGGGTGAGCAGAGGACAACGACCGGGCTAACCAACCCAGCCGTGACCGCTGCCTCGGGCTACCGCGTACCACCGAGCCGTTGCCGATGGCACTCCCGCCACCGGGGGCGAGCCGTGACCGCCGGCTCGAATCACCCGGCCGTCGCCAGCGGCGGATTCTCCGGTCAGGACCAGCCGTCAGTAACGGCCCGATCCGCTCAGCCGTCACCAACGGCAGATTCGCCGACCTGAACGAGCCATGGGCAACGGCTCGACACGCTCGGCCGTCGTTGGTGGTCACTTCGTCGACCAGAACCAGCCGCAAACGACGGCTCGAAAGGTCCGGCCGTCGCTGACGGTGCTGTCACCGACCATCTCGCAGCCATGAACTACGGCCGGAACTCCCAGCCGTCACCAGGGGTCGCTTCGTTGACTGGGGGCTGACCGCGTACGACGGCTGAGTGGCCACGCAGCGGAGCAACGGAGCAACGGAGCAACGGAGCAACGGAGCAAACCGTATCCGGACCCGTCAGCCGTCAGCCGTCAGCCGTCAGCCGTCAGCCGTCAGCCGTCAGCCGTCAGCCGTCAGCCGTCAGCCGTCAGCCGTCAGCCGTCAGCCGTCAGCCGTCATTGCAACATTCTGGGCAGATCGGGCTGTCGGGGCTGGGCGAATCGGATCGGGCGATCGGACTGAGTGCAACGGGCCGGGCGGATCGGGCCGGGCGGATCGGGGCGGGCGGATCGGGGCGGGCGGATCGGGCCGGGCGGGGTGGCGGGGTAAGGTCGGGGGGTGAGTACGTATTCGGGTCTGCTTTCGCCGCCGCGCTCCTGAGCGGAGCGCTAGGTGCGCCGACCGGGTGAGTCCCGTGCGGCTTCGCAGTGGTGCGCTTCGCAGCCGGCCCTGACCGACTCACTTCTCACGGAGCGCACTCTCTCATGTCATCTTCGTTGTCTCCGGCTGCTGTCGCGCGGCTGAGTCTGCTTCAACTTTCCGTTACCGGGGTGCTCTGGGGCACTACCGGTGTTGTTGTTCAGGTCGTTGCGGAACGGACCGGGCTGGGTGCTCTGGCCATCGGGTTCTACCGGCTTGTGGTGGCCGCCGGGGTTCTGCTCGTCATCGGGTTTCCGGCTCGGCGACGGATCTGGGCGGCGTTCCTCGCCGCACCGGTTGCGACCGCCGCCACCGGGGTGGGGTTGGCCGCCTATCAGGCGTTGTATTTTCTGGCTGTGCGGCTCGGTGGGGTCAGTGTCGCCACGGTGGTGAGTCTGGGGCTGGCACCGGTGCTGCTGAGTGTCTGGGAGACGCTGCGCACCCGGCAGCGGCCCAGCGCCGCGGCGCTCGGGGCGTTGGCGGCGGCGATCCTCGGGCTGGTGTTGATCGGTGGGGACACGGCCGGGTCGCCGGTTGCCACTGCGGGGCTCGGGCTGCTGGCCGCTGTGGGGTCGGGCATCGTCTATGCCGCGTCGACGGCGCTGAGCCGGCACACCGCGCAGGGGGTTCGGCCGCTGCATTTGACCACGTTGTCCTGTGTCATCGGTTCGATGGCGCTGGCCCCGCTGGCCGCCGTGGAGGGGCTGGTGTTCACGCCGGCGGCTACTCCGCTGGCGTTGTTGTTCTATGCGGGGGCGTTCGCGACGGCTCTGGCGTACGCGTTGTTCTATTCCGGTCTGCGGCACACGTCGAGCAGTGTGGCGGCCGTGGTGACGCTGCTGGAGCCGCTCGCCGCGGCCCTGCTGGCGGTGTTGTTGATCGGCGAGCGGTTGTCCGTCCCGGCGGTCGTCGGGGGGATTCTGCTGCTCGGCGCGGTGGTGAGTCTCTACGTCGGGACCGGCGGCACCACAAAAACGACGAAGACAAAAGCCGATAAAGCTGAGCAACCCGTGACACCTGCCGAAACAGTGGGCATCGCGGACCGCTGAATCACACGCGGCCCCGCCATCCGGCGGGGCCGCCTCCGCAACCGGAAAGCAGCAGCCCGGCGGACCGCGCCCGCAATCGGAAAGGCCGGCGACCGGACGGAACCGTGCCCGCACCCGGAAAGCAACGGAGACGTGTGTGGCCGGGTCACACCACTGAGGACGGTGAGGCGCGCCCGGACCCGACGTCCGGGTGGATACCACCGAACAGGGGATATCCCTCAACCGAACCGTCACGGTTTCCACGGATATCGGCGATTCAACCGCTCAGGGACCGCTCCGGCGCGACGATTTCACCAGGCGAAAGGCGAAAGCACAGTCAGGACGAACATCGGGGGGCGTTCGGCCATGAAACTCGGACATGTGGCAGAGACGGTGACGCTGGCGGCGGCGGTGGGCTTCTCGGGCTCCGTCGTGCAGGCCGGTTCGGTGGAGGCGGCGACGCCCGCCCTGCCCAGCATGGTCGCCTACGTGCGGGGTGGTGACATCTTCGCCAGTATGGGCGAGAAAGAGCAGCGTCTCACCACCGGCGGCAACCAGGCCCGTCCGCGCTGGTCGCCGAACGGCAAGCAGCTGGCGTACCTGAAGGACGGCCAGTTGTGGACGATGAACGCGGACGGCAGCGGGCAGCGCCGGCTGACCACCCGTGCGGCGGCGGGTCCGTCCTGGTCGCCGGACGGCAAGTGGATCGCGTTCGCGTCGCTGTCCTGCACCGGGGCGCCGGGGGTGTTCCGGATCTCCACGGCGCAGGAGCGTGCGGCCCCGGAGGTGGTGTTCCCCCAGGACTGCCGCGGTGAGCCGCTACCGTCGGAGGCCGCTGCCAAGGTGTCCGGCAAGGTGTCCGGCAATTCGCTGAACGACCGGCTCCGGGCCGACGACGCGGTGGCCTGGTCGCCGGACGGCAAGCAGGTGGCGTTCCGGGGCGGTGAGTGCGAGTCGACGTACGACGCCTGTCTCAGCATCGGCGACGTGAAGACCGGCAGCGAGAAGACCGTTGCGGCGTACGGCGGCGGTGGTCTCCAGAACAGTGGTTTCGCCGTGGTGCCGAGTTGGCGTGCGGACGGTGCGAAGCTGTCCTGGACGGCGTACGAGGAGGGCGAGACCGACGCCGACAGCAAGCCGGTGCATCTGGTCGAGTACGACACCATGAACGGCGCCAAGCGGACGGTCGGCAGTGAACTGGACCGTGAGCTGGCCTACGTCGACGGTTTCCGCGCCGTGGTGACCAGCCAGAACGCGAACGACTCCTGGGTGACGCTGGTGAACCTGACCAACGGGTCGCGGACCCCGTTCCGTGTGGGTTCGCAGCCGAGTGTCCAGCCCGTGGGCTGACGTCGGCGAGACGGAACGGAACAGGAAGGGCCGGCCCGTGGACGGGCCGGCTTTTCGCGTCGGATGGGTGTCGGCCGTATCGTGGGGCGGCCATGACTGCTGAAGCCGCCGCCGATCGCCCGATCCGCACCTTTCATCCACGCCGGGGCCGGATGAGTGCCCGGCACGCCGACGCGCACGCCGCGCTCTGGCCGCTGTTCGGCCTGACCGTGACCGACGGCGACCGGAGTCCGCTGCGTCTCGCCACGCTCTTCGGGCGCGATGCTCCGCGCGTACTGGAGATCGGTTTCGGCATGGGCGACGCGACCGCGGTGATGGCGGCAGCGGAGCCGGGCCGGGATTTCCTGGGTGTCGAGGTGCACACGCCGGGCATCGGCAACCTGCTGGCGCTGGTCCGGGAGCAGGGCCTGACCAATGTACGGGTGGCGCACGGCGACGCGATGGAGTTGGTGCAGCGGATCGCGCCGGGCGACCTGGACGCGGTGCACGTCTTCTTCCCGGATCCGTGGCCGAAGGCGCGGCACCACAAGCGACGGCTGATCCAGCCGTCGAACGTGGCGGTGCTGCGGGAGCGCCTGCGGCCGGGTGGCGTGCTGCACTGTGCGACCGACTGGCCGGAGTACGCGGAGGCGATGGCGGAGACGCTCGACGCCGATCCGGGCCTGCGCCGGTTGCCGGAGGGCCCGCACGGTCGCCCACTGACCAAGTTCGAGCGACGGGGTGCCGAAGCCGGCCGCCCGATCAGCGATTTTCGGTACACACGGGCGTGAGCCTGCCGACAAGGCAGACGTACGCCCAGTGCACCGGCGCGACCCGAACGCGGCACGAACCGGCAAGATGCCGCTTTTGACACCTTCGCGCCTTTAGGCTTGGAGTGGAGGTCGGCCATGCGGCGAGACGACCCCGGCGGCAACGCCGGACGGTCCCCCAGGACACGTGCGGTGAAAGCCGTGGCACTCGCGCGCACGACCGAGCCTTACGGGGGGACGGCCGCCGGTTCGCACTCGGGCACACCGGCGGCCGTCACCACCAGCGCGGCCACGCCGGAACCGGCCGTCGTCTCGAACACCACCCTGAGCAGCGGATCCGCCGACCAGCTGGCCGCGCTGACCGCCCGCGCCGCCGGGGCGCCGGCGGCCTGCCTGCAACTCGTCGACGGCAACCGGCTCCGCGCGTACGGCGCCTGGGGCTCCCCCGCCTGCGACGACGCCACCGCCGAGATCGGCGGGATCGTCGCCCGCACCGGTGAGGCGCTGGCCGTCCCGGACGCCCGCACCGACGACCGGGTCCCGGACGGGCTGCTCCGCTCCCAGGGCGGCGCCTACCTCGGGCACCCGGTACACGACCGCGACGGCACCGTCCTCGGCGTGTGCTGCGTGCACGACCCGCTCCCCCGGGAGTGGACCCGCGAACAGAGCGCCGCGGTCGCCGAGGCCGCCGGGGTGGCCACCCTGCTGATCGGCGAACAGCTGGCCCGGCACGAGCTGGAACAACAGCACCGCTTCCTGGACGCGGTCCTGGACAGCCTGCACGACGGGGTGACCGCGTGTGACGCGGACGGCAGGATCGTCTTCGTCAACGAGCGGATGCGCCGGATGTGGGGCGACCGGGTCCCGGTCGCCGACGACAACGACGACCCCGGCCTGCTGCGGGCGCTGCGCGGCGAACGGATCCGGGACGAGCCGCTGTCGTTGCAGGGTGCCGGCCGCCGCACCCGGCACTACCTGATGGACGCGCAGCCGATCCACGGGGCGAACGGCCGGGTGGTCGGCGCGGTCCAGGCCGTCCAGGACGTCACCCGCCAGCGGCGGGCCGAACGGTTCCGCAGCTGCGAACTCGCGGTCACCACCGCGCTCGCCGAAGCGCCGAGTATCGAGGCCGCCGGTCCCCGGGTGCTGGAGGCGGTGGTCGCCACCCTGGACTGGGTGCACGCCGAGCTGTGGCTGGTCGAGGACGGCACGATCCGGGCCGCCGCCCGCTGGAGCACGCCGGGCTGG
Organism: Actinoplanes sp. NBRC 101535; assembly: GCF_030269225.1. Lineage (NCBI taxonomy): Bacteria > Bacillati > Actinomycetota > Actinomycetes > Micromonosporales > Micromonosporaceae > Actinoplanes > Actinoplanes sp. NBRC 101535. The sequence continues at coordinate 95,633 of NZ_BSSY01000014.1, read as the reverse complement.
CCGGCCGGGATTCCGGTGCCCGCCCGGCTCGAGTTCGGCCAGGGCCTCGCCGGGCGGGCCTGGCAGGTGGACAAACCGCTGTGGATCCGGGACGTGGGACGCCCGCAGAGCCTGATCTCCCCGGACACCGCCCAGGAACGCCTGCACACCGCGCTGGCCATCCCGGTGCACGACGGCGGTGGGCCGATCGGGGTGCTGACCGTCTTCGCCGACGCGATCGAGGACCCGGAGGACGAACTGGTCGCGCTGATGTCCGGGATCGCCGCGCACCTGGGCCAGTTCGTGGAACGCCGCCGGGTCGAGGATCTGCAACGCCAGCTGGTCCGCAGCAAGAACGAGTACCTGGCGCTGGTCGGCCACGAGCTGCGGACGCCGCTCACGTCGATCAGCGCGTACACCGAACTGCTCGGCGGGGCGGACGAGGCGACCCTGGTCCGCGACGGTCCGCGGCTGATCCGGGTGATCGAACGCAACACCACCCAGCTGCGGGACATCATCAACGAGCTGCTGGAGTTGTCCGCCCTGGACGCCGGGCACGCCGACGTACGCCGGGCGCCGATGGACCTGGCCGAGGTGGTCCGCGACGTGGTGGACCGGACCCGGACCGCGATCGACGGGGCGCCGGTGGAGATCGACGCCGACCTGCCCCGCAAGCTGATCCTGCCGGGTGACAAGGAACGTCTGCGGCACATCGTGGAGAACCTGCTCGGCACCGCGGTCCGGTACAGCCCGGACGGTGGGCGGGTGGGCGTCTCGTTGCGCAGCAGCGGGCGGACGGCCGTGCTGAAGGTCTCCGACGCGGCGACCGACGTGCCCCGGGCCGAGCGGGAGCAGATCTTCACCGGGCACTACCGGACCAGCCGCGGCCACGACCGGGTGCTGCCGGGCAGCGGGCTGGGCCTGATCCTGAGTCGCACGGTGGTCGAGAAGCACCAGGGCAGCGTGGAGCTGACCGGAGGTGACACCGGGACCACCGTGCTCATCAGGTTGCCGATGGATCAGTTCTGAGCGGGCCGGACCACCGCGGCGGTGCCGCCTCCTCGGCGGACCGGTTCGGCGGAGGCGATGAAGCCGCCGCCCCGGGTGAATTCGATGGCGGTGGCCGCACCGAGTTCGGCCACGTCGGCGCCGAACTCGTGGCCGAGGGCGGTCAGCCCCGGGCCGTACTGCGTGCGGAAGGCCGGTTCGGCCTGGATGCCCGCGGTGTTGCGCTGCGAGCCGCGCGGCGCGGCCATCGCCTCCGGCAGGGTCATCCCCCGCACCAGGCGGTTGACCAGGATCTGCAGCACGGTGGTGATGATCGACGCGCCGCCGGGCGTGCCGACCGCGAGGTAGGGCTTACCGTCGCGGAACACGATCGTCGGTGAGATCGAGCTGCGCGGGCGCTTGCCCGCGGCGGGCAGGTTGGGGTCGGGCGCGTCGCCCTGGGTGCCGGTGAAGTTGAAGTCGGTCAGCTCGTTGTTGAGCACGAATCCCCGGCCGGGCACGACCATGGCGTTGCCGCCGGTCTGTTCGAGGGTGAAGGTGTACTCGACGACGTTGCCCCACCGGTCGGCGACGGTCAGGTTGGTGGTGCTCTGGCCCTGCTCGCTGGGGCCGCCGACGGTCGCCGCGGCGCATCCGGACCCGTTCAGGGCGCCCGGCGGGACCGGCTTGGTGAGCGCCTTGCCCGGGTCCACCCGGCAGGCCCGGGTCTTCGCCCAGCGGTCCGAGATCAGTTGCTTCACCAGGGCCGGGTCGGTGTTCGCGCCGACGTAACGGTTGCGGTCGGCGAACGCCAGCGCGGACGCCTCCAGGTAGTAGTGCAGTTTCTCGGTGTCGGTGGCGCCGGACGGCAGCCCCGCCTCGATGATGTTGAGCGCCTCCTCGACGGCGATGCCGCCGCTGGACGGCGTGTTCGCGCTGTACACGGTCAGGCCCCGGAAATCCGACTTCGTCGGCTCGGGGGTGCGCACGCGATAACCGGCCAGGTCACTGCGGGTGAGACCGCCGGGCCGGATCGGGTACGCCCACGGCACAGCCGGATCGTCGGCGACCGGCGGATGCTGCACCGTCGCGATCAGATCGGCCCCGATGTCCCCCCGGTAGAACGCGCCCGTCCCCTTCGCGGCGATCAGCCGGTAGGTGGCCGCCAGGTCCGGGTTGCGTTGCGTGGAGCCGACCGCCGGGGGCGCCCCGCCGGGCAGGTACAGCTCGCGGGTGGCGTCGAACTGGGAGAACGCCGCCACGTTGTCGGTCACGTGCTGGCGGAACGTCGCGTCGACCGGGAAACCCCGTTCGGCGACCCGGGCGGCCGGCTGCAGCAGGCTGCCCAGCGAACGGGTGCCCCAGTTGCGGACCGCGGACTCCCAGGTGGCCAGGGTGCCGGGCGCGCCCACCGAGAGGCCGCTGACCCGGGCCTCCTGGAAGTCGTACGGCAACCCGTCCGCCGGGTCGATGAAGAGGGACTCGGTCGCGCTCGCCGGGGCGGTCTCCCGCCCGTCGATGGTGGAGACCTTCTTGCGTTTCGCGTCGTAGTACACGAAGAATCCGCCGCCGCCGATGCCGGCCGAGAACGGCTCGACGACGCCGAGCGTGGCGGCCGCGGCGACCGCGGCGTCGACCGCGTTGCCGCCGTTCCTCAGCACCTCCAGGCCGACTGCGGTCGCGGTGGCGTCAACGGTGGCGATGGCGCCGCCGGATCCGGTCGCGGTGGGTCCGGAGACCGTGGTGCCGCCGCCGGCGACGGCGGGTGGTGCGACGGCCACGATCCCCAAGGTGGTCAACGATAGAGCTGTCAGCGCGGGCAGGAACCGCATCGGCCCTCCAGGTCGGACAGTTTCGGTTGTCAATCCCTGCCTACCGGTGTTCGGGTCCGGGCACAACCGTCGGTCGACGATCAACCCACGCCGTACGGCGCCGGCTCGACGCCGGGACAACTCGCGCCGATGGCGGGCAGGGCCAGTGTGGTGAGGTAGCGGTCGGCGGCCGCCCGGACACAGGGGCTGTGGCTGTACGCGACGTGCCCCCAGCCGTCGTAGGTCAGCAGCCGGGCCCGCGCCCCGAGCCGGCGGGTCAGCTGGCGGGCCCAGGCGTACGGGGTGGCCGGGTCGTGCCGGGAGTTGACCACCAGCACCGGCCCGGCGGCCGGCGGGACCGGCCGTTGCGGGTTGGCCGGCGTCCCGGTCCAGCCGAGGCAGCCGGTCGCGGCGGTCAGCGCCAGCGGCGAGGCCAGCACCTGCGGCGCTTTGACGGCCAGGGTGTCCAGGCGTTTGCGGTACTCCTCGAACGTCCCGACCGGCAGCGCCCAGTCCTGGCAGATCACCGCCGGGAAGCTGTACGGGGTGAGGTCGAGCAGCCCCGGTCCGCGGCGCGCCACCGCGGCCGGCTCGGGGTTGCTCGCCTCCTTGATGTAGTGCGCGAACGAGTACCACTGCGGGTCGTAGAACGCGCTGAACGCCGCGCCCATCAGCTCCCACACCCCGAGCCTGCTCGGCGGGTCGTACGGGTTGACCAGTTCACCGGCCCGGGCCTGCTGCATCAGCCGGCTCCAGATCGCCCGGATGTCCTGCCCGCGCAGCACGCACCGGGTGTCCCGGGCGCACCAGGCGACGAACTCGTCGAACGCGTCCTGCGCCGCCTCCGCGGTGCGGCCGAGGAAGTCGTCCACGCCCGCGGTGTGGTCCATGACGCTGTCCAGCACCAGGGCCCGCAGCCGGTCCGGGTAGAGCTCGCCGTACTGCTGGCCGATCAGGCTGCCGTAGGAGGCGCCGTAGTAGCTGATCTGCTGTTCGCCGAGGGCGATCCGCGCCTCCTCGGTGTCGCGGACCACGCTGAGCGTGTCGGCGTGCCGGAACACCGCGCCGCTGCGGCTCTCGCAGTCCGCCGCCAGCCTCTGGTTGTACGCGGCCAGCGCGGCGAAGCCGTCCGGGGTCACGACGAGCGGGGACGGTTTGGCGTCGACCACGTTCTGGTCGCAGAGGATCGGGGAGCTCCGGCCGACGCCCCGCGGATCGAGTCCGACGATGTCGAAGCGGGCGCGGACCTCGGCGCTGAAGAACTCGGTGTCCAGGGCCATGGTGACGGCGGAGGCGCCGGGGCCGCCCGGGTTGACCATCAGGACCCCGATGCGGCGGGCCGGGTCGGTGGCCGGGCGGCGGGCCAGGGCGAGGTCGATCGGGGCGCCGAGCGGGGCCGACCAGTCGACCGGGACCCGCATCGTCCCGCACTGGACCTCGTCGTCCTCGGGGCACGGCGTCCAGCGGATCACCGGCGGGACGGGGGCGCGCGGACCGGGCGGGACCGCACTGCCACGGGCTGCCGCGGCCGGCGTCAGGGCGTACCCGATGATGGCAGTGAGGGTGAGGAACGCGGCCGTGACCGACTGTCCTGTAACGCGCAAAACCTCTCTCCGCCCTGCCCGGCCGCCGCACCGCGCCGCATCATCGTCGCCCGGACGGCGCGATCAATCCGGCAAACCGCCGTTTTTACCATAAAAAGGTCATGGGTACCGTGGAGGTATGACCGTCCTCGCCCGGACCTCGCGACTGGCCCTGACCGCGGCCGGGGTCGCCGCCCTGACCGCCTGCTCCGCCACCTCGACCCCGGACTCGTCACCCGGCACGCCGACCGCGGAGGCCACCTCACCGCGGGCGACCACCCCCGCCTCGAACCCGGACGGCACACCCGACCTGAACAGTCCGGAGACCGTGGCGACCGGCATCGACGTGCCGTGGGGCCTGGCATTCCGGTCCGACGGCAGCGCACTGGTCGCCGAACGCGACACCGGACGGGTGCTGAGGGTCCGCGCCGGCGGCGGCGAGCCGGAGGAGATCTACGAGGTGCCCGGCGTCGCCGAGGGCGGCGAGGGCGGACTGCTCGGCCTGGCCGTCGCGGCCGACCACGCGGAGACCGGCTGGGTGTACGCCTACTACACGGCCGACGACGACAACCGCATCGTCCGCTTCCGGCCGGACCGCACCGACGACCCCGAGGTGATCTTCAAGGGCATCGCGAAGGGCCCGCGGCACAACGGCGGGCGGATCGCCTTCGGACCGGACGGCATGCTCTACGCCGGCACCGGCGACGCGAGCGACGAATCCCGGTCACAGGACCGCGACGACCCGAGCGGAAAGATCCTGCGGCTCACCCCCGAGGGTGAGCCCGCGCCGGGGAACCCCTGGAAGAACTCGCCGGTCTGGTCGATGGGACACCGCAACGTCCAGGGCCTGGCCTGGGACTCCCAAGACCGGATGTACGGGATCGAATTCGGTCAGAACGAGTGGGACGAGGTCAACCTGATCGAGGCCGGCAAGAACTACGGCTGGCCGGAGGTCGAGGGCGAGGCCGGCGACGACCGGTACGCGGACCCGCTCGTGCAGTGGACCACCGACGAGGCCTCACCCAGCGGGGCGGCGGTCGCCGGCGACACCCTCTACGTCGCCGGGCTCAAGGGCGAACGGCTCTGGACCGTGCCCCTGAGCGGCGGCGACGCGAAGGCGGAACTGGCCGGGGAGTACGGGCGCCTGCGCACGGTCGCCGTGGCGCCGGACGGTTCGCTGTGGCTCACCACCTCGAACGCCGACGGCCGCGGCGACCCCCGTGACGGCGACGACCGCATCGTCCGCTTCCCCGCGGGCTGACTCAGCCGTTGCTCGGCGGCAGCTGCGGCATCGACGAGATCGCGGCCGCGTACTGGTCCACCTGGCGTTTGTTGGGCACCACACCGAAGCCGCGGAGCCCTTCCTGGATGGCCTGCTTGACCTGGTCCTCGGCCATGCCGCGATGAGTCTCCATCACCCGGTTGACGACATAGTCGACGCGAAGCTGAATCTGCATGCCGACGCCGGAGACACCACTGCCGCCCGACGTGGCGAGGCTGCTGACTGAGGCGAGACGTTCCATGCCAGGGATATCGGCTGAGAAACCCGCCACATGATGCTTTTCACCGCGCCGTCTCGTCGTCCGGCTCCGGTTCCGGCGGCGGGTTCAAGCGCAGCCACAACAGCATCAGCAGCCCCAGGGCCAGCATCCCCAGGCCCATCCACAGGTTGATCCGGATGCCCTCGGCCTTGTCGAGCTCGGACGGGCTGTCGAAGAGACCGATGCCGGTGACGATCAGGCCGTACACGACGAACAGGCCGCCGATGACCCCGCGTACATCGAAGATTCTCATGGTTGTCCCCTCACCACACCGGGATGTAAAGCAGGACGGCCAGCACCACCGCGATCACACCCAGCAGCACCGGGTTGCGCCACCAGACGGCCGGTTCGGAGACCGCACCGCCCTCGCCGGCCATGCCGTAGACCAGGCCCCTCAGTTCGTCCTCCGGCTTGCGCGGGGTGAACTGGGTGACGATCACCGCGACCACCACCGCCGTCACGAACGCCAGCCCCGCACCCCAGAAGCTCTCCTCCAGGTCCGAGTTGAACGGGATCACCTCGGTCAGGTGGCCGATGTACAGCGTCAGCGAGGCCAGGAAGCCGAGCAGCAGCGACCAGAAGCCGGCCCACGGCGTCATCCGCTTCCAGAACATGCCCACGATGAACGTCGCGAACAGCGGTGCGTTGAACAGCGAGAACAGCGCCTGGATGTAGTTCATGATGTTGTCGAAGCCGGCCGCGATGAACGCCGTACCGATGCCGACCAGAATGCCGGCGACCGTCGCGATCCGGCCCACCCGGATGTAGTACTCGTCGCTGCGGTCCTTCCGGACGTACGCCTGCCAGATGTCATAGGTGAAGACCGTGTTGAAACCGCTCACGTTCGCCGCCATGCCGGCCATGAACGACGCCACCAGACCGGTCACCGCCACACCCAGCACACCGTTCGGCAGCAGATCGCGCATCAGCAGCGGGATCGCGTTGTTGTAGACCAGGTCGCCCTCCTCGGCACCCAGGCCCTGCACGGTCACCAGCGCGATCAGCCCCGGGATCACGGTCACCACCGGGATCAGCAACTTCGGGAAGGCACCGATGATCGGGGTACGCCGTGCCGCACTCATGTCCTTGGCACTGAGCGCCCGCTGCACCTCCGCGAAGTTCGTCGTCCAGTACCCGAACGACAGCACGAACCCGAGACCGAAGACGATCCCGATCCAGTTCGCACCCAGCGGGTTCCCGGTGCCGGCGGTGTCCTGGAAGGTGTGCAGGGCGGCGTCGCCCAGCTGCGTCGCCCGCACCTTCTCGAACAGGCCGTCGACGCCGCCGACCTTCACCAGCCCGATGATCGTGATCGGCAGCAGACCGGCCAGGATCACGAAGAACTGCAGCACCTCGTTGTAGATCGCCGACGACAGTCCGCCGAGGGTGATGTACGCGAGCACGATCGCCGCGCCGATCACGATCGACAGCCAGAGCGGCCAGCCGAGCAGCGCCTGCAGGATCAGCGCCAGGGCGTACAGGTTGACGCCGGCGATCAGCACCTGCGCCACCGCGAAACTGACCGCGTTGAACAGGTGGGTCGGCCGGTTGAACCGCAGCCGCAGGAACTCGGGGACGCTGCGGACCTTCGACCCGTAGTAGAACGGCATCATCACGATGCCGAGGAACACCATGGCCGGGACCGCGCCGATCCAGTAGTAGTGGAGTGTCATCAGGCCGTACTCGGCGCCGTTGGCCGCCATGCCGATGATCTCCAGGGCGCCCAGGTTGGCCGAGATGAAGGCCAGACCGGTCACCCAGGCCGGCATCGACCGGCCGGAGAGGAAGAAGTCGGCGCTGGTGCGGATCGCACGCCGGGCGGCGAATCCGACCCCCAGCACCGTGACGAAATAGATCGCCAGAATCAGATAGTCGACCAACCCGACATCAAGTCTCAACCCGGACACGGGCCACCCCCTTCGAGGACGGCCCGCTGACTACCCGAATCGAAGATCTTTCACACGAGAATGTCCGGCATGTTTCAGACCAGCGCGGCGACCGCTTCCGGGGTGACCTCGGTGATGGCCTTGACCACCAGTTTCGCCTGGGCCAACGCGTCCGGAGCCGCCGGGTAGACGCCGTGCGGGACGGCGATCACGGTCAGGCCGGCCGCGCCCGCCGACCGCAGGCCGTTGCTCGAGTCCTCGATCGCCACGCAGTCGGCCGGGGTCAGGCCCAGCTTGGCGACCGCGGCCAGGTAGACGTCCGGCGCCGGCTTGCCGCGCGGCACCTCCTCGGTGGAGAGAGTCACCTCGAACTCGCCGGTCAGCCCGGCGGTCGCCAGCACCTGGTCGATCAGGATCCGCGCCGACGAGCTGGCCAGCGCCAGGCGGTAGTGCCCGCCGAGGGCCCGGACCACGTCGGCCGCGCCGGGGATGAGCGGCAGGGCGGCCCGGTAACGCTCGGCCATCCGGCCCAGCACGTCGGCGGCGACCTGCTCCGCGGTGCGCGGCACGCCCACCTCGTCGGCCAGGTGCGCCGACCACTCGCCGGTGCTCATGCCCATCATCCGGTCCTGGCTGTCCGGCAGGAATTCACGGCCGTGCTCGGCGACGTAGTCGCGACGGACCTCCTCCCAGACCTCCTCGGTGTCGATGATGACGCCGTCCAGGTCGAAAACCACCGCCGCGATACTCACCCGGTCACCCTACCCTCAACACCCCATCGTGTACGCACGGTGACGCGTCCCCGTGCCCGGCGGGCGGTTTGGACCGGCCAGTCGATGATCATCAGCCGTTAGGTCGGGGTGCGGTCCGGTTGCAGGCCGGTAGCGTCGTGGGAGTACCGCAGCCGCAGCAGGGTCGTGGTAAGCACCGCAACCGAAGCCGGGGAGCCACCGCACATGCCAGTCCCGCCGAGTCGCCCCGGACACCGCCCGGCGTCACCCACCGTGAGCGTGGTCATCCCGACGCAGAGTCCTGAGCGGCTGCCGCTGCTTCTCGCCGCGCTGCCCCCGGTGCACGAGCTGATCATCGTGGTGGGCACCGCCGAGGACACCGCGCTCGCGCTCCCCCGGGCCGCCCGGGTGATCCGCCAGACCCGCTCCGGCTCCGGCAACGCCGTCGCCTGCGGGGTCGCCACGGCCACCGGCGACATCATCGTGACCCTGCCCGGCGACGGCTCCTGCGACCCGGCCGAGGTGCCGGCGTTCGTCGCGGCGCTGCGCGGCGGGGCGGACATGGCGTACGGGTCGCGCCGCCGGATCACCCGGCCCACCGACCTGATCCTGCTCTGGTTCATGGGCGTGCTGCTCGGCTGCCGGCCGGCCGACCCCGGTTTCGGATACCGCGCCTTCTGGCGCGACACCACCGACCGGCTGGGGCTGCCCCCGGTCGCCGGGACCGAACCGCTGACCGGTGACGGCGGTGAGGTGGAGCCGCTGATCGCGGTCAGGGCCGCCCGGGCCGGGCTGAAGGTCGCCGACGTCGAGGTCACCGTCTATCCGCACACCGACCGGTCCGGGATGCCCGCCCTGGGCCCGGCGCTGCGCGCGCTGATCGCCGAACGGCGGCCGGCCGCAACCCGGACGGCCACCGGCGAGAGCATCGTCGTGATGACCGGCACCGGGCGGGTCAATCCGCCGTACCCGGACCGCTATCCGCCGAACAGTGTCCGGCAGTGGCCGGCACCGAACCCGCGGCGCGGCGGCACGAGCGGTGACCGGCCGAACAGCGGCCTGCTGCCGGGCGATGCCGGGTTTGTGGACCGCCGGCGCGGCGACCGCCGGGCCACCGACCGCCGGCGTGGCGCGGCCCGCCTGGCCGGGCCGGCGCCGGTGACACCGGGCCGGCAGGACGGCACGGCCGGGATCACCCCGCCGGGACGTGGTGACGGCGACAACCTGATGCGGCGCCGGTGGCGGGACAACCGGCCGGACGCCGAGGCGGTCGTCCGGGAAGCCGGCGCGGGCCGCCGCCGGGTGCAGGGCCGCCCCAACCTCCGCGTGATCAACGGCGAGGGCGCCGGCGGCTCGGGCCGCGGCGACCTCCGCTCTGTCTGACCCCGCAGTGTGTTGACTTCGGGCGCGCAGCGCGCCCCAAATCAACACACCCCAAGCAGCGTGTTGACTTCGGGCGCCATGAGCGCCCCAAATCAACACGCGGGGGTCAGCGGTTGCGCAGCCGCGGCAGGATCTCCTGCGAGTAGAGCCGCAGGAAACGCTCCTGGTCGGGACCCGGCGCGTGGAACACCAGGTGCTTGAAGCCCATGTCGAGGTACTCGGTGACCTTCGCCGCGTGCTCCTCCGGGTCGGACGACACGATCCACCGGGTCGCGGTCCGCTCCACCGACAGCGCGTCGGCCAGCCGCTGCATCTCGATCGGGTCCTCGACGCCGGTCTTCTCCTCCGGCGACAGGGCCAGCGCACCCCAGTAGTGGGTGTCGTTGCGAGCCCGGTCGATGTCGTCGTCGAACGACACCTTGACCTCGATCATCAGGTCCAGGTCGTCGCTCTTGCGGCCGGCCTTCTCCGCGCCCTCGTTCACCGCCGGGAGCAGGGTGTCGGTGTACAGACCGTGGCCCTTGCCGCTGGTGGTGATGAATCCGTCGGCGATCCGCCCGGCCAGCCGGGTCGCCGCCGGGCCGGACGCGCCGATGTAGATCGGGACGGGCGTCGACGGCTTGTCGTAGATGGTGGCGTTCTCGGTGGAGTAGAACTGCCCCTCGTGGGTCACCCGGTCCTCGGTCCAGAGCTGCTGGATCAGGAGGACGGCCTCCTTGAGGCGGGCGAACCGCTCCTTGCCGTCCGGCCACTGCGTGCCGAGCAGCACCTCGTTGAGCGACTCGCCGGAGCCGACGCCGAGGACGACGCGTCCCGGCGCGAGGCAGCCGAGGGTGGCGAAGGCCTGCGCGACGACGGCCGGGTGGTACCGGAACGTCGGCGTGAGCACGCTCGTGCCGATCAGGACCCTTTCGGTACGCGCCGCGAGCGCCCCCAGCCACGGCAGTGCGGCCGGGGCGTGCCCGCCGTCGTGCCGCCACGGCTGGAGGTGGTCGCTGGTGAAGACCGAGTCGAAGCCGAGCTCCTCCGCGAGGATGCCGTACTTGAGCAGTTCCGCCGGCGCGAACTGCTCCGCCGAAGCTTTGTACCCGAACCGAATCATGAATCTCAGCCTAGCCCGCGGATCGGTACGCCTTGCCCGCCTCGGTCGGCGTCTTCCCGTCTTTGTAGAGCCCGAAATCCACGCTGTCGTCGACGGCCGGCAGCCCGAACCAGGCATACCGGGACACGTAGGAGCGCTTCTCCATTCCGGCGGTGGCGCCCTTGATGAAGGTCACCTTCTGCGCGTCGCTCGGGTACCTGGGCGATCCCCCGAAGTTCATCAGGCCGAACTCGGTGATCCAGATCGGTTTGCCGTACCGCTCGTGGACGGCGTCGACGTAGCCGAGGAACTGGTTCACCGCGGCTTTGCTGAAGTCGGAGCCGTACCAGTGCAGGGCGATCGCGTCCACCTGGAGGCCGCGGGCCGCGGCGCCGGTCATGAACCGGTCGAGCCACCCGTTCTCGGTGTCCCCGCCGTAGGCGACGGCCGGGCTGACCAGCCTCATCCCGGTCGCCTCCAGTTTCGGCCAGGCGTCGAGCGCGGCCTCCACGGTCATGTTCGACTGCTCGGCCAGGTCCGGTTCGTTGAAGCCGAGCAGCCACCCGTCGCCCTCGGACTTCGCCTGTTTCAGGGTGGCGTCGGTGACGTTCGCCGCACCCCAGATCATCGGCACGAAGTCGACGCCGGACGGTCCGGGCACCTCGTCGTCGCTGGGCGCCCAGTCGTAGTACCAGGACGCGCCGACGTCCTTGAGCGCGCCCTTCGCGCCGCTGAACTTCCAGACGCCGACGCCCTTCTTGGCCGAGGCGGTCACCACGGCCGCCTTCGAGGTCACCGACGGCGAGGCCGCGGGCGACGACGAGGCCGGGGCCGGGGCGGACGGCGAGGCGCTGCGGGACACCGCCGGGGAGGGCGCGATCGAGGCGGGCGGGGCCGAGGGTGCGGCGACGACGGCCGCGGTCTCGATCGGCTCCGCCGGCCGGGTGTACGCGTAGAAGGCCCCACCGCCTCCCGCCACCACTCCCACCGTCAGCAGCCCGGCGAGCGCCTTCTGTGCGGCGGCCGCGCCCACCTTCGCCGCGAGGCCCGGGGCGGCTGTCGTGGCGGTGGTGGACGGTGCTCCGGTCGTACCCCCGAGGATGTTGAATTTCAGGAGGGTCCCGAGAGCCGGCACCGGGACGACCAGCGGAAGGCCCGCCAGGAGGTGTTCGGCGGCGACCAGGTTGTCCCAGGCCGGCGCGCAGACCCGGCAGTCGCGGGTGTGCCGTGCCACACGCTTGCGCCAGAGCGCGCCGGGGCGGCCGTCCCAGGGGGTGACCAGCACGTCGAGTTCGGGGCAGCGCGGCGCCCGGTTGAGGGCCCGGACCACCACCCGGGCGGTCTCCAGCTGGGCCTTCATCCGTTGGACGCGGACCGCGGCGTGCTGCCGGGTGACCCCGGTGGCCTCGACGATCTCGTCGCGGGTCAGCTCGCCGGAGGCCTCCAGCCACCACAGCGAGAGCAGTTCGCGGTATTCCTCGTCGAGCCACCGGGTCGCCTCGGCGGTCTCCCGGCGCTGGCCGGCGAGTTCGAGCCGGGTGATCGCCAGGTCGGTGAAGTCGGCGCCCGGGTCGCGCAGGTCCGCGTCGATCGGGGCGTCCGGCTGCCGGCGGCGGAACCGTTCGCGCACCTGGCGCACGGTGATGGCCACCAGCCAGGAACGGAACGACTCGGGTTCACGCAGGTCACCGAGGTTGCTCAGGACCCGGATCATGGTCTCCTGGACGACGTCGTCGACGTCGGCGTGACCCTCCAGCGCGCGTCCCACGATGGTGTACACCAGCGGCAGGTAACCCGCCACGAGCCGGTCGATCGCGGCCGCGTCCCCGGCCCGCGCCGCGATCACCGTCGCGGTATCCGGTTGTGGTGCCATAGTCCCGCCTTTCCTGGGCATGCAGTGCTTCTCCAGGAAGGGAGACGTGCATGGTGACCATGGATAACACGTTTCGGCGTGCTGTCCCAGGGGCGACGATTAGCGTGAGCGCGGATCGGGCACAGACATCACATGCGCATGTCGGTACGACTGAACCTGCCCCGCGAGGTGGACAGCGTCCCCGCGGTGCGCAGGCTGTTGCGTTGCGCGCTGACGACCCTGCGGGTCGATCGGCAGGCCGGCGCCGATCTGGAGATCGCCCTCACCGAGGCGTGCGCCAACGTGGTGAAGCACGCGGCGGGGGTGGAGAACTTCGAGGTCCGCCTCGAGGTCGCCGATGACCGTTGCTCGATCGACGTGGTCGATGAGGGCACGGGCTTCGATCTGGGACCGGACGCGGGTGTCTCACCTGCTCCGAGCAGCGAACGGGGACGCGGGTTGTTCCTGATCAGGGCACTGGCCGAGAACGTGCGCATGCACTCCAGCCCGCGCACCGGGAGTCTCATCCACTTCGAGAAGTCCTTCGCCTGAGCGTTTCCGCGCCGGAACAGCCCAGGGTGGGCTGTTCCGGCGCGAAACGTTTGCCGTATAACAAATACCTGCTGTCGGGAGAGGAGTGTGGAGTGTCCGACCAACCGGTACCCCTGGGTTCCCTACTACGTGCTGCGCCTCCGGACCGGCTCCCCGAGGTGGTGGCGGAGCATCTGCGACGCCACTACTCGGCAGACCGGATCGAGGTCTTCATCCCCGATCTGACCCACTCCGCGATGTGCCCGCTGCTCAGCGAGGACAAGACCACAGCCGACCCGTCGGCGCTGCGCTGCTTCGGCAGTCAGCGCACCGGCGCCGAGAGCACGCTCTCCGGAACGTACCGGCTGTATCTGCCGCTGAGCTGCTGGGGTGAACGGATCGGCGTGCTGCGCCTGGACCTGCCCCGCCGTCCCGAGCCGGAGGTCGCCGACCAGCTGGCCACCGGTGCCGACGAGCTGGCGGTGGCCATGCGCGCCGCGGCCCCGGCCACCGACCGCTACCACCGGGCGAGCCGCCGGGAGCGGCTCACGATGGCCGCCGAGCTCCAGTGGGACCTGCTCCCCGGCCGGTCCCTCGGCGACGAACGCTTCCTGCTCGCCGGGCAGCTCGAGCCGGCGTACGACGTCCGCGGCGACCACTTCGACTGGGCGCTCGACGGTGACCGGCTCACCATCACCGTCCTCAACGGCGACGGTGACGGTCTCGAGGCGTCCATGCTGACCGCCACCGCGGTGAACGCCATGCGCAACGCCCGCCGCTGCGGCGCCGACATCGTCGAGCAGGCCGAACTGGCCTCCGACGCGGTGCACTCCCGCTACAGCGGCACGGTGCACGCCGCCACCCTGCTCCTGGAGATCGATCTGGTCAGCGGGGACGTGGCGGCGGTCGACGCCGGCTCACCGCACTGCCTGATCGCCCGGGGCGGTGACGTCCGGCAGGTCGAGCTGGAGCAGCAGTTACCGCTCGGCATGTTCGGCGAGGCCCGTTACGAGATCCAGCGCTTCCGGCTGGATCCCGGCGACCGGATGCTCGTGGTGAGTGACGGGGTACACGCCGCCACCCCCGGAGGCCGATCACCTTACGGTGAATCTGCCCTGCTCAGTGCACTTCGACGGACACGGTTGCAGCCGGCCACAGAAGCGGTGGGTACGGTGATGCGAGGCCTTCGCGACTACCACGCCGGAGCCGACGCGCTCGACGATGCCGTCACGGTCTGCTTGGACTGGCGGCGCTGACCCGTTTCGGACCGGTTGAAAAACCGCCGGACCGGGTAGGGGTAGAGGCTCATGAGTCCGTGACTCTACAAACGGGGTGTCGGCATGGAGCGCGTCACCGAGGTCGCCGCCGCGATCGAGTCGTCGGCGGAGTCGTTCGCGGCTGTCCTCGAACAGGCCAGGCTGGCACAGAGTCCGTCTGTACCGCCGGCCCAGTTGCGCGTGCTCATGATCATCTCAGGTAACCGGCACACCAACATGAGCCGGCTGGCCGAGGCCCTCGACGTGGTGCCGTCCTCCGCCAGCCGACTCTGCGACCGGCTGGAGGCGACCGGGCTGCTGCGCCGGGTCGCCGACCCCCGCGACCGGCGCGAGGTCCGGCTGCTGCTCACCCCGGCCGCCCAGCGGCTGCTCAACGACCTGCGGGACCGTCGCCGGGCGGCGCTCGCCGACGTGCTCGACCGGATGCCGCCGGGCGCCCGCCAGGACCTGCTCCGCGCCCTGCAGGCGTTCGAGGCCGCCGCCGCGCAGGACCACGACACCGCGAGCGGCGATCTCCGGACCGCCTAGGTGATCGACAGGAGCGGTGCTGAGGGGCGATAGGCTGCGTCCCGTGCGCATCGGCATCGTGATCCTTCCGGACCAGCGCTGGGCCGTCGCCCGGCGACGCTGGCAGCTCGCCGAGGAGTTCGGCTTCGACCACGCGTGGACCTACGACCACCTCGGCTGGCGTGACCTGGCGGACGGCCCGTGGTTCGACGCGGTGCCGACCCTCACCGCGGCCGCGATGGTGACCGAGCGGATCCGCCTGGGCACCTACGTCGCCTCACCTAACTTCCGGCATCCGGTGCACTTCGCCCGGGAGGCCCTCGCCCTCGACGACATCTCCGGCGGCCGGCTGCTGCTCGGCCTCGGCGCCGGCGGCATCGGCTTCGACTCCGCCGTGCTCGGACGGCCGGAACTCACGCCGCGCGAGCGCGTCGACCGGTTCACCGAGTTCCTGGAGCTGTTCGGCACGATCCTCAGCACGCCGTCGACCACCTGGTCCGGCGAGTGGTATTCGGCGGTCGAGGCCCGCAGCATCCCCGGCCCGGTGCAGCAGCCGCGCCCACCGTTCGTGATCGCCGCCAACGGTCCCCGGGCGCTGCGGCTGGCCGCCCGCAACGGTGACGGCTGGGTCACCACCGGCCCGCAGGCGGACACCGCCGACCAGTGGTGGCGGGAGGTGACCACCATCCGGGACCGATTCGAGACGGCATTGGCGGACACCGACCGTGCACCGGACACAGTGGATCGTTATCTTAATCTGGATTCGTCGCCGGTCTACTCGCTGAGCAGCGTCAACGCCTTCGAAGACGCTATCGGCCGCGCGGCGGAACTCGGCTTCACCGACGTCATCACCCACTGGCCGCGCCAGTCCAGTTGGTACGCGGGCGACGAGAGCGTGCTGGAGTCGGTCGCCGCCGAACTGCCCCGCCTGCGCCGGGGCTGAGCTTTCCCGACCCGTTTCCCGCGCCATTTCGCCCGGCCCGGCGCGAGCCGTTTCGGGCCGGTCGAAGGGGATTCCGCGCGCCGGTTCCGTTCACGCACCGTCATCGGACTCCGGCGCCGGAGGGCAACCAGCCGCCGGGCACGGCAGCCCGCGACCGGCACGATTCAGCGGTTGTGGGCCGCCCGGTACGCGCTGCTGACCTCCTGCGGAATGCGGCCACGCTCGGAGATTTTGTGCCCGTTGCGAATCGCCCACTCCCGGATCAGCCGGTTCTCGTCACGGGAACCGGCGGTGCGCACCGGAGTGGCCCCCCGCGACGGGATGCGCCCCGTGGTCGTCCGGCCCAGGCGGGTGCCCGCGTTGATGTACGGGTCCAGCGCCTTACGCAACTTTCCGGCATTCGCCTCGGAAAGGTCGATCGTGTAGCTGACACCGTCGAGACTGAACTCGACCGTCCGATCCGCCTTCTTGCCGTCCAGATCGTCGATCAGGGTGGTGATTACCTGGCGCGCCATAAGGACTCCCGAGAGAAATTAATCAACCGCGCCCAGTCTTGCGCGCGACCGGCGGGCCGCGCAACTCCCCACCGCGATCCGGCAATTCTTTCCATCCGCCGCCCGGTCCCTTATCAGAATGGGGCCGGCGCAATAGCGCCGAATCCGCAAAGCCCGGTTGGCCACGGGCCGCGGTGGGCGTTAGGGTCGGCGCCATGCAGGACGAGCAGCTCGCCTGGCGGGAGCAGCAGAAGCGTGCCGCGGCCGGCCGCGCCGCCGCGCTGGAGGCGGACCGTGCCGCCGAGGCGCGCCAGGCCGGTGCGCTGCTCGACGACTTCGTCCGCCGTGCCGCCGAGGCCGGGCTGCCCCCGCACCCGCTCAGCGCCCGCAGCCTGGACGGACGGTCGACATACCGGACGACGGCCCGCGGGTGGTATCTGAAACACGACCGCTCGGTGGCCGTCGGCGAGGACGGCGAATACTACATCCTCACCGTCCCGGCCTCGTTGCGCGCCCGGTTCACCGGAGCCGAACTCAGTCCCAGCAAACCCCGGATGATCGTGGGCGCGGGCGGCGGCGACGGGGATCCGATGCCCCTCGGGCGATTGCTCGACCGGCGGCTGGAGGCGGGAGCCCACTGGCCGTGACCTCAGCCCTCCGGCCCTTCGCGGCCCTCACCGCCGGACTCCTCGCGGTCCCGGTGGCCGCCGTCCCCGCCGCAGCCGCAACCGGCCGCGTTCCCGTCTCCGCCGCATCGACAGCAGCCACATCCGGCCGCGTTCCCGTCTCCGCCGCGGCAGCCGCCCCGGTCGCGTGCCCGAAACCCAGGGTGGCCGCGCCCAGCCGGCCGCCCGCGCCCACCCCGCCGGCCGACGTCGCCGCCGACATGGCCGTCGGGGGTGAGGCTCTCGCCACCCGCGGGCTCACCGTCCCGGCGGGCGTCCCCGCCCCGCCCGCGGTCACCGCGACCACCTGGCTGGTCGCCGACCTGGACACCGGCGAGGTGCTCGGCGGCTGCGGACCGCACGTCCATCAGACCCCGGCCAGCGTGCAGAAGATGTTGCTGGCCGCCACCGCCATGGACCAGCTCGACCCGGCCGAGAAGGTCACCGCCACCGACGGCGACCTGGACATCGAGGTGAACAGTTCGGCGGTCGGCCTGGTCGTCGGCGGCACCTATCCGGTCTCGACCCTCTGGCTGGGGCTGCTCCTCAACTCCGGCAACGACGCGGCGAACGCGCTGGCCCGCACGGCCGGTGGGGGCGGCACCGACGGTGTGGCCAAGACCGTCGGCGCGATGAACGCGCTGGCCGCCTCGCTGGGCGCGCGCCAGACGCACGCGGTCACCCCGTCCGGGCTGGACGGCAAGGGGCAGTTCACCAGTGCGTACGATATGGCGCTCATCGCCCGGGTGTGTTTCGCCAGCGCCGACTTCCGCAAGTACGCGCTGACGAAGACCGCGACGATGCCGGCGCAGCGGAAGCAGAAGGCCGGCGGCTTCCAGTTCCAGAACGAGAACAAGCTGATCTTCAACTATCCGGGTGCGCTGGGCGGCAAGACCGGTTTCACCACGCTGGCCCGGCACAGTTACGTCGGCGGGGCGGAACGCGACGGCCGCCGTCTCGTGGTCACCCTGCTCGGCGCCGAGGCCAGGCCGAAGCGCGGCTGGCAGCAGGGTGCCGCCCTGCTCGACTGGGGGTTCTCCCTGCCGGAGGGTTCCTCGGTCGGCAACCTGGTCACCCCGGAGGAGGTAGCGGCGCAGCAGCGGGCCGAGCAGCAGGCGGAGGCCGCGCCGACCGAGGGCACCCGGGTGGAGCAGTCGCCGCAGGCCGCCCGGCCGGCCTCGGGGAGCCCGGTGTCGGTGGCGGCCGCGGCGTCGATCGCGATCAGCCTGGCCGCGATCCCGCTCCTGCTCCTGGTCCTCCAGCGACGCCGGCGCCGGGCCCACCGCGACGCGACCGCCGCCGCCGACCAGTAGTAGTAGTCAGCCGAGGACCAGGCCGAAGATCCAGACGACCGCGATCCCCAGCGCCGCCGCCAGCTCCACCAGCAGGGAGAGTCCGACCGCGGCCAGCGCCGACCGCGTCGACGGCCAGGCCCGGTCCGCGCCGAGCCGGTTCAGCTCGACCAGCCACACACCCAGCACGAACCCGATCACCAGCCCGGCCACCGGGATCACGAAGAAGCCGACCAGGCCGAGCACCCCGCCGAGCAGCAGCGCCGACGTCGGCACTCCCGAGTTCTGCAGCTTCTTTCCCGGCCAGAGGAACTTGAGGACCATCCCTCCGCCGCCGATCAGCGAGGCCACGATCGCCACCGTCCAGGCGACGCCGGTGGACGCCCCGCCCAGCAGCGCCCACAACAGGACGCCGCCCCAGGTCAGCAGCAATCCCGGCAACACCGGAAGAATCACCCCGATCACGCCGGTGAGGATCAGGATTCCAGAGATGATCGTGATGGCGGTACCGGTGTCGCTCAATTCCATGCGGGACACCCTGCCGCAACCGTCCAGAACCCTCAACCAGCCCCGCCGAGCGCCGATGGCTAACCAACGGCCGCTTCCGCGGACGAATGCAACCGGTACGCAACTGCGTGTGCCCGGCTCAGCACCTTTTGTATTGGACAGTTCTCCCTGTCAGCCAAGGCCCCACGGCCGCGGGCGCCGACATGAACCGGGGGAACAGACATGACCAGCGCCGTGACGACTGCCGACTTCGTCGCCGATCTCGCGCCCGCCGCGACCGTGCTCTCCGTCCGGGAGCAGGAGGAGCTGATCCGCACCCACATGCCGCTCGTCGGGCACCTGGTGCGGGACATGCTCAGCCGCATCCCCAACCACATCCATCGGGACGATCTCACCAGTGCCGGGCTGCACGCCCTGGTCACCGCGACGCGCGGCTGGGACCCGGAGCGCGGTGTGCCGTTCCACCGTTTCGCGAGCACCCGGATCCGGGGCGCGCTCCTCGACGAGCTGCGGGCGCTGGACTGGGCGACCCGGTCGGTGCGGTCGAAGGCGCGCAGCACCGACGCGACGAAGCAGAACCTGACCACCACTCTCGGCCGGACGCCCACGCCGGAGGAGCTGGCCCAGGCGCTCGGCACCACCACCACCGAGCTGAACCAGACGAACAACGACGTGCAGCGGGCGACCGTGCTCTCGCTGCAGGGTTTCACCACCAGCAGCGCCGACGACCTGGTCACCGAGCAGGCGCCGGGCCCGGAGGAGATGCTGCTGCGCCGGGAGCAGATCGGTTATCTGCACCACGCGATCGGTTCGCTGCCGGAGCGCCTGCAGACGGTGGTCACCGAATATTTCCTGCGGGAGCGCCCGATGGCCGACATCGCCTCCGACCTGGGGGTCACCGAGAGCCGGGTGAGCCAGTTGCGCGCCGAGGCGTTGTCACTGCTCAAGGACGGCCTGAACACGCACCTCAACCCGGATCTGGCGCCCGCGCCGGACAACCCGGGAAGCATCACCGCCCGGCGCCGCGCGTCGTATTACGCACAGATCGCCAACAACACCACCATGCACAGCCGGCTGGCGATGACCAACGCGCACGGCCACACCGCGATCGGCCGGGGCCTGCGCCAGCCGCCGAACGGTGGCGGGCACTGATTCGTCCCGCACAGGAGAGACCCGGCGGTGCTTCCGCCGGGTCTCTCCTGTTTCGCCCTTCACGGGGTACGCGGTGAAGCGGTCACGCCAGCGCGGACAACACCTTCGGCAGATCCGTCGTGTGCAGAACGCCCAGTCGACGGGTCGCCCGGGTGATCGCCACGTAGAGGTCGGACAGGCCCCGCGGGCTCTCCTCGATGATCTCGTCCGGGGCGATCACGAGGACCGAGTCGAACTCCAGCCCCTTCGCCTGCCGGACGGTCATCAGGACCACGTGGTTGAGCAGGTCGGGCTGCTCCCCGACGGCCGCGCCGGGTACCGCCGCGATCAGGGCGGCACCCAGGGACTCCTCGAGCCGGTCCGGCACGAGCACCCCGAGACGGCCCTCCTCGATCAGCGCGGACTCCTTACGTACCTCCGCAATCAACTCCTCGGCGAGAGCGCCGGGCCCCACCCGGCGTGCCCACGGCGTCACGCCGGCCGACCGCACCGAATGCGGGGGCCGCAGGGCCGGGTCGACCGCGGCGAGCACGTCCGCGGCGACCGCCATCACCTCGGCCGGGGTGCGGTAGTTGACGCTCAGCTCGACCAGGCGCCAGCGCTGCGCCACGTAGGGTTCGAAGACCTGCTCCCAGGTGGTGGTGCCGGCCAGTTCGGAGGTCTGCGCGACGTCGCCGACCGCGGTCATCGACCGGCTCGGGCAGCGGCGCATCAGCAGCCGCCAGGCCATCGGCGACAGCTCCTGGGCCTCGTCCACGATGATGTGCCCGAACACCCAGGTCCGGTCGGCGGACGCCCGTTCGGCGGCGGTCCGGGTGTCGATGACCTCGTGCCGTTCGACGAAGGCGTCCGCGTCGACCACGTCCAGGGCGGAGAGCACCTCGTCGCGGTCGGTGCCCTCGTCCTCGAAGTCGAGCGACCGGGAACCCTCGACGATCTCGAGAACGCCCTCGACGTAGTCGAGGGCGGCGGCCCGCTGCCGCTTCTGCTCGCGCAGCTTGAGGGTGTCGTCCACACCGAGCAGCTCGGCCAGTTCGTCGAGCAGCGGTACGTCGGCCGGGGTCCAGCCGTCCGAGGGGTCGCGCAGCAGCAGCGCCCGTTCCTCGGCGGTGCACCCGGCCGAGTCCAGCCGGTCGTCGTCGGTGAGCAGGTCCCGCAGCACCTGTCGTGGGGTGAGCACCGGCCAGAACTCGAAGAGCGCCTGCTGCACGTCGACGTCCTCGCGCAGTTCCCGGCGGGTCTCGGCGAGATCGGCCTCGGAGAGCAGGTTGTCGCCGCCGAGCGGGTCGGCGCCGATCCGGTCGGCGATCAGCTGCGACAGCGCGTGGATCGACTCGGTCACGAAGATCTGCCGGGCCACGTTGTGCTGCTTGCCGGAGCGCCGGGCCGCGGACCGGGCCTCCTCGAGCACGGCCCGTTCGATGCGCAGCGGGTAGCCGTCGTGGTCGACCTCGACGAACTCGTCCGGAACGGTCTGCCGGTCGGCGACCGCGTTCTCCAGCACGTCGAGCATGTGCAGGGTGCCCTTGAGCGCGGCGGCGGCCGGGCGCTCGACGGCCCGGGCGCGGACCCCGGGGAACATGTCGCCGAGGGTGGCCAGCAGCACGCCGGTCTCCGCGAGCGACGGCAGCACCTGCGAGATGTAGCGCAGGAAGGTGGTGTTCGGCCCGAGGATCAGCACGCCGGACCGGGTCAGCTGTTCCCGGTACGTGTACAGCAGGTAAGCCGCCCGGTGCAGGGCCACCGCGGTCTTGCCGGTGCCCGGGCCGCCCTGGACGACGAGCACGCCCGGCAGTCCGGATCGGATCACCTCGTCCTGTTCCGCCTGGATGGTCTCGACGATGTCGCGCATCCGGCCGGTCCGGTTCGCGGTCAGCGCGGAGAGCAACGCCGCCTCGCCGGTCACGTCCTCCCGGCCGGTCCCGTCGCCGGCCGAGATGTCGAGCACCTCGTCGTCGATGTCGGTCAGGGTGCGTCCCCGGGACCGCAGGTGCCGGCGCCGGGTGACGCCGTCCGGGCTGACCGCGGTGGCCAGGTAGAACGGCCGGGCGGCGGGTGCGCGCCAGTCCACCAGCAGCGGTTCCTGCGCGCGGTCCTCGGCGAAGAGCCCGAGCCGGCCGATGTAGCGCGGATGATCCGCGGCGAAGTCCAGGCGGCCGAAGCAGAGGCCGTTCTCCACCGAGTTGAACTGCGCGAGCTGCTCGGTGTAGTGGCCCCGGGTGGCTTCCCGCTGGGCCCGTCCCTGCGGGGTGCCGCCGCCTTCGAGCAGGATCGCGCGCAGCCGATTGTCCGCCTGCTCACGCAACTGATCGAGCCGCGTGTAGAGCGTGGTCAAGTACGCCTGCTCGGAATCGATCTCGGCGTTCCAGCTTGACAAAGTCGCCCCTTTTCGTGCTATCATTCCGGCGCTGGCAACCATTCTTATGGTTGCCTTTTTCGTATCTGCCATGGATTCGGCAAACGACCAGAATAGCGGAGCCGCCGCGAGTTACGGCCGACACCGCGAGTGTCCGAAATCCGTCTCGACACGCCCGGGCCGTTACGCGGAGAGCCCACCCGGGATTAACCGGGACATGGACGACAACAACCACCCCATCCGGCGCTTCTCGATCGTTGCCCTCGCCATGATCGCCACCCTCGGCGTGACCTCCGCGTGCTCCGGCGACGAGGACGAGCCCGCGGCCGCCGCAGCCGCCGGCCCGGCGCCGAAGACCATCGAGGGCGCCAAGGACGCGGCCCAGACCGTTTTCGACCGGTTCAGTGGCGGGGACTTCGCCGGAGCGTGGGAGATGTACACCGCTGCCGGCAAGCAGTCGATCAGCAAGGACGACTACGTCAAGCTCAACCAGGCCTGCTCCCGCAAGGGCCTGGCGATCACGCTGACCAGTGCCCGGATGGAGGGCACCGACAAGGCGGTGGTGATCGCGAAGCAACTGGTCGCGGCCCAGTCGTACACCATGGTCTACGAGGCGGACTCCTGGCGGCTGGAGCCGGCCAAGGAGGGTCTGGCGCTGTACAAACTGGGCGCCGACAAGGCCATCGCGGCCCAGAAGAAGGCCGGGACCTGCGCGAACGCCTGAACTCCGACGGGCGTCCCCGGGCCCGCCGCGAACCGCGGCGGGCCCCCGGATCCGGGCCGAGTCTCAGGCCGCCGCCGGCAGACCGTCCGCGCTGGTCAGGGCGAGACGGGTACGCAGATCGCCACGATTGGCGATCTTCTCGTAGTAGGCGGCACGGCGGCGGGCGACACAGCCCTCCTTCGGCGGGTTCTGCGCGGCCATCGCCGGATCGAGGTGCGTGTTCAGACCGTCCCGCAGCAGCACCAGCGCCTCGGCACGCAACTGGGAGACCCGCGACTCGCTGACACCCAGCCGGGAAGCGATGTCGGCCATCGGGCGCTCCTGGAAGAAGTAGCCCTCGACCACCTCCCGCAGACGCTCCGGCAGCGCCTCCACCGCGTGCCGCAGGTACCCGAGACGTTCCCGGCGCAGCAGCATCTCCTCGGGGCCCGCACCCGGCTCGGTCACCATGTCGTCGGCGGTCGCGGTGGCGAAACCCTGCAGGCTGAACACCGTGGCCCGCTGCACGTCGTCGGCGGCCTGCTCCAGGTCCTCGACGCTGCACCCGAGGCGCTCGGCGACCTCCTGCGTCGTCGGGGTACGCCCCAGCTCGGCCATCAGTTCCTCACGCGCCGAGTCGGAACGGCGGGCCCGCTGGCGGACCGAACGGCTGGCCCAGTCCAGCCCGCGGAGCTCGTCGAGGAGGGCGCCGCGAACCCGGGCCGCCGCGAACCGGGGGAACGGGACACCCCGCTCCGGGTCGAAACCACGAGCGGCGGCGACCAGAGCCGCGTACCCTGCGGAGAGCAGGTCGTCGCGGTTCACGTGTGCCGGGACACGGGCCAGCATCTCCCGGACCAGGTGTCCGACGAGAGGCATGTTCGCCCGGACGATGTCCTCGCGACGCCGCTCCACTGCCGGTGTCTCAACGGTCATCAGGGGCCTCCTCAGGTCCTGCCGGGGGCGGGGACGTCCCGGCACTGAGGAGAAAGATGAGCCGCGCTGAGTGCGGACCGGTTCGCCCTCGGGTGCGAACCGGTTGCGGAGCGTGGCCGGTACAATGATCGGTAGCGGTTAACCGCTTCTCTCTTACGGGCGGCCGCCCTCGGGTCGACCACCACGCGTCGCGACCAGTGAGGTCAGCGCCGGGCAGACCGACCCTCGACCACTGGAGTTCCCACCTTCATGACGACCTTCACCGAGCTCGGCGTGCCCGCCGTCCTCACCACGGCACTCACCGGGCTCGGGATCACGGCCCCGTTCCCGATCCAGACGGCCACCCTGCCCGACTCGCTGGCCGGGCGTGACGTCCTCGGACGTGGCCGCACCGGATCCGGCAAGACGTACGCGTTCGTGCTGCCCCTGGTGGCCCGCCTGGCCGCCTCGAAGGCGCCGCGCCGTACCGGCCGCCCCCGCGCGCTGATCCTCGCGCCGACCCGGGAACTGGCCACCCAGATCGAGGCCACCCTGCGCCCGCTCGCCGACGCGGCGAAACTGTCCACCCTCGTGGTGTTCGGCGGCGTCGGGCCCAACCCGCAGATCAAGGCGCTCAAGGACGGCGTCGACGTGCTGGTCGCCTGCCCGGGCCGGCTCGACGACCACATCCGCAACGGTCACGCCTCGCTGGACGCCGTCGAGATCACCGTGCTCGACGAGGCCGACCACATGGCCGACCTGGGCTTCCTCCCGGTGGTGAAGCGTCTGATGGCGCAGACCCCGGCGACCGGTCAGCGCCTGCTCTTCTCGGCCACCCTGGACAACGGCGTCGACGTGCTGGTCCGCCAGTTCATGCGCAAGCCGGTCACCCACCACGTCGACGCGGCCGCCCAGGCGCCCGTCGAGATGGACCACCACGTGCTGCACGTCCGGCACGACGACCGGTTCGGCGTGCTCGTCGACCTGCTCGCCGCGCCCGGCCGTTCGGTCGTCTTCACCCGCACCAAGCGCCGCGCCAAGGTGCTGACCCGCCAGCTCATCGCGTCCGGCATCCCGGCCGTCGAGCTGCACGGCAACCTCGCGCAGAACGCCCGCAACCGCAACCTGTCGGCGTTCTCCGACGGCAGCGCGGGCACACTGGTGGCGACCGACATCGCGGCCCGTGGCATCCACGTCGACGACGTCGCGCTGGTCATCCACGCCGACCCGCCGGTCGAGCACAAGGCCTACCTGCACCGGTCCGGCCGGACCGCCCGGGCCGGCAACCGCGGCACGGTGATCACGCTGATGACCGACGACCAGCAGTCCGACGTCCGTGACCTGGCCCGCAAGGCGGGCATCCGGCCGGTCACCACGAAGGCCCGGCCGGGCGACACGCTGCTCGCCGAGCTGGCGCCGGGCGAGCGGACCTTCGTCTCCCCTGCCGAGGCCGCCGCCGCGTCCGCCCCGGCCCCCACCTCGTCGGCCTCCGGCTCCCGGTCGGCGGACGGTGGCACGGCGCAGGGTGAGGGCACCGGCGGACCGTCGCGGGGTTCGCGCCGCCGCCGGGGACGTGGCCGCTCGACCGGTGCCGGCACCGCGGCCGCGACGTCGTCCGGTTCCCCGGACAAGGGCACCGGTGGCCGCGGTCAGGCCACGTCCGGCGGCCGCGGCAGCCAGGCGTCCGCCGGAGGCCGTGCCACGCAGGCCACCGCCGGTGGTCGCGGCGGTCAGCGCGGGTCCGGCCAGGCCGGCCAGGCACGTTCCACCACCCGTTCGGGTACGCCGCAGCAGCGTTCCACCGCCTCCGGTGGCGCGGCCGCGTTCTCCACCCGCTCCACCGGCCGCCGTTCCGGCCGCTGACTCCCGCGTGGTGATTTGAGGCGCTCTCCACGCCTGAAATCACCACACCCCGTCAGCCGTGTTGAGTTGGGGCGCGCAGCGCACCCCAACTCAACACACCCCGTTCGCCGTGGCGACTTCAGGCGCGCAGCGCACCCCAAATCAACACACCCCGTTCGCTGTGGTGACTTCGGGCGCGCAGCGCACCCCAAATCAACACACCCCGTTCGCTGTGGTGAGTTGGGGCGCGCAGCGCGCCCTAACTCAACACACTCCGTTTGGTGTGGTGAGTTCGGGCGTGTGGTGTCAGGCTTCGGGGACTACCACCGAGAGCTCCTTGCCCAGCGAGTACCCGGGGCACAGCTCCAGCTCGTCGCCGCTCCAGAAACGCCCCGGGTCGTACCAGTTGGCCTTACGACCGCGGGGCAGCAGGCCCATGTCCTCATAGGTCACCGCCACCACCTCGGCGCAGTAGGCCTTCTCCAGGGTCGCCTCGCTGACCCGCCGCTCCTGCCACGGCAGCCGGATCTGCGGCACCCGGCCACGGGCCCAGCGCGCCGCCAGCTGCGACGTGGACGGGAACGGCGTGCCGTCCAGGCGGGCCACCGTCTTGAGGGCCTTGTCCTCGATGGCCCGGGTCACACCCGGTTCCAGCTGGCGCAGGTAACCGCGCTGGCCGTACCGGCGGGCCCACACGGTGACTGCGTCCCTCAGGTCGTGCAGTTGTACGCCGCGCTGGAAGCCGCCGGACCACATGTCGGGCAGCGACCTGCCGAGTTCGGCGTGCCACATCAGTGGTGGCATGTCCTCGATCACCAGGGACATGCCGACGTGGTTCACGGGACTGTTGGTGAGAGTCTGGATCGCCCGGTCCGGACCGGATCGTCCTCGGAAGATCCAGATGTCACCGGTACGAGTCAGGTCAATGGCCTCGTCGAGGCTTAGTTCGGCAACCACGTGTCTATCCTCAACAAATGCGTTGGTGGAAGGTAGTGGGACTGGCAGGACTGGCGGGCGTCGCGGCCACCGGGGCGATCATCGCCCGGCAGGAGCGACAGCGCCGGGCGTACACCCCGGACGAGATCCGGAGCCGATTGCACGAGCGGGTGGCCGAGGCCGCGAAACCGGACGGGCCGGCTCCGCGACCGGAGTGAACGATGCGGCTGGAATGACGATGCGGCTGGATCGACATACGGCTGGAATGACATACGGCTGGATCGACATGCGGCTGGATCGACATGCGGCTGGAGTGACATGCGGCTGGAGTGACGATCACACCATGTCGGTGTCTCTGAGTACGGACCAGAGACCGGCGCCGTCCGGGGCGGAAAACCACGTCTTGCCGCCCGACGGGACCACCTCGGCGTTCTCCGAGGGTCCCGGGATGGCGCCGGCCAGCACCGCCTGAGTGGGCGAGAGCCGCCGGATCGCCACGGCCGCGACGTTGTCCGGGTGTTCCCGGGCGAACTCGGAGTAGATCTCCTGGTCGTGCTGGCCGTCGTCGCCGACCAGCAGCCACCGGATGTCCGGGAACTCCTGGGCGAGCCGGCGCAGCGTCTTGCGCTTGTGCTCCTGGCCGCTGCGGAACCACCGGTCCGGGGTGGGTCCCCAGTCGGTGAGCAGGATCGGGCCGGCCGGATAGAGGTGCCGGCTCAGGAAACGGGTCAGCGCGGGCGCGACGTTCCAGGCACCGGTGGAGAGGTAGACCACCGGGGCGCCGGGGTGCGCGTTGACCAGCCGCTCGTAGAGCACGGCCATCCCGGGGACCGCCATCCGCGCGTGTTCGTCGAGCACGAACGTGTTCCACGCGGCGAGCATCGGGCGCGGCAGCGCGGTCACCATCACCGTGTCGTCGATGTCGGAGATCACACCGAAGGTGGCCTTCGGGTCGATCACCCGGATCGGGGCGTCGACCGGTGTACTCGTCTCGATGCTCAGCCGGGCACTGCCCCAGCCCGGGTCGAGGTCGCCCTTGACCCGGCAGTCGAGGTAGCCGCTGCGGTCGGTGTGCGCCTCGGTGATCGTGCCGCCGAGCTCGATGCGGACCAGCGCGCCGGCCGCCGGGGTGGTGGTGAAACTGCGCCAGCCGCGTACCTTCTCCCGGCGTCTGCCGACCATGCCGGGGCGGGCCAGCAACACCCGGCCCATCACCCGGGCCCAGCCCGGTGCGCCGTACCCGGTGTAGGCCGTGATGTAGGGCTTCCAGCCCCGTCCGCGCAGCCGACGTTCGATGACGTCGTGGACCGCGTCCTCGATCAGGGCGGCCCGGTGCATCCGGGCCGCAGGCGAGCTCGCACCCGCGGGAGTTACCGTCACCATCGCCTCCTTACCCAGTTCCAGCCGCCCGTCCCGCCCGGCCACGTTACCGGGCGGGGACCAGGGACCCGCATCGAAGTGGGGGTGGCTGGACCACGTCACCGTCCGTCTTCCACACAGGTACGGACACGGGATGCCACGGCGCCGTCCGGGACTCCAGGGTGGACATCAGGCGGCCGCCGGAAGCTCGGTGGCGGCCCACTGCTCGGACCACCACTGCTGGTCGATCGGTTCGGCGGCCGGGCCGCGCATCCGGGCCGACGAGGCCTCCGCCCGCAGGCTGCGCACCTCGTCGGCGGCGGCCTCGGCGGCCCGCCACGCGATCCGCTCGGCCTCGACGGCCCGGCGGTACGCGGTCAGCCGGTGATCGCGGGCCGCGTTGCGCAGCAACGGTTCCTGCTGCACCGGGTGCAGGCGGGGGTTCCAGCCGCGGTGCGCGTACACGTCGTTGAGCTGGGCGATCGACAGGTCCTGGGAGCGGCACAGTTCGCCGGCCGCCCGGTGCAGGTAACGCTGCCGGTCGACGTTCTCGCCGGGCTTGCGACGACGGCTGATCAGCGGGTACGCGGTCGCGGCCGACGTCCGCCGGGCGGCCCGGTCCGCCTCCTCGTACGCGGTCCAGGCCCTGTCGACCGTCTCCTGGGCGGCGAGCCACTCGGCCCGTCGCCGGACGGCCGTGGCGGCGGCCCGGGTCGCGGCGTTCTCGATCTCGTCCGCGTACGGGTTCTCCTCGACGGGATGCGCGCCGTGAAATCGGGGCAGCGCCGAGGTGACCACCGCGACCGCGAGGAGCAGCAGGATCGCCACCCAGATGAAGGCGGCCTGCGGCATCGCGGTCAGGAAGTTGTCAAATGCGGAATCCATGAACACCCCTGGGAAGTGGACGACGGCCGGCATCGACGGGCGTCCCGGCGGTGTCCCGCCGGGGCGTCAGGCGGCCGGCGGTCCGCGTGATCCGCGGGTGTCCGGGGTCTCGCCGCCGGGCCGGGTGTCCGGACCGGTGATGATCGCCGCCGGAGCCGGAACGGTCTCCGGGGCCGGCGGTTCCGCAACGGCGGCCGTCGCGACGGACGGCTCCGTGCCGGCGGCCGTCGTGACCGGGCCGGCCGTCGCGACGGACAGCTCGGGGACGGCGGACAACTCCGGGGCGACGGTGGGTGCGCTCGGTGCCCGCAGAGTCACCACCAGGGCGAGCATCGCCAGGACGGTGAGGAAGCGCAGCAGGCGTCGAGCGTCCCACGGACGCCAGAGGAGCCTGCTGACAGCGATCACGGAATCACGCTACTAGTGGAAACGGCAACGCGCAGGGCTCGCGGTGGTGACGCCCACCCTGGGGTGCCCTTGTGCGGTCACCCGTCCGGGGGACGATAGGACCATGGACCTACAGGTGGTGGAGCAGGTGGCCCGGTTGGACGCCTGGATCCGCGAGGGCGGCGTCGTGGTGCTGAGCGGGGCGGGTCTCTCCACCGACTCGGGCATCCCGGATTACCGGGGGCCGTCCGGCTCGGCCCGCCGGAACACTCCGATGACGTACCAGAACTTCACCGGCGATCCGGTGGCCCGGCGGCGCTACTGGGCGCGCAGCCATCTCGGCTGGCGCACGATCGGCGAGGCCGCGCCCAACGACGGCCATCGGGCGGTGGCCCGGCTGCAGAACTCCGGCCTGCTCTCCGGAGTGATCACCCAGAACGTGGACGGCCTGCATCAGGCGGCCGGTGCCCGCGAGGTGGTGGAGTTGCACGGCAACATGGCCCGGATCGTCTGCCTGGCCTGTGGTGAGCTGACCGCCCGCGAGGAGATGGCCGAGCGGCTGACCCTGGCCAATCCGCGGTTCGCCGGGGTGGCCACCGCGGTCAACGCGGACGGCGACGTGGAGATGGACGAGGCCGAGCTGGACGGGTTCACCGTCGTCGACTGTCTGTCCTGCGACGGGATGCTCAAGCCGGACGTGGTCTATTTCGGCGAGACCGTGCCGGCCGACCGGGTGTCCCGGGCGTTCTCGCTGGTCGGGGCGGCCCGCACGCTGCTGGTTCTGGGTTCTTCGCTGACCGTGATGTCGGGTCGGCGGTTCGTGCTGCGGGCGGTGAAGGACGGCATCCGGGTGGCGATCGTGAACCGGGGCGTGACCCGCGGCGAGCCGTACGCGGACCTCTTCATCGATGCGCCGCTCGGCGTGGTCCTACCGAATCTGGCGGTTGATGCCGGTAACTACCGTTTTATTGGAAGGTAACTTAAACGGTTATCGTCTCGAAACCTTTTTTGATCTCCTGGCACATTGACGTGACGGCTCTCACTGATGTTGACTGCCGAAACCGGTACCGAAACCGGTTCCGAAACGCCGGCGCAACGGCCCAGTCACATCGCGGAGGAGCAGTGCCGATCACCATCGCCGATGTGGCAGCCGCGGCCAAGGTCAGCAAAACGACCGTGTCGCGGGTGCTCAACGGCAAGGGCGAGCTCGACCGGAGCACCGCCGACCGGGTCCGCGCGGTCATCGAGGAGCTCGGCTACGTGCCGAGCGCCCGGGCCGTCAACCTCGCCCGCGGCCGCACCCGGGTCGTCGGCATGCTGGTCCCCTCGCTCACCTGGCCCTGGATGGGCGAGGTGCTGCAGGGTGCGGCCGACGTGCTGGAGGCCGAGAACTACGGCATGCTGCTGTTCACCTGCAACCGCGGTGAGGAGTCGATGCGGCAGTTCGCCGCCCAGGTCGCCGCCAAGTCGTTCGACGGCCTGCTGGTCATCGAGCCCGAGGGCACCCTCGACTACATCGCCACCCTGCACTCGCGGGGCCTGCCGATGGTCCTGATCGACGACCGCGACCAGCAGTCCGGCCAGATCCCGAGCATCGGCACCACCAATCACCTCGGCGCCGCCGCGGCGGCGCGCCACCTGCTGGAGATCGGCCGCCGGCAGCCGCTGGTGGTCACCGGGCCGGCCCGGTTCGGGTGCACCCAGCAGCGCACGGCCGGCTTCGCCTCGGTCTATGCCGAGGCCGGGCTGCCGATCGACGACGAGCGCATCATGCTCGGCGACTTCAAGGTCGGCTGTGGCGCCGACTCCGTCCGGCAGGCCATCGACAGCGGGCTCGCGTTCGACGCGGTCTTCTGCCACAACGACCTCTCCGCCTTCGGGGCCGTCCAGGCGATCCAGGACAGCGGCCGGCGCGTGCCGGAGGACGTCGCGGTGGTCGGTTTCGACGACATACCGATGGCCGCGCACAGCCAGCCCCCTCTGACCACGGTCCACCAGCCCATGCGTGAGATGGGCGAGGCCGCGGCCCGCACCCTGCTCGCCCACTTCGAGGGCGCCGCGCTCCCCAACCGGCCGACGATCATCCCGGCCACCTTCACCGTCCGCGCCTCGACAGTCTCTTAACCAGCCTCGAACAGGCCGGCCCCACGACGGCCGGCCCTCTAGCCATACCCAGCGACCGGCGTCCACCGGTCGCGCGATACCCCCTGCCCAGAAAGCGCTCTCCCGAGGAGTATTTGCGATGCAGAGAAGGAAACTGTTCGCGGTCGCCCTGGCCGGCGTCCTCGCCACCGGCGGCCTCGCGGCCTGCGGCGACTCGCCGAACGCCAACAAGAACGCCGCCAACGGCTCGCAGGCCGACTACCTGTCGATCGGCATGCCGAACGGCACCGTGACCGAGAACAACAACCCCTTCGTCGGCACCTCGGCCGGCGCCTCCCTCGGGTACCGGTGGATGCTCTACGAGCCGCTCGGCCAGTGGAACAACACCAAACCGGCCGACTCGCTGAAGCCCTGGCTGGCCAGTGAGATCACCTGGTCCGCGGACTACAAGACGGTCGACCTGGTGATCCGGGACAAGGCCACCTGGTCCGACGGCAAGCCGCTGACCGCCGAGGACGTGGTCTTCACGCTGAACCTGGTCAAGAGCAACGAGGCGCTGAACATCTTCGCGGTCCCGTTCGACCAGATCACCGCGGACGGCGACAAGGTCAAGGTCACCTTCAAGACCTCGCAGTTCACCACCCAGCACAAGGTCATCGGCCAGATCCCGATCGTGCCCAAGCACATCTGGGAGAAGATCGCCGACCCGGCCACCGACCCGATCAAGGAGCCGGTCGGCAGCGGACCGTACACGCTGAAGTCGTTCAGCCAGCAGGGCATCACGCTCGCCGTCCGGGAGAGCGGTTACTGGCAGGACCTCCCGCAGGTCAAGGAGCTGCGCTACACGTCGTACGCGGACAACAACGCGCAGACCACGGCACTGGCCAACGGTCAGTCCGACTGGAGCTTCGTCTTCATCCCGAACTACCAGCAGACGTTCGTCGCCAAGGACCCGGAGAACTACAAGGTCTGGGCGCCCGGCGTGCTCGGCATCCACGGCCTGTACCTCAACACCACCAAGAAGCCGTTCGACGACCCGAAGCTGCGCCAGGCCATGAACATGGTGGTCAACCGGGCGGACATCTTCACCCAGGCCGAGGCCGGTTACTTCCACCCGGAGATCAAGAGCGTCACCGGTCTGCCGGAGGGCGCGGGTGACGCGTACATCTCCGCCGACTTCACCGGCAAGACGTTCGCGGTCGACGTCGAGGGCGCCAAGGCACTGCTGGCCACTGCCGGGTACAAGCTGGAGGGCGACACCCTCAGGACGCCGTCCGGCGAGCCGGTCACGATCAAGCTCAGCGACCCGGCGTCGTGGTCGGACTACCAGACCACGCTGGAGATCCTCAAGAGCAACTTCGCCGAGATCGGCATCAAGGCCACGGTGGAGAAGCCGAACCAGAACGTCTGGGACGCCAACGTCCAGAAGGGCGACTTCGAGGGCACCGTCCGCTGGACCAACGGCGGCTCGACGCCGTTCGACATCTACCAGACGGTGCTGGACGGCGACCTCTACAAGCCGATCGGCACCGCAGCCCAGCAGGGCAACTTCGGCCGCTTCCAGAGCCCGGAGGCGACCGCCGCACTGAAGACGTACTCCAGCGCCACCAGTGACGCGGACCGTGCCGCGGCGCTCGCCACCATCCAGAAGATCTTCGTGGAACAGGCGCCGATGCTGCCGATCGGCTCGGACAACGTCGGTGGCGCGTACAGCACCAAGAACTGGATCGGCTGGCCCTCGGACGCCGACTCGTACGCACCGATGCAGCCCACCCAGGCCGGCGCCCTGGACGTGGTCCTGCACCTGCGCCCGGCCAAGTCCTGATCGCCCCGTGCGCCCCGGTCACCGGCCGGGGCGCACGGCCGTCCCACTCCCCCTAAGGAATCCGGCATGACGTCGATCCCCGACGCGAAAGCGCCGGCCGGCGAGGTGGTGCTCGAGGCGATCGGCCTGACCAAGCACTTCCCCGTCCGCCGGACGATGCGCGACCTCCTCAACCGGCGCAAGGACGCGGTCCACGCCGTCGACGACGTGAACCTCACGCTCCGGCGCGGACAGGTGGTGGCCCTGGTCGGCGAGTCCGGCTCGGGCAAGTCCACCGTGGCCCGGCTGCTCGCCCAGCTCTATCCGCGGACCGGCGGCGACATCCGGCTGCACGGCACGTCGACGACCGCGAAGTCCGGGTCGGCGTTCCGCCGGTACTGCGCGCGCGTCCAGATGATCTTCCAGGACCCGTTCGCCTCGCTGAACCCGGTGCACACCATCCGGTACCACCTGACCCGGTCGCTGATGATCCACGACAACGCCGGGGACGACCTCGACGGTGCACTGCACGAACTCCTGGAGCGGGTGCACCTGACGCCGCCGGAGCGCTACCTCGACAAGTTCCCGCACGAGCTCTCCGGCGGACAGCGCCAGCGGGTGGCGATCGCCCGGGCCCTCGGTGCGAACCCCGAGGCGCTGCTCGCCGACGAGCCGGTGTCCATGCTGGACGTGTCGATCCGGCTCGGCGTGCTGAACCTCCTG
The DNA here is from genome assembly GCF_030269225.1 of Actinoplanes sp. NBRC 101535. Classification (NCBI taxonomy): domain Bacteria; kingdom Bacillati; phylum Actinomycetota; class Actinomycetes; order Micromonosporales; family Micromonosporaceae; genus Actinoplanes; species Actinoplanes sp. NBRC 101535. Next base: position 61,418 of record NZ_BSSY01000014.1, on the reverse strand, counting down.
CGGGACCTCAAGGAACGCCTGGACCTGGCGATCCTCTACATCACCCACGACATCGCGTCGGCACGGTACTTCGCGGACCAGACGATGGTGATGTACGCCGGCCGGATGGTCGAGGGCGGCGACAGCGAGACGGTGACGCAGAACCCGGCTCACCCGTACACGAAACTGCTGATCGACTCCGCTCCGGACCCGGACCGGCTCACCGGCGCGTCCGATGCCGCAGGCGAGGACCGCGGCAACGGTGAACCGCCGAGCCTGATCCACCCGCCGGCCGGCTGCCGGTTCCATCCGCGCTGCCCGATGGCGATGGCCCGCTGCTCGACCGAGGTGCCGGTACGGCTGGAGATCGGTGACGTCCCCGGCCACTGGGCGGCGTGCTGGCTGTACGACACCGAGGGGGCCGCGAAGTGAAGTACTTCCTGCAGCGCCTGGCCTTCTACGCGTTCACCGCCTGGGCCGCGATCACCCTGAACTTCCTCATCCCCCGGATGGTGCCCGGCGACCCGGTGCAGTCGCTGATCACCAAGTACCAGGGCCAGCTCAGCAGTCAGGCGATCGACTCGCTGTACGTGCTGTTCGGCCTGGACCGGGACATGAGCGTCGGGGAGGAGTACGTCAAGTACTGGCAGCAGCTGTTCCGCGGCGACCTGGGCTTGTCCTTCACGTTCTTCCCGACCCCGGTCTCCGAGATCATCAGTGACAGCCTCCCGTGGACGCTGTGGCTGGTCGGCATCACCACGGTGATCAGCTTCGCGATCGGCACCGGCCTCGGCGTGCTGGCCGGCTGGCGGCGCGGCTCGTGGACCGACGGCCTGCTGCCGGTCACCACGTTCCTCTCCTCGGTGCCGTACTTCTGGCTCGGCATCATCGCGATCTACCTGTTCACCGGCCCGGACAGCTTCCTCCCGTCGTCCGGCGGCGCCGACATCGGCCTGGAACCGGCCTGGGACCAGTGGTTCGTCCCGAGCGCGATCCAGCACGGCCTGCTGCCCGCCCTGACCATCCTGGTCTCCTCGGTCAGCGGCTGGATCCTCAGCATGCGCAACATGATGGTGACGGTGTCCAGTGAGGACTACATCACCGTCGCGCACGCCAAGGGCCTCTCCGACCGGAGAGTGGCACTCGGGTACGCGGCCCGCAACGCCCTGCTGCCGAACGTCTCCGGGTTCGCGCTGTCGCTGGGCTTCATCGTCGGCGGCACGCTGCTCGTGGAGATCGTCTTCTCGTACCCGGGCGTGGGTTTCCAGCTGTTCCAGGCCCTGGGTGCCCAGGACTACCCGCTGATGCAGGGCGTCTTCCTGGTCATCACGATCTCGGTGCTGATCGCGAACCTGCTGGCGGACGTGGCCTACCTGCTCCTCGACCCGCGCACCCGCAAGGAGGGCTGACCGATGTCGTCCATCTCCACCGTCGGCGCGGTGGCCGTCGTCCCGGCCGCCAAGGCCCGCAGACAGCGGTTCCGGTTCGTCGCCAACAAGAAGGCCGCGGCCGGCCTGATCATCCTCGGGATCTACGTCCTGCTGGCGATCGTCGGCCCGTGGATCGCACCGTACGACCCGGGCGCCCGCGGTGACCAGCTGGTGCAACCCCCGTCGGCGGAACACTGGATGGGCACCACCCACCTGGGCCAGGACGTGTTCAGCCAGCTGCTGGCCGGCACCCGCAGCGTGGTGTTCGTCGGGTTCTTCGCCGGCATCGTGGCCACCGTGCTGTCGGTGCTGATCGGGGTGACCGCCGGATACGTCGGCGGCAAGACCGACGAGGGTCTCTCCGCGCTCTCCAACGTGTTCCTGGTGATCCCGGCCCTGCCGCTGATCATCATCATCACCTCCGCCCTGTCCAGCGCCGAGGACTGGCTGATCGCCCTGGTCATCGGCCTGACCTCGTGGTCGTGGAACGCCCGGGTGCTGCGGGCGCAGACGCTCTCGCTGCGCCGGCGGGACTTCGTCGAGGCGGCCCGGGCGACCGGCGAGCGGACCTGGCGGGTCATCGTCTTCGAGCTGCTGCCGAACCTGACCGCGGTGATCGCCTCCGGTTTCGTCGGCACGGTCATCTTAGCGGTGCTCTCCGAGATCACCCTGGCGTTCATCGGCGTCACCTCGAACACCACCTGGAACTGGGGAACCATCCTGTTCTGGGCGCAGGGACAGCAGGCGCTCGCCCAGAACGCCTGGTGGTGGTTCGTACCGGCCGGCCTGGCCATCGCCGTCCTGGGCACCGCGCTCTCGCTGATCAACTTCGGCATCGACGAGTTCGTCAGCCCGCGACTGCGCAGCGCCGGCAAGACCAAGGTGAAGACGACCAGCGGGCAGACGGTGCGGATGCGCATCGGTTTCACCCCGGTGATCCGCAAGGAGGTCTCGAAGTGAGCAGGAAACCGGTCCTCGAGATCCGCGGTCTCAACGTCGACTACGGACTGGGCGACCAGGCCGTGCACGCGATCCGCGACGTCACCCTGACCCTGCACCGCGGTGAGGTGCTCGGTCTGGCCGGCGAGAGCGGATCCGGCAAGTCCACCCTGGCGTACGGGACGACCCGGCTGCTCCCGCCGCCCGGCGTGATCACCGGCGGCGAGGTGATCTACCACCCTTCCGCGGGCGAGCCGTACGACGTACTCGGGCTCACCGACCGGCAGTTGCGGGCGTTCCGCTGGGCCGAGACGGCGATCGTGTTCCAGGGCGCGATGAACTCGCTCAACCCGGTGCACAAGATCTCCACCCAGCTGACCGACGTGCTGCGGGCCCACGATCCGCGGATGGGCGAGAAGCAGCGCACCGAGCGGGCCCGGGAGATGCTCACCCTGGTCGGCATCGCGCCGGACCGGATGGACGCGTACCCGCACCAGCTCTCCGGCGGCATGCGGCAGCGCGTGATGATCGGCATGGCGCTGATCCTGCAGCCCCAGGTCGTGATCATGGACGAGCCGACCACCGCGCTCGACGTGGTGATGCAGCGGCAGATCCTCGGCCAGCTGATCGAGCTGCGCGAGCGGCTCGGCTTCTCGGTCGTCTTCATCACCCACGACCTGTCGCTGCTGGTGGAGTTCTCGGACCGGATCGCGATCATGTACGGCGGGCGGATCGTCGAGGAGGCGCCGGCCGCCGCGATCTACCGGGACGCTCTGCACCCGTACAGCAGAGGTCTTCTGGGGTCCTTCCCGGCCCTGCGCGGCCCGCGCCGTGAACTGACCGGCATTCCCGGCTCCCCGCCCGACCTGAAGGGGATGCCGAGCGGCTGCTCCTTCCACCCGCGGTGCCCGAAGGCCTTCGACCCGTGCGCCGGCAGGATCCCGGTGCTCGCGCCGGGCGGCGACGGACGGACGGTCGCCTGCTGGCTGCACGAGGAGGCACGATGAGCTTCACCCGGGGCGTGGCCGCCTCGGCCTGTGTCCACGTCGACCACGAGACGCAGCGGCGTACGCCGAAACAGAGTGCGCGGTGGTTCACCGGCCGCATACGCTCCGGCGCGTGACCGACTACCTCGCTGTCAACCGCGCGAACTGGGACGAACGTGGCCCGGTGCACGCCGCGTCACCCGACTACCAGGTCGACGCGTTCCGCCGCGATCCGGACCACCTGAGCCAGGTGGTCCGGTTCGACCTGCCGCTGCTCGGTGACATCACCGGGCAGCGGGGCGTGCACCTGCAATGCCACATCGGCACCGACACGCTCTCGCTGTCCCGGCTCGGCGCCACCATGACCGGGCTGGACTTCTCCGGCGCCTCACTCGCCGAGGCCCGGCGCCTGGCCGCGGACACCGGTGCCGCGATCGACTTCGTCGAATCCGACGTGTACGCGGCCCGCGACGTCCTGGACGGCGAATTCGACCTGGTCTTCACCGGGATCGGCGCCCTCGGCTGGCTGCCCGACGTCAACCGCTGGGCGCGGACGGTGGCGTCGCTGCTCGCCCCGGGCGGACGGCTCTTCATCCGGGAAGGACACCCGGTCCTGTGGTCGCTCGACTACGACCGCACCGACGGCCTGGTCGCGCTCTCCGAGCCGTACTTCGAGCAGGCCGAGCCCCAGGTGTACGACGAAGCCGGAACCTATGTGTCGACCGACCACGAGTTCCAGCACACCGTGACCCACGAATGGAACCACGGACTCGGCGAGATCGTCACCGCGGTCCTCGACGCCGGACTCACCCTGACCGGGCTGGTCGAGCACCAGTCGGTGCCGTGGAACGCCCTGCCGGGACGGATGCACGAGATCGGCGGCGGCGAGTACCAGCTCATCGAGAAGCCGGAACGGTTGCCGCACACGTACACGTTGCAGGCCCGTCGCGTTTAGCCGTCGGCTGTTTCCGGGTACCTGCCGCGCATCACCGCGACAGAGGAGGCTCTCGATGCGCATCGGCGCTGTCATCGTCGTCATCTGGCTTCTACTCGGCGTGGTCGCGGCTTTCGAACGCGGCTACTTCAAGGACACCGGCGACGCCAGCTGTGCCGAAGCCGGCACGGTCATCGTCACCACGATCGCCGGCCCGCTCAACTGGCTGGGCGTCAACCCGAAGATCAAGTGTGAGGTGCCGCCGCCCAGCAAGTGAGCTGTCGCAGCCCCTCCGGCCCTCCGGCACGCCGTCCTCCCCTCGGCGCACCGGAGGGCTTCGTACGCTGACCACGAGGTTCGGGTGGTCAGTTCGCCCACGGCGGGCTGATCACGGTGCCGTCGGGCAGGGTGGCCTGCAGGCCGACGCTGGTGGTGACCCACGCCTCGACCGGGTCGGCGGTGTTGTTGTCGGCGCCGAACTCCGCACCGCGCGGGACGCGCAGCACGTCACCGGCGGTCATCTCCGCGGTGACGCCGTCGAGGGTGACGGTGAGCGTCCCGGCGAGCAGGAGCAGCACCTCCTCGCGCCCGACCCGGTGCCGGACGCCCCGGCTGCCGGGGGCCACCTCCAGACGCCAGGCGCAGAGTTCCTCGCTGCCGCTCGCGGGTGACACATAGGACCGGAAGGTCGAGCCGTGCATCCGGTGTTCCACAGCGCTCTCCAACATCGTTCCCCCTCAGGTAGTCAAGCTACTTGACCAAATAGTCAAGCAACTTGACCGTCGTGTCAAACTGCAGCCATGCGACACGATCTACTCGACCTGCCCGTTCTGCTGCTCGGCGCGGCCGGCGCCCTGGTCGAGGGCATCAACGCGGCGGTCGTCGCCCGGGGCTTCACCGACCTCCGGCCGGCACACGGCTTCGCCTTCGTCCGGCTGTCCCACGGCGGCGCCACCGTCGTCGAACTCGCCGAACACCTGGGCGTCACCAAACAGGCCGCCAGCCAGATGGCCGAAGAACTCGTTCGCAAGGGGTACGTGGAACGCCGCCCGCACCCGGTCGACGCGCGGGCCAGACTCCTCGTCCTCACCGACCAGGGGGTCGCCTGCACCCGGGCCGCGGACGAAGCCGCCGAAGAGGTGCTCCGGCCGTGGGCCACGGCGCTCGGCCCGGAACGGCTGGCCGCCCTGCGCGCCGATCTGTCCCGGCTGGCCGTTCCGGGCCGCATCCGCCCGACCTGGTGATTTCACCCCATCCTTGACCGGCCTGGTATCACTGCACCGTGAGCAATGGATCTTCAGCAGCCGCGTCGCCGCCCTCCGGCCCGCCTGCGCCCGACCCGGCCGTCGAGGTCCTCGTACCCGCGCCCGCCGCCTCACCCTCGGTCAGCCGGGCCGGGCAGAGGATGGCGCTGGCCACCCTGGCGTCCCGGGCGGCCGGCTTCCTGCGGATCCTGGTCCTCGCCTCGGCACTCGGGCTGGGCACCCGGATGCTCGACGCGTACAACATCGCCAACACGCTGCCGAACGCCGTCTACGAACTGGTCGTCGGCGGGGCCATGGCCAGCGTGATCGTGCCACTGCTGACCCGGGCGGCGCTGAACGAGTCCGACGGCGGGGTGCTCTACACCCAGAAGCTGCTGTCGCTGATCGTCTACCTGCTCAGCGGCGTGACCCTGGCCGCCGTCCTCGCCGCCCCGCTGCTCATCGACCTGTACACGCCCGCCTTCACCCCCGACCAGCGGGACCTGGCGATCCTGTTCAGTCGCTTCTTCCTGCCACAGATGCTGTTCTACGGGATGAGCGCGGGAGCGGCCGCCGTCCTCAACATCCGGGGACGGTTCGGGGTGCCGGCCTGGGCACCGCTCGTCAACAGCGTCGTGGTGATCGCGGTCGGATTGACGTACCTGGTCGTCGGCGGCACCACCGAAGTGGGCGAACTGACCACCGGAAACCTGCTGCTCCTCGGCGTCGGGACCACCGCCGGCGTCGTCGCCCAGTGCAGCCTGGTGGTGTGGGGGCTGTCCCGCAGCGGCTTCCCGGTGCGCCTGCGCCTCGACCCGCGGGGCATCGCGATCCGGCAGATCGGCAGACTCAGCGCCTGGATGCTGCTTTCCGTCGTCACCGGGCAGATCCTGGTCGCCGCCGCCACCCGTACCGCGTCGTGGAGCGGCACCGGAAGCGTCACGGTCTACCAGAACGCCAGCGCGATCTTCCACGTACCGTTCGCGGTCATCGCGGTGTCGGTGATGACCGCGATGCTGCCCCGGCTGAGCCGGCACGCCGCCCGGAACGACCACCGCCGCGTGATCACCAGCCTGTCCCGGGCGGTCCGTACCGTCATGGTGATCATGGCGCCGATCGCGGCCGCCATGATCGTCCTCGGGCCGCAGATCGCCGTGGTGCTGTTCGCCCACGGCAACAGCGCCACGGCCACGGTCGACACCCTCGGCACGGTGGTCTCCGCCTTCGGGCTCGCCCTGATCCCCTTCACCAACTACATGCTGCTGCAACGGGGCCTGTTCGCCCTCCAGGACACCCGGACCGCCGCCCTGATCGCCGCCGCCGTCGCCACTGTCGGGGTGATCGGCTGCCTCGCGGCCGGGCAGTTCCTGCCTCGCGGCGCGATCGTGATCGGGATTCCGGTGGCGTACGCGGCCGCGTACACCGTCGGCCTGACCGCGACCGCGGTGGTCCTGCGCCGCCGACTGGGACTCATCGACGGCAAGAACCTGATCCGCACCCACGTCAAGGTCCTCGCCGCGGCGACGGTGGGCGCGACCTGCGCCGTCCTGGCCATGCGGGGCGTGGCGATGGTCGCCGGCTCGCAGTCCTGGACGGTCACGCTGGTGACCTGCGTCGTGGCGGGGCTGGTGGGCGGCCTCGCCTACCTGGTCACCGGCTACCTGCTCCGCCTGACCGAGCTGCGCCACCTGCTGCGCATGGCCCTGAACTGGCTGCCGTCCCGCTGACCGCCCTCCCCGGCCGCCGCCCATCCCCGAAGCCCACGGCTCAGGGCACCGTGACACCGATCAGGGGCTGTCGCGGCCGATCGGCCAGATCCGGCCGACGATCCGGCCGGTGATGTCGTCCTCGTCGATCAGGCCGAGTTCGCGGGAGTCCTGGGCCACCGTCCGGTGGTCACCGAGCACGTAGACCTTGCCCTCCGGGATCGCCACCGGGGTGCAGATGGTGTCGGACTCCTCCGGTGCCTCACGCAGCAGGTAGGGCTCGTTCACCATGATCCCGTTGCGCCACACCGCGCCGTCACGGCACTCGATCGCGTCGCCGGGCATGCCGACGATCCGCAGGAATCGCCGGACGTCCCTGTCGCCGTGACGGAACTCGACGACGTCGCCGTTCTCCACGCCGGTCATCCGGTAGGCGATCCGGTCGGTCAGATGACGGTCGAGGATCTGGTACGTCGGTTCCATGCTGCCGGTGACCACCACGTTGACGGTCAGCACCCAGCGGTCGACGGCCAGCCCGCCGAGCACCCCGACCAGCACCGTCCACACCGCCACCCGCCGGATCCGGACCAGCCTCGGCAGTTCCCGACGCTTGGCCTGCCGTTCCATCCGCGCCACCCGCAGTCCACCAGCCGCCCACCGCACCGCTTCCGCGCTCCCCTTCGTCTCCGCGAACTCGGCGAGGGTCGCCTCGCCCCACTCCCCGCCCTGTTCGCGACGTCCGCGGACCGCCGCCACCAGCACCCGGTAGGCGAGTCGGCGGACCCAGCCCCCGGTCACGCCGGCCGCCCGCATCGGGGCGCCCTCGGACCGTTCGTCCGCGGATCCCGCCGAGTTCACCGCCGACACCGGCTCCGGCCCGGCGCTCATGCGGTGCCCGCCGGGAACGTGGCCGCCACGCCGGTGCCGGATCCGGCCTGACGGGTCTTCGCCTCCCGCGCCGTCACCCGCTCCCGGGCCAGGGCCGCACCGTCCGCGCTGAGCCGGTAGAGGTGCCGTGGTGGCCGCCCTGGCTCGTCCGACGGCTCCCACCTGGTCTCCAGCAGCTTCTGGTCGCTGAGACGCATCAGGATCGGGTAGAGCGTCCCCGAGGCCAACGCGGTCTCCTTGCTCAACTCGTAGCCGTAACGCCACTGCTGCGGATCGTTCAGAAGCGCTCCGAACAGCAACAACGTCTGCGGCGAACTATGCGGAACCCTAGGCATGAACGAAACTCTACATAACTAGACTTACAACATCCAGACCTTCCCGTGTACGGGTCGGCCGCCGGAACCTCTTTCGCGGCTGGAGAGCACGTCACGCGTACGAGATGAGGAAGAGGAAGAGGAGGCACCCACCTGGACCCACGAGAGACGGCCCCCACCCGAAGGGCGGAGGCCGTCGCAGAGGACCGAAAGGGATCAGTCGCGTTCGATCAGGTGGCCGATCAGTTCCGGGCCCATGATGACCGCGTTGCCGGAACCGTCGCGGCGGGCGTCCGGCTCCGGGAGCTCGACCGGTTCGCCGGTGGCGCTGGCACCGACCGGGCGCGGGCCGACCCAGGCCACGGTCAGGCGGGACTCGCCCTTGAGGAAGCGCTGCACGCGGACGCCGCCGGTGGCCCGGCCCTTCGCCGGGTACGACGCGAAGGGCGACACCTTGACCTGCGTGCCCGTCGACGTCACCACCATCGGTTCGCCGTGCTCGGGGTCCGACGTGGACACCACGTTGAAGGAGATCACCTCGGCGTCGGCGGCCAGGTTGATGCCGGCCATGCCACCGCCCTTGAGGCCCTGCGGACGGACCAGTTTGGCCGGGAACCGCAGGAGGTTGGCGTCGGAGGTCACGAAGACCAGGGCCTCCGCGCCGTCGGTGAGCCAGGTCGCCTGCAGGACCTCGTCGCCGTCCTTGAGCGTGATGACCTCGAACTCGTCGGAGCGGACCGGCCACTCCGGCGCGCACACCTTGATGATGCCGTGCCGGGTGCCCATCGCGATGCCGGGTGAGTCGCCCGGGGTCAGCGGGGCGAGGCCGACCACCTTCTCGCCCTGCTCCAGCGGGACCAGCTCGGAGGCGGACATGCCGCCGCGCAGCGACACCGTGCCGGACTGGTCGGGCAGCACCGGCAGCGGGAGCACGTCGGTCTTGAAGGCGCGCCCGCGGTTGGTGACCAGCAGGATCCGGCCGCGGGCGGTCGAGTGGATGACCGCGCGGACCGCGTCGTGCTTGGTCCGGCCGCTGCGACTGTGCGCCTCGGCGGACTCCTCGCTCTCGGCGGCGGTCCGGGCGATCAGGCCACTGGCGGAGAGGATCACCTGGCAGGGGTCGTCGGCGACCTCGAGCGGGCCGGCCGGCACCGAGGCGGCGAGGACCTCCTTGAGGTCGCCGTCGATCAGCGTGGTGTGGCGCGGGCGGCCGAACTCCTTGGCGACCTTGGCGAGCTCGTCGGAGACGACCTTCTTGAGCACCTTCTCGTCGTCGAGGATGCGGCTCAGATCGGCGATCTCGCCGCGCAGGCGCTCCTGCTCGGTCTCCAGCTCGATCCGGTCGAAGCGGGTGAGCCGGCGCAGCGGGGTGTCCAGGATGTACGTCGCCTGGATGTCCGAGAGGCCGAACTCGGCCATCAGGCCCGTCTTCGCCGCGGTGGAGTCGTCGCTGGCCCGGATCAGGGCGACCACCCGGTCGATGTCGATCAGGGCGATGAGCAGGCCGTCGACCAGGTGCAGGCGATCCTCGCGCTTGGTCCGCCGGTACGTCGTGCGCCGCGTGACCACCTCGTAGCGGTGCTGCACGAACACCTCGAGCAGCGCCTTGAGCCCGAGGGTCCGCGGCTGCCCCTCGACCAGGACCAGGTTGTTGATGCCGAACGAGCTCTCCAGCGGGGTGAGCCGGTAGAGGTCGGCGAGCAGTGCCTGCGGGTTGACGCCGACCTTGCACTCGATCACGAGGCGGGTGCCGTGCTCGCGGTCGGTGAGGTCCTTGACGTCGGAGATGCCGGCCAGTCGCGGCGCCTGACGCTGACCACGCCGGGGACCGGAAGTGATCAGCTTGCCCTTCACCTCGTCGGTGATCGCCTCGATGATCTTCTCGGCGCCGATGCCGTAGGGCAGCTCGGTGACCGTGATCGCCTGACGGCCGCGGCCGCCCTCGAGCAGACCGGTCTGCGCGCGGGCCCGGACCCGGACCACACCCCGGCCGGTCTCGTAGGCGCGGCGCACCTCGTCGAGGCCCAGCAGCTGACCGCCGGTGGGCAGGTCGGGGCCGGGGACGAAGCGCATCAGCTCGTCGAGGTCGGCCTCCGGCTTCTTGATCAGGTGCCGGGCGGCCGCCACCACCTCACCGAGGTTGTGCGGGATCATGTTGGTCGCCATGCCGACCGCGATGCCGGACGTGCCGTTGACCAGCAGGTTCGGGAACGCCGCCGGCAGCACCCGGGGCTCGGAGTCGGACCCGTCGTAGGTCGGCTTGAAGTCGACCGTGCCCTCGCCCAGCTCGCCGACGAGCAGCATCGCCTCGGGCGACATGCGGGCCTCGGTGTAACGGGCCGCGGCCGGGCCGTCGTCGGGCGAACCGAAGTTGCCGTGGCCGTCGATCAGCGGCGTGTTGAGCGAGAAGTCCTGGGCGAGACGGACCAGGGCGTCGTAGATCGCGACGTCGCCGTGCGGGTGGTACTTACCCATCACGTCGCCGACGACACGGGCGGACTTCACATAGGGCCGGTCGGGGCGGTGGTTCTGCTCCGACATCGACCACAGGATCCGCCGGTGCACCGGTTTCAGCCCGTCGCGGGCGTCCGGCAACGCTCGAGAGTGGATCACCGAGTACGCGTACTCCAGATAGGAGTCCTCGACCTCGGTGGTCAGCGGGTTGTCGATGATGTTGGCGCCGGCCTGGTCGAACGCGGACAGGTCGACGCGATTCTCGTTCTTGCGGCGTGCCATGGTCTGCGGCCTCTCAGGCGTCGATGGTCTCTTGGTCGATCCGGCCGGCAGCCTCGATCAACCAGTTCTTCCGGGGTTCGACACGCTCGCCCATCAGCAGTTCGAGGGTGGCCTCGGCGCGCTCGGCGTCCTCGATGGTGATCCGGCGGACGGTGCGGGCCGCCGGGTTCATCGTGGTGTCCCACAGCTCGTCGGCGTCCATCTCACCGAGACCCTTGAACCGGGGCACCGGCTTCTGCACCTGCCGTCCGGAGCGCTCCAGCTTGGCGACGGTGGTCTCCATCTCCTGCTGGGTGTAGGTGTAGAGCGTGTCGGAGTTGCGGCCCTTGGTGACCACCTTGTGCAGGGGCGGCATGGCGGCGAAGAGCCGGCCGTGCTCGATCACCGGGCGCATGTACTTGGCGAACAACGTGATCAGCAGGGTCCGGATGTGCGAACCGTCGACGTCGGCGTCCGCCATGATCATCACGCGGCCGTACCGCATCTGGCCGATCTCGAAGGTGCGGCCGGAGCCGGCGCCGAGCACCTGCACGATCGCCGAGCACTCGGCGTTGTCGAGCACCTGCTGCAGACTCGCCTTCTGCACGTTGAGGATCTTGCCACGGATCGGCAGCAGCGCCTGGTATTCGGAGCTGCGGGCCATCCGGGCGGTGCCGAGGGCCGAGTCACCCTCCACGATGAACAGTTCGGAACGGTCGATGCCGATCGCCCGGCAGTCCACCAGTTTCGCCGGCATCGACGCGCCCTCGAGCGCGGTCTTGCGGCGGGCGGCGTCCTTCTGCTGCTTCTGGGTGAGGCGGACCCGGGCCGCGTCCACGACCTTCTGTAGGACGGTGCGGGCCTCGGTCTTGGTGCGCCGGCCCTCCACCCACTCCTTCAGATAGGTCTCCACCAGGCTCTGCATCACGCGGGTGATGCCGGCGGTGGACAGCTCGTCCTTGGTCTGGGAGGTGAACTGCGGCTCCGGAACCCGCACGTGGATGACCGCGGTCATGCCCTCGAGCAGGTCGTCCAGAACGGGCGGCTCCTCCTTGGGCTTGAGCAGGCCACGCGTGTTGCGGATGGCGTCGGTCAGCGCCCGGACCAGGGCCCGCTCGAATCCCTTGCGGTGGGTGCCGCCGTGGACGTTGCGGATGGTGTTGGTGAAGCACTCGACGGTGCGTTCGTAGCCGGTGCTCCAGCGGAACGCGACCTCGATCTGGGCGTGCCGCACGACGTTGGACTGCATCACGCCGTTGGCGTCGGCGGCGTTCTCCTTGTAGGTGCCCTCACCGGTCACCACCAGGATCCCGGAGACCGGCTTGTCGGCGGCCGGCGTCTGGAACTCCACCATGTCGGTGAGCCCGTGGGGATAGTGGAACGCCTCGGTCGCCGGCTCCTCGGCGGTGGCGTCGAAGAGCGAGAACTGGACGCCGGCCACCAGGAAGGCGGTGTTGCGCAGCTTGGCGCGGACGGCGTCGACGTCGAGACGGGCACCGGTCTCGAAATACCGGGCGTCGTACCAGTACCGGGTGGACGTGCCGGTGGGCTCGCCCCGCTTCATCCGGCGGGCCACCCGCAGACCCGGCTGTGGGGTGAAGGGCGCATCCGGCCCCGGGCCGTCGAACACCCCGGGAACACCACGCTGGAACGAGATCTCGTGCACCTTGCCGTCGCGCTTGACGGTGACGTCGTAGCGCAACGACAACGCGTTGACGGCGGAGGCGCCGACACCGTGCAGACCGCCGGAGGCCTTGTAGCCGGAACCGCCGAACTTGCCGCCGGCGTGCAGCCGGGTGAGCACGAGTTCGACGCCGCTGAGGCCGGACTTGGCGTGCACGTCGGTCGGGATGCCCCGGCCGTCGTCGTCGACCTGCACCGAGTTGTCACTGTGCAGGGTCACCGCGATGCGGGTGGCGTGACCGCCGACCCCCTCGTCGGTGCAGTTGTCGATGATCTCGTTCGCCAGGTGGTTGATGCCCCGGCTGTCCGTGGACCCGATGTACATGCCAGGGCGTTTACGGACAGCGTCCAGCCCTTCCAGGTGCGTGAGGTCGTCAGCCCCGTACAAGGTTTCTGGCTGTGCGGTCACGAGGCGGCACTCCCGATCGGCCATGGTGGCAAGGACGGCGCGAGCCTACCCGGCGCCCCCGACACTTCTGCCCCAGGCGAGGCAGGTGGAGACCACACCGTGGCCGAATTCGGTACAAAGCGTACGAAAAAGTGTCCTATGACACGCTGGCCAACTGTGCGGTCTGGGGCTGTAGCGCACGCCACAGATCCAACGGGTACGACTTGCCCGGCACCGACACGGGCGGCAACTCCTGATAGGCGATCAGGGCGTCGGTCACCTCGCGCGTCACCGAACAGACCACGACGGTGTCGTGCGGCGCGTACGCCTGCAACCGTGCCGCCGTGTTCACAACGCTCCCACTGATCATGGCGTAGCCCCCGTCGAAGGCCGCCATCGGGTCCACGATCACCTCACCGGTGGCCAGTCCGACCCTGGTCCGCACCGGGAACCTGCCGGCCAGGAGCCGCCCCCTCAACGCCTCCTGGACCGACAGGCCCGCCCGGACCGCCGCCGCGGCCGCCTCCGGACCGAAGCCGCCGTCACCGGCCCCGAAGACCGCCATCACCGCGTCGCCGACGTACTTCTCCACGATCCCGCCGCAGTCGCGGACCACGCGGGCCACCGTCGTGAAGTAGTCGCGCTGCAACGCCCGGATCTCCGCGCAGTCCAGCCGGTCCACCATGGCGGTGAAGCCGACGATGTCGATGAACAGCACGGTGACGTCCTGGCGCCGCTCCTGATCGACCAAGGTGATGGTGGTCATGTCTCACGCTCCCCCGGTTCACTGCGTTGACCGGGAGTACGGTGCCAGCCCGCAACCGGACGCGGATCTGTTGAACGACGTATCTCTGACAGCATCGGCGTCCGTCGTTTTTGTGACGCAGAACAGGCCGAACCGACGACAACGTGATAGGTCGATTCCCACTAGGCTGCCGGTCATGGCCAGCCAGGGGGACGAGGGGCCGCTTGTCGGGCGCACCGGCACGCTGGCCGACATCCAGTCCTACCTGCGCAACGTCGGCCCGGGCGGCACCGCTGCGGTGTTCGTGACCGGGGAGAGCGGTGTCGGCAAGAGCCGGTTGCTGCGGGAGACAGCCGACGCCCTGCGCGGGACGGACTTCGCCGTGCTGTCCGGGACCTGTCTCGACATCGGCGACGCCTCCCCGCTGCATCCGGTGCTGCAGGCGCTGCGCCGGCACGACGGCGGGCACACCGACAACAGCGGTCCCGCCGACGCCGGCGCCCTGCTCGACCGGGTGTCGCACGCCCTGCGCACGATCGCCGGCAACCGGCAGCTCCTGCTGGTCCTGGACGATCTGCAGTGGGCCGACCGGAGCACCCGGCAGCTCCTGCTCTACCTGCTCGCCGGCCTCGGTGACGTCCGCGTCTCGGTGCTGGCCGCGATCCGGGCCGAGGCCCTGCACGGCACCCACCCGCTGCGCCGGGTGCTGGCCGAACTGCGCCGGCTGCGGTCGGTCCGCGTGGTCGACCTGGCCCCGCTGACCCAGGACCAGACCCGCGACCTGGTGACCGGCATCGTCGGCGGGACGGTGGCCGTCGAGGACGCCGACCGGGTGTTCAAGCGCAGCGGCGGCAACCCGTTCGTCGTCGAGGAGTTGGCTCGTGACCTGCGCGACGGGCGGGTCGAGCTGTCCGACACGCTGCGCGAGATCTTCCTGTCCCGGGTGGACGAGTTGCCGCCGAACGCCCATCAGGTGGTGCACGCGATGGCCGCCGGTGTCGAGCCGGTGGAGCACGCGGTGCTGGCCAGGGTGGTTCCGCTCGGCGAGGACCAGCTCATCGAAGCGATTCGAGCAGCGGTGGCGCACCGGTTCGTGGCCAGCGACAGCGACGGTTACCGCCTACGTCACCGGCTGGTCGCCGAGGTGCTGGAGCAGGAGGTGCTGCCGGCCCAGTCGGCCGCCCTGCACCGGCGGTTCGCCGAGTCGCTGGAAGCCGTCGAGGGTGATCCTGATCACGCCCGGCTGGCCTTCCACTGGCAGCGGGCCGGCGTACCCGAACGGGCCCTGCCCGCCGTGCTGGCGGCGGCCCGCGCGGCCGAACGCCTCTACGGTTTCGCCGAGGCCCACCGGTACTGGACGATCGCCCTGCAGCTGACCGGCGACGACTGCGAGGACCGGGCCGACGTGCTCGGCAACGCCGCCGAGTCCGCGCACCAGTGCGGCGAGCACCTGCTGGCACTGTCCCGGGTGGAGGAGCTGGCCGCGCGGACCGACGGTCCCGGGCGTTCGGACGTGCACCTGCGCCGGGCGCGTTACCTGGCCGCGGCGGGCCGCACGGCGACCGCCGAGACCGAATACCTGCGGGCCCTGGACGCCCCGGACTGCACACCCCGCCAGCGCGCCTCGGCCGCGGCGTACCTCGCCGAGCTCCTGGTCCACCTGGGCCGTTACGCCGAGGCGCACCAGCACGCCCGGGACGCCATGGAGCTGGCCGCGATCAACGGATCAACCCCTGATCTGGTACGCGCCAGCGCCGCCCTCGGCTTCAGCGCGGTGTTCCGCGAGGACCCCGCCGCCGGCCTGTCCGTGGTCCGGCAGGCGGTGGAGATCGCCGAACGGTCCGGCCACCCGGACGACCTGGGCGTGGCCTACATGCACCTCGCCGAGCTGCTCACCGGCCCGTTGAACAGCATCGAGGAGGGCGTCCTGGTGGCCCGCCGCGGCGCGGACCGCCCGGTCGGCCGGCACTACCGGACACGGCTGCTGGCGATCGCCGCGAAAGGCCTGTTCCGGGTCGGTCAGTGGGCCGAGGCGAGCGCGGTGCTGGACACCGCGATGAGCTACCGCCCGTCCGGTGCCGACGCGGTCGAGCTGCTGCTCTCCCGCTGCCAGCTGTGGGTCGGTTTCGGCGAGGTCGACAACGCGCGCCGTGACCTGGACGCGGTCGCCACCCTGCTGGCCGGCGGTGGCGCCCGGCACGTGCTGCCGATGCTCACCCTGCGGGCCGGCCTGGCGATGTGGCAGGGCGAGCACGCCGAGGCCCGCGCCGCGGTGCAGCGCGGCCTGACCGAGACCCGCTCCGACGACCTGGTGCTGATCGGGGTGCTGACCTGGCACGGCCTGCGCGCCGAGGCGGAGGCGCACGTCGCCGGGGCCCGCGTCGACCCGGGCGCGCTGCGCCGCCTGAAGACCGCCACGGAACGCCTGGTCACGGCGATGGGTGAGGCAGGTCCGGCGGTGCAGGCCGCGGTCACCGGCTATGTGGACCTGTGCACCGCCGAGATCAGCCGGATCGAGGACCGGCACGATCCGGATCCGTGGGCGCGGGCGGCCACCGTCTGGGACCGCCGGCAGCAGCCCTATCCGGCGGCGTACTCCCGGCTGCGCCAGGCGGAGGCCTCCCTGCACCGCAAGGTCCGTCGCGCTGCCGCGGTCACCGGTCTGCGTCAGGCGTACGCGACGGCGACCGCGATGGGAGCACGCCCGTTCGCCAGCGAGATCCGTGGTGTCGCCCAGCGGTTCCGGGTGGCCCTGGCCGACGACGAGCCCACCGTGCCGATGGCGGCGCCCGCCCTGGTCACCGACGAGTTGGCGGTGCTGACCGTCCGCGAGCGTGAGGTGCTGGCCGCCGTCGCGGAGGGCCTGACGAACCGGGAGATCGGCGAGAAGCTCTTCATCAGCGAGCGGACGGTGGGCGTGCATCTCGGGCACATCTTCGACAAACTGCAGGTACGTACCCGCGTGCAGGCCAGTCGGGTGTATCTGACAGCCGCCTGACCAGGGCATCGTTATCTCGCCGTGACATACGTACGTCAAATACGTCGTTCTACGGATCCCCCTGACGTACCCCTGCTGGAAGTCTGAGGCCACGGGGGAGCACCGCCCGGGGGCCACAGCCTCCGGGCGGTGCTGGGGGCCCTCCGACTTCTGCATCACCCACGGAGGATCCGATGACCCAGCCCATCTGGGGCCCTGTTCAGCAGGAGATGTCCGACCTGCTGCGGCGGCATCCCGACGACGTGCCCGGCGTGGTCGAGCAACTGGCCGGACTGCAGGACGTCCTGTGCCGCGTCCCGCCGCTGCTGCACGGCAACCCGCTTGCCGATTTCAACAAGCTCTACCTGACCATCACCGAGAACGTCCTGGAACGCCTGTACGCCGGGCGCTTCAAGGACCCGGCGTTCCTGTCCCGCCTGGACGTGGAGTTCGCCGCCCGGTACTTCGACGCACTGCGGTACTGGACCGAGGCGAGCCCGTCCTGCCCCGGCGTCTGGGCCGGCCTGTTCTGCCGCGTTCCGGGACCCGACCAGCGCCCGCTGCCGTCCGCGGTCGCCGGCGTCAACGCGCACATCAACTTCGACCTGCCGTTCGCGCTGGTCACCACGTTCGACCACCTGGGCACCGACCCGATCGACGGCAGCGACCAGCACGAGGACTACCTGCAGGTCAACGACATCTTCGCCGAGGAGATCCCCGGTCTGCGCCGCGGTTACCTGGACCGGTGGCAGCTGCTCATCGACACGATGAACGGTGACCTGGACGACTGGTGGCAGGGCGAGATGGTGGAGTACACCCGGAACGTCGCGTGGCGCAACGCCCAGAAGATCTGGTCGATCCGGCACGACCAGCTCGCCCTGGACAAGCAGCGGCGGCGCCTCGACTCGACCGCCACCGGCCTGGGCAAACTCCTGCTCTCACCGTTCGCCGACTTCCTGCAGTAACCCCGTCACCCGGACGCGAGGGGCAGCTCCACGGTGAACATCGCGCCGCCTTCCGGGGCATGGCCCGCCTCGATGACACCACCGAGCCTCGTCACCAACCGGGCCGCCAGCGCCAGGCCGAGCCCGCTGCCGACAGCGCGGACCCCGCGGTACCGCCGGTTCAGCTCACCCCGCTGGAACGCCACCGCCAGATCGTCGTCGGTGAACCCGGGGCCACCGTCCCGGACCTCGAGGATCGCACCGTGTGTACCGGCCCGGACCGCCAGGACCAGCGGCGCACCGGCCGGAACCACCCGCAGCGCGTTCTCGCAGAGACCGTCGAGCACCTGCCGGATCCGGCCGGGATCGGTGTCCACCACGACCGGCCCGGACGGCGTCTCCACGGTCAGCACCGGACCGCCGTCGCCGCACCGTGACCGCCAGGCCCGGCCGGCCTCCCGGACCAGCTCCACCAGGTCGACCGGCAGCACGTCGATCGGCAGGTCGGCCGCCTCCAGCCGGGACAACACCAACAGATCCGAGATCAGCCGGTCCAGCCGCTCCGCCTCGCCGAGCACGGTCCGACCCGCCTCGGTGGTGCCGTCCCCCGCGATCACACCGTCGGCGAGCGCCTCCGCGTAACCACGGATCGTCGCGAGCGGGGTCCGCAACTCGTGCGAGACGGAGAGCAGGAACTCCCGCTCACGACCCTCGCTGGTCTGCAACGCCTCGGTGAGCTGGTCGAACGCGTCGGCAAGACGGACCGCCTCGGTGGGACCGGTGCGGGACAGCCGCACCGAACGGTCCCCGGCGGAGAGCCGGCCGGCGGCGGCCGCGGCCTGCTCGACCGGCCGCACGACCACCCGGGCCAGCAGGGCGCCGGCCGCGATGCCGCCGGCCAGCCCGGCCAGCAGGGCCAGCCAGAGGCCGCCGAGCGCGCGGGCCGCGGTGCCCGAGGAGACCGTCCGGGTGAGAACGATCCCGTCACCGGAATTCCGTGGACCGGCGTTGTCATCGTCGTCGTTCGGCGTATCGCCACCGCCGGAGTTCTGTGGGAAGGGTTGTCCTCCGGTCTCCGGGCTCGGCCCTCCGGCGGCCGTCGGGAAAGGCCGTCCTCCGGCGAACGAGGGACGGCCGTCCACCAGGCCGAAAGCGTCGACGCTCCGGCCCGCCGCCACCTGTTTCACCACCCGGTCGGGAAGCCCGGGACGGTCGGGTTCGCCCCGCCGGATCAGGTAGATCTCGACGCCCTCGGCACGCAGACCCGCGACGACGGCGGCCCGGGACCCGGCCGGTTCGCGCGCCAACAGGGCCGCCACGAACGCCGCACGCTCCTGCAGATCCGTGCGGACCTGCAGGTTCACCGTGCGGACCGCGGTCAGCACGCCGACCGTCCCGGTCATGAGCACCGCGATCACCGTGGTGGCCGCGGTGACCAGCACGGTCCGCCCGGCCAGGCTCCGCGGCCGTCTAGGCATCGGCGGTGTACCCGACGCCGCGGACCGTCCGGATCACCGCGGACGCCTCGCCGAGCTTCGCCCGCACCTGGGCCACGTGCACGTCGACCGTACGGGTTCCGGCATGCGAGGCGTACCCCCAGACCGCGGCCAGCAACTCCTCCCGCGTGAACACCCGCCCGGGCCGCCCCAGCAGGTGGGCGAGCAGGTCGAATTCGGTCGCGGTCAACATCAGCGGGCGGCCCTCGACAGCCGCTGTCCGGCGCTCCGGGTCAAGCGTCAACGGGCCCAGGGTGCGTACCCGCTCGGAGGCCGCCGTCACGGCCGCGCGCCGCAGCAGCGCCTTGACCCGGGTGACCAGCTCGCGCGGGCTGAACGGCTTGGTGACGTAGTCGTCGCCACCCAGCTCCAGCCCGACGATCCGGTCCACCTCGTCGTCCCGCGCGGTCAGGAAGACCACCGGCGTCCAGTCGTCGTCGGCCCGCAACCGGCGGCAGACCTCGGTGCCGTCCATCCCGGGCAGTGCGATGTCGAGGATGCAGACGACCGGCCGGAGCAGGCGGGCGGCGGCCAGCCCGGCTACACCGTCGTGCTCGACCTGTACTCCGAAACCCTCCCGGCTCAGGTACAGCCGGACGAGATCGGCGATCGGCCGCTCGTCCTCGACCACCAGGACCAGTCCCCTGCTCGGCGTATCCGTCACGGAACACATCATGCCGCCGGAACACTGCCGGCGGCGTATGGCGCTCGGCCTCCGAAGGCCGCGTGCGACGACTACCGTCGATGGCATGCGGGTGATGACGTGGAACGTCTGGTGGCGCTTCGGCGGGAACTGGCGGGACCGGCGGCACGGCATCGCGCAGACCGTCGCCGCGTGCCGGCCGGATCTGCTGGGGCTGGTCGAGGCCTGGTCCGGCGCCGGCACCGACCAGGCGCGGGAACTGGCCGCACCGCACCGCATGCACGCCGTCTGGGCGCCCTCCGGGCTGCCGCCGGAACCGGACCCCGCGGAGTACGCCGACCAGGCCGGCATCGCGATCGGAATCGGACTGGTCAGCCGTTGGCCGATCCGGGCCACGGAACTCACCGACCTGCCCAATCCGCAGCGCGGTGGCGTCCCGCCCCGGGCACTGCTGGCCACCGTGGACCATCCGGCCGGACCGCTGCACGTCATCACGGCGTGCACCGAGTGGGAGCCCCGGTACGCCGCCGACCACCGGGCACAGTGCGCAGCCCTCGCGGACCTCGCCACCGACCGGCGCCTGGACGGGGACCTGCCGGTGCTGCTGATCGGGGACCTGAACGTCGCACCGGACCAGCCGGAGTTCGCACCCCTGGCAGCGACCATGACCGACACCTGGGTGGCGGGCGGCGGCGACCCGGCGGCGGTCACCCTGGACTCGGCCGTGCCGTTCGCCCCCGTCGAGGCGGTGAAACAACTCGACCGGCGGATCGACCACATCCTGGCCCGGCCGGGCCGACCTGGGTCGCCGGTACGGGTGGAAAAGGCCTTCCTCGCCGGGCACCACCCCATCGCCGACGTGCTGCCCTCCGACCACTACGCGGTGGTCACCGATATCCCACTCTGAACGGGAACGCTCCCAAAGGCCCGAAAGCGCCCTCTGCCTCGTGCTATAAAAGCGAGCGGGTTCCGGTCCGAACCGGTCACAAGCGGACGTCACCCGACGACGGCCCGTCCTACCGGCGGCCACGCGGGCCGCCCCATGAGCCGGGCGAGGCGTCGAGCACGGGGGGATGCCTCGCCCACCACTTCCTCCGACGGCCGGGCTTTGACGCGTACCCCCAAAGATCTTGGTTTAGGGGTGAGACGACGGCGGACCGTGGGAAGGATGGAGACATGGCCTACGTGAATCCGTCGGGCGAGTTCACCCGCGACCAGCGATACATCGGCACCAGGATCACCGCGGACGGGCGGGACGGCTATCCGGTGGAACCCGGGCGGTACCGGCTGGTGGTGAGCCGGGCCTGCCCGTGGGCCAACCGGTCGATCATCGTGCGGCGGCTGCTCGGCCTCGAGGACGTGCTGTCGATGGGCATCGCCGGGCCCACCCACGACGAGCGGAGCTGGACCTTCGACCTGGATCCGGGCGGACGCGACCCGGTGCTGGGCATCGAACGGCTGCAGGAGGCGTTCTTCGCACGGTTCCCGGACTACGACAAGGGGATCACCGTCCCGGCGATCGTGGACGTGCCCAGCGGACAGGTGGTCACCAACGACTTCGCCCAGATCACCCTGGACCTGTCCCTGGAGTGGACGGCATTCCACCGGGACGGGGCACCGCAGCTGTACCCGCCGCACCTGCGGGACGAGATCGACGAGGTCAACGACGGGGTGTTCCGGGACGTCAACAACGGGGTGTACCGGGCCGGGTTCGCGGGGACGCAGGACGCCTACGAGAAGGCCTACGACCGGTTGTTCGGCCGGCTCGACGCCCTGTCGGCACGACTGTCCTCGCAGCGGTACCTGGTCGGGGACACGATCACCGAGGCGGACGTCCGGCTGTTCACGACGCTGGCCCGGTTCGACGCGGTCTACCACGGACACTTCAAGTGCAACCGGTCCAAGCTGGCCGAGATGCCGACGCTGTGGGCGTACGCACGAGACCTGTTCCAGACGCCCGGCTTCGGCGACACGACCGATTTCGATCACATCAAGCGGCACTACTACGAGGTGCACCGCGACATCAACCCGACCGGGATCGTCCCCAAGGGCCCGGACCTGAGCGGCTGGCTGACCCCGCACGGTCGCGAAAGCCTGGGCGGACGGCCGTTCGGTGACGGCACTCCCCCGCCGCCGCCGAGCCCGGCCGAGACGGTGCCGCCCGCCCACACTCCCTCAATGCCACTCGGCTCAAGTTGACCTCGAGGAATGCCCCGATGCCCCGATGCCGCGACAGGCGGCTGAGCTGCGCCGATGCGGCTGCCACCGTCGACGGCCGCACGAGTCGCCGCAGCGAGGAGGGCCGCAGACTCCTGGTCACCTCTTTGATCAACTTGAGCTGAGTGGCATCGGGCGGTTCCGAGCCGTCGATGGTGGCCGACCGGCGTTAGCGGGTGAGCCGTAGGCGACGGCCGCGCGGCAGCCATGAACGACGGTCGACCGGCTTACGGGACAGCCCCCGGGTCTACTCGTCGCCCACGGAGCAGTGTTGATCAATCGCCCGCCGTGTCTCCGGGGCCACGGGCACCAGAAACAGCAGAGCGGCGGCGGGCGATTGATCGACTACGGCCCATCCGCCCGTCGATCCCCGCAGGACAGCCCTGGACGACGGCTCGGAGCAGTCAGCCGTCCTCCACGGTTCGCTGCCGGCCGCTGAAGAACCCTGGACAACGGCCCGGAACCGACAGCCGTCCTCCACGGTTCGCTGCCAGCCGCTGAAGAACCCTGGACAACGGCTCAGAACCGACAGCCGTCCTCCACGGTTCGCTGCCAGCCGCTGAAGAACCCTGGACAACGGCTCAGAACCGACAGCCGTCCTCCACGGCTCTCTTCGGGACCGCAACCGAGCCGTGGACGACGGCTCGGAGCGCCCAGCCGTTCGACACGGCTCTTTCTCGGCCGGAAACGAGCCGTGGACGACGGCTCGGCCGGCCGGGCCGTCAACCGTGGTCCACAGATGAGCCGACAACAGCCGTGGACGACGGCCGGGCAGCCCGCGATGCCACACCACTTGAGTTGATCTTGAGAGTGATCCGATGCCGCGACAACGACTGAGCTGCGATGACCGCAGGAGTAGCCGCGGTGAGGCGGATCGCATGGACCCTGGCCAGCAGCTTGATCAGCTCAAGCCGAGTGGCATCGCACACCCCTAGACACGTTTCGTGGTCAGGGTGCGAAGCCCATCCGTGTGGTGATTTCGGGCGCGCTGGACGCCCCAATTCACCACACCCCTGGTGGTGTGGTGAATACGGGCGCGCTGGACACCCGAAATCACCACACCCTTGGTGGTGTGGTGAATACGGGCGTGCTGAGCGCCCGAAATCACCACAGAGGCAGACCCTGACTGCAAAAGGTGTCTAGCTCCCGGCCTCGGGGCGCGCCGCCTCGCCCTCCGGAGCGAGGAGCGTGCGGAGCAGCTCGGCGAGCTGGTCGCGCTGGGGCTGCGGCAGGTGGGACAGCAGGCGCTGCTGTTCGGCCAGGCCGGCGGCGACGGCCTCGTCGGCGACCGTGCGGCCCCGGGCGGTCAGGCGGACCAGGACGCCGCGGCGGTCGTGCGGGTCGGGGGAACGGGTCACCAGGGTGGCCTTCTCCAGGCGGTCCAGGCGGGCCGTGGTGCCGCCGGTGCTGAGCATCATGGACGCGGCCAGGGCGCCCGGGGACAGCTCGAAGGGTTCGCCGGCGCGGCGCAGGGTGGCCAGCACGTCGAACTCGGCCCGGCTGATGTGGAAGCGGGCGTATGCCTTCTCGGTGGCGTCGCCGGCCAGCCGGGCCAGGCGGTAGATGCGCCCGAAGACGCCCATCGCCTCGGTGTCCAGGTCGGGGCGTTCGCGGGACCACTGGTCCAGGATGCGGTCGATGTCGTCGGTCACGATCCCACTTTTCTTGATGACGAGCTTCTCGACAAGGTTTATCTTGATGTCGAGATACTTTATGTCGAGACAGTTGAGGGAGTAGAGCCATGCGGATCCTGGCGATCACCGCGCTCACCCCGGCGGTGTGGGGCACCACCTACGCCGTGACCACCGAGCTCCTGCCACCGGGACGGCCCCTGCTGAGTGGACTGCTCCGCGCCCTGCCGGCCGGGCTCGTCCTGCTGGCGGTCACCCGTGAGCTGCCGAAAGG
The DNA here is from genome assembly GCF_030269225.1 of Actinoplanes sp. NBRC 101535. Lineage (NCBI taxonomy): Bacteria > Bacillati > Actinomycetota > Actinomycetes > Micromonosporales > Micromonosporaceae > Actinoplanes > Actinoplanes sp. NBRC 101535. The sequence goes on along the minus strand of NZ_BSSY01000014.1, from coordinate 37,285 downwards.
GCACTGGTGGTGGCGGGCGGCAGTCCTCGGAACGCTCAACATCGGGATCTTCTTCGCGCTGCTGTTCGTCAGCGCCTACCGGCTCCCGGGCGGCATGGCGGCGGTGCTCGGAGCGGTGCAGCCACTCATCGTGGCCGGCCTGACCGTGCTGCTGCTGACGGAACGGGTCGCGGTGCGTACCGTGATCGCGGGTCTGATCGGCGCCGCAGGCGTGGCCCTCGCGGTGCTGACCGCGACCGCCCGGCTCGACCCGGTCGGGGTCCTCGCCGGACTCGCCGGAGCCGCCTCGATGGCGCTCGGACTGGTCCTCACCAAACGCTGGGGACGCCCCTCGGTGTCGCTGCTGACCGCCACCGGCTGGCAACTCACCGCCGGCGGACTGGTGCTGCTGCCGGTGACCCTGCCGGTGGAAGGCCTGCCCGGGTCGTTGACGGCCGGCAACGTGGCCGGTTACGCCTACCTGTCGCTGGTCGGGACGGCTCTCGCGTACACCCTCTGGTTCCGGGGTCTGGAAAAGCTCCCGGCCGCGCGGGTGTCCCTGCTCAACCTGCTGTCACCGCTGGTCGCGACCCTGATCGGCTGGGCGGCGCTGGGACAGGCCCTGACCCCGGTGCAGGTCGCCGGGATGGTGGTCGCGTTCGCGGCCGTCGTGTGGGGACAGTCAGCTCAGGTCAGCGTTGGTCACCACACGACGCTCGAACCCGGTCCGCGCGGCCTGCAACATGCCACGCCCGATCGCGTCGGTGGTGGTGACGTGGTTCGGCAGGACACGCCGCAGGAACGGGACCAGCGGGGCGGTGACCGTGTACGCGGTGTTGTACCAGCCGGTCCGCGACCGGACACCGTGGGTCGGCTGGATGAAACCGGGGCGGAAGGCGTACCCGTTGCGGAACATCGCCATCACCTCGTCCTCGGTGCGGGCCTTGACCCGCGCCCACATCAGCCGGCTGCTCGCGCCGGTGCCGCTGCCCGAGACGTAGACGAAGGTCATGTCCGGGGCCAGCGGAGCGAGAACACGGGCCGCGGCCATCGGGAAGTCGTAGGAGACCCGGGTGTAGGCGGCCTCGTCCATGCCCACCGAGGACACCCCCAGACAGTAGAAGCAGGCGTCGTACCCGCCCAGCTCCCTCGCGATCGGTGACAGATCGGCGAAGTCGGCGAGCGTCACCTCCCGCAGCCGCGGATGGCTGACCCCGGTCGGCGTCCGGGTGACCACGAGGACCTCGGTCACGTCCGGTGCGAGCAGACACTCCCGCAACACGCCCTGACCGACCATCCCGGTCGCCCCGAACACGATCACCCGCATGGCCGCCCCCGCCGTAGAGAAAACGTCGCACCCCGCCTCTAGGGTCTCATCGTGCCCCGCGAACGACGGTCGACAACCACGGTCCCGGCGTCGACAAATACGGTCCCGGCATCGACAGACACGGTCCCGGCGGAGAAACGCGCCCGGGACCGCGCCGACCGGGTGGCCCGGGGCATGTCCGAGCTGGGGCGCTGGCTCGACGACCAGGTTCTCGCCGGACTCGCCGGGCTCGCCCGGTCCGGCCGGCAGGCGTTCGAGCCGATGGCGGCCCGGCTGGTCGACGCGCAGGCGCCCGGGGCGGCCGCGATGGTCCGCCGGCTGGGCGACCTCGCGGGCACCGGTCCGCAGTGGGCCGACCGGATGCTGGGCGAGATGGCGTTGCTGCGGCTGCTGGTCTCCGGCCACGAGCGGCTCGCCCTTCTCGACCCGGCCACGGCGGCCACGGTCCGCGCCCGGATCGGTTTCCCGACCACGGCCGAGGAGGTTCTGGCCGGTCCGCACGTCGTCGACCAGTGGCAGGTGCTGGGGCGGGCCGAGAGCGAGGACGGGGTGCTGACCACCCGGCGGACCTGGCTGCACGGGGTGGAGAGCGGCCGGTTCGCGCTGGTCATGGCGTTTGCCGCACCCGGTCGGCCGCTGGTCGACGATCTCGTGCCGGGGACGGGATTCCGAGGTGGGCTGGCCTTCCATCCCGGGTCGGGGTCGCTGCGTGCGCTGGTCGCGGAGCGGTTCTCGGCGGCGGAGCCGTTCGGGGCGCCGGCGGGTGGGGGGTCGATCCGGGCGGGGTTGTCACGGTGGGCGTCGTTTCTCAGCCACCACCCTTGGGGGTACGAGTCAGCGATGCTGCTCGCGGATGTCGCCCCGGGAGCCGGCCGCCCGTCAGTGGGTGACGGTGGTGGACATCTCGTGGATGCCGAGGGTGCCGCTCTTCCGCTCGCGCCGGGGTTCCGGGAGCCGTGGTGGCTGCTCGCCGCGGCGGGTGGGCGGCCGGCGACGGTGGCGGCCGAGTGGTCGCCGGACGGGTTGCGACCGCTCGCGGCCTGGGTGGACGGCGAGTTCGTGTTGGTCGGGGCGCCGGTGCCGGACCCGGGAGCGGTCCGGGAGCCGGAGTTGCCGGCGGCACTGCTGGCGGCGGCCCTGGTGGGGACCGGACGGCGCCCGTGGACGGGCGATCCGGTGCGGAGCGGGTCGTCGACGATCCGCCTCCGCACCGCGGACGAATCACCGGTGGACGGGGCGGGCGGGCTGCTGGCCGCGGCGGCGGTGGCGCTGGTCAGCCGGCGGGCGGGGATCCTGCCCGGGCGGGGTCGGGTGCCGGTTCCGGCCGCGCCGCCGGAGGACACTCCGCTGCTGCCCGCGGCGGCTGGACGGCGGCTTGCGCTGATTCTGAACGGGGCGGCTCCCGGCGGCGGGCACCTGGAGCGCGAACTCCTGGCGCAGTGGCTGGCAGCGGCCGCGGATCGGGGTGGCCGTGTCCCTCCGGTGCTGCTGCCGGCGCTGCTCACGGCGGGCCGCCGGGACACGTCGATCCGCGCCGGCCTGGCCCGGGTCGCCGGGCGCCGGGGCCGGTGGCTCGCCGCGCAGCGCCCGGAATGGCAGTGGCTGCTCGACGAGGCCCAGCCCGGACCGGCCGGCGACTGGCACACCGCCGGCACACCCGAACGACTCGGTCACCTGGTGGCGCTGCGCCACACCGATCCCGGCCGGGCCCGGGAACTCGTCGCCGGCACCTGGGACGCTGATCCTCCGGAGGTCCGTGCCCGTTTCCTCACGGCCTTCGCCACCGGGCTCACCCTCGACGACGAACCGCTGCTGGAGAATGCGCTCGACGACCCGCACACGGAGGTCCGTGACGCCGCACGGGAACTCCTCCGCCGGCTGCCGGGCGCGGCACTCGGCCGCCGGATGGCCGAACGCGCTCATGCCGCGGTACGACTGGCCCCCACCGAACAGACCCGCCTCCGAGGAGGGCCGGCACCGACCGGACGGCCCCACACCCCGGCACGGCCGGTCTCGGACGGGCAGGCCCATAGTCCGGAGCGGCTGGTCCCGGCCGAGCGGACCGAGCCGGTCGAGCGGGCCGGGGTCAACGGCCGGCGGCTCGTCGTCGAACCTCCCCGGGAGGTGGATCGTCAGCTGCGGCGGGACGGGGTGGGTGCGGCGCCGCCCCGGGGGCTCGGGGCCGGGGCCTGGCTGCTCGAGGAAGTGCTCGCCGGGACTCCGCTGGCGTCCTGGGCAGCGCTGACACCGGCCGGGTGGTTGCGGGCCGCGCGTGGCAACGACTGGGCTGCTCCCCTGCTGCACGGCTGGGCCAGGGCCGCGGTGGCGCAACGGGACTCGACCTGGGCGTCCACCCTGCTCACCGATGAAGGCGGGGCCCTGCGGGAGGCCGTGCGCTGGGATCTGCACCTGGTGTTGCCGCCGGGTGATCTGGCCCGGCTTGCCGTGACCGCTCTTCGTGCTGAGGACGGTTCCGCCAACCGGCTGCTCGCTCTGCACCCGGGTCGGTGGCCGGACGGGCTCACTGACGCCGTTCTGGACACGATCACCGCGCGGGCCCGTACCGACCGGCACACCTGGCAACTCGGCGAACTGTGCCGGCTGGCCGCGGTCGCGGCGCCGCCGGAACGTGCCGGCCGGGTCGTGCGGCTCGCCGCCGAACTGGGGCAGACGCTCGACCCGTCGCGGGTCCGGCCGGTCGCCGACCTGGCCCGCGCCCTCACCTTCCGCCACGAGATGTTCGAGGAACTCCGATGACCGTCACCCGCCACGAGATGTTCGAGGGGTTCCGATGACTGCCTTCCACTACGGGACGTCCGAGCAGTTCCGGCGACCGCCGGCCACCACGGCGGCCCGGCCGGCTCCGGACGCCGCCGTCCACCACACCGTCCTCGAGGAGTTCCGGTGACCGCACTGCGACCGCACGCCGAGGACCAGTATGCGGCGGAACTGGCCCGGCTCGCCGCCGCCGACGACCGGCCGCGGCCGCCGGGCTGGCGGCTGTCGCCGCAGGCCGTCGTCACCTATCTGCTGGGGGACGGCCGCGAGGTGACACCGAAGTACGTCGGACCGCGCCGGCTGATCGAGGTGGCCGTCGCGACGCTCGCCACCGACCGTGCGCTGCTGCTGCTCGGCGTGCCCGGCACGGCGAAGACCTGGGTGTCCGAGCATCTGGCGGCGGCGATCTCCGGTGACTCCACGCTGCTGGTGCAGGGCACGGCCGGAACAGCCGAGGAGGCCATCCGGTACGGGTGGAACTATGCCCGGCTGCTCGCCGACGGCCCCAGTGACGCCGCCCTGGTCGCCGGGCCGATCATGCGGGCTATGCGGACCGGGGCGATCGCCCGGCTGGAGGAGCTGACCCGGGTGCCGTCCGACGTGCAGGACGCGCTGATCACCATTCTGTCCGAGAAGACGCTTCCCGTGCCGGAGCTGGGTACCGAGGTGCAGGCGCAACGCGGCTTCAACCTGATCGCCACCGCCAACGATCGGGACCGCGGGGTGAACGAGCTGTCCAGCGCCCTGCGACGGCGGTTCAACACGGTCGTGCTGCCGATGCCGGCGTCCGCCGACGCCGAGGTGGAGATCGTCGTGCGGCGGGTGGCGCAGCTCGGCGCCGCCCTGGAACTACCGGATGTGCCGCCCGCACTGGAGGAGATCCGCCGGGTGGTGACGATCTTCCGGGAGCTGCGTTCCGGGATCACCGAGGATGGGCGTACCCGGCTGAAATCGCCGACCGGAACCCTCTCCACCGCCGAGGTCATCTCCGTGGTGACCGGCGGGATGGCGCTCGCCGCCCATTTCGGCGACGGAACGCTGCGGCCCGGTGACGTGGCGGCCGGCATCGTCGGCGCGGTGGTCCGGGATCCGGTCTCCGACGACGTCGTCTGGCGCGAATACCTGGAGACGGTGGTCCGGGAGCGGTCCGGGTGGCGCGACTTCTACCGGGCCGCCCGCGATGCCTGAACGGTTCTACGGGATCCGCCATCACGGGCCGGGTTCGGCACGGGCGCTGCTGCGGGAACTCGACCGGGAACCGCCCGGAATCCTGCTGATCGAGGGGCCGCCGGAGGCCGGTGATCTGGTGCGCTGGGCGGCGGACGACGGTCTGCGCCCGCCGGTCGCGCTGCTGGGCTACGCGGTGGACGATCCGGGCCGGGCCGCTTTCTGGCCGTTCGCCGTCTTCTCCCCGGAATGGCAGGCCTTGCGGTGGGCGGTCAGGCGCGGCGTTCCGGTGCGTTTCTTCGATCTACCGTACGCGTACCGCATCGTCGCGCAGCCCGAGGCGAATGCACCCGAGCCCGAGCCCGATCAGCCGCCGCAGCCGGTGGATCCGCGCGGGGAGACGGCGGCGTCCGGGACTGATCAGCTTCTCCGGCCGATGGATCCGATCGGGGAGTTGGCCGCGGCGGCCGGGTACGACGATCCGGAACGCTGGTGGGAGGACGTCGTGGAGCATCGCGGCGTGCCGGCCTTCGCGGCGATCACGGAGGCGATGACGGCGATCCGCGAGGTGTCCCCGGAGGCGCCGGACGACCTGCTGCGCGAGGCCCACATGCGGACGGTGCTGCGGGCGGAACGCCGCCGCCACAGTGACATCGCCGTGGTCTGCGGGGCCTGGCACGTGCCGGCTCTCCTGCGCAGGTCGACGGCGAAGGACGACACCGCGCTGCTCAGGGGTCTCCGCAAGGGGAGGGTGGCGTTCACCTGGGTGCCGTGGACGTACGGGCGTCTCGCCTCCTGGTCCGGGTACGGCGCCGGGGTCCGCTCCCCCGGCTGGTACCACCACCTGTTCACCGCGGGCGGTGAAACCACGGACGACGGCTCACCGGGCGACAGCGCCACGAGCACGGATCGAAGCAAGACGGACCAGAGCAGCCCGGACCAGAACAGCCCGGATCGGGACAGCCCGGACCGGGACAACGCGGACCGGAGCAGCGCGGACCTGGTGGTGGCCCGGTGGATGGTGGCGGCTGCGGGAGTACTGCGGGACGAAGGTGTGGCCACGTCCCCGGCGCACGTCATCGAGGCGACCCGGCTCGCCCAGGCGCTGGCCGCGCTCCGCGGGCGGCCCCTCGCCGGACTGGCCGAGGTCACCGAGGCGGCCGAGGCGGTGCTGTGCGACGGCGAACCGCTGCGCTCGGAGCTGATCGCGCGGCGGCTCGTGGTCGGGGAACGCCTCGGCACGGTGCCGGAGACGATGCCGGCCGTCCCGCTCGCCCGGGATCTGGCGGCGCAGCAGCGGAGCGTACGCCTGCGGCCGGATCCCGCCGGGCGTGATCTCGACCTCGACCTGCGGCGGGACACCGACCTACGGCGCAGTCGCCTGCTGCATCGGCTGCGCGTGCTGGACATGCCGTGGGGCGAGCGTTCCCGGAACCGTCGCGGCACCGGCACGTTCCGGGAGGAGTGGCGTCTGTGCTGGCAGCCCGAGTTCGCGGTGCGGCTGGTCGAGGGCAGCATGTGGGGTTCCACGGTGGTGTCCGCCGCCACGGCCGTGGTCGCCCGCCGGGCCCGGGAGGCGGCGTCGCTGGCCGAGGTCACCGCACTGGTCGAGGTGTGCCTGCTGGCCGATCTGGACGAGGCGTACCCGCCGGTGCTCGCCGCCCTGGACGTTCGGGCCGCGCTCGACGCGGATGTGCTGCACCTGATGGCGGCACTGCCCGCCCTGGCGCGGACATTGCGGTACGGCGACGTCAGGCGTACCCGGGAAGCGGGTTTGATCGGGGTGACCGCCGGGCTGGTGAGCCGGATCTGCGCCGGTCTGCCCGCCGCGGCCGGTTCGCTCTCCGACGAGGCCGCGCGGCAGGTGCGCGACGGCACGGACCGGGTGCACCAGGCGGTCGGTCTGCTCGCCGACGGGGGTCTGCGGGAGCGGTGGCTGGACACCGTCGCGGCGCTCGCCGTGCGTCCCGGCCTGCACGGTCTGCTCGCCGGGCGGCTGACGCGGCTGCTGCTGGACGCCGGCCGGCTGGATGCGGCCGAGGTGCGCCGTCGCCTGCGGTTGCCGTTGACCGGTGGGACGCCGCCCGCACACGCGGCCGCCTGGGTGGAGGGTTTCCTGGCCGGCGGCGGTCTGCTGCTGGTCCACGACGAGGCGCTGCTCGCCCTGGTGGACGACTGGCTGGCGGAGATCCCGGCGGCGGCGTTCGACGGGGTGCTGCCCCTGTTGCGGCGCACGTTCGGCGGTTTCGACGCCGCGGAACGGCGGGCCATCGGGGAGCGGATCGCCGGCGGCACGGTCGGCGGAACAGGACGGGTGACCGAGATCGATCATGCACGGGCGGTGTTGCCGATGCCGGTGCTCGGTGCGTTGCTGGGGCTGGAGCCGATCATCGAGGAGTTCGCGTGACCGAACGGCGACGACGCTGGCGGATGGTCCTCGGCGCGCCCGCCGACGAACCGCTCGGCGCGGTGGAGGGCCGGGACCAGGCCATGGACGCGGCGCTGGCGGCGCTCTACGACACGGACCGGGCCGGGGAGCCGTCGCCGCGGTCGGCCGGGCTGGGCGGGTCGGCACCCCGGGTGGCCCGCTGGCTCGGCGACATCCGGGAACATTTTCCCAGCACCGTCGTGCAGGTCATGCAGGCCGACGCGATCGAGCGGCTGGACCTGACCCGGCTGCTGCTCGAACCGGAGATGCTGGCCGCGGTCGAACCGGACGTCCACCTGGTCGGCACGCTGCTCTCCCTCAACCGGGTGATGCCGGCGACCGCCGTCGCGACGGCGCGGCAGGTCGTCCGGACCGTCGTCGAGCAGGTGGAGAGCCGGGTCGCCCAGCGGATGCGGACCGCGGTGACCGGGGCGCTCAACCGGGCGGCCCGGACCGGGCGGCCCCGGAGCGCCGACGTCGACTGGGACCGGACGATCCGCGCCAACCTGCGGCACTACCTGCCCGAGCATCGGACGGTGGTGCCGGAGCGACTGGTCGGGTACGCCCGGCGGACCACCGCCGTCCAGCGTGACGTGGTGCTCTGCGTGGACCAGTCCGGCTCGATGGCGTCGTCGGTGGTGTTCGCCGGTGTCTTCGCGGCGGTGCTGGCGTCGATCCGGTCGCTGCGGACGTCACTGGTCGTCTTCGACACCGCGGTGGTGGACCTGACCGACCAGCTCGGCGACCCGGTGGACGTGCTGTTCGGCACGCAGCTGGGTGGCGGAACGGACATCGGGCGGGCACTCGGGTACGCGCAGCAGCTGATCACCCGGCCCCGGGACAGCATCCTGGTGCTGATCAGCGACCTGTACGAGGGCGGGCCCCGGGAGGAGATGCTGCGGCGGGTGGCCGCGGTGACCGGGGCCGGCGTGCAGGTCGTGGTGTTGCTGGCGCTCTCCGACGAGGGCGCTCCGGCGTACGACCGGGAGAACGCCGCGGCGCTCGCCGCCCTGGGCGTCCCGGCGTTCGCGTGCACCCCGGACGCGTTCCCGGATCTGATGGCCGCCGCCATCGAACGCCGCGACCTGCAAACCTTCGCCGGCACGACGACGTCGGCCACTGCCTAAGGATTCTCGTAGATCCCGTGGCGGCCGATACGCCGCCATCTGACTGCCGTCTCACCGTCCACCTGGAAGAACTCGAAGGTGGCACGGCCGTCGGGACCTGAGAACGACCAGGTCATCTCCCAGATGCCGGTCGTCTTCAGCATCGGTTTGACCCTCAGGTTCGCAGGCCAGGACCGACCGGGGTCGGCCACATACGCCTCACACGCGGCGTTGAACCGAGGCATGAGAGCACGAAAGATACGTCGATGCTCGACCGGCATCGACTTCCAGTCGGTGGCGAATTCGTCGGTCTTGTCGAACTTCACTCTCCGAGATCCAGGCTATCCATGAAGTCGTCGACGTTCTCGTAGGTCGTGGTTCGCCCGGCAGCGATGTCGGCATCCGCCCGGCGCTCGCCCTCCTGCCACCGTTTTTCCCAGAACCACTGCTGGCTGGCTGGTATCGCGATGGTGGGACGAAGTTCCAGGACGCCGTCGCTGCGCTCGGTGATCTCCACCTGAGAGCCGGGCTCGTTGAGGCCGTAGCGCCTGCGAACTTCAGGCGGCAACGCCACGGTGCCACGGGATTGGACGGAGACGAAACCGTGGTAGCGGGTCGCCGCCCCGGGGTCCTGCCCGAACGCGCCACCAGTGAGGTCTTTGACGGTCCGCCGCACCGCCCTGACATTTCTCCTGCCGACGCTGCGTGAGCGCCGGCCGGCTCCCGTATCGCGCGGAGTCTCGTCCATTCATCGAGTATGCAGACCCCGATCCTCGCCGCCAAGCGGCATTGCTGCATTGCAGCAATGCCGCGCGAACCGACGCGGCCTGCGTGGGTCAGTGGGTCAGCTGGTCCAGCGCAGGAAGCGGTCGAAGAGCTCCGACGCCGGGGTGTGCGGCATGTCCCGGGCCGCCTCCTCGAGGTGGTCCCACATCAGGACCGCCAGTTCGATCCGGCCCAGACCGACCGCCAGGCGTTCCCGGGCCGGGTCGCACGGCCATGGCCGGCCGCACGACGTGCAGTCCCATGACGGCCGGGCCGGGACGTGTTCCGCCTGATCCTCGGCATGGCCGGTGGTCGCCGTCATAGGCGGTTCCGGAACGCAGCAGAGCGCACGAGGGCCTCCCCCTTCGGATCCGCCCGCCAGCGGACCCGTGTCCCAACACAGTGCGCGTGCATCGTTTCCGGGTCAACCGTGGGGGACGGTGGCTCCCTGTCCGGGTGACGGCGATCGTGCCATCGTGTCCGGGCCGATCGCCCGGTCTGCAGCCGAATCGGGCGCCGGGGACACCGGTGACCACAATGCGACAGCGCACGCCGGTTCCTTTCGCGTTCTGTCGATTCCCGCCCGATATGTACCAGTCTTTGGGAGCATGGGGTTTCACATATGCCTCACCACACCCGGAGGACGGTGACATGGCCGACGACGAACTCCACGACCCGATATCCCCGAGCGGCCTGTACGCCTCGGCCGCGGCCACCACGCCCGAACGCCGCAACCGGCGCCGCAAGCAGGCCGTGGTCGGCGCGGCCGGAGCGGCAGCCCTGCTCGCCGGGGCGACGTTCGCGGCAAGCCAGTTCCTGAACACCGAACAGCCGGAGATGCCCGCACCCGCGGCCCTGGCGCCGCAGACCACCGTGCCCGTCGACGAACCGGACCCCGAGCCGGTGGACTCCCCCGTCCCCACGCCGACGTCCAAGTCGACGGTTCCGGCGGCACCGGTGGAGGCCAGCCCGGCGCCTCCGAGCCCGTCCCCGTCCGTCACGGCGGAGACGATGGCCGGGACCGAGACACCGGAACAGTCCCGGGGCGACGTCACCGTGCTCAGCAACGGCCCGGTCAACGAACGCACCGAGCTGCTCGGCACCGGGACGATCCGGATCGTGACCGCGCAGCGCGACCTGACCGGCGAGCGGGACATGCTGCTCGCCGCGGACGACGGCCAGGCGGTCGGCGGCGGCGTGCACTGCACCAGCAAGGTGCGGATGAGCACCGGCACGGACACCGGGGAGAAGCCGACGCTGCTGCTCTGCTGGCGCACGTCGAAGGCCCGCAGCGTGGTGACGATGGCGGTGGTGCCGACCGGGAAGCCACCCACCGCGTCGAGCGTGGACATCATCGGCAAGGAGTGGGCGCGGCTCGGTTAGACCCCGCCGCACAGTGAAGGCCGGCGCTCCCCGCGGAGCACCGGCCCTCATCCGCATGGTCAGGTCGTCACGGTCGTGCTGGTCACCCCCAGAACGGCGATCGTGTCGGGTACGACCACGCGGTACTTCTGGTTCGCCGTCAGGCCGTTGACCGTCGTCCTGGCCGCCGCGGGGAACGTTCCGACGGTCGTCCACCTGCCGCCCGCCAGCTGCTGCACCTGCACGGTCTGGCCGGCGACACCGGTCAGTGTCACCGTCATCACGCCCTTGGCGGAGCGGGCCGCGGCCACCTTCGCCCGGACGGTCCAGGTCGCGGTCGGCGACGTGGCGGCCAGTGCGGTCTCCGACTCGGGGACGCTCAGGTAGACCCGGAATCCGGCGGTGCCGGGACGGTTCACGACCACCGTGCCGGCGGTGGTGGTCTGGGCGCTGGTGCAGCGGACCGCGGCACCCGCTTCGGTGACACAGACCGAGACGACCTTGCCCGCGTACGCCTTGCCGGACAGTCTCACGGTGAACGTGGTGGAGGTGGCGGTGCCGTAGGCGACCTCACGGGTGCTGACGTTGCTGGTCACGACGGGCTTGACCTTGGCGACCGTCTTGACCGGGGTGGGCGCGGTCGTCGGAGCCTTGGTGGTCGGAGCGACACTCGTCGGGGCCGTGGTGGGGGCAGCGGTCGTCGGGGCGGTCGTCGGCGCCGCAGTGGTGGGTTCGGTCGTCGGGGCGACGGTCGGCGCCGCCGTGGTCGGTTCGGTGGTCGGGGCCGCAGTGGTGGGTTCGGTCGTCGGAGCCGTTGTCGTAGCAGTAGTGGGAGCTGTCGTCGTGGGAGCTGTCGTCGGGGTGCTGCCGGCCGGCGTCACCGCGGCCAGTGCGGCCGCCGCGTCGATCCGCCCGTACCCGTAGTCGTTGTCCCTGCCGGCCGCCCCCAGGTCCACGGCGGACGACTCCAGCGCACTCTCGATCCCGTCCGGCGTCAGGCTCGGCTGGAACGCCTTGAGCAGCGCCGCCACCGCCGCCACGTGCGGCGTCGCCATCGACGTGCCGTTCATGTAGGCGTACCCGTTGCCCTTGGCCGTCGGGTACGTGCTGAGGATGCCGCTGCCCGGTGCCGCCACGTCCACGTAGTCGCCCGCGTTCGAGTAGCTCGCGACCGTGTCGGTGGAGTCGGTGGCGGCGACCCCGATGACACCCGCGTCCGCCCCCGGATAGTTGACCGGGCTGCCCTGCGCACGGCTGTTGCCGGCCGCCGCCACGACTGTCACACCCTTGCTCCGGGCGTACGCGATGGCATTGGTCACCGCAGTGACCTTGGCCGACGCGCCCAGCGACATGTTGATCACCTGTGCACCGTGGTCGGCGGCCCAGATGATGCCCTCGGCGGTGTCCGACATGTACCCGGTGCCGTCCGTGCCGAGGACCCGCACCGGCAGGATCCGCACGTCCGGGGCGACCGCGGCGACGCCCACCCCGTTGCCGGTGGCGGCGGCGATCGTGCCCGCCACGTGGGTGCCGTGGCCCTGGGTGTCGGTGCCGCCGCCCGCGGAGTCGGTGATCGCGTCGTAGCCGTCCAGCACGTGACCGGCCAGATCCGGGTGCGCCGCGTCCACCCCGGTGTCCAGCACCGCGACGACCACACCCGCGCCGGTGGACTGCTTCCAGGCATCGCCCACCCGGATCTTGCCGAGATCCCACTGCTGGCCGCGGTACGGGTCGTTGTCGGCGGGCACGTCGAGCGCGCTGACCTCGGCGTCGACCTCGACACTGACCGCGTCGTCCGCCCGCTGACCCGCCTCGACCAGCTTCACGGCGGTCTTCTTGTCGGTCGCCTCGGTGACCGTGACGACCGGCCGCCCGTCGTCGCCGACCGTGGTGCTGACCACCCGGGCCGGAGCAGCCACCGACACCACCGCCGGGAGCAGCTGCTCCGGGCTCTGGCTCAGGCCGTAGGTGACGGGCTCCCAGGCGGCGCTCGCGGTGGGCAGGGCGAGGACCCCGACGGCCGCGAGCGCACCCGCGGCAACGGCTCCGGCAGCGTACCGGCGCAGCTGAACCTTCATTCCCCGAGTTCCCTCCGTCGACAACGAAGACGATCATCGGCGGGGCGCGGGGAAGGCCCAGGACTCCTTCGGTTGCACGTGGGTTGCACCGGCCCGGTTCGGCTGCGACCAGCGAACTCTCAGGGACGCACTTGCCGGATTCAACCCGGTATGTCGGTTGCGTTGACAGCATGGGGTTTCCGGGCCCGCCCGACCGCGGGCCGCCCGCCGAGACCAGAGGAACATCCTGATGAGCAGACACCACAACCGGCAGCCCGGCCGCCTTCTGGCGGTCGGCGCCGCGGGCCTGGCCGTGGTCCTGGGCGGAGGCGCCTACCTGATCAGCAGCCAGAGCGACGACGACACCACGGCACAGGACGTGCGGGTCCTCGCCACCAGCGCCGCCGCCGTCCCGTCCGCCTCACCGCCCGAGAGCGCCGGCGCCTCCCCCACGAAGGAACCGAAGGAGACGAGGAAGGCGGAGGAGACGCCGGAGCCCGTCCCCTCCGAGGCCGCCTCGGCGATCGACGAGGCCCGCCGCAAGATGGCCGAGGACGGCGTGAAGGTGGACCGCCCCGTCGCCCCCAAGGTCTCCGCGACCGCCGACGACGTCAAGATGACGACCAAGGGATCCCTCGACGGGGGCGGCATCGTGCGGGTCTACACCGCGCACGGCGACCTCACCGGCCAGAAGGAACTCGCGTACGTGGCCGGCGGGATCAAGGAGCACCGGGACGTCCCGTGTTCGCAGACCTTCAAGTTCGCCACCAACCCGAAGCCCGCCAAGAAGGACAACATGCTGATGTGCTGGCGGACGACGGCGACGAAGAGCGTGGTCGCCATCGTGGTCGACCCCGAGGGCAAGCCGTCCCGGGACAAGGCCGTCGACATCGTCGAGAAGAACTGGCGCAGCATGGACTGAGACGCACGACAGCGGCCCGGAGCCGAAGCCCCGGGCCGCTGCCGTGGTTACGTCAGGAACCGATCGATCAGTACGGGCCGACCGTGAAGGTCGCGGTGGAGGCCACGGTGGAGAAGTTGTAGCTGGTCGCCAGCAGAGCGGTGGTGCCACCATCGTTGACGACGGTCACCGTGTAGGCGCCCTGCGGAACGTTCGCCGCGGTGATCGTCACGTTGTTGGTCGCGGCGGTGAGCGTGTTCGCCAGGTCCAGGGTGCAGATCACCTCGGTGTCGCTGATCGGGAGCGGAGTCTTGCACAGGGCGACCGGGGCCGCCGTGGCGTTGAACGCCGCTGTACCGGTGGCGAACGTCTGGTTGTTCCAGGCGTTGCCGGTCAGGAAGATGTAGGCGCTGCCAGGGGTCAACGGGTTGCCGGTAGTCGGCGTCGCACCCCAGGTCAGCGCACTGAAGCCGGCGCCGGTGATGTCCAGGTAGGTGTTGTTGGTGCCGGCCGGAGCGGTGTTCGGCGTGACCGTGATGCCGTACGTGTAGGTGTACGGCTTGGCCGACGTGGTCTTGGTGCCCGCGGCCGTGGTGATGCTCAGGTTCACCGCACCCGCGGCGTGCGCGCTCGTGGTTCCGGTGAAGGAGCTGCTGCTGTTCACCTTGGTGATGGTGATCGGGCTACTACCCAACGACGCGCTCAGCACGGAACCGACCGTGGTCGGGATGCCGGTGAGGCCGGAGAAGGTGACGCTGGAGTTGCCCTGGGCCGGGCCGGAGCCGGTGGTCGCCGGGTTGCTCGAGCCGACCGCGAACTTGAGGTTGGTCAGGTCGACCGCCGGAGCGACCGAGTAGACGGCCGGCGCGGTGAGGAGCGCGGCACCGGTGCTGTTGGAGGCGTAGATGCAGACGTTCCACGGCGTGGAGGTGTCCATCCCGCCGACCATCACGCTGACCGGGATGGTGATGGCGGCCCGGGTCGTCGAGATCCGGTTCATCGTCGCCGAGTACGGCTCCACGTTGGGCGCCGCGTTCAGGGCCGAGGTGGCCGGGCGGGTCAGCGGGCAGCTCCACCGGCTGACGATGGCGTCCGGGGTTCCGGTGAAGGAGGCCGCCGCCGTCGGCACGGTGGCGATCACCGTGGTGGCGGTGGTCGAGGCGCCGTTGTTCGGGCTCAGCGTGGTCACCGGCAGGGTCTTGTCATACGACGCGAAGGTCGTGCTGCCCCGGACCTGCAGGGTGCTGGTGCCCGCCGTGGTCCCGTTGTAGGAGCAGATCGAGTAGGCCGTGCCGGCGACGACCGTCGTCGGCACGGTGACGGTGAGGACAGAGGTCGACGTCTTCACCGTCACGGCCACGATGTTGGTGGTGCTCGCGGCGGTGTAGGTCGCGGGACAGACCGTCCCGGCCACGAACTGGGTGGCATAGGTGGTGCCGGTGAGGGACGCCGTCGGCGTGGTCAGGGTGACCTTGTCGGCCGGCTGACCGGTGGTCGCGCCGAGCGTGGCGAACGGCACCGCCGTGACCGTGAAGTTGCCGCCGGTGGTGATGAAGGTGTCCGTGGCGAAGGCGGCACCGGTGGTCGCATCGGCGTAGATGCACGGCTTGTAGGTGCCGGCCGGCAGTGCCGGGGTCGAGACGTACGCCAGCGCGGTGCTCGCGGCGGTGATCAGGCCACCGTCGACCGAGTCGGCCTGCGCGGTGTTGTAGTTCGCCGGGCACGAGACGACGGTCGACGGGATGAAGCGAATACCCTGGGTGCTGGCGAGACCGGTACCACCGGAGATGTAGACGATGGTGCCACCGGCAACCGCCACCTGGGACGTGCTGAGTGCCAGCGTCGCGCCGGCGAAGGCGGGGGATGCTCCGGCCAGCGCCGCGGCGGACACGACCGCCATGGCGGCACCGGCTGTGAAGAGCCGGCGGCCGGATCGAGCTTGGGACTTGCGCATGCGGGGTCCTCCAACGGTCTCTACGAACCGCATTTCGTGGATTGGTAGGGCCCGCTCGCGCATCAAAGACGGCGGGCCGTCTCGCCGGAAGCGTAACTATTCGCAGTGGTTCAATGACCAAAAGTCACAAACATCCTCATATATCAGACAGATCGCCCCCAGCGGCCCTAACATCCGCCGCACCAGGCAGAGCGATTGACACCCGCAACGGGCCGCGCTATGTTCTTCTCAGATTGAGTCTTACTCGTACTGAGTATTACTGACACTGAGAAGAACGGACGCGGCGATGGACGAGGCGAGCTACCTGGCGGGTTACGACCCGGGGCGTTATCCGTCCATCGCGGTGACCGTCGACGTGGTGGCGCTGACCATCCGGGACGGGCGGCTCTGTGTGCTGCTCGTCGAGCGTGGCGCCCCGCCGTTCGCCGGACAGCGGGCACTCCCCGGCGGGTTCGTCAAGGCGGAGACGCTCGACGAGGCGGCGCTGCGGGAGCTCGGCGAGGAGACCGGGCTCAAGCCCGGTGAGGGCGAGCTGGCCCGGGTGCATCTGGAGCAGCTGCGCTCTTACGGCGACCCCGGCCGGGACCCGCGCATGCGGATCGTCTCGGTGGCCTACCTCGCATTCGCGCCCAGCCTGCCCGACCCCACCGCCGGCTCGGACGCCGCGGGTGCCTACTGGGTGCCCGTCGACGAGGCCACCGGGCTGGCGTTCGACCATGACGCGGTGCTCGCCGACGGGCTGGAGCGGGCCCGGTCGAAGCTCGAGTACACGCCGCTGGCCACCGCGTTCACCGCGCCCGAGTTCACCATCGGCGATCTGCGTCAGGTCTACGCGGCAGTGTGGGGCGAGGACCTGCACGCCGGCAACTTCCACCGCAAGGTGCTGTCCGTGCCGGGGTTCGTGGAGAGCACCGGCGAGACCTCGGCGCGCGGCGGGGAGCGGGGCGGCCCGAAGGCCAGGCTGTACCGGGCCGGGGACGCGAAGCTGCTGCACCCCGCTCTGCTGCGACCCGACAGAGAGGACCGGGTTCGATGATCACGTTCGACGAGGCGGTCGCCTGCATCCGGACCGCGAACAGTTTCGACGATCTGACGAACGACGCGAGCTCACGTCAGGCGTACCGTCGATGGGCGAGGATCGTGCACCCGGATGCCGTGAGCGCGGCGCAGAGGGTGACCGCGACGGACGCCTTCGCCAAGCTCTCGATCCTCTACGAGAAGCGCGCCGAGCCACCGAACGCGGCGCATCAGCGGGCGCCCGATCCGGTGATCGCCACCCGGCACGGCACCTACCACCTGGGCCGTCTCTTCGCGACCGGTGACGTCGCCGAGTTGCACGCCTCCGGCGACGCCCTGTTGAAGATCCCGCGGGATCCGGCCGACAACGACCTGATGGAGGCCGAGGCGGACGCCCTGCGGCGACTGTGGAACACCGGCGACCCGCGGTTCCGGCCCTACGTGCCGCGGCTGATCGAGAGTTTCGTGCACGAGGACGGGCAGCGCCGGCGGCGGATCGTCAACGTGCTGGAGCGCCGGCGCGGCATGGTGAGCCTGCCACCGGCCGGGCAGGCGGACCTCGGCACGGTGCTCTGGGTGTGGCGGCGCCTGCTGACCGTGCTCGGGTGGGCGCACCGGGCCGGCGTGGTCCACGGGGCGGTCCTGGAGTCGCACATTCTGATCGATCCGGCACGCCGCGGGCTGGTCCTGGTCGACTGGTGCTATGCGGGGGATCGACCGAGAGCGATAGTAAAGGCACGAGAGGCCGCCTACCCGCCGGAGGTGTTGCACGACCGGATCGCCGGTCCCGCCACGGACATCTTCATGGCGGCCGGCCTGATGACCCGCCTGATGGGCCCCAGCGCGCCCGTGGCGCTGCGCCGTTTCGCGGACGGCTGCCGGTACGCCGCCCCGCGGATGCGGCCGCAGGACGCCTGGGCGCTGCTGGCCGAGTTGGACGAGCTCATCCCCCAGCGGTACCGGAACTGAGGAGGAACTCATGGGAAGCGGACACTGGTCCACCGATGTCTACAGCGCTGCGGCCACCTACCGGGCCGCCTCCGGGACCAGCGCTTTCGCGTACAGCGACAGCGGGGCCCGCACGACGCACCCGGACCTGGACCCGCAGGGGGTCTTCATGCGGGAGAGCCGGGACTCCGACGATCACCCGTTCAGTACGCCGATCGCCGTCCTGTTCGACGTGACCGGCTCGATGGGCACCGTGCCCCGGGTGCTGCAGACCAAACTGCCGCAGCTGCTGGGCCTGCTGACCCGCAAGAACTACGCGATCGACCCGCAGATCATGTTCGGTGCGATCGGCGACGCCACCTGTGACCGGGCGCCGCTGCAGGTGGGACAGTTCGAGTCGGACAACCGGATGGACGAGCAACTGGCCCGGATCCTGCTGGAGGGTGGCGGTGGCGGGCAGAAGCGCGAGTCCTACGAGCTGGCGCTCTATTTCATGGCCCGGCACACGATCCTGGACTCGATGATCAATCGCGGCCGGCGGGGTTATCTGTTCATCATCGGCGACGAGCTGCCCTACCCGCAGGTCAAGCCGCGGGAGGTGCGCACGGTCCTCGGCGACGAACTGCGGCAGCCGATCAGGGTCGAGGAGATCCTCGAGGAGCTGCGCCGCAAGTACGACGTCTACTACATCCTGCCGACCGCGGCCGGCTGGGGCGGCGACGCCGAGGTGCTGGCCCGCTGGCGCGAGCTGCTCGGGCAGAACGTGCTGGAACTCGACGACCTGGACGCGGTCTGCGAGACGATCGCGCTGACCGTCGGTCTCGGCGAGGACGCGATCGACCTGCACGAGGGCATCGCCGACCTGGCCGATCTGGGGTCGGCGGCGGGCACGTCGGTGGGCCGGGCGCTCGCCCCGCTGCAGCGCACCGCGGCGGTACGCAGCGCGCCGTTCGAGATCACCGCCGGGCAGAGCGGGAACAAGCGGCTGTGACCGAGCATGTGGCCTTGGTCGATCTGGGCTACGGCGACGCCGGCAAGGGCACGGTGGTGGACGCGCTCTGCGCCGCCGGGCGGGTCCGGGCCGTCCTGCGCTTCAACGGGGGAGCTCAGGCCGCGCACAACGTGGTCACCGAGTCCGGCCGGCATCACACGTTCGCCCAGTTCGGGTCGGGGACGCTGCGGGGCGTGCCGACCCATCTGACCCGGTTCACCGTGGTGGATCCGCTGGCGCTGGCCGGTGAGGCGGCGGCGCTGGGGCACCCGTTCGACCTGCTCACGGTCGACGGTGACGCCCTGCTCGCGACTCCGTGGCATCGGGCGGCGAATCACCGGCGGGAACTCGCGCGGGGTGCGGACCGGCACGGTTCGTGCGGCATGGGCGTCGGCGAGACCATGGCGTACGCGTCGGAGCACGCGAACGCCCCGCGGGTCGCCGACGTGCTCTCCCCCCGGCGGTTGCGCCGTCGCCTGGCGCAGGTCCGGGAGGCACTGGATCCGCACGGTGTCCCGCTCGACGACGTGGTGGACGCCTTCACCGCGTTCGGTTCGGTGGTCCGGATCGTCGGCGCGGAGTTCACCGGCCGGCTGCTGTCCGAGGGGCCGTGCGTGTTCGAGGGCGCGCAGGGGGTGCTGCTCGACGAGTGGCGGGGCTGGCACCCGTACACCACCTGGTCGACGACGACGTTCGGCAACGTGGACGAGTTGTGCCCGTCGTTCCGGCGGCTGGGCGTGGTGCGCACGTACACCACCCGGCACGGGGCCGGCCCGTTCGTGACCGAGGCGCCCGGGTTGGATCTGCCGGAGGCGCACAACGGGCGCGACGAGTGGCAGGGCGCGTTCCGGTCCGGGCATTTCGACGCGGTCGCCCACCGGTACGCCGTCGAGGTGGCCGGCGGGGTCGACGAGTTGGCGGTCACGCACCTGGACGTCCCGCCGCGCTGTCCGGGGCTGCGGGTCTGCACGTCGTACCGGGTGGACGGACGGTCCTGGGACCGGATCGTCCCGGGGGCGTTCCGCGATCTGGATTTCCAGGAGCGTCTGACCGGGCGGCTGAACCGCGCCGTGCCCGATTCCCTGCACCGCCCGGATGACTGGTCGGCCGCTATTTCAGAATTGCTCGGAGCGCCCGTCACCGTGGAATCCCATGGTCCCGGATCCGGCGATAAAATCATGCGTACCCTGGATTCGCCGCTCCAAACCACCAGCCGCTGAATCCGGTCACTTTCGAACAGATGCGCACCTCAGAAGCCTCAGGAATGGCTTACCGCAGCAAAGGATTGCCTTACCTAAATGACATAGGGCCGCCTTACCTAATGAGACGAATCTTTAACGGTTGATCACGCGCACAACTGGAAATCGACTCCATGACGGGGTTATCGTCGGCAGCACCGACAATGACGATTCGCAGGAGTTGGTTACCGTGACGCAGATGATGAACATGCCGCGCGTGCAGACCTGTACGGTCGCCGAGTGCGGTTACAACCACGACGGCTGTACCGCCTTCGCGATCACGATCGGATCGCTGAGCACCGCCGAGTGCGACACCTTCATCGGCTCGGGCGAGCAGGGCGGCATGGGTGTCGCCACCGCCCAGGTCGGGGCCTGCAAGCGGGCCGACTGCACCTACAACCAGAACCTCGAGTGCCGCGCGCCGGCCATCACCGTGGGTGCCTCCGGTGACAAGGCCGACTGCCTGACGTACGCGCAGGGCTGACCGCCCGCGCCGAACCCGCCGCCCCCTCGGACGGCGGGTTCCTCCGCGTCTAGGCCTTGGTCAGCACGAACACCGGGATGACCCGGTCGGTCTTCTGCTGGTATTCCGCATAGTTCGGGAACGCCGCGACCGACCGCTCCCACCAGACGTCCCGCTCGGCACCGGACACCTCGCGCGCCGTGTAATCGTGGCGCTCCTCCCGGTCCTGGAGCTCGACCTGGGGATTCTTCCGCAGGTTGTACACCCACACCGGGTTCTTCGGGCTGCCACCCAGCGAGCCGACCACCGCGTACTCACCGTCGTGCTCGACGCGCATCAGGGCCGTCTTACGCAACAGCCCGGTCTTCGCGCCGACGCTCGTCAATACGATGATCGACATCCCCTGGATGCCACCACCCTCGGCACCTCCGGTCGCCTCGTAGAGTTCTGCCTGCTCACGTGCCCAGTCCGAGGTGCTCGGACCGTACTCCCCTGTCAACGGCATGGGCCGATCGTACGTCCGGTCGCCGCAACCGGATCGCAACCGCACGGGCCCTCCCCCGCACCCGCCACCCGCGATGGTGGTCCGGTCGGGCCGGTACGGCCGGACCGGAGAGCGGAGGACCACTCAGTGCGGCGTTTCCTTACCGGCAGCCTGGCCATGGTCGTCACCACCGCGGGTCTGGCCGCCGCGTCCGTGCCCGCCGCAGCGCAGCCGTCGCCCGGCACCACCCGGGTGGTGAGCACCGTCCTCGACGCCGAGGGCCGCCCGGTCATCTCGGTCCGTGAGGTCAGCGCGATCGGTGTGATCCGGGCGATGGACTCCGGCGCCGAGCTGGACGTCCCGGTGCGCGTCACCGATGTGCCCACCCTCAACGACAAGTTGAGCAGCAAGCAGTGGGACCTCGCCAAGATCAAGGCGCCGACCGCGTGGCAACGGTCCACCGGCGCGGGCGTCACCGTCGCGGTGATCGACACCGGGGTCGACAAATCGCACCCGGACCTGGCCGGCAAGGTGGTCGGCGGCTTCGACGCCATCACCAACACGGCCGGCGGCACCACCGACCAGAACGGTCACGGCACCCACGTGGCCGGCACCATCGCCGCGGTCACCGGCAACGACCTCGGCGTCGCCGGCTTCGCCCCGGACGCCAAGATCCTGGCGGTCCGGGCGCTCGGCGCGGACGGCAGCGGATACATGTCGGACACCGCGCAGGGCGTGGTGTGGGCCGCCGACAACGGCGCCACCGTGATCAACATGTCGCTCGGGGCCACCAAACCGCTCGCCGCCCTGACCAGCGCGATCGCCTACGCTCGGGGCAAGGGCGTGACCGTGATCGCCGCGGCCGGCAACGAGCGGGCCCAGGGCAGCCCGATCAGCTACCCGGCGGCCAACGACGGTGTCATCGCCGTCGCGGCCACCACCGCCGCGGACAAATACGCCACCTTCTCCAACAACGGCAGCTACGTCGACGTGTCCGCGCCGGGCGGCAACATCCTCAGCACCTATCCGGTTGCGCTCACCACCGGCAAGAACAGCGCCAACGCGTACGCGTACATGGACGGCACCTCGATGGCGTCACCGCACGTCGCCGCGGCCGCAGCGATCCTCCGGGCGGCGCACCCGGCCCTCACCCCGGACCAGATCGAGGCGATCCTCGAACAGTCGTCGGTGGACCTGGGCGCCGCCGGCTTCGACAAGGACTACGGGTACGGCCGGATCGACATCGACGCCGCGCTCACCGCCGCGGCCGGCCCGATGATCAGCACCAGTGTCGCCACGAAGACCGTCGTCTACGGCACCAAGACGGTCACCACCTTCAAGGTCACCGACGGCGGCAAGGCGGCCTCCGGCAAGACCGCGTCGTCCTGCCTGCAGGTCAACGGCGGCGCCTGGACATGCGGCACGGTCACCCTCAGCACGACCGGCACGTACGCGGTGACCCGGGTCGCCAACGAGCCCTTCCGGGTACGCGTCGGCATGACCGGCGCCAAGGCGGTCACCTCGGCGTACAGCGTGAAAGCGGCGGTCACCGCGGTCCGCAGCGCCAAGGGCGCGATCACCGTCAAGGTGACCGGCGCGTCCGGACAGCAACTGACCGTCCAGCAGTACGTCAAGAAGACCTGGAAGACCGTGCGGACCGTCAAGGCGGCCGGCAGCCAGAAGATGACCGGCCTGGTCAGCGGGGGAACGTACCGCGTGGTGCTGGCGTCCACCAAGGCCGTGCAGGGCGTCACCAGCGGGACCGTCACGGCCTGAAACGAACATGCGCTTTACTCGTATCCCATGGGCATCATCTCTCGCGGCTTCGGCGGGCGGCGACGTGACTCGCCGCCCGACCTGCCGCCCGGCCAGTACCTGGCACACGACTTCCCGGTCCTCTCCGCCGGTCCGACACCCCGGATCCCGCTGGACCGCTGGCATTTCTCGATCATCACGGAGACCGGCGAGAAGACCTCCTGGAACTGGGCGGAGTTCACCGCCCTGCCGGCCGAGGAGATCACCCGGGACATCCACTGCGTGACCAAGTGGTCGAAGCTCGGCACCAGCTGGAAAGGCGTCTCGCTCGACACCCTCTTCGAGGACGTCGAGACCGCGGCCGACTACGTGATGGCGCACAGCTTCGGCGGCTACACCACGAACGTGCCCCTCGAGGACCTGCTCGACGGGCAGGCCTGGATCGCGTACGAGTACGACGGCGAACCGCTGCACCCGGAACACGGCGGGCCGGCCCGGCTGGTCATCCCGCACCTGTACTTCTGGAAGTCGGCGAAATGGGTCGACGGTCTGCGGATGATGCACGAGGACGAGCCGGGCTTCTGGGAGGCCGCCGGCTACCACATGTACGGGGACCCATGGCGCGAACAGCGGTATCACGGCGACTGACCTGGCGGGCCGCCACCGTGCTGGAGGCCCGCTGGGAGACCACGACAGCCCGGACCCTGGTCCTCGACGTGCCGGACTGGCCCGGCCACCTGCCCGGCCAGCACGTCGACATCCGGCTCACCGCCGAGGACGGGTACCAGGCACAGCGCAGCTACTCGATCGCCTCGGCGTGGACCGGCGAGGCGGGAACCGTTCAGGGCGGGACCGTTGAGGGCGGGACCGTTGAGGGCGGGACCGTTGAGGGCGGGACCGTTGAGGGCGGGACCGTTGAGGGCGGGACCGTTGAGGCGGGAACCCGCGAGGCGGCGACCGTCGGGGGCGGGGCCGTCGAGATCACCGTGCAGCGGCTGGAGGACGGTGAGGTCTCGCCGTATCTGGCGGACGTCGTCGAAGCCGGCGACCGGATCGAGGTGCGCGGGCCGATCGGCGGCTGGTTCGTCTGGCGGGACACCGCCACCGCACCGGTGACGCTGATCGCCGGCGGTTCCGGGGTGGTGCCGCTGATGGCGATGATCCGGGCCCGGGGTGCGGCGCGCGGACGGCAGCCGTTCCGGCTGATCTACTCGGTGCGTACGCCGCAGGACGCCCTCTACGCCGACGAACTGCGCCGCCGGGTCCGCGACGATCCGGGGCTGGACGTGCATTTCGTCTACACCCGGACCGCGCCGGAGGGCTGGCCGGTCCCGCCGCGGCGGATCGACGTCGCGACGGTGAACGACCACGGATGGCCGCCGGACTTCCAGCCGGACTGTTTCGTCTGCGGCCCGGCCGGGTTCGTCGAGACGGTGGCGGACATCCTGGTGGCGCTGGGCCACGACCCGAAACTGATCCGGACCGAGCGATTCGGATGACCGGGCCGGCGGGTCGACCCGCCGGCCCGCTCCTCTCATAGACACGTTCGCCATAGGGGCCCGCGTGGTGACTTCAGGCGCCCAGCGCGGCCAAAGTCACCACACCCACAACTGGTGTGGTGATTTGGGGCGCCCAGCGCGGCCAAAGTCACCACACCCACAACTGGTGTGGTGATTTGGGGCGCCCAGCGCGGCCGAAATCACCACACCCACAACTGGTGTGGTGACTTCAGGCGCCCAGCGCGGCCGAAGTCACCACGCGGACGGGCTTCGCACCCGGACCGCGGAACGTGTTCAGCTCGCGGAACCGCTGAAGGCCGGCAGATAGCCGTTCGTGTAGCCGTTGACGTTCGGGTGGTACGAGTTCTGCGGCGGCAGCAGCGTGAACCCGTTGAGGTACGGCGACGAGGCGCACGCCCCGTGCCCGGCGAACTCGTCGCGGACGTCGGAGTAGACGAACCCGGCCGCCGAGGCCCGGGCCGCGATCACCGAGGCGAGCGCGTCCGCCCCGCCGTTGATCGCCTTCCGCTTGGTCATGCTCATCTCGCAGACCGGGGCCGCGGTGTCGAAGATCTGCGGGTACGACAGCACGACCACGCGCGCCCCCGGTGCCTTCGCCTTGATCGCCGCGTAGGTGGTGTCCAGTTTGCCCGGCAGGGTGTTCTGGATGTACTCCCTGCCGGCGTTCACCTTGGCGACGCAGGCCGCGTCGCTGGAGGTCAGGCAGGTGATCACGGTGGGGGCGAACCCGGCGTCGTTGCCGCCGATGGTGATGCTGATCAGGTCGGCGCCGCTGCTCAGCGTGGGGATCTGGGTGCTGAGCACGTCGTCGGTGGTGGCGCCGCTGCAGGCGAGGAACTGGAACGACGTCGGGCTGTTCTTGGCCGCCCACTGCGCCGCGTAGCTGTAGT
The DNA here is from genome assembly GCF_030269225.1 of Actinoplanes sp. NBRC 101535. Taxonomy (NCBI): domain Bacteria; kingdom Bacillati; phylum Actinomycetota; class Actinomycetes; order Micromonosporales; family Micromonosporaceae; genus Actinoplanes; species Actinoplanes sp. NBRC 101535. The sequence continues at coordinate 12,155 of NZ_BSSY01000014.1, read as the reverse complement.
TGCTGCGCAGGCAGGAGCCGGACTGGCCGGATGCGCCGACGCCCGAGGAGTACGAGTCGCCGAGGGCGGTGTAGTCGACGCTCGCCGCCCGGGCGGGGGTGCCGAGGGCGAGGCTGAGGATGGACGAGGTGACGAGAGTGGCGAGGACGGGCCCGATTCTCATCGGTGGCCTCCGATATCCGGCGGGGGATGTGGGGGCCGAAGCGCTTCGGTTACCGAACAGTAAGTCAAGATCTCGATGAAAGTAATCCGGTGACATATAAATTACGGCGTAGTAACATGCGTCGATGTGACCTGGGGTTTTGACCGCGGGTCATGTTACATGCGCAGAGTGCAGTTTCCTCTCAACGGCCGCGGAGCCGTTCTTCAGCGTGTTTTCAGATCTTCGCGATACCGTCGCGGGCATGGACGAGAATCGTGCTCGCCGGGTGGTGGCGAGTCTGCGCGACCGCAACGTGTTCGCTCACGTGAAACTCCCCCGGGCCGGCATCACGCAATACGGCGTCCGCGTCGTGCTCGCCGACGGCCGCGAGGCCGAGTGGGACACCGACGGCACCGCCGGTCTCGAGGCGCAGGTGATGCGCGACGGCGTGCTGGTCGGCTTCGTCCCGTCCATCCCCGGCTCGGAGAACTTCGGCGAGGAACAGATCATCGACGCGATCGTCGCCGCCGACTACGACCGTCCGGTGGGCCGGTCCGCCCCGTCGGCCGGCCGCCGGCCGACGCCGCCGCCCCCGCCGCAGAGCCTGGCCCAGCGCCTGCGAGCCGGTTTCCGCGACTAGGACCGTGCTGAGGGCCGGACCAGGAGCCGATCGTCCGGGAGAACAGAAAACGGGGCCGGTCGCCCGGCCCCGTTTCGCTGCGTCTCGGACGGCTCAGGAAGCCGCGGTGAACACCGAGGTCAGAACCGGGGCGGCACCGGCGGCCGCCTCGCCCGGCAGAGCCTCGCCGGCTGCGCCGATGACCGCGTCGGCCTTGCCGTCCTTGGTCAGGTCCGCGAGGAGCACGCCCGTGCCGAAGGCGTCGCCGGCCTCGTCGACGCCGAACGCCTTCGGCTGGTCGATGCGGCCGGCTCCGGCGAACGGGCTGGTGACCGTGGTGCTGCGGGCCTGGCCGCGGTACAGGTAGGCCACGCCGGACTTGGCCGCGCCGTTGTTCGCCTTGCCGGGGGCGCCGACCAGCATCTCGGCCTTGCCGTCGCCGTCGACGTCACCGACGGCGAGGGAGGCGCCGAACCGGTCGCCCGCCACGTAGGCGTCGTTGAACTGCGCGCTGCTGAACGGCAGGCCGGTGGCGACCTCGGTCGCCTGGCCCGGGAAGACCGTGCCGGTGCCGGACTTCGGGAACTCGCCGGGTGCCTCGCCGGGGATGCCGACGATGACGTCCGCGTACGCGTCGCCGTCCAGGTTGCCGACCGCGACGGCCGCACCGAACTCGTCGCCGGCCTCGTTGGCGCCGCCGTTGCCGGACTGGGTACGCCCGAAACCGGTGCCCTTGCCGCTGGCCGCGCCCGGCATGATGTAGACGCCGCCGGACTTCGGGTCGTCGGCGGGTGCCTCGCCGGGGGCGCCGATCACCAGGTCGGTGTGGACCGAGCCGGTCACGTTGCCGGCCGCGAGGGAGTACCCGAACAGGTCGCCCTCCTCGTTGGCGCCGTTGAACATGCTCTGGTCGAGGTACCAGCCCCAGACCAGACCGGTCGCCGAGCCCTTGAGCACATAGATCGTGCCGCTGTGTGCGGTCTCGCCGGCCTGCTGCTCGCCGGGGGCGCCGATGGCCAGGTCCGGGTAGGTGTCGTTGTTGAAGTCGCCGGCGGCGAGGGCCCAGCCGAACAGGTCGCCCTCCTCGTTGGCCAGGCCGCCGCCGATGTTGGTCTGGGTCAGCCCGGCGGGGGCGCCCAGGCCGGTGGCGCTGCCCAGGTACACCATCACCATGCCGGCCTTGACCGTGCCGACGGCCTCGGTCGGCACGCCGATGGCGAGGTCGGCGTAGCCGTCCTTGTTGAAGTCGCCGGCGGCCAGCGAGGTGCCGAACGCGTCGCCGGCCTCGTCGGCGGCGCCCTGGTCGGTCTGGCGCAGGCGCTTGCCGGCGCTCAGCCCGGCCGCCGAGCTGTAGTAGACGGTGACGGAGCCGGAGGCGGCGCCACCGGGGGCGTCCTTGGGGGCGCCGACGGCCACGTCGAGGTAGCCGTTCTTGTCGAAGTCACCGGAGGCGAGGACGCTGCCGAATCCGGCGGCGGCCACCGCGGCGAAGCCGTTGTCGCTGGGGGTCAGCACGCTGCGGCCCAGCGCGTCGCCGGCGAACAGCGAGCTCAGGTCGGTGGTGACGGCGACGGTGCCACCGCCGGACGTCGAGGTGGAGCCGATGCAGCCCTTGCCGCCGGCGTTGCGGGCCAGGCCGACGAGCTCGGTGCCGCGCAGCACCGGGGCACCGGAGTCGCCGGGGCAGAACGAGCCGTCGCCGGTCACGGTCGCGGTGCCGGAGCCGGTCTCCGCGACGGTGAACGACGCCTCGTGCGGGGAGGCCGGCACCCACTCGGTGCCGGTGCGCCCGTATCCGGCCACCTTGACGGTGTCGCCGGTGGCGAGCGCGGTGCTGCTGATCGCGACCGGGGTGATCCCGGCGGGGACCTTGGCGAGGCCGACGAGGGCCAGTCCGCGGGCCTGGTCGTACCGGACACCGGCCACGTTGATCGTCTGTGTGGTGCTGCCGGTGGTGAAGTTGACCTTGAACGGCCGGGCGGTGGTGGGCTGCGCCGCGGCGCCGGTGCCGGTGGTGAAGCAGGCCTCGCCGGTGAGCACCAGACGCGGTGCGACCAGGACGCCGGTGCAGGCGACCGCGCCGGTCGTGCCGGGCGCCAGGATGGTGATCTTGGCCAGGGCGCCCAGTGTGGACACCGCCGGGCTGTCACCGGACACCGCATGTGCGGCCGTGGGTGCCGTCGCCACCACCGCGACGGTCAGGGCTGTGAGGACACCTCCGGTACGGAGGAGCAGAGAAGACAAAGGTAGGCCGGATCGCACAGTGGATCTCCCCGTTGGCGTTTTCAGGGGGCGCCGAAGAGAGATCGACGCCCATACCCCGGGCGTCAGTTGTAATGTGCCCGCATTGATGGGGCAAGAAGCCGTTCGTCCGCGGCACGCGCGACCCCATCGAAGATCAGCTTTGGCCTGGTGCTATTCGCATCGCCGAGCATGGATGCGTGTCGCGGATCACAAACCGAGAGTGGCCGGGCGCGAACGCCCGGCCACCTTTCACACGGCGTCGACGGTGAACAGCGCGGCCTGCTCCGGCGCCAGCAGCGGCACCGTCAGGCCCACCTCGGCGAGCACCCGGCCGGGCAGGGTGATCCCGCCGTCGGCCAGCCACGGCGGCGGGGCGTCCTGCACCGCCTTGTACGGCGCGCCGATCGGCCGGACCGTGTAGGAGCGGACCGGGTCCAGACCCGGGAACCGGACCGGCGGCGGCAGCGCGGACCGGGGCGTTCCGGTGGCGACCAGCGCGTACACGGCCTGCGACCGGTCCTGCGCGACCACACCGTGCAGGCGCAGCGCCGGGTCGGCCGGGTCGGCGCGGACCACCGCACCGGTGTGCAACAGCGGCCGGAGCCGTTTGTACTCACCGATCCAGTCGGCGATCAGTTGCTTCTCGGCGTCGTTCGCGACGGTCAGGTTCCACTCGATGCCGGCGCTGCCGAACAGCGCGGTGGCCAGCCGGAACCCGAGCGCCGAGGTGCGACCGGTGACGTGCGCGGTGGCGTCGCCCAGGTGACCGCCCAGGTACTCCGGCGGGACCAGCACGCTGGTCCAGCGCTGGATGGCCTGCCGGTCCAGCGGGTCGTTGGTGTCCGAGGTCCAGAACCGGTCGACCAGCTCGAGGATGCCCAGGTCGATGCGGGCGCCGCCGGACGCACAGCTCTCGATCTCCACGTGCGGGAACGCCGTCTTCAGCTCGGCGAGCAGCCGGTAGACCGCGGTCGTCTGCCGGTGCGACGAACCGGGGACGAGCAGGTCCCGGTTGTGGTCCCACTTGAGGAAGGCGATGTCGTACTCGGTGAGCAGGTCGGCGAGGCGGTCGCGGATGTACGCGAACGCCCCCGGGTCGCCCAGGTCGAGCACCCGCTGCCAGCGCCAGGTCGGCGCGTCCGGGCCGCCGAGGATCCACTCCGGGTGTGCGGCGGCGAGCGCCGACTCCGGGCTGATCATCTCGGGTTCGACCCAGAGGCCGAACTCCATGCCCGCGCCGCGGACCCGCTGGACCAGCGGGTGCAGGCCGTCCGGCCAGGTCTCGGCGTCCACGTACCAGTCGCCGAGGGCACGCCGGTCGTCGCGGCGGCCGGTGAACCAGCCGTCGTCGAGGACGAAACGCTCCACACCGGCGGCGGCCGCGGCGTCGACGAGCTCGTTGAGGACGGCGTGGTCCTGGTTGAAGTAGACCGCTTCCCAGGTGTTCAGTACGACCGGCCGGGGCAGGCGCAGCGCGTTGCGGGACCGGATCCACGGGTGCAGGCGGTCGGAGAGGCCGTCGATGCCGGTGTCCGAGAAGACCGCGACCAGCCACGGCGTCTCGTAGGAGCCACCCTCGGCCAGGGTGATCTCACCGGGGGCCAGCAGCTCACCGGCACCGAGCGCGCCGTAGCCCAGCGCGGAACGCTCGGCGTGGACCGACTTGTCGCCGCTCCAGGCCAGGTGCACCGCCCAGACCCGGCCGTGCCGGAACCCGAAACCGGGCTCGCCGGCCATCAGCAGGAACGCGTCGTCGTGACCGGGGCGTCCGTGCCGGCTCTCCCGGCTCCACATCCCGTGGCCGAGCGGGGTTCGCTGCGGCTGACGTTCGTGACACCAGAGGCCGGTGAAGTCGAGCAGTTCGGCGGCGTCCTGCGGAATCGGGAGCCGCACGTCGAGGCCCGCGAGGTGGAAGTCGCCGGGACCGGTGTTGGTCAGGCGGTGCCGCACCCGCAGCACACCCTGCGATGACAGGTCCAGCTCGGTGAGAACCTCTAAATCACCCTCGGGAGTTGCGGAGCGTACCGTCAAGAAATCTTGAAGATCGGCACCCACCAGCCGCAACCCTCCGGCGGGTCTGCCCTGCCGGTGGCCGGCCAGCGCGGGCCGGCCACTCCAGCCCTCGGCCAGGCCGGGCAGCAGAGCGAAGCGCAGGGGTACGTCGAGCGAGCTCGGCGGGACCGCCGGAACGACCGCGTCGGCGAGCGCCGCGAGCGCGGTTCCGTCGAGGTCACCGAGATCGCTGCCCCAGTGGACGATGGACGCCGCGACGCCGCGGGCGTCCAGCACGAGGCTGGAGCCCGCGGCGCGCAGGTGGTGGACCGTCACTACTCGGCGACCGGGATCGACTGGGACTTCAGGGTGTCGATGGTGGCCGTCTGCGTCGTCTTGAGCGCGTCGGCCAGGGTGCCGCTGCCGGAGACCGCGGCCTTGAAGCCGTCGGACGCCGTGGCGTAGGTGGAGGTCATGGTCGGGCCCCAGACGAAGTCGGCGGCCACCTGGGTGGAAGCCGTGGCGAAGACATCGTAGATCTTCTGGCCGCCGTAGAACTCGACTCCCTCGGAGAGGGCCGGCAGGGTCGCGCCGGACTTCGTCGCCGGGTAGAGGTTGGCCTCCTTGTTCAGCAGCGTCAGCGCCTCCTGGTCGGTGTTCAGCCAGAGAGCGAACTTGGCCGCCTCGTAGGGGTGCTTCGAGCCCTTGAAGACCGCGGTGGACGAGCCACCCCAGTTACCGGCGCTGGTGCCACCGGCGGTCCACTGCGGCATCGGGGCGACCGCCCACTTGCCGGAGGTGTCCGGCGCGCCCGACGAGATCGAGTTGGCGCCCCACACCGCGGAGACCCAGGTCCACGCGTTGCCCTTGTTGTACGCGTTGTCCCACTCGGTGGTCCACGGCGGCACGGTCGAGACGAGCTTCTTGTCGAGCAGGCCCTGCCAGTAGTTCGCCACCTTGGTGGTGCCCTCGTCCTGCAGGTTCACGGTCCACTGGGAGCCGTCGTTGGCGAACCAGCGGCCCCCGGCCTGCCAGGCCAGACCGGCGAACTGGTTGATGTCGCTCTGCGAGAAGTTGGTGATGTAGCCGCCGGCGGCCTTCACCTTCTCGGCGGCCGCCGCGTACTCGTCCCAGGTGGTGGGGATGGCGATGCCGTTCTTCTCGAACAGGTCCTTGCGGTAGAACAGCGCCATGGGGCCGGCGTCCTGCGGGATGCCGTAGACCGAGTTCTCCTCACCGAAGGTGACCTGGCCCCAGGTCCAGTCGACGAACTGGTCCTTGGCCGCGGTGACCTCGGTGCAGTCGGCCAGGTTGGTCAGGCCGTCCTGGACGCGGAAACTGGGCAGCGCGTCGTACTCGATCTGGCCGAGGTCGGGGGCGTTGCCGGCCTTCAGCTGGTTGAAGAAGTTCTGGTACGTGCCGCCGTTGCCGTTCGGGCCGGTCTGCACGGTGACCTGGATGTCCGGGTTCTTGTCGTTCCAGGCCTTCACCACGGTCTCGATGCCGGGGATCCAGGACGTGAAGTTCAGGGTGACCGGGCCGGAGGACGGGGCGCAGCTCGCCGCGCCGCTGCTCTCGGTCGAGTCGTCGCTGGTCGACGAGCAGGCGGTCAGGGCAAGCGCCGAGGTCAGCACAATGCCGAGGGAGCGCATCGGAAAACGCACGGTTTCCTCGTTTCGTTTATATAAGGACGGTTTTGTTGCTACTTGACCGAGCCGGCACCGAGGCCGCTGCGCCAGAAGCGCTGCAGGAACAGGAACGCGACGATCAGCGGCAGGATGGAGATCAGTGCGCCGACGATCACCAGCATGCGCAGCTCGGGGATCTGGTTGACCTGGGTGTTCCAGGAGTAGAGGCCCAGGGTCACGGGGAAGAGACGCTCGTTGCCGAGCATGATCAGCGGGAGCAGGAAGTTGTTCCAGACCGCGACGAAGTGGAACAGGAAGATCGTCACGAGGGCCGGGAACATCAACTTCGCCGAGATCGTGAAGAAGGTGCGGACCTCACCGGAACCGTCCAGACGGGCGGCCTCCAGCAGCTCGTCCGGAACACTCGCGGTGGCGTAGATCCGGGCGAGATAGACACCGAACGGGTTGACCAGGCTCGGCAGGAACACCGACCAGAAGGTGTTCGTCGCGTTCAGCTGGCTGAAGATCAGGAACAGCGGGAGTGCCAGCGCGGTGGCCGGGACGAGCACGCCGCCGAGCACCAGGTTGAAGAGCGCCTCCCGGCCGGGGAAACGGTACTTGGCCAGGGCGTACCCGCACATCGCGGCCAGGATCGTGCCGAGCAGGGCCGCCCCGCCGGTGTACAGGATGCTGTTGCCCATCCAGCGCAGGAAGACCCCGTCGCGGTACGCGAAGAGCTCACTCAGGTTGTCGCCGAGGTGGAAGTCCGCGAACCAGAGCGGCTCGGTGCTGGAGAACTGGGACCGTGACTTGGACGCCCCGACCAGCAGCCACCAGATCGGCACCAGGAAGTACAGGGTGCACAGCAGCATGACGGCGGTGGCGCCGGCCCGGGAGAAGAGGGACTCGCGGATGCCCTTCACTTGTCACCTCCACGCTGGGTGGCCTTGAGGAACGTGAACGACAGCGCGCACGTGGCCAGGGCCAGGACGACCGAGAACGCCGCGGCCAGATTGAAGTTCGGGATCGACGAGGTGGAGTAGACGGTCAGGTTCGGGGTGTACGTGCTGGACACCGCGGAACTGAACGTCCGGAACACCTGCGGCTCGGCGAGCAGCTGCAACGTGCCGATGATCGAGAAGACGGTGGTCAGGATGATCGCCGGCATCACCAGCGGCACCTTGATCGACCAGGCGGTACGCCACGGGCCGGCGCCGTCGATCTTCGCCGCCTCGTAGACCTCCTGCGGGATGGCCAGCAGGGCGGAATAGATGATCAGCATGTTGTAGCCGACGTAGACCCAGGTCACCACGTTCGCCATCGACCACAGCACGAAGTCCGCGGAGAGGAAGTCGACGCTGCTGGTCAACGACGTGAACGGGGACAGGTTCGGGGAGTAGAGGAAACCCCACATGATCGCCGCGACGACACCGGGCACGGCGTACGGGACGAAGAACGCCAGCCGGAAGAAGCCGCGCCCCTTCACCAGTCCGGAGTCGAGCAGCAGGGCCAGCAGCAGGGCCAGTCCCAGCATCACCGGGACCTGCACCACGCCGAAGAGCAGCACGCGGCCGACCGACGACCAGAACGGGCCGTTCTCGAACACCCGCTGGTACTGCTCGAACCCGCCGAAGACCTCGGTGGCCGGGCCGAAGGTGCCGGTGCGCTGCACCTTGTACAGCGACTGCTTGATCGCGTACCCGATCGGCAGTAGATAGAAGGCCGCGAACAGCAGGCCGAACGGCAGGATGAAGAACAGCAGAGCGCGTACCGGGGATTTGCTTCTCACGCCTTCTCCTCTCGGATCACGGCGATCCCGCCGCCCACGACAGTGGTGATGTGCTCGGCGGTGACCAGGTCGTATCCGGCGACCGGGCACACCACGGGGGTGGTCCCGTGGTTGATCACGAACAGATAGGAGCGGCCTTCGCCGGTACGCCGGATCACCTCGACCGATCCGTCGGTCTCCGGTCCGACGGCTTTCACGCCGGCCGCCGTGATCACGTTGCGCACCAGGTCACGCATGCCGCGCGGGTCCAGTTCGGTGGCCACGTACCAGGCCGTCCCGTCGCCGTGCTCGTTACGGGTGATCGCCGGGGTCCCGTCCGGACCGCTCGCCACCGATGCGGCGCCGGCCAGGCGCAGCCGTTCGGTCCAGAGCGTCGCGGTCGCCCCGTTGCTCAGCCGCACCTCGTCACCCGGCGGCATCGGCGCGAACTCCTCGGACAGCACGCCCAGCACCTCGCGGAAAGCCCCCGGGTATCCGCCCAGGCGGACCCGGTCCCGCTCGTCGACGATCCCGCTGAAGTACGTGACCAGCAGGTGCCCGCCGTCGCGGGTGTACTCGGTGATCCGCTCGGCGGCGGCGTCACCGACCATGTACAGCCCCGGGACGACCACCAGCCGGTACCCGCTCAGGTCGGCGTCCGGGGACACCACGTCCACGGTCACGCCGAGCTCTCGCAACGCCCGGTGGGCGGCGTGCACCTGGCCGAGGTAGGTCACCGCCTGCGACGGCCGGGCCTCACCCTCCGACGACCACCACGACTCCCAGGAGAAGAGCAGCGCCACGTCCGACACCACCGCGGTGCCGGCCACCTCGCCGATCCGCTGCAGCGTCTCGGACAGGCGCAGCACCTCACGCCAGGCGGTGGTGTCGGTGCCGGCGTGCGGCAGCAGCGCGGAGTGGAACTTCTCGGCGCCCTGGGCGGAGGCCCGCCACTGGAAGAAGCAGACCGAGTCGGCGCCGCGGGCCACGTGCGTCAGCGAGTTGCGGATCATCTCGCCGGGCGCCTTGGCCAGGTTGTGCGGCTGCCAGTTGACCGCGCCGGCCGCCTGTTCCATCAGCATCCACGGGCGGCCGCCGGCCAGACCGCGGGTCAGGTCGGCGGCGAAGGACAGTTCGGCGGTCGGGTTCCCCAGACGGTGGTCCAGGTAGTGGTCGTTGGCGACGATGTCCATCTCCGGCGCCCAGGACCAGTAGTCCAGGTTCCGGATGTGTGCGGTGACCATGAAGTTCGTGGTGACCGGAGCGCTGGAGTTGCGGCGCAGGATCGCGGTCTCGGCCCGGTAGTGGCCGAGCAGTTCGTCCGAGCTGAACCGCTGGAAGTCGACGAGCTGCCCCGGGTTGCGCAGGGACAGCGCCAGCCGCGGCGTCTGGATCTCGTCCCAGTCGCCGTACCGCTGGCTCCAGAACGAGGTGCCCCAGGCGTCGTTCAGCGCTTCGATGCTCTGGTACCGGTCCCGCAGCCAGGTACGGAACGCGACAGCGCTGTTCTCGCAGTAGCAGAGCGCGTTGTGGCAGCCCAGCTCGTTGGAGACGTGCCAGAGGGCGAGCGCGGGGTGGTTGCCGTACCGCTGCGCGACCCGCTCGACCAGGTCGAGGGCCCGCTCGCGGAACACCGGGGAGCTGGGGCACCAGGCCTGCCGGCCGCCGGGGAACCGGGTGGTCCCGTCGATCGCGACGGGCAGGATCTCCGGGTGCCGGGCGCTCAGCCACGGCGGCGGCGAGGAGGTGCCGGTGCCCAGGTTGACCCGGATCCCGCCGGCGTGCAGCAGGTCGAGCACCTCGTCGAGGTCGTCGAAGTGGTGCTTGCCGGGACTCGGTTCGAGGTTGGACCAGCCGAAGATGTTGACGGCCACCAGGCCGACTCCGGCCTGTTGCATCAACGCGACGTCCTCGCGCCACACGTCGGGCGACCACTGCTCGGGGTTGTAATCACACCCCAGGCTGACGCCCGGCACAGGCATGCGCACGGTTCTCATAAAACTCCTGGTCAACAGATGTGTGCACGTGCACACATTTCCGCAGACCTATCGGCCGGTTACGGATGTGTGAACGTGCACACGCTAAGACTGGGTTGACGCGAGGTCAATACCGCGCGGCGTACTGTGATCGCATGTCGCGGCCGAAACCCCGGAAACGTGCCACGGTGCACGACATCGCGGCGGCGGCCGGCGTCTCGCGGGGCACCGTGAGCCGTGTGCTGAACGGCGGTTACGTCTCGGCCGAGGCCCGCGCCGCGATCGAGGCGGCCATCACCGAGGTCGGCTACGTGCCGAACAACGCGGCACGCGCCCTGAAGATGCGCCGCTCGCAAGCGGTCGCCTTCGTCGCCCTGGAACCGCATTCGCTCTTCCTCGACGATCCGAACATCGGGTCGATCATGCTGGGCGCCAATGCCGCGCTCTCCCTGGCGGACCACCAGATGGTCAGCCTGGTGGTCGAGTCAGCCCGCGACACCGACCGCGTGGCGCGCTATCTCAGCGGCGGTTTCGTCGACGGCGCCATCGTCGTGTCGGCACGCGCCCGGGATCCGATCATCAGGGTAATCAGCGATCTGGCCCTTCCGGCGGCTTTCGTCGGTCATCCGCCGGATCTCAGCCAGAACATCCCGTTCGTCGGAATAGACAACGCCGGCTCCGCACGGGCGATCACGAAACGCCTGCTCGCCGGAGGACGCCGCCGGGTCGGCATGATCGCGGCAGCACTGGACCGGGACTCCGGCATCGACCGGCTCAACGGGTTCCGCGATGCGCTCGGCCCGGCCTTCGACGAGGAACTCGTGGCCGACGTGCCGCTCTACGACTACGCGTCCGGCGTCAAGGGGATGCGGGCCCTGCTCGAACGCGAGCCCGCCATCGACGGCGTGTTCGCAGCCTCGGACGCGGTCGCCGCCGGCGCGCTGGAGGCGTTGCGGGACGCGGGACGCAGCGTCCCCGGCGACGTGGGGATCGTCGGGTTCGACGACAGCACGTGGGCGGTGCGCTGCCAGCCGCAGCTGTCGACGGTGCACCAGCCGGCTTCGGAGCTCGGCTCGTGGGCGGCCCAGCTCGTGTTGCAGCAGCTCCGGGGCGAGCCGGCCCCGGTCGAGAACAAGCTGCTCGACACCCCGATCGTCTGGCGCGACTCCGCCTGACCGGGGCACTCTTGACCGGCAGTTCCAGGTCCAGGTCGCGACTGCGCGCGATCTCGGCTACCTCTTCCTGCCACAGACGTGGGGACGGGGGTACGCGTCAGTGGCCGGACGCCGTCGACACCCCGGGCTCGCCGCGCCGATCCGCACCCCTCGAGCCCGACAGGAGCAGCTAGACACGTTTCGTGGTCAGGGCGCGAAGCCCGTCCGCGTGTTGACTTCGGGCGCGCTGGACGCCCGAAGTCAACACACCCGTGGCGGTGTGGTGATTACAGGCGCGCAGGACGCCCCAAATCAACACACCCCTGACGGCGTGGTGAATACAGGCGCGCAGGACGCCCCAAATCAACACACCCCTGACGGCGTGGTGAATACGGGCGCGCAGGACGCCCCAAATCAACACACCCCTGGTGGTGTGGTGAATACGGGCGTGCTGAGCGCCCGAAATCACCACAGAGGCAGACCCTGACTGCGGAAGGTGTCTAGCCGCAACGCCGTTCAGTTAGGCGTTGGTGTGGCTGGTCAAGGGGTGTGTTGATCGGGGAGTAAGAAGCGGAGTTCAGGTATCAAGGTTTGTCACTCCAAGACAACCCAGAACCAGGAACTCCGCTTGA